>CALRPU020000006.1:0-157047 GCA_943370175.1 Hydrogenophaga intermedia | reverse complement strand
GGCCCCCACGACCAGCACATTCGGGCCGCGGCCGATCAGGGTGATGGGGGTGAAGGCCTTGTCGGCCGGGTACGGCAGCCTGGCCACCAGGCTCGGGTTGACGGCATGGGCGAAGGAGGCGATGACGATGGTGTAGCCGTCGGGCGGGCTCTTGGCCACCGCATCGGTGCCGATGATCGTGCCCGCGCCCGGCTTGTTGTCGATGATGACCTGCTGACCGAGCTCGGTGGCCATGCCGTTGCCCAGCGTGCGGGCGATCAGGTCCGTGCCGCCGCCGGGGGCGAATGGCACGACCAGCCGCACGGGCCTTTCCGGGTAGGCGGCCCACGCTGTCGAAGCGGCAAGCGCCAACGACAAGAGGAAGGCGGGCGTGCGCGGTCGCAGCGGGCGCATCAGATCGATCATGCTGGTCTCCTGGGGGCGTGCGGATGGCTTCCGCTGGTGGATGACGGCACGATCTCCCGCTGCCGGCATGCCAACAAGCTTAGGTTCAGCGGCCCGCGAATACACTGCCCCGATTCCATCCAGTGGAATTGATGAGAGGGTTTTCCCGATGCCACCACGCCACCCCAGCAGCGGTCAGCTGCCCACCGCAGGCTTACCGGCGAACCGGTCCCTGGAGCGCGGTGTGGAGATCCTGCGCGCGTTTCGGCAGGGCTCGGAGCGGCTTGGCAACAGCGAGCTGGCCGAGCGCACCAACTTGCCGAAATCCACCGTCAGCCGGCTCACGCAGACGCTGGTGGGCGTGGGCCTGCTGCAGCACGAAGCGGCCTTGCGCACCTACCGCTTGGCCCCGGCGGTGCTGAGCATCGCGCACGCCATGCGCACGGGGTCCCGCGTGCTGGCGGTGGCCGCCCCGTTGATGCGGCAGCTTGCCGAGCGCGAGCGCGTCAACGTGGGGCTGGCCGCACCCGACCGCGACGAGATGGTCTACCTGGAGTCGATCCGGTACGCCCGCCGGGTGGCGTTCCGCAGCGTCGTCTCGGGCCAGCGCGTGCCCATCGAGCTGACGTCGCTCGGCCGCGCCTACTTGTCCACCGTGCCGCGCTCAGCCCGCCAATCGCTCGAGGCCGTTTTCAAGCGGCGCCAGAAGAGAACATGGGGTCAGCTCAGTGTGCAGATCGATGCGGCGTTGAAGTCGGTGGCGCAGTTCGGCTTCTGTGCCGCCTCGTGGCAACCCGAGGTGGTCGCCGTGGCCGCCCCCTTGGTGACGTCCGACCTGGCTTACGCCGTGAACGTCAGTCTGCTGACCACGGACCCCTTCGATGCGGTCGTCGACCGGCTCGGGCCCCAACTGCTGACGCTGCGCGACGACATGGCCATCGCGCTGAGGCGGGCGACCGACGCCGACATCGCTTGAGGCGGGCCCGGGTCGCGCCGGACCCGACGGACCCGGCGGACCCGGCGTCTGCGCGTTGACGCCATCGCCTCAGCAGCCCGACGACGCGCGAGCCGCAGGCGGCAGCGGCCTGAGTTCGGCCGCGCGGCGCCAGGTGGCGCAGGCTTGCGCTTGCCAACGGGGCCGGTCGGCGGCGGGGCCTTCCGCCGCCAGGGCCTGTTCGGCCTCGGCCCGGACCAACCAGACGTCGGCCTGCGCCGGCGCCGACTCGGACAAGGTGCGCAGCGCCTCAGCGGCCTGCGCCGCCGCCGCCCACGCGGTGGCAGCGCTGCCCACGCCGGCCAGCCGCGCCCGGCTGAGCGCCAGGCGGAACCGGATGCTGGCGACTTCGCGCTGTGCCCGCGCACCAGGCGCCTTGGTCAGCGCGGCCTGCCAATAGGCCAGGCCGCGCGCCAGCCAGGGCAGCGCTTCGGCGTCACGACCCAGCTGTGCCAGGATCGTGCCTTGCAGTGGCGTGGCGAATTCCCGGTCGTCCTGCCATTCGGCGTTGCCGGGGTCGGTGGCCAGCAGCTTGTCGGTCCACTGCAGCGACTCGGCCAGCGTCGCCCGCGCGTCCTCGGCTTGGCCCATCGCCAGTTGCAGTCCGGCCTGAACGCGCAGCGCGCCCGCCAGCGCGGACTGGAACTGGACTTGCTCGGGATGGGTCTGCTGGGCCTCCCGCAAGAACTGCATGGACTGGCCGCGCGCCTGCATCGCCCCGGCGTAGTCACCGCGGCGGGCCAATGACGAGGCCATGCTGCCGGCGATCACGCCCAGCGTTTGGCGCAGCTCGGCGCCATAGCGGGTCCGCTCGGGCCGGGACTTGGCGTCCAGGGCCGCCATTTCGCCTGACATCGTCAGCGCTTGCAGGCCGGACGCCAGCGCGGCGCGGTACAGCGGCAGCGCCTCCTGGTGCCGTCCCAAGCCGACGCCGTTGTCGTCCAGCAGGACGGCCAGGGCCTGGTAGCCGGCCGTGACGGCATCGCGCAACAGCAGCGTGGGGCCGCCCGGCGGCGCGGCGGCCAGCGCCTCCTGGCCCCAACTCAGGCTCTGTCGGGTGAGCTCGACCGCGCGCTCCTTTCGGCCGTCGTCCGCTTCCAGCGAGGCCAGCACCGTCAGCGCGCGGGTGGCGTAGTTCATCAGGCTCGGGTCGGCGCTTTGCAGCACGTGGGGGCGCAGGCGCTCGAACAAGGTCACCGCGCTCTGCGCATGGGGCCGCGCGCGCGCCGCGTCGGCCAGCGACACGGGGTAGCCTGGCGCATAGGCCTCGGCCAGGCGCACGTGCACCTGGGCGATGTCGGCCTCCACGGTGGGGTCGCTGCCCAAGGAGGGCGCCAAACGCTGCAGGGCGACCAGCGTCTCCTGGTACAGGTCGGCCTTGATCTTCATGCCGCCGGGCAAGTACTCCACCGCATCGCCGAAGCCAAACACCAGCGCGTGCGTGACACGGCGCACCTCGGCCAGCCGCGATTCGGCCAGCGAACGGGCTTGCTGCGCGACATGGGCCTGCCAAGCGATGCCGGCGACACCACCGAGCAGCGCCAACACGCCCGCGGCCACCGCACCGCTGAGCCAGCGGTTGCGTTGAATGCGCTTGGCCATGCGGTAGCGCCACCCGGCTGGCCGGGCGCTGACGGGCCAGCCGCCCAGGTAGTTGCGAACGTCGGCCGCGAACGCGTCGACGCTGGCGTAGCGGCGTTCGACCGGTTTCTCCAGCGCCTTCAACAGCACGTTGTCGAGGTCGCCTTCGAGCCGCTTGCGTGTGTGCAGCCATTGCGGGTCCACCGCCTCGTCGGGCGAGAGGCGGCTGGGTCGCTTTGGCGCGTCCTCCAGCACACTGCGCGCGGCTTCGGCCGGCGTGGTGGCGGTGCGCCCGGTGGGCCGCGTGCCGGTCAGCATCTGGTAGAGCAACACGCCCAGGCTGTAGATGTCGGTGGCGGTGCTCACCGGCTCGCCACGCACCTGCTCGGGGCTCGCGTAGTGGGGCGTGTAGGGCCGCACGCCGCCCACCGTGGTGTGGCCGTCGTGGTGCTCCAGCGGGTCGAGCGCCTTGGCGATGCCGAAGTCCAGCAGCTTGACGCGGCCTTCCAGGTCCACGAGCACGTTGCCGGGCTTCAGGTCGCGGTGCACCAGCAGGTTGCGGTGGGCGTGCGCCACCGCGTCGGCGAGCTGCATGAAGCACTGCAGCCGTTGCTCCAGCGTCAGGCCGCGCACCGCGACGTCGATCGGCTGGCCGTCGACGTACTCCAGCACGAAGTACGGCAGGCCCTCGGCGCTGGCCCCAGCGTCCAGCAGCCGCGCGATGTGTGGGTGGCTCAGCCGTGCCAGTGCCTGGCGCTCCTGCGCGAAGCGCTGCAGCACGGCCGCGCTGTCCATGCCACGCTTGAGCAACTTCACCGCGGCCCGGCCTTCGTAGCTGCCGTCGGCCCGGCGGGCCTCGAAGACCTCGCCCATGCCACCAGCGCCCAGGGGGCGCACGATCTCCCAGGCCCCCAGGCGCTGCCCGACGCGGGCGGCACCGTGGTCTGCCCCATCGGCTTCGAACTCGCCCTGGCGTGCACCCAGCTGCGCCGCGGCGTGGGCGGCCATGAAGCCGGCTGGGCCCGTGGCAGCGTCGTGGTGCGCCAGCAGGCTGCGCAACTCGACCAGGGCGGCGGCGTCGAGCGCCGCTGCGCCAATCAGGGCCTCGCGCCGCGCCGCCGGCGCGTCCACCACGGCGTCGAACAGGGACTTGATCTCGGACCAGCGGGCGGCGTCGGGGGTCGGCGTCATGGGCGTCCAGGGGGGGCGGGCCAGCCCCTGGGTGGCGCGGCCATCGGCATGAGTATGCCGGTCAGCCGCAGGCGGCGCGGGCCGCGGCGTCGACGTGGGTGGGGTACTCGAGCGAGCCGTTCAGCGTGACGCTGTTCGTGCTGTTGGCCCCCCCCACCACGACGTTGACCAAGCCAATGCGGCGGTTGGCGGTGTCCACCGTCACGCCCGCCACCGGGGCCACCGAGCGGGCCAGCAGCACCAGGCCAGCGTCGGCGCCGAAGTTGATGCGGCCCACGGCCTTGGCGGCCTTGCTGAACGAGATTTCGATGTAGTAACGCGTGCCGTTGCTGCTGAGCAGGGCGAAGGCACCCACGCGGCAGTGGTCGTCGCTGGCGGCGTAGGTGGTCATCAGTGCGTTGCTGCTGCCGTGCTCGAACTGCGCGGTGGTCTTGTCCAGCGTGCCGTTCAGGCTGGCCGGCGTGCCCGCCGACACCACCAGCGGCGCGGACGCCACCGATGCCCCGGCCGACCCGGCGCTGCCTCCGGACCCCGGGTTGTCGTCACCGCCGCCGCCGCAGGCGGCGAGCGTGGTGGTCAGCATGGCGATCACGGTGGGCGACCGCCAGAACGCAGCGCGCCACAGGGCAGGTGGCTTGGCAATGCAGGGCATGGGCATGGGCTTGGGCATGGAAGAAGACCTCGGGTTGGAGCGTGGCAGGAAGGGTTGCAAAGTGCGCCGAGGCCGCCGCAGCGACCACGGCACATCGGTGGGTTCAGCGCTCGGCCTTCAGCCGCGCCACCACCACATCGGACAGGCTGTTCAAGCCCGCGCCGACGATTTGCCGGTAGCGGGCCGCATCGGCGATGGCTTCCATCTCCTTGCTGGCGCTGGTGTCCTTGTTGCCGGCGGCGTACCGCAGCAGGCCGGCCACCACCACACCGGCCACGTCCGCGGCGGTGCTGGGCTTTTCACGCACCTCGGCAAACACCGCGGGGTCCAGCACCAGCGTGCGGTTCAGCGTCATCACGCTGCGCCAGTCGCCCTGCTGAACCTGCACCATCACGCCATCGATGCTGGGAAAGGCCTTGCCGGTGGTGGTCGCCACGCCGGCCAATCGACCGAAGAAGCCCTGGTTGTGGTCGACGAGCTCGACGAAATTCACGCGCAGGCGAACTTCCACCGTGGCAGCGTTCAGCGCCTTGGCCAGCGCGATGCTGTCCAGCGCGTCGCCCACGGCCGAAAAGCCATCGCCCATGCCGGCCAGCGCGCCAAACAGGCCCGACGAGGGTTTGGCGGCACCCGTGCCGGCGCGGGCAAAGCCGTAGACGTTCCAGCCCTGGGCCGACACCACGGTGTGGGTGTCGCTCTTCAGCGGCATCTTTTTGCCGCCAGCGGCCAGTTTGCGGTAAGCCGCGGTGGCTTGGAGGTCGTCGGCGCCCAAGACCTGCAGCCCGCTGTCGCTCAGGCGCTGCAGGAAGCCGGCGTGCATGGCATCGGCCAGCGCCTGGAACTCGGGCTCGCCCACGCCGAGCAGCTTGTAGTACAGCGACGAGCTGGCCCGCCCGGCGCTGCCGAAGCCCGAGGTCTGCGTGCTGACGTTGTCCGCGGTCACGAAGTCGACCACGAACACCGGCACCGCCACGCGGGTGATGCCCTTCAAGGCCTTGGCATCGCTGATGTGAAAGCCCTGGGCGGCGACCGCCGCGGCATCGAAGCCGACGTCCACGGCCACCGGGGTGGGGGCGTCGGCAGCGTGAGCGGCGGGTGCCGTGATGTGCAGCAGGGCGGCCGCGGCGGCGGCGGCCCAGGTGCGGCGGTTGAACGTGCGGGGGAAACGCTGGCGGTGCATCGTGCTGACCTCGTGACGGGTGGGCGCGCAGGACCGGCTGAATGCCGCCTGCCTTGTCCCTTAGCGCACGCTGGGCCGCCGTCGAGGCTCACGCCGGCAGCAATTTTTTTCTGGCGCCAACACAATCCCCGGCATGGACAGCCACCACGCCCAGCCCGCCGAGATCACCCAGTGGCTTGTGCAGCGGGATGCCGGTGGCCGCGACGCGCAGGATGCCGCGGCGGCCAACGCCCTTTTCGCGGCGTTGTACGACGAGCTGAAGCGCCAGGCCGGCGCGCAGATGCGCAAGGAGTACGCGGGCCACACCCTCAGCGCGACCGCGCTCACGCACGAGGCCTGGTTTCGGCTGCAGGCGCAATCGCGCACGCAGTGGGCCAGCCGCAGTCACTTCCTGGCGGTGGCGTCGCTGATGATGCGGCGCATCCTCGTCAACCACGCGGTGTCGCGGCTGGCGCAAAAGCGCGACGTGCCCTTGGTGTCACTCACGCTGACCGAGGCCCTGCAAGTGGCCGACACGGGCGGCGCCGGCACCGCCGAGGTGGTGAAGGTGCACGACGCGCTGCTGGCTTTCGAGCAGGTCGACCCGCGCGCCGCCAGGGTGGTGGAGCTGAAGTTCTTTGGTGGCCTGGAAAACGAGGAGATTGCGGAGGTGCTGGGCGTGAGCCTTGCCACCGTCAAACGCGATTGGGCGCTCGCTCGGGCCTGGCTGCACCGCGAACTGCACGACTGACGCCACCGGATTCGGGCGTCGGTGTGGTGCGGGGCATCCCGCGCGCCCGCTTGACGGATGCCGGCTGCAAGCGATGCGGGCGGCGCCGGGCGCAGCACGCTGCCCGCCTCAATGCTTTTGCATCTGCTGCTGCAATGTCAAACCGATGAACTCTGCCGGCCGAACGATCGCCACCAGCACCGTCACCCGCATCACCCCTTCCAAAACGTCCTCCGCGGTCATCGTCTCACCCAGGCCCAGCTGCACGCTGAAGGCGTCCTCGGGCATGGCGCCGGCCAGGCCGCCGCGCTGCCACACGCCAGTGAGATAGCGGGTGATCATCGACTTCACCGTGGTCCAGGTGCTGGCGGTGTTGGGCTCGAAAATCAGGGCCTTGGCGGCAAGCCTGATCGACTCGTCCAGCATGATCATCGTGCGCCGCACGTTCACGTGGCGCCAGTCCACGCTGTTGGCGTCCAGCGTGCGCGCGCCCCACACCAGCGCGCCCTCGCCGACGACGCTGCGGATGGCGTTGACCGACTTGCCGCTTGGCGTGTCGTTCAAGTCGTCCTGCTGTTCGGCGGAAACGGACACCGCCGGGGCGGTGACGCCCGCCAGGCCCACGTTGGCCGGTGCGGTCCACACGCCCCGCGTGTTGTCGACCATCGCGCAAACGCCCGCCAGCGCCGCCGCCGGCGGCAGCAGGTTCAGGCGCCGCGTCATGTCGTTGAGCAGGACCTTGAACAGGGGGCTGATGGCCAGCACTGACGCCACCTGCAGCTTGGTGCCTTCCTCGTTGGTCACGGTTTTCAGGGTGTTCACGAGGGCGATCCGCTGCGTGGCATCGGTCGGCCCAAGCTGCTCGATTTCGTCGTGAAGGCAGGCGATCAACACGTCCAGGCTGGCGGCATCGGCGAGGTTCCGGTGGGTCAGCTCACCCGCTTGCACCACCGTCGTGTGCAACCACGGGTAGTAGGCCGCCGCATATGACAGGCCGTGGTCGCCCACGCCGTCGCGGAAGGCGGCCACCACGTCGGCGCCGTCGCTGCGCGGGCGATAGCCCTCCCACACGTCGAGGATGGCGATGCGGCTCTTCATCTTGGCGCTGCAGTGCGCCAGCATGGCGCGCTGCACGCGCTGGCAATCGGCTTGCTCGAGCAGCACGGCATCGGGGACCACGAGCAGCGCTGGCTCTTGCTCCTTGGTCAGGGTGTCCACGGCGGCGATCAGGCCTGCCGCGTTGACCGCCTCGCCATGCAAGCCCGCCGAGACCACCCAGCACGCCCCGCCACCGTTCAGGAAGAACAAGCGCATCGCGGCGTGCAGCAGGTAGAACCCGTCGGTCTGGCGCAAGGTGCAAGCGGTGCGGCCCAGTGGCATCGGGGCCGCGTCGCGCGCGTCCAAGGGCCGGGCGGTGTCGGCCACCGGCGCCGTGCCGTCGGCCGGGACCAGGGTGAAGCGCACATGCTTGGCCGTGGGCGCACCGCCGAAGAACTGCTCAAACTCCGCCATCGACGAAATCCGCCAGGGCTTCAAGCACAGCGTCCGGCCGCGGTGGTCGGCCCGCTCTGTCCAACCGACGAAGGCCGGCACCGAGGTCGCCACTTCTTCCACCGTGTTCGAGAAGGGGGTCTTCTCGACCATGTACACCCCCGGCATCTTGTACAGGCCCATGGTGTCAGCTCCTGCGGCCCCAGGGGCGCGTGTCGGTCTCGGTGGCCTGCGCGGCCCGCGCGCGCGGGCGTGGCGGGCTGCAGGGGCGGCGATGGACCGCGTCAGGCGCGGCCAGGTCGAGGCATCGTAACAGTGGCTGCCGAACAGGCGCTTGGCGTCCACGCCGTTGAACTTTCCAGGCCGAAAGCCGCGGTCCATGGTTCCAGAGGTGATGTGAAAGGCGCTACAGCGGCGCCAGCCCATCCATCAGCGCTTTGCCGCCCGCGGCGGCCGCGGCGCTGACGCACGCGCCCCAAGCGATGTCCAGCACCGACAAGCCGATGGGCCACTGCTTGAGTGTCGACAAGTTGGTGAGGTCGTAGGTGGCATAGGCGAAGAAGCCGAACAGGGCCGCCATCGCCACGGTTCTGCCCCAACCGGGTGCCGGCCCGGCCGGCAAGACGGCAAACACCACCAGCCCCAGGCCGAACAAGGCGTAGAACAGCACCGCCGCCGCGATCTTGGGCTCGTCGGCCATCAGGTGACCCATGCCTTGGAGATACCAGGGCCTGGCGACCACGCCCAACCACAGCAGGTCCAGGCCCACCATCACGACCATGGTGCCGGCGTAGGCGGCGAGTTGTCGCTTCATGGGGACAGCGTGAGGGCCGCAGCAAGCGTCATGGCGATGCCCTCACCGTCGCGGGCGCGGGCCCGGACAGCCCCGCATGCGGCCCATGCTCGCCCATGGCCACCGGCTTGCCCGCGATGAGCGAGGCCACCAGCCCGAAGGCGCGCACCATCTTGCTGCTCGGCCCGTCCCAGAAGTCGGCGGAGTCGGGAACGAACTTCAGCAGCGCCAGGTTGCTCGACTCGGGGCCGTCCGGAAACCACGGCTTGGCCATCGCGCTCCACAAACTTCGGATGCGCACCCTGTCGACGTCGATTTCGCCGTGGCCCGACAGGGACACGTAGGCGCTGCGTTCCCTGTCCACGAAGCTGAGGTTCACCGCCCGCAGGCGGTCCACTTTCGAGGAGTGCACGTCGGTGAAGAACCACAGCGCGCCTTGGGCGTCCATTTCCAGCGCGCTCATTGGCCGGCTGGCCAGGGTGCCATCGGCCTCCAGCGTGGTCAGCATCGCGATGGGCATGCCTTCGATCAGCTGGCCGACGTGGGCGAGTTCGGCACGGGCTTGGGTGGCGATCTTCATGAAGGGGCCTTTTGCTTGGGTGGGTGAATGGGCGGTGGGGGCGGCGCCGTGGGGCGCGCCGCGCCGCGGGCTCAGGCGGGCGCCGGGTCTTCCGCCAGAGACGCCATGTCGATGACGTGGCGGAAGCGAACCTCGCCTTGCTCGATGCGCACGTAGGCCTCGTGCAGGTCCTGGATGCGCAGCAGTTCGATGTCCGGGGCGATGCCATGGGTGGCACAGAAGTCGATCACCTCCTGCGTTTCGGCGATGCTGCCGATCAGGGACCCGGCGATGCTTCGCCGATGAAACGCAACTTGCTGGTGGTTGACCGGCGCCATCACTTCCAGCGCACCGACCACCACCAAGGTGCGGTCGCGCTTCAACAGCGGCAGGTAAGGGTTCAAGTCGTGCCGCTGCGGCACGGTGGACAGCATGAAGTCAAAGCTGAGCGCGTGCAGCGCCATCGCCTTGGCATCGCTTTCCAGCACGGGTTCGGCACCCAGCTTTCGCGCGGCCTCGAACTTGTCGCCGCTGCTGGTGAACACCACGACCTGTGCGCCCATGGCGAGGGCCAGCTTGACGGCCATGTCGCCCAGCCCACCGAAGCCGATGACGCCGACCTTCTGACCGGCCTGGACGCCCCAGTGCTTCATGGGCGAATAGGTGGTGACGCCCGCGCAAAGGATGGGCGCGGCACGCTCGGGCTTGAGCGTCGAAGGGATGGTGATCAGGAAGTCGTCCCTCACCACCAACACGTCGGAATAACCGCCGTAGGTGTTGTCGCGCCCGTACACGTTCACGCCGTCAGGGGCCAAGCGGGCGGGCACCATGGGCCCGTTGTAGGTGGCCAGCCAGCTGTTCGGGCCTTCGCAGTAGTTTTGCCAACCCCGCCGGCACGGCTCGCAGTGCCGGCAGCTGTCGATCATGCAGCCCACGCCAACGAGCCCTACCGCCCGCGTCGTCACACCCGCGCCGATCCGCGTCACCCGCCCCACGACCTCGTGGCCCGGCACGCAGGGATACACCGTGTTCGACCACTCGTTCTTGGCTTGATGGATGTCGGAATGGCAGACACCGCAAAACAGAACCTGGATCTGCACGTCACGCTCACCCGGCTCTTCCCTTTCGAACGCAAAGGCGCGCAGGCGGCCTTGTGCGTCGTGGGCGGCATGACCACGGGCGGAAATCATCGGCGTTCCTTTCGAGGGCTGCTTTGCGCCCACCTTCATGCTTGCCGGCGCATGGGCCGGGCACCACGGAAAAGGGGCGGGGAGAGCGTCAGTGTGAGGACGCAAAGCGTCGGGCGTCCGTTCGGCAGCGCACAGCGCCGCGCGGATGCGGCAGGCGTCACGTGCCCAGGTAAACCGCCGGCGTGGCGCCGAAGCCGGCGCGCACCTGGCGGGTGACGTCGTCCACCAGCACCTCGCTGTGGCCGGCCTCGAGCGCCTCGAACGCGATCCGCGCCACCTCATCCGGCGAGGTCTTGGGCATCTGCACCCCGCTTGCCATGTCGGTGTCGATGAAGGCCGCATGCACCGACAGCATTTCGGTGCCTTGCCCTTTCAACTCTTGACGCAGCGCATTGCTCAGCGCCCAGGCCGCCGCCTTGGACGCGCTGTAGGTGCCACTCACGTTCGCCAGGGTCAGCCAACTCAGCACCGACAGCATGTTGACCACCGCACCGCCCCCGTTGGCGGCCAGCACCGGCGCAAAGGCTTGCGCCACGCGCAGGGGGCCAATGGCGTTGGTTTCAATCTGCCGCAGCAAGGCGTCCAGCGCGTTCGGCGCCAACACCGGGCCGGGCTCGAACACCCCGGCGTTGTTGACCACCAAGCTGAGGTCCCGCAACTCGCGCGACAGCGCGGCAAGCTGGTCGGGCCGGGTCACGTCCAGCGCCACCGGCACCACGCCGGGCTGCGTGACGCTGGCGGGATGGCGCGCCGCCGCGTACACCTTGGCCGCGCCACCGGCCAGCAAGGCGCGGACGAAAGCGGCACCAAGGCCGCGGTTGGCGCCCGTCACGAGCGCGATGGAACCTTGAATCTTCATGGGGAACTCCCGGGTCGGGTGGTGGGGGGAACAACTAACAATGACGCCCGTCATATTTTTGGACGAACAAGCAGGCCACAAGGGCGGGAAGGGTCGAGCGCGCTCAGGCGCCGGTGAGGTGGTCGAAGGCGGCGCGAAGCAGCTCGTCGCTGAGCGGGCGATCGTCCACGGCGCGCGCGAGGATCAAGGCGCCCACCATCGTGGCCGTGGCGGCCAGCGCATGGCGCCGAGCATCCGGCTGGCCGCGGTCGGGCGCGTGGCGGGCCACCAGGTCGATCATGTCCTTGATGCGCCCCGTGGCGGCTTGACGCACCTCGGCCGCCTGGCGCGGCATTTCCGAGCCCAGCGCGGCCACGGGGCAGCCCGTTTCGGCCAACTCGACATGGGCGCGCGACAGGTAGGTCTTCAGCAGCGTTCGGTACGCGTCCACGGGCGGCACCGCCGCAGCGAGCTGCGCCAGCGTGGCCACGGTCTCGGCGCCGGCCCGGTCCGCCGCTTCGGCCAGCATGGCTTCCCGCGAGTCAAAGTGGGCGTAGAACCCGCCATGGGTCAGCCCCGCCTCCTTCATGATGTCCGCCACGCCGGTACCGGCATAGCCGCTGCGGCGAATGGCCCGCGTGGCGGCTTGCAAGATCCTCTCGTGGGACGCTTCCTTGCGGGACTGGACGAATCGGGGCATGGCTTGGGCTCGTTTATATGATGTAGATCATATTTCTTTTCCAGTGCCTGGGCAAGCGGGTTGGACGGGGGCCGCGGCCGCCAGGAGGATCAAGGCCGAGGCATCGGCTCATAGCCATGGCGTCTCAAGGCCATGGCGTCTCAAAGCCGTGGCGTCACGACGCCACAGCGACCCGCTCGCGGGCTGACCACTGCCCCGTGCTCACGGCGATGGCTTCGCGACAAGGCCCCGCAATGAAGTTCGTGGGCGCCTCGCGAGCGACCGGTCTGGCCATCGCGGCCCAACTGGCCTGCACCTGCTTCCGGCAGGCCCCCCAACCCACGAAGCTTCAGTCCCGTCGCGTGAGCGGTCGGGTCTTCTTGGCGAGCTGCCAGTGTTCTGCCACAAGGTCGATCCGGTCGGTCCAGATGCCTCCGGGGAAGTCCCGCGGCACCGCATTCAATTGCTCGATCGTGTCGATGCCGCCAGGGAATCGGCTGCCGCCGCCCAAAGGGCCGCGCAAGAACACCTCGCTGCCCGCCGCGTGCATCCTTTCCACAAAGCGGTTCGGCCAGCCCCACAGCAGTGGCGCATGGTTCTCGGGCACCAGGATCACCATGTGGCGGCAGGATGCCGGCACGACGCCCGTCCAGCCGTAGGCCACGTACTGGGTCAGGCACCGCATCAGGCGGTTCTTGCCCATCGTCCGCATGTTCGGCATCTCATGCGCCAACGCGTCTTCCGGGTCATCGTGGCCGTAGGACATCAACAGCGCTTGTTGCGCTGGCGGCAACTGCTTCAGCCGCGCCGCGAGCTGGCGCCCTTCCTCGCGGTCGCGAGATTTGATGTTGATCAGGAACCGCTTGTCGGGAAACCGCGACAGCACTTCGTCCAGCGTCGGCATCGCCCCCACGAACTTGCCGCGAAACGGATGGGTGGCTCCGCCGTCGGCGCTGTAGCCATGGCCGATGTCGAGCGTTTTCAAGTAAGCCATCGTCTGGTGCCGCGTGACGCCCTTGCCGTTCGTCCGGCAGTCGATGGTCCAGTCGTGAAACACCGCGAATTGGCCGTCCGTCGTTGGGTGAACGTCGAACTCGATCACATCCGCGCCCAAGGCGAACGCGGCTGCCATGCTGGAGAGGGTGTTTTCGAGATGGCCGTGCTCGGGTGGAACGATGCGGTCCGCCGTGCAAGTGTCCCGTTCGAGGTCCTGGCGCGAATAGGTTTGATGCAGCCCGCGATGCGCGAGGACGGTCGTCTTGGCCGTGTAAGACGACCACCCACTCGCGTTGGCGAACCATGCCGCACCCAAGGTCATCAGAACGGCCAGGACGAGGCATCCGGTCCAGGTGAAGAATCGCAGCTTCATGGGGAAGTCTAGGCGCATCGCCCGATCCCGCAGTGATCAGCGAGGCGAACCGAGACGGCTTCGATGCGGAATTGGTGGCGTTCGTGATTCGGACGCGCGAGGAAGTCGACGCCCTGGACCTTCGTGCTGGCCGGTGAAGTCCCACACAACGCTGTCTGCTTCTCGCGCCGATGGATCGCTTTGGACATGCGAGCGGCCTGTCGCCCGCAAACCACCGACCGACCGCAACCGCTGCAACGGAGCCCTTCGCGTCGACCGAGCCATGCGCTGCGGCTGGGGACCCTCCGTGAGCAGGATGGCCACCATGGCGAGTCCTGGCGCCCTGCGTCTTTGTGGGTACACACACCTTCCTATCTCCGTCGCCAGACAGAACATGTGCACGACCCGACAATCCGCGTACAGCGGCGGGCATCGATGCCTGACCCGAGCACAACGTACTGCTGAAGGTGGGTCACAGCCATGCAAGCGAAGTCATTCGGCGTCGGCATTCTCGGCACCGGCATCATGGGCCGCAGGATGATGGGTGCGCTGCAACAGCACCCGCGGTTCAGGGTGGTGGCGGCCTGGGACCCTGCCCCCAGCGCGCTGCAAGCTGCGCTGGCGCGCGCGCCTGAGGCACGCTCGGCGCCTGACGCCGACAGCCTGGTCCAGGACCAGGCCATCGACGTGGTCTACGTCGCCTCGCCGCCCGCTGGGCATGCCAGCGCGGTGCGCAGCGTGCTGCAGGCCGGCAAGGCCTGCTTCTGCGAGAAGCCCTTGACGCACGACACCTCCGAGGCCGAGGCGCTGCGAGACACCGTGGCGCGGTCGCGCCTGCCGTTTGCGGTCAACTTCCCCTTTGCCCGCGGCACCGCCAGCCGGCGCTTGCAGCAGATCGTGCAAAGCGGCGATCTCGGTGCGATCCGCTCGGCGACGGTGCGCCTGCGCTTTGCGCGCTGGCCGCGCGATTGGCAGGCCGGCGCCAGCACCTGGCTGGCCGGGCCAACAGAGGGCGGCTTCACGCGCGAGGTGCTGTCGCACTTCGCATTCCAGGCGCTGCGGCTGTTCGGCCCGTTCACGGTGGCCGACATCGACCTGCGGCGTCCACCGGGACAGGCCGAGACCGCGCTGCGCGCCCGCTGGATCCATCGCGACGTGCAGGTGGTGGTGGACGCATCGGTGGCAGGTGAGATCGCCGACGACAACCGCTTCGAGGTCGTCGGCGAACGGGGCAGCGTGGCGCTGACCGGATGGTCGCGCCTTGACCATCAAGGCCGCACCTCCGAGCCGCTGGACAACACGGCGCAGACGCTGGACGGCCTGGCCGCGCTGCTCGCGGGCCAGGCGGATCACGGCTTGGCGACGGTGGACGAGGCTGCATGCGTTGTCAGGTGCATCGAATCGATGCTGGCGCCTTGAAGCAGACAGCGCGCGTTGCCGTTGTCGGCGGGGGCCTGGCCGGCCTGGTGTCCGCCTGGCGGCTGGTGCAGCACGGGGTGCGCGACGTCGTGCTGTTGGAGGCACGCACCACCCTGGGTGGCCGAATCCGCTCGGTCGACGCGGCCGGCCAGGATGTGGACACGGCGCAGTGGGCACCCGACCGCTTCGACCTCGGACCCAGCTGGTTTTGGCCCGCATGGCAGCCGCAATTGGACTGGTTGATCACCGAACTGGGACTGCAGCGCTTCGCACAGTTCGACGATGGCGACCTGCTCGTTGAGCGCTCAAGCCAGGCGCCGCCGTTGCGCACCCCGGGCTTTGCCAGCGACCCGCCGTCGATGCGGCTGGTCGGAGGAACGGGCGCCCTTGTCGCCGCCTTGCAAGCGCGGCTCGACCCGGCCATCGTCCGCACCGGGCAGACCCTGAGGCGCCTGCGCCGCAACAACACACATGTCGAGTTGCTGGTGGACGATTCAGCAGGCCAACCGACGGTGTGGCACGCGGAGCAGGTGCTGCTGGCGTTGCCCCCGCGGCTGGCCGCGACCCGCCTGCAGTTCGAGCCCTTGCTGCCGGCCGAACTGACGCGCCGCTGGCGGGCCACGCCGACCTGGATGGCACCGCACGCGAAGTATGTGGCGGTTTATGACAAGCCGTTCTGGCGTGAGCAGGCGCTGTCTGGCAGTGCGCGCAGCAGCATCGGCCCGATGGGCGAAATCCACGACGTGTCCATGCCCGGTGGCCATGCCGCGCTGTTTGGCTTTCTCGGTGTGCCGGCGCGGGTGCGTGGCCAGGTCAGCAACGAGGACCTGCGCGCCCACTGCCGGGTGCAGCTTGTCCGCCTGTTTGGCCAGCAAGCCGCGGTGCCCGTGGGCGACGCCTTGAAGGATTGGGCGGCCGACCCGCTGACGGCGACCCACGACGATCAGGATGCAGCAGGTCACCCTGCGGAAGCCCCGCCCCGCAGCGCGGACGAGGGTGCATGGCAAGGCCGGCTCATCGGCATCGGCAGCGAATGGTCACGGCAATTCCCAGGCTACCTCGCCGGGGCGGTCGATGCCGCCGAGGCCGGCGTGCAGCGGACCCTGGCCGCTCTGGCGCGCAAGGGGCTGCCGCCAAGAGAAGGCAGCGACTGACGGCTGTGTCGCCGCGGTCTGAGACACTGAACCCATGACCAAACCCGTGCGAACCCGCGTCAAAGCGTGCGGGCTGTGCCAACTGGTCAGCCCCACGCTGTTCCGCGTGGTGCATGACGCCCCCAACCAATGGGTGCTGATTTGCGGTGCTTGCAGGGCGAAAGTGGAAACGCAGCCGCTCTACCGGTACGGCGGCACCTGGAAAGCGGACAAACGGCATTGATCACCATCCCGCCCGACACCACGGAAGCGCTGCGGCGCGTCCACGCCCTGATGAAGCTGGAGCAGCAGGAAGACCAGGCGCAGTTCAAGCTGAAAAATGCCAAGGCCAGCATCCAGGAGCGGCAGCGCCGCGGCTTGACCTGGTACCCCATCACCCTCACCATCGAGGACATCGGCTTTGGCGGCAAGCGGGTGCTGGAACTGGAACGCCCCGCCAGCCAGCAAGGCCTGCATCTTTTTCAGGTGGGCAGGAACGCGTCACTGTTTGGCGCAGCGCCCGCCCACGCCGCGGACCCGCCGGTGCTCCACGGTGTCGTGACCGGCGTGGGGCGCAACAAGCTGCTGTTGACCACGACCAAGGAAGACCTGCCCGATTGGGTGCTGGCGGGCGGCCGGCTGGGCATCGACCTCACGTTCGACGAGGTGAGCTACCGCGAGATGGACCAGGCCCTGGGCGACGTGATCAATGCGCGCGGCAACCGCTTGGCCGAACTGCGCGACGTGCTGCTGGGCGCGCGGCCGGCCCGCTTTGCGGCGCCTCAGGCCGGCGATCTGTTCTACCCCAGCCCGCTCAACGATTCACAGCGGGCGGCCGTGCGCCACGTGATCGCTGCGCAGGACGTTGCCATCATCCATGGCCCGCCTGGGACGGGCAAGACCACCACGCTGGTGCAGGCCATCCTGGAAACCATTCGGCGCGAGCGGCGCGTTTTGGTGTGCGCCCCCTCGAACACCGCGGTGGACCTGCTGACCGAGAAGCTGGCGGAGCGCGGCGTCAAGGTCATCCGCATGGGCAACCCCAGCCGCGTGTCGGACCTTTTGCTGGCCCACACCCTGGACGCCCGGGTGATGGCGCACCCCAGTTACAGCAGCATGCGCGCGCTGCGCCAGACCGCCGAGCAGCACCGCGACCAGGCCAGCCAACTGTCGGGCCAGACCGGCCGCCACCTGGGCTTCGAGGCGCGGCAGCAGCGCCAGCAGCTCAGGGACGAAGCCCGGCAGCTCGTCATGCAGGCCGACGACCTGGAGCGCTACATCACCGACCAGGTGCTGGAATCGGTGCAGGTCATCACCTGCACCCTGGTGGGCGCCAGCAGCCGCAACATGCGGCACATGAGCTTCGACACCGTCTTCATCGACGAAGCGGCTCAAGCGCTGGAGCCGGCCTGCTGGATCCCGGTCACCAAGGGCCAGCGCGTCATCCTGGCGGGTGACCACCACCAGTTGCCACCCACCGTGAAGAGCGAGAAGGCCGCCCGCGAAGGCCTGCGCGAATCCCTGTTTGAAAAGTGCATCCAGCGGCAACCCGACACCGCCCGCATGCTGAACCTGCAGTACCGAATGCACCAGCAGATCATGGCGTTCAGTTCCCAGCGCTTCTACGGCGGGCAACTGCAGGCGCACGCCAGCGTTCGCGACGCCGGCCTGGCGGCCTGCCACCCACGCCATGCCACCGACCTGCCCGTCGAGTTCCTCGACACGGCCGGTTTCGGCTTTCTCGAGGTCACCGTGCCTGAAAGCCGCTCCACGGCCAACCCGGAAGAAGCGGGTCTGCTGCTCCAGCGCCTGGCCCAGCTGCTGAGTCCCTCTGACCCCGCCGCGCACGACCAGCGCCCACTCACCATCGGTGTGATCGCCCCTTACCGCGCCCAGATCAACTGCTTGAAGGACGCCATCGAAGTCAACGACCACCTGAACGGCCTGATGCAACAGCGCGTGCTCAGCGTCGGCACCGTCGATGCCTTCCAGGGCCAGGAGCGGGACATCATTGCGATTTCACTGACGCGCAGCAACCGTGTGGGCGACATCGGCTTCCTGTCCGACATCCGCCGCATGAACGTGGGCATGACCCGCGCCCGCCGCAAATTGCTGATCGTCGGGGACTCGTCCACGCTCAGCGCGCACCCATTCTTCAAGGAACTGCTCGCCTTCATCGAGCGCATGGGGGGCCATCGGACGGCCTGGGAGATCGGTGAGTAGGGCTTGCTGGTCAGCGCTTGGTGGGTGGTTCTAGGCTGGTTAGCCGGAAAGAATTCGGTGCTCGTTATGCCAGCGAAGAAACGCGGTAGCCGTACCAACGCGCCACGACGAGCAGCCTGCTGGACGAACACCGGGAATGGCTAGCGAACCGCGCACCGCAGGTGAACTATTCGGCCCGCATCCTGTGGCAAGAACTGCGCGCGCAGCTTCACGACCTTCTTTGCAGGGTGGTACGCCATAGGGGGAATCTAGCCTCGTCGTTCACGACTTTCTTAGCGCGCGTGGCCAAGTCGCCCCGACACCAGCCCGCGCCGATGCTGGGGCGTGTTCACGACTTTAAATGTCAAGAACAACAGCTGTTCTTGGCATTTAAAGTCGTGAACAGCAGGGGTGGCTGTCACGGCATCTGAGCTTGCCTCAGGGCGTCCCCATCGCCTCCCTCCAGCCCATCGCATCGTGCATCCGAGGACCGTGCCATGGCCAGCACGGCGTCACGCACCGGGCCATGCGCCAGCGGCTTGTAGGTGTTGATCAGCGGATCTGGAGTCAGGCGGCTTCGTGGCAATCTGGTCGACTGTCCCGGCAAACCGCCCGTCAATCGCTCGCCATGCTCCGCTGGCATCACGAGGCCACCTCGACCATCCTTCCCACGAGCGTCATCACTGCGTCGGTCTGCTCTCTGAGTGCGGGCGGTGGCGGTGAGGTGGCGGCTGTGGCCACCGCCAACTTCAGTTCAGGAGCCAGCAGCGAGAACTGCCCGCCATAACCCCAAGCCCATGCCACGCGTTGCCCATGCAGGCGCCCAGTGAACCAGAGCAGGCCGTAACCCACGTCTGAAACTGGTCCCGCGCGCCAGGTCGCTGGGCCTTGCGGCGTCAGGCTCTCGGTCACCCAGGATTCGGGCAGTACCTGTGCCCCTCGCCAGCGGCCGCCCTCCGTCATCAAGGCCGCAACCTTGAGTAGGTCGCGTGTACGCAGTGCCAATCCCGCCGGTGCAAGAGGGTTTCCGTCGCGGTCGCGCCGCCAGTCGAAGCGCTCGATGCCCATCGGGTCGAACAGCTGCCGAGCAGCCAGCACGGACAAGTCAGCACCCTGCACACGTTCGAGGATGGGGGCTATCAGCGAGACCATCGCGTCGTTGTAGGACCATCCGGGCGACCCCACAGGAACGGCCGGCCGGCTGAGCGCGTAGCGCACCAGTGGCTTCGCTGCCGCGAGTTGGCCGAAGAGCATCGGATCGAAAGCGAGCCCTGACCGTCCGGAGAGAATTTGACGCAAGGTTACGGATCCAGCCGGCGAATCGGGCACCTCGGCGATGGCCTCTGGGAGGAGCTGTGCAACCGTGTCGTCCAGGCTCTTCAGGCGACCGTCGCGCAATGCCAGGCCGACGAGCATGGAGCACACGCTTTTGGTTGCGGAGTTGATGGGCTGCAGGTTCTCGGCAGTTCCGCTGGCGTAGTAGCGCTCGGCCACCAACTCGCCGCGACATGCCACCAGCAGAGCGCGCAGGCCGGGCAATGCCTCGCCAGCCTTCAAAACGTCCGCCACAGCGCCGGCACGCATACCGTTGGTCTCCGGCGCAGCCGTGGCCCAATCGGTGGCGGTGACGCCCAGGGCGTGCCCTGCAGCGAGTGAAGCGCCGGACATGACAAGGGTGCGTCGTGTAGTCATCGGGCCTACCAGGTTGACTTTGCTCGCACCGGCGTGGCGGCCTCCACGCAGGCTGTATGCCGCGGCGGCGCTTCGCTCGGGACCGGTCGCTCGCGGCCCAGCAACGCCCTCGCATCGTGGAAGTCAGCTTTCTGTCGTATTTGCGGCGCTCATGGAGGTACCGGCTGCGTCATCGGATGTCGGCTTCATGGCGCTCACCGTGAATGCGCCCGCCGTCGGCGAATGGCTCCAACCGCTGCGTTCCTGACGTCCAAAGGGATCCGCCAGCAAACGCTGAAAGCCTGTCCTGACGACCTGTGTCTAGGGTAATCACTTATCTGATTCAGCCAGTCGCACAACTTTGTCGCGAGTCGCAATAACTCTGGCGCATTACGCGTGCAGAGTGGGGCGCCGTGCCGAATCGACCTAGAGAAGTCGCACAAACTAGCGCACTCCAGTCGCAACACTGCGGCGCGAGTCGCAACTAACCTGGCGCCCTACGGGCCCACACCCTCAAACATCAATATTCGCCGCCCTCAACGCATTCGTCTCGATGAAATCCCGCCGCGGTTCCACTTCGTCGCCCATCAGCATGGTGAACACGTGGTCGGCTTCGATGGCGTCGTCGATTTGCACGCGCAGCAGGCGGCGGACGGTGGGGTCCATGGTGGTTTCCCACAGCTGCTCGGGGTTCATTTCGCCCAGGCCCTTGTAGCGCTGGCGGCCCACGGCGTTTTCGGCCTGCTGGATCAGCCAGGCCATGGCCTGGCGGAAGTCGGTGACTTTGGCTTCCTTCTGCTTTTCGCCTTCGCCACGCTTGATGGTGGCGTCGGCGCTCACCAGGCCCTTGAAGGTGGTGCCGGCGGTGCTGAGGGCTTCGTAGTCGGCGCCGTGGATGAAGTCGGCGGTCAGGATGCTGTACTTGACGTTGCCGTGGTGCATGCGGCTGATGCGCAAGATGTGCTTGTCGGTGCGCGCGTCGAATTCGGCGGTCACTTCGGCGTCGTGCAGCGCGGCTTTCAGGCCCTGGGCTGAGGTTTCGGCCGCTTCCAGCGTGTCCAGGTTCAGGGCCAGGCCGTCGGCGATGGCGCGCAGGGCTTCCACGTCCATCCACTTGGACAGGCGCTGCACCACGTTGTTGGCCAGCACGTATTGGCGGGCCAGGCTTTCCAGGGTGTCGCCGGCCAGCACGGTGGGGGTGCCGTCGGGGCCAGTGTGGCCGGTTTCCAGCTTGGCGTCGGTCAGGGCCACTTTCAGCAGGTAGGCGTCCAGTTCGGTGCCGTCCTTCAGGTATTGCTCGTTCTTGCCCACCTTCACCTTGTACAGCGGGGGCTGGGCAATGTAGATGTGGCCGCGTTCCACCAGCTCGGGCATCTGGCGGTAGAAGAAGGTCAGCAGCAGGGTACGGATGTGCGCGCCGTCCACGTCCGCGTCGGTCATGATGATGATGCGGTGGTAGCGCAGCTTGTCGACGTTGAAGTCGTCGCCGCCGCTGCCCTTGCCAATGCCGGTGCCCAGCGCGGTGATCAACGTGAGGATTTCATTGCTGGTCAGCAGCTTCTCGAAGCGCGCCTTCTCCACGTTCAGGATCTTGCCGCGCAGCGGCAGGATCGCCTGGAACTTGCGGTCGCGGCCCTGCTTGGCGCTGCCACCGGCCGAGTCGCCCTCGACGATGTAGATCTCGCACAGCGCCGGGTCCTTTTCCTGGCAGTCGGCCAGCTTGCCGGGCAAGCCCATGCCGTCCAGAACGCCTTTGCGGCGGGTCATTTCGCGGGCCTTGCGGGCGGCTTCGCGGGCGCGGGCGGCTTCAACAATCTTGCCGCAGATGATCTTGGCGTCGGCCGGGTGTTCCAGCAGGTAGTCGGTCAGCGCCTTGCTGACCACGTCTTCCACCGGGCCGCGCACTTCGCTGCTGACCAGCTTGTCCTTGGTCTGGCTGCTGAATTTGGGCTCGGGCACCTTCACGCTCAGCACGCAGGTCAGGCCTTCACGCATGTCATCGCCGGTAACTTCGACCTTGGCCTTCTTGGCCAGCTCGTTGTCCTCGATGTACTTGTTGATGACCCGCGTCATCGCCGCGCGCAGGCCGGTCAGGTGGGTGCCGCCGTCACGCTGGGGGATGTTGTTGGTGAAGCACAGCACCTGCTCGCTGTAGCCATCGTTCCACTGCATCGCCACGTCGGTGGTGATGGTGGTGCCCTGGTCGCTGGTTTTCTCGCCGGTGGCCTGGAAGACGGTGGGGTGCAGCACCTTCTTGCCGGTGTTGATGAATTCCACAAAGCCCTTGACGCCGCCGGCGTAGGCGAAGGTGTCCTCGCGGTTGTTGCGCTCGTCGACCAGGCGGATCTTGACGCCGTTGTTCAGGAAGCTGAGCTCGCGCAGCTTCTTGCTCAGGATGTCGTAGTGGAAGTCGATGTTCGAGAAGATTTCCAGGTCGGGCAGGAAATGCACCTCGGTGCCGCGCTTCTCGGTGTCGCCAATGACCTTCATCGGGCTGACGGGCACGCCGTCGCGCAGTTCCACCTGGCGGTCCTGCGGAATGCCCTGCTTGAACTCCATGTGGTGCACCTTGCCGTCGCGGCGCACGGTCAGGCGCAGCCACTTGCTCAGGCCGTTCACGCAGCTCACGCCCACGCCGTGCAGGCCGCCGGACACCTTGTAGCTGTTCTGGTTGAACTTGCCGCCGGCGTGCAGTTCGGTCAGGGCAATTTCGGCGGCACTGCGCTTGGGCTCGTGCTTGTCGTCCATCTTCACCCCGGTGGGGATGCCGCGGCCGTTGTCGGTCACGCTGATGGAGCTGTCGCTGTGGATGGTGACGACGATGTCATCGCAATACCCGGCCAGGCTTTCGTCGATGGAGTTGTCGACCACCTCGAACACCAGGTGGTGCAGGCCGGTGCCGTCGGAGGTGTCGCCGATGTACATGCCCGGGCGCTTGCGCACGGCCTCCAGGCCTTCCAGGATCTGGATGCTGCCCTCCCCATAGGCTTGGCTGTCGGCAGCGTAGGTGGCCTTCTGAGTGGCCTCGCTGGCCGCTTTCTGGGCCGCCAGGGCCGCCGGGTCGACGGGCTGGGCGCCCTGGGCGTCGTGCGGGGTGGGTTCGGGCGGGGTGTTCGGGGTGTCGCTCATCGTGTGTCGGGCTCGTGTGGCGGTCGGGCCCCGTTCGGGCGGCCCGGGCACCGGTTGGCGCCGATGCCTTGAAAAACGCGGAAGCGGGCCGGGGCCCGCCTGCTCCTGGCGAGGCGGCTGGCGCCTCAGATGCGCATGGGCATCACGACGTACTTGAACCCGGGCAGCTCGGGCACCGTGAACAAGGCGCTCGAATTGGTGTCTTGCAGCTCCAGCTTGATCATGTCGACCGAGTTGTTGGCCAGCACGTCCATGAGGTAGGTCACGTTGAAGCCGATCTCGATGGTGTCGCCACCGTAGTCGACTTCGAGTTCTTCCTTGGCCTCTTCCTGCTCGGCGTTGCTGGACGCGATGCGCAAGCTGCCGGGCTCCAGGTTGACGCGCACGCCCTTGAACTTCTCGCTGGTCAGGATGGCGGCGCGCTGCAAGCTGGCCAACAGCGGCGCGCGCCCCACCACAAGCGAGTTCTTGTGGTTCTTGGGGATCACGCGGTTGTAGTCGGGGAACTTGCCTTCGACCAGCTTGGTGACGAATTCCATCCCCCCAAAGCTGAACTTCGCCTGGTTGCCGGCGAAGCGCATTTCGATGGGAGCGTCGTCGTCTTTGAGCAGGCGCTGCAGTTCCAGCACGGTCTTGCGCGGCAGGATCACCTCCTGCTTGGGAATTTCCTGCGCCAGCGTGGCCTGGGCCAGCGCCAGGCGGTGGCCGTCGGTGGCCACCAGCGTCAGGCTGTTGCCTTCGGCCACGAACAGGATGCCGTTCAGGTAGTAGCGGATGTCGTGCACCGCCATCGCGAAGTGCACCTGATTGATCAGCTTCTTCAGGGTGTTCTGCGGCACGCTGAACATGGGGCCGAAGTCGGCGGCTTCCTGCACCAGGGGGAAGTCGTCGGCGGGCAGGGTCTGCAAGGTGAAGCGGCTCTTGCCGCCTTGCAGCATCAGCTTGTTCTGGTTGGCCGTGAGCGACACCACCTGGTCGGACGGCATCGACTTCAGGATGTCGATCAGCTTGCGGGCGCCCACGGTGATGGCAAAGCTGCCGGCGTCGCCACCCAGCTCGGCGTGGCTGCGCACCTGGATCTCAAGGTCCGAGGTGGTGAGCTCGATGTCGCCCTCGTTCTTGCGGATCAGCACATTGGCCAGCACCGGCAAGGTGTGCCGGCGCTCGACGATGCCGGCCACCGCCTGCAGTGCGCCGAGGATTTTTTCTTGTGCTGCCTTTAAGACAATCATTGAAACCTCTTCAGTCGTAGTCTTAGTAGAGGGAAGCGCTTCTTGTGGAGAAGCCTATTTTCTTCTTTTCCATCAAGGATTTATCGTGCCCGCAACCCTGTGAGCGCCGCACCCGCAACCACGGGAGTCGAGACCCACAACTTTGACAGACGGCAGGAACCTGTGGACAAGTGCTTGCTTGTTCAAAAGTTGTCCCCAGGGTTTGGCGGCGTGGCGGGCGTCACCCCTTGAGTGTTTGTTCCAGCACGTGCAGCTGCTGGTTGAGTTCGGTGTTTTTGGTGCGCTCGGCAGCGATCTTGCGCACCGCGTGCAGCACCGTGGTGTGGTCGCGGCCGCCAAAGAGCTCGCCGATCTCGGGCAGGCTTTTCTGGGTCATCTCCTTGGCCAGGTACATCGCGATCTGCCGGGGCCGGGCGATGCTGGCCGGCCGCTTCTTGCTGTACATGTCGGCGACCTTGATCTTGTAGAAGTCGGCCACGGTCTTCTGGATGTTTTCCACGCCGATCTGGCGGTTCTGGATGGACAGCAGGTCCTTCAGCGCCTCGCGGGCCAGGCCGATGTTGATTTCCTTGTGGCTGAAGCGCGAGTACGCCAGCACCTTGCGCAGCGCGCCTTCGAGCTCGCGCACGTTGGCGCGCACGTTCTTGGCCACGAAGAAGGCGACGTCCTCGGGCATGGGCGTGCCCTCGGCTTCGGCCTTGCGCATCAGGATGGCCACGCGCATTTCCAACTCGGGGGGCTCGATGGCGACGGTCAGGCCGGCGTCGAAGCGGCTGGTCAGGCGTTCATCGATGTCCGCGAGCCCCTTGGGGTAGGTGTCGCTGGTCATGATGATGTGCGCCTTCTTGGCGAGCAGGGCTTCAAAGGCGTTGAAGAACTCCTCTTGCGTGCGCTCCTTGCCGGCGAAGAACTGCACGTCGTCGATCAGCAGCAGGTCCAGCGAGTGGTACTTCGACTTCAGCTCGTCAAAGGTCTTGCGTTGGTAGTTCTTGACGACGTCGCTGATGAATTGCTCGGCGTGCAGGTACAGCACGCGGGCGTCCGGGCGGTCGGCCAACAAAGCGTTGCCCACGGCGTGGATCAGGTGCGTCTTGCCCAGCCCGACGCCGCCGTAGATGAACAGCGGGTTGTACATGCGACCCGGCGCGCCGGCGACGTGCAGCGCGGCGGTGCGGGCCATCTGGTTGGCGCGGCCCGGCACCAGGGTGTCAAAGGTCAGTGAGGTGTTCAGCCGGTTGCGGCTGGGCGGTGGCTCGGCCGGGGGCGGCTCAGGCTGCTGGGAGGCGGACGCAGGGCCGTTGCCATGGAGGGCGTGGCCCGAACCGCCGCCCTCCGATCCGGGCTGGCCGGTGCCCCGCGGTGCGGGCCGGCCATGCCGAGCGGCCTCGGCGGCGTCGTTCGCCGCCAGCGTGATGTCCAGCCGCACAGGGCGGCCCGCCAACTCGGTCAGAACCGATTCGATGCGGGGGGCGTACTGGCTGCGGATCCAGTCCAGCTTGAAACGGTTGGGCACGCGCAGCGTGGCGACCGTGGTGCCGCCCGCCGGTGCGTCTTCTCCCTGTTGCTCGGTGATCTCTGCGGGAGGCAGGGGCCGAATCCAGGTGTTGAATTGAAGTTCGGGCAGTTCGGCGGCGAGTCGTTCGCAACCACGCTGCCAGAGGTCGGCGCTCATGTTGTGGAGAAGTCGGTGTGTGAGCGGGCAGATTGTAGCGGCGGTGCACAGCTTGCAGGCAGGTTATCCACAGCGTTTTCACCGGGTTGACGGGACCGCCGCTGGGCCGCGCCAGCCGGCGGCCTTTGACGGCAGGCGCCGTTTTTGGTCTAATGCTTGGTTTCCCTGATCTGGCGAGTGCCTTGACCTGGGCGCTGGGTGACCAGGCCTGAGGCAAGTGCTGCCCTTTGCAGGGGTGCCCAACCAGCAGCCTCCGCGCTGCACCAGGATCTGCCATGAAACGCACCTACCAAGCTTCCAAGACCCGCCGCGCCCGCACCCACGGCTTCCTCGTGCGCATGAAGACCCGCGGCGGCCGTGCGGTGATCAACGCCCGCCGCGCCAAGGGCCGCAAGCGCCTGGCGGTCTGAGCCTGCAGCGCCTGAGCTGGCGCCTGCCGTGATGGGCCGCATCGTTCGGCCAGCGGATTTTCAGCGTGTCCTCGGCACACCGCCCAGGGCACGCAGCCGCCATTTTGCCCTGCACCATTTGGCCCAGGCCCCCAGCCAACCGGCGCGCCGGGCCCCTGCGGTGGCCCTGCAGTCCACCGAGTTATCCACAGGCGACGAACAGATTTGTCCACAAGCTGTGGACGACGCGGCTTTGACGGCGCCCGCTCTGGCGCCACTCACCGGTCGTTGGCTGGGCATGGTGGTGCCCAAGCGCCATGCCAAGCGCAGCGTGACGCGCAACCTGATCAAGCGGCAAATCCGCAGCGTCGTGGCAACGTCCTTGGGGCGCAACCGCGGTGCCGAGGCGCTGAACGGGTTGGCGCCCGGCTTGTGGGTGGTGCGCTTGCGCGCGCCCATCGATCGCAAGTTGTACCCGAGTGCCGCGTCCGACGCGCTGCGCCGCCAACTGCACGATGAGCTGTGCACGGTCGTGGCGCAGGCCGCCAAACGTCATGCCTGAGTCACATCGCCCCTGGATGCTGTGGCCCCGCCGCGCGTTGGTGGGCCTCGTTCGCGTCTACCGGTTGGTGCTCAGCCCGTGGCTGGGCAACAGTTGCCGGTTTGAGCCAACGTGCTCGGCTTACGCCATCGACGCCCTGAACCGGCATGGCGCGATCGTGGGCAGTGGTTTGACCACGGCCCGGTTGCTGCGCTGTCACCCCTGGTGCACCCCGGGCCACGACCCGGTGCCCGACCGACCGTTTCGATTGTTCACCGACCTGCTGTCCTCGCCGTTGAGGTCAACGTCCACCCGTTCGAACCGAAAGAAGCCTTCCCCATGACCGATATGCGTCGCACCCTGTTGTGGGTGGTGTTCTCGATGTCCCTGGTGCTGATCTGGGACGCCTGGAACAAGCACAACGGCCACCCGTCGATGTTCAGCCCGACGGTCACCGCCACCAAACCGGTGGCGCCTGCCGCGTCGACACCGGGTGCTTCGGCCTTGCCGTCGGCGGTGGCCACCGCGGGGGCGGCTTCGGCCGTGGCCGGCAGCGGTGCGGTGCCCTCGTCCGCGCCGGCGGCGCCGGTGGCCGAGCAGGTCACCATCACCACCGATGTGGTCAAGGCCACGCTGGACAGCCGCGGCGGCGACATCGTCCGGCTGGAACTGCTGAACCAGGTCGACCAGCTCGACCGCACCCGCAATGTGCTGATCTTCGACCAGTCGGCCAAGCGCTTGTACAAGGCCCAGTCGGGCCTGATCGCCGCCCAAGGCGGCGCTGCGCTGCCGAACCACTTGACCGTCATGAGCGTGCTGCCCGGCGAGCGCAGCCTGAAGGACGGTGCCAACGCGGTCGAAGTGAAATTCGAGTCGCCGGTGGTCGGCGGCGCCAAGTTGATCAAGACGCTGAGCTTCCAGCGCGGCAGCTACGTGGTGGGCGTGCGCCACGAGGTGGTCAACACCACCAACGCGCCCATTCAGCCGCAGCTGTACCTGCAGCTCCTGCGCGACGGCAACGCACCGGAGGGCGAGTCGAGCTTCTACTTCACCTTCACCGGCCCGGCGATGTACACCGACGCCAAGAAATTCCAAAAGGTGGATTTCAAGAGCATCGAGAAGCGCACCGCCACCGACAAGCCTGACCACGACCTCTCCGCCGACAACGGCTGGGTGGCCATGGTGCAGCACTACTTCGCATCCGCCTGGTTGCTGGGCGGAAGCGCCGACGACAAGCGCCAGCGCGAGTTCTTCACCAAGAAGGTCGACACCAACCAGTACTCCATCGGCATGATCGTGCCGCTGGGCACCTTGGCGCCCGACAGCACCGTGGCCCTGGACGCCCGCCTGTTCGCCGGCCCGCAAGAAGAAAACAAGCTCAGCGCCCTGGCCCCTGGCCTGGAGCTGGTGAAGGACTACGGCTGGTTCACCATCCTCGCCAAGCCGCTGTTCTGGCTGCTGACGCAACTGCACGGCCTGATTGGCAACTGGGGCTGGGCGATCGTGGCGCTGGTGGTGCTGCTGAAGATTGCCTTCTACTGGCTCAATGCCAGCGCCTACCGCTCGATGGCCAAGATGAAGGCCATCAACCCGCGCGTGATGGAACTGCGCGAGCGCCTGAAGGACAAGCCGCAGCAGATGCAGCAAGAAATGATGCGCATCTACCGCGAAGAAAAGGTCAACCCGGTCGGTGGCTGCCTGCCCATCGTGGCGCAGATGCCCTTCTTCATCGCGCTGTACTGGGTGTTGTTGAGCAGCGTCGAGATGCGCAACGCGCCGTGGATCGGCTGGATCGCCGACCTGTCGGCCAAGGACCCGTATTTCATCCTGCCCATCTTGATGACGCTGACCAGCTTGCTGCAAACCTGGCTGAACCCCACGCCGCCGGACCCGGTGCAAGCCAAGATGATGTGGATCATGCCGCTGATCTTCTCGGTGATGTTCTTCGTGTTCCCGGCCGGCCTGGTGTTGTATTGGTTGACCAACAACATCCTGTCCATCGCTCAGCAGTACTTGATCAACAAGCAGCTGGGCGTGTTGGGCAAGTAGCGTGGCAAGCCGCAGGCCATGACGCTGGCACGGCACCGCGAACCCATCGTGGCGGTGGCCACGGCGCCCGGCCGTGGCGCGGTGGGCATCGTTCGGGTGTCGGGCCACGGCTTGGGCCCCGTGATCAGCGCGCTGTGCGGGCGCCCGCTTCAGCCGCGCCATGCGCACTTTCTGCCCTTCAAGGGCGCCCTTGGCGACACCATCGATCAGGGCTTGGCGCTGCACTTTCCGGCGCCGCACAGTTACACCGGCGAAGACGTGCTGGAACTGCAGGCCCACGGCGGACCGGTGGTGCTGCAGTTGCTGCTGGCGCGCTGCCTGGAGGCGGGCGAGGCCATCGGCCTGCGCCTGGCCACCCCGGGCGAGTTCACCGAGCGCGCTTACCTCAACGGCAAACTCGACCTGGCCCAGGCCGAGGCCGTGGCCGACCTGATCGACGCCAGCACCGAGGCGGCCGCGCGGTCTGCCAGCCGGTCGCTGAGCGGTGACTTTTCCAGCGAGGTCAACGCCTTGCTCAGCGAGCTGATCGCGTTGCGGATGCTGGTCGAGGCCACGCTGGACTTTCCGGAAGAGGAGATCGACTTCCTGGAAAAAGCCAACGCCCGTGGTCGTTTGGACCAGGTCGCGGCGCAGGTGGACACCGTGTTGTTGCGCGCCCGGCAAGGCGCCTTGCTGCGCGAAGGCATCAAGGTGGTGTTGGCTGGCCAGCCCAATGTGGGCAAGAGCTCGCTGTTGAACGCACTGGCCGGCGCGGAACTGGCCATCGTCACGCCCATCGCCGGCACCACGCGCGACAAGGTCAGCGAGACCATCCAGATCGACGGCGTGCCGCTGCACGTGATCGACACCGCCGGCCTGCGTGAGCCCCACGAGGCCCAAGACGAGGTCGAGCGCATCGGCATCCAGCGCAGCTGGGCCGAGATCGAGGGCGCGGACGCCGTCATCTTCCTGCACGACCTGACGCGGCATGGCGATGCCGCGCACGAGGCCGCGAACGCCCGCATTGCCGACCGATTGTTGGCCCACCACGCCGGCGGCGACCGGGTGCTGTGCGTGTTCAACAAGTGCGACGCGGTGGCGGGTGGCGCCGAGGCACCGCCGCCGGCCCTGAGTGTGGCGCTGACCGCCAGTGGCGCGCAGACCATGCGTTTGTCCGCCGCCACCGGGCAGGGGCTCGATGACCTGCGTCGGCGCTTGCTGGCCCTGGCCGGCTGGCACGCCCAGCCCGAGGGCTTGTTCATTGCCCGCACCCGCCACGTGCACGCGCTGCGTCGCACCCGCGAGCACTTGACCCTGGCCCGCGCGCAGGCCGCGCTGGCCGACGCGGCGCTGGACCTGCTGGCCGAAGAGCTGCGCCTGGCGCATCAGGCGCTGGGTGAAATCACCGGGGAATTCAGCGCCGATGACTTGCTGGGCGAGATCTTCAGCCGGTTCTGCATCGGCAAGTGACGCGGCCGATCAAGGCCCTTCGCCACGGTGGCCTGCTGCGGTTTTGCTAGGCTGAGGCGCGTCCCAACACCGCCAAGGAGCTTCGATGATTCAACGCCGCCACTTTCTGGCCGCTGGCGCCGCCCTCGCAGCGGGCGCCTGGGGCACCGCCTTCATGGGCCCGGCCTGGGCGCAGAACGCGCCCGACCTTGGCACACCCGAGGTGCCGGAGAACGGCGTGCGACGCATTCCCCTGGGCGGCGTCGAAGTGCTGGCCATCAACGACGGCGCGGCGCGCCGGCCGCTGACCGAAGGTTTTGTCCGGGGTGTGCCGCTGGCCGAGGTGCAAAAGCAGCTGCAGCGCGAAGGCCTGCCCACCGAGTACATCGACATCCCGTTCACGGTCTTCATGGTGGTCGCCCCCGGGCGCCGCATCCTGATTGACACCGGCAATGGCGAGTTCGGGGCGGTGACCACCGGCCGCGCGCTGGCCAACCTGGCGCGCGCCGGGATCACGCTGGACAGCATCGACACCGTGCTCATCAGCCATTTCCACGGTGACCACATCAACGGCCTGCGCCGGCGCGATGGCAGCTGGGTGTTTCCGAAGGCGCAGGTGGTGGTGCCCGCGGCGGAATGGGCCCACTGGATGGACGACGACAAGATGGCCGCGGCGCCGGAAGGGGCGCGGGGGGCCTTCCAGAACGTGCGCCGTGTGTTCGGGCCGGTCGCCGACAAGGTGCGCAAAGTGGACGGTGGCGCGGTGCTGGCGCCCGGCGTCACGGCCATTGCCGCGCACGGCCACACGCCTGGCCACACCCTGTTCCGGGTCGAGTCGCAGGACAAGCGATTCACCTACCTGGGCGACCTCAGCAACGTGCCGGCGCTGTTCGTGCGGCAACCCGACTGGGCGGTGCAGTTCGACATGGACGCCGAGGCGGCGCGGCTCACCCGCCGCCGCGTGTTGGACGAGGCGGTGGCCGACGGCGGCCTGGTCGGTGGCTTCCACTTCCCGTTCCCCGCCGTGGGCACGGTGCTGAAGGACGGCGCGGGTTACGACTTCGATCCGTTTCGCGCGCTTTGAGGCGGGCACGGGCGTGATAATCCGCACACCCAGCGCCCTGTGAATGCCACCATGGACCTCAGTGAATTGGTCGAAGCGATCAACACCTTGAACGCGCCCGACGCGTTCAAGGCCGGTTTCACGATGCTGCAGTGGCAAACCATCGAGAACTACCTGATTCCCTTCGAGATGAAGGCCGAAGAGGTGTTGATCGAGCAGGGCGAGACAGACCGCGTTTGCTACTTTGTCGGGCGGGGATCGCTGCAGGTCTATGTGACGGGTGGCCCGACCACGGGTGCCAAGCTGGCCATCCTGCGCGCCGGGTCCATCGTCGGTGAGCCCAGCCTGTTCGGCGAGGGCGCGCGGATGGCCAGCGTCAGCACCTTGACGCCCTGCGTGCTGTGGGCCTTGAGTGCGCAGCGCTTCGAGCAACTGGCCGCGCGCGTGCCCCCGCTGGCGCTGGACTTTCTGCGGGCGGCCGGGGTGGTGATGTCCACCCGCATGCGCGCCACGCTGGCGCGGCAAACCCCGTTCATTTGAGCGGCGGGCGCATCCCGCCGGGCGGGTGGGCGGGGCTCAATGGCCCTCGAAGCTCACCAGCGTGAACAGGTTCAGCCCCGACTCGCGAAGCTTCTGCGACCCACCCAGTTCGGGCAGGTCGACGATGGCAGCGCCCTCGATCACGGTGGCCCCCAGGCGTTCCAGCAGGCGCCGACCGGCCATCATCGTGCCGCCGGTGGCGATCAGGTCGTCGATCAGCAGCACGCGGTCGCCGGCCTTCACGGCGTCGGTGTGCATCTCGACGGTGGCGCTGCCGTACTCCAGCTCGTAGGTTTCCTCGACGGTGGTGAAGGGCAGCTTGCCCTTCTTGCGGATCGGCACAAAACCGATGTTCAGCTCGTAGGCGAGCACCGAGCCGATGATGAAGCCACGCGCGTCCAGCCCGGCCACCAGGCTGGGTTTGACGTCGAAGTAGCGGTGCACGAATTGGTCGATCAGCAGCCGGAAGCCGCGTGGGTTGGCCAGCAGCGGCGTGATGTCACGAAACTGCACGCCGGGCGCCGGCCAGTCCGGCACGGTGCGGATCAGGCGCTTGAGTTCCTCGTTCGGGGTGAGTTCGGCCACGGGGGGTCCTTGCGGTGGATGGCGGTGCGCATTCTGACCGAGCGCGCCCGCCCATTGGGCCCCGAAGGCTCACGCCAGGACGCGCCCTCGCCCCAGCAGCTTGGCCTCGGCCAGCGCCAGGGCCTCCGGCAGCCCGGACAGCACCAGCGTGTCGCCCGCCGACAGCACCAGTGCCTCCTCCGGTGCCACCACCTGGCCGGCGGCGCGCCGCACCGACGCCACGCTGACGCCGATGCCGCCCAGCGCCAGCGAAGCCAGCGAGTGCCCCAGGCAGGCCCCGGCTTGCGGCAGCGTGATGCTGAGCAGGCGCGCGGTCATCAGGTCGTCCGCGGTGTCGTCGTCGGCCCCGTGGAAGTAGCCCCGCAGCAGGCGGTAGCGGGCGTCGCGCTGGTCTTGCACGACACGGATCACGCGGCGCATCGGCACGCCGACCAGGGCCAGCGCGTGGCTTGCCAGCATCAGCGACCCCTCGATCGCCTCGGGCACCACCACCGTGGCGCCGGCGGCCTGCAGGCGCTCGAGGTGGCTGTCGTCCAGCGTGCGCACGATGACGGGCACGGTGGGCGCGTGTTCCTGCACCAGGTGCAGGATCTTCATCGCCGACGGGATGTCGTGGTAGCTGACCACCACCGCGTTGGCGCGGGCCAGGCCGGCGGCCATCAGGCTTTGCAGGCGGGCGGCGTCGCCGAAGACCACGCTCTGCCCGGCGGCAGCGGCCTGGCGCACGCGGTCGGGGTCGAGGTCCAGCGCCATGTAGGGAATGGATTCGCCGTCGAGGATGCGCGCCAGGTTCTGGCCGCTGCGCCCGTAGCCCGCAATGATGATGTGGGCCTGGGTGTTGATGGCGCGCTTGGCGATGGTGGTCATCGCCACCGACTGCATCAGCCAGTCGCTGGCCGACAACTTCAGCACGATGCGGTCGCTGTGCATGATGAGGAAGGGCGTGGCCAACATCGACAGCACCATGCTGGCCAACACAGGGCTCAGCCATTGGGGCTGGATCAGCTGCTGTTGCGCGCCCAAGGTGAGCAGCACGAAGCCGAATTCGCCGGCCTGCGCCAGGTACAGGCCGGTGCGCAGCGCCGTGCCGGGTGCGGCGCCGAACACGCGCGCGATGGCGGCGACCAGCACGAACTTCGCGACCACCGGCAGCAAGGTCAGCAGCAGCACGAGCAGCCACTGGTCCAGCACCGGACGCCAGTCGAGCTTCATGCCGATGGTGATGAAGAACAGCCCCAGCAGCACATCGTGGAAGGGGCGGATGTCGGTTTCCACCTGGTGCTTGAACTCGGTCTCGGCCACCAGCATGCCGGCCACGAAGGCGCCCAGCGCGAGGGACAGGCCGAAGTGCTCGGTCAGCCAGGCCAGGCCCAGCGTGATCAGCAGCAGGTTCAGGACAAAAAGCTCTTCGCTCTTGCGGCGCACGACCAGGGTCAGCCACCAGCGCATCACCTTCTGGCCGCCCACCAGCAGCAACGCAAGCAACACCGTGGCCTTGACCGCCGCCGAGCCCAGCGACACCGCCATGTCGTGGCCGCTGGAGTCGAGCGCGGGAATCAACACCAGCAAGGGCACCACGGCCAGGTCCTGGAACAACAGCACGCCCATCACGCGCCGGCCGTGCTCGCTTTCCAGCTCCAGCCGGTCGGCCATCATCTTCACGACGATGGCGGTGCTGGACATGGCCATGGCGCTGCCCAGCACGATGGCACCCTGCCACGACAGCTGCCAAGGCTGGCTGGTGAACGAGAACAACCAGCCCAGCAGCGCGTGCCCGGCCACCGACCCCGCGATCGTCAACACCACCTGAGCGAGCCCGAGGCCGAAGACCAGGCGGCGCATGCTCTTGAGCTTGGGCAGGTTGAATTCCAGCCCGATCACGAACATCAGGAAAACCACGCCGAACTCGGCCAGGTAGGTGACGCCGGCGGAGTCGCGCGCCAGCGCCAGCGCGTTCGGGCCGATCAGCACGCCCACCGCGAGGTAGCCCAGCATCGGCGGCAGCTTCAGCGAGCGGCACACGACCACGCCCGCCACGGCGGCGATCAGGTACAGCAACACCAGTGCGAGCGTCGAGGCCATGGGGGGTTTGGAGGGCACGGGGCGCCGCCAAAGGGGGCGTGCCTACAATCGTCGAATGCCGTTCCGTCCAATGCTAGCCGACGCTGAATCGACGAGCCCTTGAGCATGGATCCTCATCCTCCCGGCGCGCCGCAGGCCGCCAGGCCCTTGCGCCCCTTCGACGCCGAGCGGGCCCTGCAATGGGCACGCGCGACCTTCGACATCGAAGCCCGTGCCCTTCAGGGCTTGAAGTCGCGCCAGGGCGAGGCCTTCGCGCGAACGGTCGAATTGATCCTCCAGGGCCAGGGCCGGGTGGTGGTGATGGGCATGGGCAAGAGCGGCCACGTGGGACGCAAGGTTGCCGCCACGCTGGCGTCCACCGGCACGCCGGCGATGTTCGTGCACCCGGCCGAGGCCAGCCATGGCGACCTGGGCATGGTGATGCCCGGCGACGTGGTGCTGGCGATCTCCAATTCCGGCGAAAGCGATGAGCTGGCCGCGATCCTGCCGGCCATGAAGCGGCTGGGCGTGGCGCTGGTGGCCATGACCGGCCGCGCCGACTCGACCTTGGCCCGCCATGCCGATCAGGTGCTGGACAGTGCGGTTGACCAGGAGGCCTGCCCACTGAACCTCGCGCCCACCGCCAGCACCACCGCGCAAATGGCCTTGGGGGACGCGCTGGCGGTCGCCTTGCTGGACGCCCGCGGCTTCCGCGAAGAAGACTTCGCCCGCTCGCACCCGGGCGGCAGCCTGGGCCGCAAGCTGCTGATGCACGTGCGCGACCTCATGCGCAGCGGTGAGGCCCTGCCCACCGTCGGCCCCGATGAAAGCTTCACCGCGATGCTGCGCGAGATGACCGGCAAGGGCCTGGGGTTCACCGCGGTGGTCGACGCTGGCCGCCAGGTGCTGGGCATCTTCACCGACGGCGACCTGCGCCGCCTGATCGAACAAGAACGCGACCTGCGCGGCCTGCGCGCCCGCGAGGTGATGCACACCGCGCCGCGCCGGGTGCGCGACGACGACCTGGCCGTGCACGCCGCGGACGTGATGGAACAGCACCGCGTGACCAGCGTGCTGGTCGTCGACGCCCAGGGCGTGCTGGTGGGCGCACTGAACAGCAACGACCTCATGCGGGCCAAGGTGATCTGATGGCCGATCACGCTCACCCCGGTGCGCCCCGTCGCCTGGTCCCCCAGCGGAGCTTCGCGCCGGAACTGCTGTTGCGCGCCCAGGGCGTGCGGGCGGCCATCTTCGACGTGGACGGCGTGCTGACCGATGGCCGCATCTACATCGGCGAGCACGGCGAAGGCGTGAAGGCCTTCAACACGCTGGACGGCCATGGCCTGAAGCTGCTGGCCCGCGGCGGCATCGAGCCGATCGTCATCACGGGTCGCGATTCGCCGGCGGTGCGCCGGCGTGTGGCCGACCTGGGCATCGCGCACGCGGTGTACGGCGCCGGCGACAAGCTCGCCGCCGCCGAGCCGCTGCTGGCGCGCCTGGGTCTGCCGTGGACGGCGGTGGCCGCCATGGGCGACGACTGGCCCGACCTGCCGTTGATGTTGCGCGCCGCCTTTGCCTGCGCGCCCCGCCAAGCCCATGTGGAGGTGCGCGCCATCGCCACCCACGTGACCGAAGTCGAGGGCGGCCACGGCGCGGCGCGGGAATGCTGCGACCTGCTGCTCACCGCCGCCGGCCGCTACGCCGAGCTGCTGAACGGCCACTTGACCACGCTCGATGGCGCCGCTCACTGACCTGGGCAGCGCCCTGCCGGCGCCCGCCCCACGGCCTGGCGCGGCGGCGATCGGCCTGGGGACGCGGCTGCGTGACCAGGTCTCGGCCTACCTGCCCTTGCTGCTGATGGCCTTGCTGGCCCTGGGCACCTGGTGGCTGGTGACCAACTCGGCCGTGCCGGGCGACGACCGTGCCGCCGGCCCGCCGCGCCACGTGCCCGACTACACGATGGGCAACTTCACCGTGCAGCGCTTCGCCCGCGATGGCGCGCTGCGGGTGCAGATCGAGGGCACGGTGCTGCGCCACTACCCCGACAACGACACCTTGGAAGTGGACCAGCCCCGCATCCGCGCCTACACCGCCGACGGCCAGGTCACAGTGGCCACGGCGGCGCGCGCCATCAGCAACGGCGACGGCACCGAGGTCCAGCTGCTGGGCGGCGCCCACGTGGTGCGCCAAGCGGCGACCGAGGGCGACGAGGTGGAGTTTCGCGGCGAATTCCTGCACGCCTTCCTCGACACCGAGGTGGTCAAGTCGCACCTGCCGGTGACGGTGCGGCGTGGCGGCGCCGTGTTGAGCGCCGCCACCTTGGACTACCGCCATGCCCAGCAGCGCGTCCAGCTCAATGGGCGGGTGCGGGCCACCTTTGCCACCCCACGCGGCCGCGCTGCGTCGGCGCCTTGAGCGCGATGGAGCAAGTCATGACGTCCGCACTGGTTCTCATCACGGGCGCGTCCAGCGGCATCGGGCAGGCGCTGGCGGCGCAGTGCCTGGCCTCGGGCCACCGCGTGGTGCTGGTGGCGCGGCGCACGGCCGAGGTCCACGCGTGGCTCGCGTCCCAGGGGGTCGGCGCCGACCGGGCCACGGTGTACGGCGCCGACGTGCGTGACCTGCAGGCCATGATGGCCATGGGCCGCCAATGCCTCGCGGAATGCGGCGTGCCGGACACCGTGATCGCCAACGCCGGCATCAGCGTGGGCATGGACACCGCCGAGGCCGACGACCTCGACGTGATGCGCCTGACCTACGAGACCAACAACCTCGGCATGGCCGCGACCTTTCAGCCCTTTGTGCGGGCCATGTGCGAACGCGGCAGTGGTCGGCTGGTGGGGGTGGCCAGTGTGGCCGGCATCCGCGGCCTGCCGGGCCACGGCGCCTACTGTTCCAGCAAGGCCGCGGTGATCAGCTATTGCGAGAGCCTGCGCGGCGAGTGCCGGCCGCACGGCGTGCGCGTGGTCACGTTGCTGCCCGGCTACATCGACACCCCGTTGACGCGCCAGAACCGCTACAGCATGCCTTTCCTGATGTCGCCGCAAGCGTTTGCCGAGCAGGCGATGCGGGCCATCGACGCTGGTGTGTCGTACCGCGTGATTCCCTGGCAAATGGGCGTGGTGGCGTGGCTGCTGCGTGCCCTGCCCAACGCGTTGTACGACCGGGTGCTGGCCGGGCGGCCACGCAAGCACCGTCGCGGCGAGTCCTCAGCGGGTTGACCGCCACCTCGGGGCACAACCCCTCGGGCCATGAAAAAGGCGGCCACCGCAAAACGGTGCCGCCTTGATCACCCGACGAATCGGGATGTGGCCCTCAACGCAGCGCGCTGAGGGCGGAGTTCATGGGGACTCAGTAGCCGCCGCGGCCACCGCCGCCACCGCCGTAGCCACCACCGCCGCCGCCCGAGCGACCACCACCGCCGCTGCCGTAGCCGCCGCCGCCGGAGCGGCCACCGCCACCACCGCCGTAGCCGCCACCGCCGCCGCCGCCGTAGCCACCACCACCGGAGCGGCCACCGCCGCCCCCGCCGTAGCCGCCACCACCACCGCCGCCAAAGCCGCCGCCGCCAGAGCGGCCGCCGCCGCCGCCGAAGCCGCCGGGGCGGTCTTCACGGGGACGTGCTTCGTTGACGACCACGGCACGGCCGTCGAGCATTTGGCCGTTCATGCCGTTGATGGCGGTTTGAGCTTCCGCGTCAGAGCCCATTTCCACGAAGCCGAAGCCCTTGGAACGACCGGTTTCCCGGTCCATCATGACCTTGGCCGACGTGACTGTGCCGAACTGCGAGAACGCTTGCTGAAGACTGTCGTCGCGCACGCTGTAGGCGAGGTTGCCGACGTAGAGTTTGTTGCCCATCGAGAGCGCCTTTCTTTCCTGATGACCCAGATACCCATGTGGAGCTTCTACCCATCCTGACCCATTCAAGCGAAGGCGCGGACTCCAAACACAGAATTTCCATTATCAAGTCATTTTCTGCAAGCTTGCAAAGCCTTATCGTGCGGCTTTGGCGCAACCCATTGAAAAATTGAGGTTTTCCCGGGCCTCGCCGCCGCCCACGCACCCTTTTGGACGTGTTTGACGCACGCATGCACCACCCCGCGCCATGACTCCCGTCCGATTAGCGAGCCTCGTGCCCAGCCTGACCGAACTCGCCATCGGCCTGGGCCTGCGTGACTGGCTGGTGGCGCGCACCGGCTTTTGCATCCACCCCGCCGACCAGGTGAGGGACATTGCGAAGGTGGGCGGCACCAAGGACGTGAACCTCCCGCGCCTGCGCGCCCTGCGCCCCACCCATGTCCTCGTCAACGTCGACGAAAACCGGCTCGACACCGTGCAGGCCATCGGCCAGTGGCCGGATGCCGAGCGGCCGCGCGTGGTCGTGACCCACCCGGGCGGGCCACGCGACCTGCCCGCCCTCATCGACCAGCTGACCACCGAACTGGCCGGGTTCCTGCCCACCGCGGCCCGGCACGCGATGGCCGAGCGCGCGGGCGCCATGAACCTCGGGCTGACGCAGGCCCTGGCCCGCGCGGGGCACGCGGCAACGCGCGCTGTGCCGCGCCGCGTGCTGTACCTGATCTGGCGCGACCCGTGGATGACGGTGGCGCGCGACACCTACATCGCCCGCATGCTGGCCGAGGTCGGTTGGACGACCTGGCCGGCGCACAGCGGCGGCGAGCACGGCGCCGCGCGCTACCCCGCGCTGACCGGCCACGAGCCCTGGCTGTGCGACATCGACGAGGTCTTGCTCAGCTCCGAGCCTTACGCCTTCGGCGATCAGCACGTGGCCGACGCCGCGGCGCTGTGCCCGAACGCCCGCGTGCGCCTGGTCGACGGCGAACGGCTGAGCTGGTACGGCCCGCGTACCGCCGAGGGGTTGCAGTTGCTCGCCGACCTCGCGTTGCAGAACCCGCTGCGCGACCCCGTCGCGTCGGCCCGCCTGACCACATCACCCTGACCGATGGACATCTACAAGCCGCTGGTGGCCCTGCTCGCGATCGTCAATCCGATTGGCGTGGTGCCGTTCTTCATCCACTTCACACAGAACTTCAGCCGCCAGCAGCGGCAGCGCACCATCCGGGTCAGCGCCTTCACCGCCTTCCTGGTGATCGCGGTGAGCGCGCTGGCGGGTTTGAAGGTGATCGAGTTCTTCGGCATTTCGCTGGCCTCGTTCCAGGTGGGCGGCGGCACGCTGCTGCTGATCTCGTCGATCCAGATGCTCAACGCCCAGCCGGCCGAGGCCCGCAAGGAGGACGTCACCGAGGGCAGCACCAAGGTCGACGCTGGCGCCAGCATCGCGGTGGTGCCGCTGACCATCCCGCTGTTGACCGGGCCCGCGACGATTTCCACCATGGTCATCTACGCCGACAAGACCCGCCACTGGTGGGAGCTGGCCGTGCTGGTTGGCTACGGCGTGGTGGTGGGCCTGGTCACCTTCCTGGTGTTCTCGGCCTCGGGCCGCATTGCCAAGGCGCTGGGCAGCACGGGCATCAACGTGATGACGCGGTTGATGGGGCTGATCCTGGCCGCGGTGGCGGTGGAGCTGCTGGCCGACGGCCTGCAGAAGCTGTTTCCCATCCTCGCCTCGTCGCTGCGCTGAGCGGCGCGCTGCCACGCCGCTCAGGCCGCGCTGCGGGCGCATGCCACTCAACGCGCGCGCTGGTTGATGTCGCTGCGGTTGGCCTCGCCAATGGGGCGGGTGCGGGCGGCGTCGGCCGCGTCGGCCATCACCATGGCGCGGTCGACCGCCGAGCCCCCTTGGGCGGGGTCGATGTGCTGGTGGCTGGCCTCGCCGTGGGGGCGGTGCATGGCGAAGTGGGCGAGCGTTTCAGCGCGCACTTGAGCGCGGGTCAGCGTGCTGGTCGCGCGGTCGACGAACACCGTGGCCTCGCCTTGCACCAGGGCCTGGGTGCCGGCGGGCGCGGTGGCGGTGGTCGCCGGGCGGCTGCCGGTGGCCGTGGGCAGCGGGAACACCGTGGCTTCGGCCAGGGCGAGCGTGGACAGCGTGGTCAGGGCGAGGGCGGCGAGGTGCTTGTGCATGGTGGTTCCTTGAGGTGGGGTTGGGGGCAGGGCTGGTGTTCAGCGCTGTGAGGGGTGGTCGCGCCATGCCGGGCGAGCTGACGCCGGCAACCGCCCGAGGCGCCAACTGACATCAGAATGTGAGCTGTGCGTGACCCACGCGAGCGCCGCGTGACCAGCGACCGACCGGTCGCCCGGTGTCGGGTGCGCCGTCCCCAGAAGAACCAACATGAACGAGACACGCTACGACTACATCGTGTGCGGCGCCGGCACCGCCGGCTGCCTGCTCGCCAACCGCCTGAGCGCCGATCCGCGCAAGCGGGTGCTGTTGATCGAGGCTGGCGGCAACGACGACTACGTGTGGATCCACATCCCCGTGGGCTACCTGTACTGCATCGGCAACCCGCGCACCGACTGGCTGTTCCAGACCGACCCGGACCCCGGCCTGAACGGCCGCCAGCTGCGCTACCCGCGCGGCAAGGTGCTGGGCGGCTGCTCCAGCATCAACGGGATGATCTACATGCGCGGCCAGGCCCGCGACTACGACGCCTGGGGTGCCGGCGACGGCCATGGCGCCAACCCGGGCTGGAGTTGGCAGGAGTGCCTGCCCGCCTTTCTCGCCCACGAGGACCACCACGCCGGCGCTGGTGCGTTCCACGCCGCCCCGGGCTTCGACCCCGAGGGCAAGCGCGCTGGCGGCGAATGGCGGGTGGAAAAGCAGCGCCTGCGCTGGGAGATCCTGGACGCCTTTGCCCAGGCCGCCGAGCAAGCCGGCCTGCCGCGCAGCGACGACTTCAACCGCGGCAGCAACGAGGGCGTGGGCTATTTCGAGGTCAACCAGAAGGCCGGCGTGCGCTGGAACGCGACCAAGGCCTTCTTGCGCCCGGCGCAGGAGCGCCCCAACCTGCAGGTGTGGACCGGCGCGCACATCTCCCAGCTGCTGTTTGACGAAGCGGCCGAGGGCGAACCCCATGTGACGGGGGTTGAGGTGATGCCCCGCGGCGGCGGTGCGCCGCTGCGCGCACTCGCCGCGCGCGAGGTGATCCTGTGCACCGGCGCGGTGGGCACGCCGGTGCTGCTGCAGCGCTCGGGCATCGGCCCGGCCGCCGTGCTGCAGCAGCACGGCATCCTGCCGCGCCGCGTGCTGGCGGGCGTGGGCGAAAACCTGCAAGACCACCTGCAGATCCGCTCGGTCTACGCGGTCGATGGCGTGCGCACGCTGAACACGATGGCCAACTCCCTTGTCGGCAAGGCCCGCATCGGCCTGGAGTACCTGCTGCGCCGCAGCGGGCCGATGAGCATGGCGCCTTCGCAGCTGGGCGCCTTCACCCGCAGCCACGCCCACCTGCCGCACCCGAACATCCAGTACCACGTGCAGCCCCTGTCGCTGGACGCTTTCGGCCAGCCGCTGCACCCCTACAACGCCTTCACCGCCAGCGTGTGCAACCTGAACCCCACCAGCCGGGGCCGGGTGACGATGCGCTCGCGCGAGGTGGACGCTGCCCCCAGCATCGCCCCGAACTACCTCAGCACCGACGAGGATCGCCAGGTGGCCGCCGAATCCCTGCGCGTGACCCGTCGCATCGTCGACCAGCCAGCCCTGGCCCCTTACCGGCCGAAAGAGGTCAAGCCCGGCGTCCAGTACCAGAGCGACGACGACCTGGCGACGCTGGCCGGCGACATCGGCACCACCATCTTCCACCCGGTGGGCACGGCCAAGATGGGCCCGGCCGCCGACCCGATGGCGGTGGTCGACGCCCGCCTGAAGGTGCACGGCGTGCGCGGCCTGCGGGTGGTGGACGCCAGCGTGATGCCGCGCATCACCAGCGGCAACACCAACAGCCCGACGCTGATGATTGCGGAGCGGGCCGCGGCCTGGGTGCTGGCCGACGCCGCCGCCACGGCCTGAGCAGGCACCGCCAGCGCTGCTGAGCTCAGCAGTTTTTCTTGGTTCACTGGCGGGGCGCCGCTGCCTACAGTGCGGCGCTTCGAACACTCACCGTGCCCGCCGTGACCTCCTTCTCGACCCCGCGCCGCCGCCTTGCCGCCCTGCTTGCCACCACCGCCGCGCTGTGCGCACTGGGCGCCGGCCCGGCCCACGCGCAGACCAGCCTGCTCAACGTCAGCTACGACCCCACGCGCGAGCTGTACCAGGACTTCAACGCCGCCTTTGCCAAGCATTGGAAGGCCACCACCGGCGAAACGTTGACGGTCAAGCAGTCGCACGGCGGCTCGGGCAAGCAGGCCCGCTCGGTGATCGACGGCCTGGAGGCCGACGTGGTCACGCTGGCGCTGGCCTACGACGTCGACGTGCTGCACGACAAGGCCAAGCTGATCCCCGCCGACTGGCAGAAGCGCCTGCCGAACAACGCCTCGCCCTACACCTCGACCATCGTGTTCCTGGTGCGCAAGGGCAACCCCAAGCAGATCCGGGACTGGGTCGACCTGGCGCGCACTGGCGTCGACGTCGTCACCCCCAACCCGAAGACCTCCGGCGGCGCCCGCTGGAACTACCTGGCGGCCTGGGCCTACGCGCTGAAGCAGCCCGGTGGCAACGACGCGAGCGCGCAGGCCTTTGTGAAGCGCATCTACGCCAACACCAAGGTGCTGGACTCGGGCGCGCGGGGCTCGCTGACCACCTTCACCGAGCGCGGCATCGGCGACGTGCTGATCTCGTGGGAGAACGAGGCCTTTCTCGCTGCGAAGGAACTCGGCAAGGACAAGTTCGAAATCGTCACGCCCAGCATCTCGATCCTGGCCGAGCCGCCGGTGAGCGTGGTGGACAAGGTGGTTGACAAGCGCGGCACCCGCAAGCAGGCCACCGCCTACCTCGACTACCTCTACTCGCCGGAGGGCCAGGACATCGCCGGCCGGCACTTCTACCGACCGCGCGACCCCAAGGTGGCGGCCAAGTACGCCAAGCAGTTCTCGCCGGTCAAGCTGTTCACCATCGACGAGGCTTTTGGTGGCTGGCGCACGGCGCAGAAGACCCACTTCGACGACGGCGGCGTGTTCGACCAGATCGTCGCGGGCAACCGCTGAGCGCGTGAGGCGCTGAGCCGGCTCAGCGCCCGCCCAAGGCCTGGCGCAATGCGTGCGTCAGGGCGCGCATGGTGGACTGCACGGCTTGCACCTGCGTCGACACGTCCGCGGTGGCGCCTTGGGCGATCAAGGCTTCCAGCTGGCGCACCTGGTCCTGCAGGTCACGGGCGCCGACCAGGGCGCAGGCGCTGCGCAAGGCGTGTGCTGCGTTGGTCACCGGCTGCAGCGGCGCGCCTGGCTGGTGCTGTTCGAAGGCGGGCATGCCCTGACCGTACAGATCGCTGAAGCGGCGCAACACCTGCAGGTACATCGGCAGCCGCTGGCTGCAGGCGTGCAGGCCTGCGTCGATGTCCAGGCCGGGCAAGGCCTGCAAGGCTTGAACCACCGCGCCCAGGTCGGTGGGCTCAGGGGCCGGTGCGGTCGCCGGCCCGGCAGCGCCCAGGCGCGATCGGGCGCTGGCGGCGGGCGCCTGGCGCTTGGCGGGGCGCGGTTCGGGCGGTGCTTTGTTGGGTGCGCTGCGCGGTGCCACCGCGGGCGCTGAGGCCTCGGCGCGGCGGGCCTGCGCTGCGGCGCCGATGTCCAGCCAGTGCAGCAGCGTGGCGTACAGGCGCTGGGAGTCGACCGGCTTGGCCAGGTGGTCGTTCATGCCGGCGGCCAGGCACGCTGCTTTCGCCTGGCTGAAGGCGTGGGCGGTCATCGCGACGATGGGCCGCTGGTCCCAGCCCGGCAGGCGCCGCAGCCGGCGCGTGGCTTCCAGGCCGTCCATCCGGGGCATCTGCATGTCCATCAGCACCAGGGCGTAGGGGCGGTGGGTGGGCATCTCCCGGACCATGTCCAGCGCCTCCTGGCCATCGTGGGCCACGTCGACCGTCAGCCCGGCGCTGACCAGCAGTTCGGTCGCGACCTCCTCGTTGATCGGGTTGTCTTCCGCCAGCAGCACCACCGCGCCGCCGTGGCGTTCGCGCAGCAGGGCCTCCGCGTTCCGCGCCGCGCCGTCTTGTTGCGCTCGGTAGGCCGACCCACCGGGGGACCACCGCGTGGCCGTGGCGTCGTCGTCGATGCCGTCGGACGTGCCGAGGGCGGGCCGGACCTTCGCGCTGAACCAGAACTGGCTGCCGCGACCCGGCTCGCTGGTGGCGCCGGCGTCGCCGCCCATCAACTGGGCCAGGTCGCGGGTGATGGCCAGGCCCAGGCCGGTGCCGCCGTAGCGGCGCGCGATGCTGTTGTCCGCCTGCGCGAAGGCGGTGAACACGTGGGCCAGCGCTTCCTGACCCAGCCCGACACCGGTGTCCTCGACCACGAAGCGGATCATCAGCGACGCCGCGTCGTCGGCCACCGGGCTCACCAGCGTTCGCACGGTGATGGTGCCGCGCTCGGTGAACTTCACCGCGTTGCTGAGCAGGTTCAGCAAGGCCTGCGACAGGCGGGTCGGGTCGCCCCGCAGCCGGACCGGCGCGCTGCCCGCGTCCACGGTCAATGCCAGCCGCTTGTCGCGCGCGTTGTCGGCCACCAGGGCGACCGTGCGCTGGAGCAGCTCGGGCAGCGAAAAGTCGATGTGGTCGAGCGTGAACTTGCCGGCCTCGATCTTCGAGAGGTCCAACACGTCGTTCATCAGTGACAGCAGGTGGTAGGCCGCGTTGTTGACCGCGCTCAGGCGGTGGTGCTGCGGGCGCTCCTGCACGTCGCGCAGCAACAGGTGCGTCATGCCGATGATGGCGTTCAGCGGCGTGCGGATTTCGTGGCTGACGTTGGCCACGAAGGCGCTCTTGGCGCGGTTGGCCTCCTGGGCACGGTCGCGTGCCGCGGTCAGCTCGTCGTTCAGGCGGCGCAGTTCCTGTTCGCTGGCCTTCTGGGCGTCGACGTTGGTCGCGAAGATGAAGTAGCCGTGCACCTGGCCGTCGCGCTGGTCGGGCACGCGCTGCACCAGGTGGTGGTGGACCTCGCCGTCGGGGCCGCGGGACTCGAAGCTTTCGCTCGTGGCCTCCCCGCGCAGGCTGGCCTGGATGGCGGCTTCATGCCGCTGCACGTACTCGCTGCCCAGCAACGCTTCCATCGTGCGGCCCAGGCACTCGCGCTCGCTCATGCGCCACCAGCTCAGGTAGGGCTGGTTGGCGAAGCGCAGGCGCCGCTCGCGGTCCCAGTAGGCGATGCCCATCGGCAGGTTGTCGGACACCAGCCGCAGGAAGGAATCGGGTTGCTGCTGCGCGCGCAGGGCGTGCTGGGCGGCGCGCCGGGCTTGCCGCTGGTGGCGCTGCGGCAGGTCCTTGGGGGTGGGCCGGGCCGGCAGCGCGCCGGGCGTGCGGGCGGGCCGCAGCCGGGCCGGGCGTGTCATCGCGTCTTTGCGCGGTGCCTTGACCATGGGTGAATCGACGCGGTGACCCGCAGAAGTTGCCTCGGGCCCCCATGATGACGCAGCCGCGGGCCGGCGTCGCCGCCGCTCACATTTGCTTGAACAGGTGCGCGTAGCTGTCGGACACCTGCAGCGTTTCCGCGCGGTCCTTGAGCTTGACCAGCAACCGGCCGCGGAAGTCCCGGCTCACGCCGGCCACCGCCATCGCATTGACCAAGGTGCCGCGGTGGATCTGCCAGAACTGCTGGTGGTCCAGCTCCTCCACCAGTTCTTTCAGGGACTTGCGGATCAGCGCCTCGCCGTCGCGGGTGACGACGCGCGTGTATTTGTTGTCGGCCTGAAAGTACAAGACCTCGTCGACGGTGATCAGCTTCAACGTCTGGCCGACCGACGCGTTGATCCAGCGCAACGGGCTGCGGCCGCCGCCCGCGCCCGTGCTGGCCACGGCCGGGTTGCCCAGCGCGCCGAGCACGGGGTCCAGGCGCGCGGGCGGGGCCGAGCCGACCAGCCGCTGTTTGACGCGGGTCACTGCGGTGTAAAGCCTGGCGGCGGACACGGGCTTGAGCACGTAGTCGACCGCGCCTTGGTCAAAGGCGGCGACCGCGTGCTGGTCGTAGGCGGTGACGAAGACCACGTGGCAGCGCCCCGCGACCTGGCGGGCAACCTCAAGGCCGGTCGCGCCGGGCATCTCGATGTCCAGGAAGACGACGCTGGGTTGGAGTTCGTCGATCAGCCTCAGGGCTTGCACGCCGTTCTCGGCTTCGCCGACCACCTGCAGCTCGGGCCAGACCTGGCTCAGTTGTTCCAACAGGTGCTGGCGCAGCGTGGCTTCGTCTTCGGCGAGCAAGGCGGTGGGGGCGGTCATGGGTCAGCGGGGGGCGAAATGGAGCGGGTCAGGTGGGCAGCACCAGTGTGAAGCGCGTGCCCGGCTGGCCGCCCACGGTGTCCTCGGCGCAGTCCAGCCGCGCCGCGCCGGCGTACAGGCCGGTCAGTCGTTCGTGCAGACGCTGCAGGTCGGCGTCCGCAGCGCACAGGCCCGTCGCCGACAGCCACATCGACAGCCGAAGGCGGGCCGGGGCCGGGCCTGGGGCCTGGTCAACCTGCAGCCCGATGCGCGCGGGCGGTGAGGCGCTGGTCCGCACCGCGCGCTGCACCAGCGGCAGCAACAGCATGGGGTGGAAGGTGGCCTGCCGCAGCGGCTCGGGCAGCTCGGCCTCGAAGCTTGGCCCGCCGCGCAGGGCCTTGACGAGCGCGAGGTAGGAGCTCAGCAGATCGACCTCTGCGCCCACGGTCGAGCCCGACTCGCGCAGGCGTGGCAGCGCGACGCGCAAGTAGGTGATCAGCTGCTCCATCTGGGCCACCGCGCTGCGGGCGCCGGCGGCGGGGTCGGTGGCGTCGCCGTAGTGCCGCTCGATGTCGACCAGCACGTCGAACAGGAACTGTGGCTCCACCTGCGCCTGCATCGCCGCAAGGCGCGACTCCAGCGCGGACCGCGCCAGCGTGGCGTGCTCGTGCAGGGCCTGGGCCACCGCCTCGCGGCCGCGGCGGTGGCGGCCGGCCATCTCCAACACGCCGATGGCCAGCGCGCTGGGGATGAGCATCGACAGCATCTCGGCGACCGACTTGGCGAACCAGCCCGGGTTGGGCTTGCCCTTGTCACGGAAGGCGACGTCCCACACGCGCGGCAGGCCCAGCAGGTCGATCAGCCAGGGCAGCAGCAAGGCGCACAGCATGCTCGCCGCCAGCACCGCAGCGACCAGCCGGGCGGTGCGCCGCGGGCTGGCTGGGTCGCTGCGGTCCGCCGGCAGCCAGCACAGCAGCAGCACGGCCGCGCACAGCAGCGGCTGCAGGGTTTCGGTGATCAACAGCGCCGGGTTGCGGCCGCCGACGCTGCCGTCGGCCAGTGCCAGCAGGTTCATGCCGCCCAGCACCGCACCGAACCAAAGGAACCACGTGGCTTCGCGCCAGGTCAGCGACCGCCAAGCCTGCCAGACACACCGCCAGGCCGTGCTCATGGCAGCACCACGCGGGCGACCACGCCGCCGGCCACGCCGGCGCGCAGCTCCAGGCCCGCCCGGTCGCCGAACAGCGCGGCCAACCGCGAGCGCGTGTTGGCCAGGCCCACCCCGCTGCCACTGCTCGCGACGAAGCCGCGGCCGGTGTCGGCCACCTCGATGGCCAGGCGGCCGTCGGGGAGGCGCTCGGCACTGATGTCCACCCGCCCGCCTTCGGGCAGCGGCGCCAGGCCGTGCTTGATGGCGTTTTCCACCAGCGTGGGCAGCACCATCGGCGGCACGGGGGCGTCCAGCAACGCGGGGTCGGCGCGGATGTCGAAGGCCAGGCGCTCGCCCATGCGCAGCTGCAAGATGGTCAGGAAGGAGCGCGCCAGGTCGAGCTCGCGGCGCAGGTCGGACCCGCTGCGGCGCATCGTGGGCAGGGCCGCGCGCAGGTAGTCGATCAGGCTGCGCAGCATCTGGCGGCCGCGCCCGGGTTCGGTTTCGTACAGGCGCTGCACGTGGGCCAGGGTGTTGAACAGGAAGTGCGGCTCGATCTGCGCCTGCAGCGCCGACAGGCGCGCCTCGAGGCTTTGCGCCGCCAGCAGCTCGCGCTCGTGGGCCGCGGCGGCCAGGCGGCCGCGCACCAGGGCCTCGTGGCGAGCGAAGTGCAGCAAGGCCATGCCCAAGGCGCCGTTGATCGTCCAGATGCCCACCGTGGGCACGAACCAGCTCCATTCGACGCGCCCGATCTGCCCGTTGGCCACCCACAGCCGCCCAAAGGCGGCGCCCACCGCCGCCGCGGTGATGGCCAGCGCGCGAATCACCAGCCGGCCCCGCGCGGCCGGCCGCCACCGGTCCAGCCAGGCCTCGGCCAGCCCGATGGCCAGCAGCACCGACAGGCCGCTGATCAGCGTCTGGCGCAGGTAACGAAGCTGGTGCCACACCCAGTCGCCCGGCGGCTCCAGGTGCCAAGACATGGCAAAGCGCGACACCGCGAACATCACCGACAGGTAGAACACCACGGCCAGCGAATGCCGGTTGACCACCTGGCGAAATGCCGCTGCCGCCGCCATGGGCGACGGGCGCGCATCAACACCCAGGGTTGGCGGGGACGGGTTCATGGCGCCGGATTCTGAAGCGGCGCCGCCAGCCATGGCAATGCGCTGCGACGAAACCGGCCCCGCGGGCGCGACCCCGCCCGTCGGCCGACGAACCGGTCACCCCCGGGTCCGGCCCGGCTCTCAGCGCCCGCCCTGGCGGCCACAATCCGGTGCCTGGCGCCCGCCGTTGAAGCCTCCGCTTGTCCATGTCGTCTGCCGTTGCCCTGGCGCCTGCCCCGCGTCACACCGCCGATTCACGCTATGCCTGGACGCGCCTGGGCATCACCCTGCTGCTGATGACGCTGGGCAGCGGCGCCATGTACACCGTGGCCGTGGTGCTGCCGGCGGTGCAGGCCGAGTTCGGCGTGGCGCGGTCGGCGGCGTCCCTGCCCTACACGCTGCTGATGATCGGATTCGGCGTGGGCGGCATCGTGATGGGGCGGCTGGCCGACCGCCACGGCGTGATGCTGCCGGTGCTGATCGGGGCGTGCGGCCTGGGTGCGGGCTTCGTGCTGGCGGGCTTGTCGCCCGGCATCGTCAGCTTTGCGCTGGCGCATGGCCTGCTGATCGGCCTGATCGGCAGCTCCAGCACTTTCGCGCCCTTGGTGGCGGACACCAGCCTGTGGTTCGTGCGGCGGCGCGGCATCGCGGTGGCGGTGTGCGCCAGCGGCAATTACCTGGCCGGCGCGGTCTGGCCACCGATCACCCAGCATTTCGTCGACACCGTGGGCTGGCGCCACACCTACATCGGCATGGGGATTTTCTGCGCCACTGGCCTGGCCTTGCTGGCGCCGTTGATGCGGCCGCGTCCCCCGTTGCTGGCCACACCCGCAGCCCATGGCCCCGCCGATGCCAGCCCCCCCGGCATGGCCGCGGCCGCAGGCGTCGCCAGCGCGCCCCCTGCACCCCCGCGCGGTCCATCGGCGCGGCCGTTTGGCTTGAGCCTGGCCCAGGCCCAGCTGCTGCTGTGCGTGGCCGGCACCGCGTGCTGCGTGGCCATGGCGATGCCACAAGTGCACATCGTGGCCTACTGCGGCGACCTGGGGTACGGCGCCGCGCGCGGTGCCGAAATGCTGTCGTTGATGCTCGCCTGCGGCATCGTCAGTCGCCTGGTCTCGGGCCTGATCTGCGACCGGATCGGCGGCCTGCGCACATTGCTGCTGGGCTCGGTGCTGCAGGGCCTCGCGCTGCTGCTGTTCCTGCCGTTCGACGGCCTGGTGTCGCTGTACGTGATCTCCGCGCTGTTCGGCCTGTTCCAGGGCGGCATCGTGCCCAGTTACGCCATCATCGTGCGCGAGCACTTTCCGCCGGCCGAGGCCGGTGCCCGGGTGGGCACGGTGCTGATGTGCACGCTGTTCGGCATGGCGCTCGGCGGCTGGATGTCCGGCAAGGTCTTCGACATGACCGGCAGCTACCACGCCGCCTTCCTCAACGGCATCGCCTGGAACCTGCTGAACCTCGGCGTGGTGCTGTTCCTGCTGTGGCGGGTGCGGCAGGCCAAGGCCACCATGCCACCGCCCGATGCCCAGGGGGCGACCCGCCTGCCCTGACCTGCGTGTTGCCAACCGCCAACCGCCAACCGCCAACCGCCAACCCGGAGGCCCGAGCCATGAACGCCGACCAACTGCGCGCCGTGCAGGCGCCCCTCAAGTCCCGCTACCAGACCGACCCGGCGGCCGCGATGGTCACGTTGCGCGCCCATGGCCGCCTGGGCGAGGGCATCAGCTGCAGCCTGCAGACTGGCCAGGCCCTGGTGCGGGCCGGGCTGCACCCCTTGGCCGGTGGCGACGGCCTGAGCGCTTGTTCCGGCGACATGCTGTTGCAAGCGCTGGTGGCGTGCGCCGGCGTCACCTTGAACGCCGTGGCCACGGCGCTGGGCGTCGCGCTGCGCGGCGCGCGGGTCGAGGCCGAGGGCGACCTGGACGGCCGCGGCACGCTGGGCGTGGCCAAGGCGGTGCCGGTGGGCCTCCAGAACATCCGCCTGCGCTTTCTGCTCGACACCGACGCCAGCGACGAGCAGCTGGCGACCCTGCTCAAGCTCACCGAGCGCTACTGTGTCGTCTTCCAGACGCTGGCGCAGCCACCCCAGCTGTCGGTGGGGTTGGCGCGGCAGTCAGGCGCCGGCCGGTGAGCGCGGCGATGCCCGCCGCGCGCTCGTCATGGCCGCGGCCGGACCCCGTGCACACGGACCGCCTCGTGCTGCGCCTGGTGCAACCCGCGGACCTTGGGCCGCTGCTCGAGGTCAATGGCGACCCCGCGGTGACCGCCTTCCTGCCTCACGCGCCATGGCGCGGTCCGGCCGATGCCCGGGCGTGGTTCGACCGCATGCAGGGCCTGATGGACGCGGGCGGTGCCTTGCAGTTCGTGGTGGCGGCACGGCCGGCGGGTCGCGCCATCGGCACCTGCGTGCTGTTCGGGCACGACGCGGCCAGCGGCCGCGCCGAACTGGGTTATGCGCTCGGGCGGGCCCATTGGGGCCATGGCCTGATGGCCGAAGGGCTGCACGCGCTGGTCGGCCTCGCCTTGGGTCCGCTCGGCCTGCGCCGCCTCGAGGCCGAGGTGGACGCGCTGAACGGTCCATCGGTGCGGCTGCTGCAGCGCCTGGGCTTCGTGCGCGAGGGCCTGTTGCGCCAGCGCCGGGTGGGTCGCCAGGGAGAACTCAAGGACATGCTGATGTTCGGCCGACTGGCCACCGACCCGTGGCCCGCGCGCCCTCGCTGACCGATGGATCGGTCGACCGGTCGACCGGTCCACCGCGCGCTGGTGCGCCCCGCTTTCAGTCGGCCCGCGCCGCGGCGAAGACCTCGGTCCACGCGCGGGTGTCCGGCAGCACATAAACCACGCCGCGCTGGCGGCCCAGCACGGGAGCGACGGTGGCGTCGTAGAAGGCCTCGCTGACGACGATGCAGCCCAGCGAGATGCGGTTGTCATCGACCGTGGCCGAGGCCAGGCGCTGCGGCCGTCGCTCTTGCGCCGGGCCCGGGCGCAGGCGGTGGATGGCGATGGCCGCGTCGTAGTCGACCCAGACGATCGCCTCGCCCTTGTGGTTGTGGCCCGGCTGCGACCCAAAGCGGCCCGCGGGCGTGGTGCGCTCCTGCGGCGCGAGGCCGGTGCTGACGCGCTCGCCCACGCCGGGCGCCGAGTCGTCGCCGCGGGCCAGGCCGAGCAGCACGGCGTCGCTGCCCACGCGGTGGCCATTGCTGTCGTAGACGTGGATGCGCGCCTGCGGCTTGTCGACGATGGCGAAGGGCCGGCCGGCCGCGTCACCGCCCTGGATGGCCCAGCGCACCAGGGCCTGGACGGGGGTGTCGGTCCTGGGGCCGGCCTTGGCGTCGGTCGTGGTGGGCGCCGGCAGCGTGTCGGTGGCCGCCGACACCGGCGACACCCGCGTTTGCGCCACCGCGGCCGCGGTCACCGCGGCCCACAGGCCCGCGGCCACGCCGGCCGCCTTGAATCCCTGCCACCCGCCCATCGACGCCACCCGCCCCTGCCTGTGCTGGACGGCCGCGCGGCGCGCGGAATCCCCCGTCCATGGCCGGAAAGCTTAGCGGCTCAGGCCCTCGCGGCGGGCCGAAGAAGCCGGGCCAGCGGCCCGGTGTTACATCGCGTCAGCATTTGTACAACAGTGCGCGCGCTCAGCCGGCCTGCGCCATGGCCAGTTCCACCGCGGCGGGAAACACCTTGCGCAGCGGCTTGGTTTCCGGCATCACGTAGACGATGCCCAGGCCGGCCTGCATCGTGGGCCACAGCACCCGTTCAAAAAAGTCCACCGGCAAGTTGACGCAGCCGTAGCTGATGCGGTTGTCGGCGGCGGTGGGGCTGGCCAGGCGCTCGGCCCGTCGTTCGGAGGGTGTGTTCAAGCGCACGCGGTGCATGGACACGGCGGCGTCGTAGTCCACCCACAGCACGTCCTCGTGCAGGGCGTTGCGGCCGGGCATCGACACGAAGCGGCCGGCGGGGGTGGTGCGTTCGGCCGGCCGCACTTGGCTGATCGGGCGGTGGCCGATGCCCGCCACGCTGTCGTCGCCTCGGGCATGCCCCAGCAGCACGGGGCTGGCGCCCACCAGCCGGCCGGTGGCGGCAAAGACGTAGACGCGGGCGTCTTTCTTGTCGAGCACGACGAAGGGCCGCGGTCCGTTGTCCGCGCTGGCCACCACCCATTGGGCGAGGCGCTGCAGGTCGGCGCTGGCGCGTTCCCCGCGCAAATCCAGTTGCCGCGCCAGCGCGCGGGGCTGGTCGTTGATGGCTTGGGTGCGCGTGGCAACCGCCTTGGCCGCTGGGGGCGTGGCTGGGGGCGCGCCGCCGGGACGCGGCGCCATGGCCCAAGGCAAGGCCACGGCCAGCACGACGGCACCGACCGCGGTGCCGGCCAAGGCACCTTTGATCAGGTCCCGGTCCAGGAAGGAGGGCAGTCGCATGACGTCACGCAGGGGTGGAAGAGGGGGAGGCCAGCGGCCCCCGCGCCGTCACGGCGTGGTGATCGGGCGGGGGACGCTCACCGTGTGGTGACCACTCAGTTGCGGTCGGGCTTCGGGGCGGGCTCGCTCACCGGGCTCATGGGCGCGTTGTCGCTGGGGCTGGGGGTCGGCAACGCGCTGGGCGCGCCCAGGTCGCTCGGCGCCGCGTTCGGCGACACGGTCGCGGTCGGGCTTGCCGTGGGAGCGGCCGCGTCCATCGGCGTGGTGTCGCCCTGCGGGCCGTTGGCGGCCGGCATCGCGCTGCTGCCGTCGGCGGCCAGGGGGGTGGTGCCGGCGTTCGGCGCGGCCTCAGCGTCTGGCGCGTTCAGCGGCGTGGCCGATTCGAGGATGGTCGCCGGCGCGGCGTCGTTCGTCGTGGTGTCCGCCGGGGCGGTGTCCGAGGTTTGCGCATAGGCCAGGCCCATCACACCCACCAGGGTGGCGGCGGCGACACCGGCGGTCAGAGACTTGATGTTCAGCATGTGGATCTCCTTGATTGACGGTTCCGGCTGGAGCCGTCGGTGGGACAAACACCAGCGGGCGCTGGATGAAGGAAAGGCTAAGTTCGTGCCCCCTCGCCGCGGGTAGGTTGTCGGCCCTTGTTCGCGTAGGACAGTGGCTGTCAGCAGGTGTGTCGTTCGGTGCCGGATGTGAAGGTTGTTGCGGTTGTCCTGCCACCGGTTCGGCGGTATACCGGCCTTGCCCGTCCTCGCCGCTGTCCGTGCGTTTGCCTTTTGCCTTTGCCTTCGCCCTTGTCTTCGCCTTTGTCTTCGCCCGAGCGTTCACCGCCCGCCCGCCCGCCCGTGCCGGCCTGGCGCGATCTGGCCCACTTGCCCCATTGCGGCCACGCGCCGGTGCTGGTCGACCTCGCCTTGCTGCGCGACACCCTGGCCTTTGCGCGCGGCGTGGCGGCGCGCGCCGGACCGGTGTCGCGCGCCATGCTGATCGGCCGTCCACAGGCTCTGCTGATGTCGGCGCAGGCGCTGGACAGCGTGTTGGGCGACAGCACCGGCCAGGTCTCCGCGGCGGGCGGCTGGGGGCCCTTGCTGGGTGAGCTGTTTCCCCGCGGGCTGATCCTGCGCGACGGCGACGACCACCGCGTGCACCGCCGGCGCATGCTGCCCGCGCTGCGCCGCGACGCGCTGGAGCGCCATCTGGCGCGCATGGCCCCGTTGATCGACGCCGAGGTGGGGCGCTGGGTGGCCGCCGGCCGCGTGGGCCTGCACGACGCCGCGCGCCGGCTCACGCTGCACTTGGCCAGCGACGTCTTCCTCGGCGTGGACGAGGCGGGCGAGGTCGAAGCCGCCCACCACGACTTTGTGCAGTTGGTCGATGCGTCGGCCGCCATCGTGCGCTGGCGCGTGCCCTTCACGGCGTACGGCCGCGGCCTGGCGGCGCGGGCCAGGCTGGTGGCTTTCTTGCGCGCCCGCCTGGCCGCGCGCCGAGCCCAGCCGGGCGATGACCTGTTCTCGCAGCTGTGCGTGGCCCGCGACGACGACGGCCGCGCCTTCGGCGACGACGACGTCATCGACCACATGATCTTCTTGTGGATGGCGGCGCACGACACCACGCGCAGCGCCATCACGACCCTGGTGCGCGCGCTGGCCATGGCGCCCGCCTGGCAGGACCGCCTGCGCGACGCCGGCCACGGCCCGGGCGCTCACGCCGACCCGCCGACCCTCGCCTCGCTGGGCGCGCTGGACGAGCTGGGCTGGGCCTTCAAGGAAGCGCTGCGGTTGTTTCCGCCGATCCCCACCATCGCGCGGCAGCTGCAGGCGGGCCTCACGGTGGACGGCTGCGTGCTGCCGGCGGGCACGCCGGTCACGCTGTTCCCGCTGGCCGTGCAGCGCGACCCGCGCTGGTGGCCCGACCCCGACCGCTTCGACCCCGAGCGCTTTTCGCCGGCCCGCGCCGACCCGACGCGCCACCGCAGCGCCTGGGCGCCGTTTGGCGGCGGGGCCCACATGTGCCTGGGTCAGCACTTCGCGCAGATGCAAGTCAAGGCCGTGCTGCAGGCCCTGCTGCGCCGCGCGCGCTGGCGCCTGCCGCCGGGCTCGCCGCCGCCCGCCATGGCCTTTGCGCCGATCGCGCACCCGGTGGGCGGGCTGACGGTGGCGCTGCAGCCCCTTTGATGGAGGCCCCTGGACGGTCGACGGGCCGCGGCGCGGGCCCGACCGGGCATCGGCTGTTCGGTCCATGTTTCAAATTGGCGCGCCCCAGGGCGCCGCCACCGACCCACAATCGGCGCATGAGCGCGTTCCAGAACTACGACAGCAGGGACATCTCGGTGATCATCTCCGAGCTGCTGGTGGCCAGTGCCGACGGGTCCGACCCCCTGGTCGACCACGCGGTGGGCGAGGTGCTGCGCGCGCTGCGCCAGCGTTTGAAGCTGGACGTGGTGTTCGTGTCCGAGTTCGTCGACGGCCAGCGCGTCTTCCGTTTCGTCGACCGCGACGCCCAGGCGCCGCGCATCGAGGTGGGCGACTCCGATTCCCTCGAGGCCACGTTTTGCCACCGCATCGTCGAGGGGCGCCTGCCGGGCTTCATCGCCGACGCCAGCGCCCTCGGCCCCGACGCGGACGTGCCGCGCACGCCGGTGCGCATCGGTGCGCACCTGAGCACGCCGGTGGTGCTGGCCAGCGGACGCGTCTACGGCACCTTGTGCTGCTTCAGCACCCAGCCCACCGTGGCCGAGCGCGAGCAGGACATGGTGCTGCTGCACCAGTGCGCCAGGCTGGTGGCCTCGCGGCTGGACCGCGCCCAGGCGGCACGGGACCATGACGCCGCCAACACAGCGGCGCCCCAGCCGAAACATTGATCTGGGGCAGGCCAGCCCTGTTGTTCCGGGCATCCCACCGGCTTGACCAGCCCGGCAGGGTCGCCGATCATCTCCCTACCCTCAGCACCCCGGCGGTGCACCCATCCGAACCGCAGCGCGGAGTGAACTGCGACCCAACCGCTGCAACCCGCGCCCTTGATGGACGTTGACTTCGCACTGCCCAGGCACCTGCTGGACCTGGCCGTCACGCCGGTGCCCCGCATCGGCCCCAACGCCTTGCCCGTGGAGGCCGCGCAGCTCATGGCGGCGCGCCGGCTGTCCTTCGTGGCCGTGCTGGACGACGACGGCCGCCCGCTCGGCGCGGTCGACGAATCGCGCCTGGTTGCCCGCCTGAGCGACACCCTCCCCCAGGCCACCCCGCTCAGCGCCCTGATGACCGAGGTCCGCTGCGTGCCGGACACCCTGGACCCCGCCGAGGCCTGCCGCTTGTGCCTCGCCGATCCCGCGGGCCGGCTGGTGCTGGTCGATGACGCCGGCCGCGCCACCGGCCTCGTCAGCGAAACCGAGTTCCGCAGCCAGCTCACGCTGGGCTTGTTGTCGGGCCGACAGCGCGTGGCCGGCGTGATGACCCGCGTGGCGCACCTCGCGCCGCCGCAGCTGAGCGTGCTGCTGGCCATCGAGCGCATGGGCGACGACGCCAGCGCCAGCCTTGTCGTGGTCGACGAGCCAGCGCCAGGGCACGGCGCGCCGCGCCCGCTGGGCATCGTCACCTTGCGCGACCTGGTGCGCTTGTGCGCGCTGCAGGCCGAGCTGAAGTCGCTGCCGCTGAGCGCCGTCATGAGCAGCCCACTGCACACCGTGCCGCACGACGCCAGTGTCAACGACGCCGCGCAGGCCATGCTCAGCCACGGCGTGCGGCACCTCGTGGTGGTCGACGGCGCCGGGCGCCTGCTCGGGTTGGTGGGCGAGCGCGAGCTGAGCCGCGTCATGGCCAGCGCCTTGGTCGACCAGCAGCTCGACCGAGAGCGCGCCGAGCAACGGGCCCTGCTCAACGCGATCCCCGACCTGGTGTCTCTCAAGGACGCCCAGGGCCGCTACCGCGTCGTCAACCCGCGCATGGCCAGCTACTTTGGCCGCCCCGTCGACGGCGTGCTGGGCCGCCGCGACGACGAGTTGCTGCCGCCCGACATCGCCGCCCGCGTGGCCGCCCGCGACCACAACGCGGTGCTCGGCGGCCACGCGGGCGAGCCGCAGGTGACCGAGCTCGACATGGTGTTTCCCGACCAGCACCGCGAGTCGATCCAGATGATCAAGACGCCCATCTGGCACGGCGACGGCCGCTTGATGGGCGTGCTCAGCGTGGGCCGCGACATCACGTTGATCAAGCGCACCCACGAGCGCGACCGCAGCCGCTTGGCGCTGATGGAAACCCTGGCCCGCGGCGAAAGCGTGGTCAAGGTGCTCGACCAATTGGCGCGCGACCACGAGGCGCTGTTCCCGCAAAGCCTGTGCTCGGTGCTGCTGCGCTCCGCCGACGGTGTTCGGCTGATGCACGCCGCCGCGCCCAGCCTGCCCTCAACCTACACCGACGCCATCAACGGCGTGGTGATCGGCCCGGGCGTCGGCTCGTGCGGGGCGGCGGCGCACACCGGTCGCCGGGTGATCGTGGACGACATCCAGGCGCACCCGAACTGGCTGAACTGGCGCGACCTGGCCAGCGAAGCGGGCCTTGCCGCCTGCTGGTCGGAGCCCATCATCGGCCCGCAGGGCAAGGTGCTGGGCACCTTCGCGGTCTACCGCCGCGAGCCCGCCCACCCCACCGTCGAGGAACTCGACCACGTGGGCTTCTCGGTGCAGCTGGCGGCCACGGCCATCGGCCTGGGCGCGGCCACCCGGCAGCTGCGCGAGAACGAGCGCCTGCTGCGCGACATCCTGCGCAGCACGCCCGACCTGGTCTGGCTGAAGGACCCACAGGGCGCTTACCTCGCCTGCAACGCGGCCTACGAGCACCTGCTGGACCGGCCGCAGTCTGCCATTCTGGGCCGCTGTGACGAAGACCTGATCAGCCCCTCGCTGGCCAGGCGCACCCGCGAAATCGACCTGCGCGTGCTGGCCAGTGGCACGCGCCGCACCACCGAGCGCTGGCTGACCGCCCGCCGCGACGGCAAGCGCGCGCTCTACGAAATCATCAAGACCCCGCTGTACGACGAGGCCGGCGAGCCCATTGGCGTGCTGGGCGTGGCGCGCGACATCACGCTGATCAAGCAAGGCGCGCGGGCCATTGCCGAGCAGGAACGGCTGATCGACACGATGTTCAGCCAGACCACCGACGCGATCGTGCTGGTCGACCCCGACACGCTGCGCTTCGTGACCTTCAACGAAGCCGCCTGCCAGGGGCTGGCCTACCCGCGCGAGGCCTTCAGCGCGCTGCACCTGCAGGCGCTGCAGGGCGAGATGGACGCGCCGGCCGTCGACCTGGTGGTGGCGCGGGCCCTGTCGGGCGAGGCCGTGCATTACGAAACCATCCACCGCCGCGCCGACGGCGCCCACCAGGTGGCCGCCGTCACCATGCGCACCCTGGCCTACGCTGGGCGCACCTTGCTGTCCCTGGTGTGGCGCGATGTCACCGAGGCCAAGCGCGACGAAGAGCGCATTCGCCGCCTGAACCAGGCCTACGCGCTGCTCAGCGGCGTCAACGAGGCCATTGTCCGGCTGCGCTCCGACGACGAGCTGTTCGCGGCGGTGTGCCGGATCGCGGTCACGGTGGGCGGGTTTCGCGCCGCCTGGGTGGGCAGCGGCCCGGACGCCAGCGGGCGGCTGCAGGCCCTGGCCAGCGCGGGCGAGCCGATGGATGGCGAGGCCCACCTCGGTGCCGCGCTGCGCGACGGCGTGTTTGGCCGCGCCGAGGTGCAGGCCGTGCACGACCTGTCGCGCCACGACGACCCGTGGTGCCGGGCCCAGGCCGCCCGCGGCTTGCAGGCCGCCGTCTTGCTGCCGCTGGGGGTCGGTGGGGTGGTCCACCACGTGCTGGCCGTGTTCGCCCACCAGAACGCGCACCTCGACGATGAGCTGGTGGCGCTGCTGCAACGGCTGGCGCAGGACATCGGGTTTGCGCTGGGATTCAACGCGGCCGAGCGCTCGCGCCAGCACGAGCAGCGCTTTCGGGAGCAGCTGGCGGAGTCGGTGCCCGGCGTGTTCGTCGTCCTCGACATCCAGGGCCGACTGAGGTTGTGGAACCAGCGACTGGTCGAGCTCAGCGGCCTGCGCGCCGAGCAGCTCTACATGAAGCCGGCCGCCGATTTCCTCTTCGAGGCCGATCGGTCCAGCGTGTTGGCGCGCATCCAGGCCGTGCTGCACCACGGCGAGGTGCAGGCCGAGGTGATGCTGGACACCGGCGACGGCGTGGGCGTGCCCTACCTGCTGGTGGCGCGCCGGCTGGACGGCGGCGACGACAGCGCGGCCCTGGTGTGCAGTGGCATCGACATCACCGACCGCGTGCGCAGCGAGCGCGAGCTGGAGGGCTACCGCCAGCACCTGGAAGAGCTGGTCGCGACCCGCACCGCCGAGCTGGAGTCGGTGAACCACCGGCTGCAACGCGAAGACGAGCGCCTGCGCGCGATGCTGGCGCTGAGCCGCCGCGCGAGCCGGCTGACCGAGGCCGAGTTGCTGCAGGCCGGCATTGAGGAAATCGCGCGCCTGAGCGCCAGCCCGCTCGCCTGTGTTCATACCGTGGACGGCAGCGGCAGCCGGGTCGTCGGCGCCACCTGGGCCGGGCGCGGCAACGTGCCGGACCGCGCCGAAGGCCTCGACACCGACCCCGCCGCGGGCCCAGCCGCCCGACCGTTGTGGGACATGGTGATGGCCGAGGGCCGCTGCGTCCGGCTGGACGCCGCCGCGCCGCGGCCCGACGTGTCATGCGCCTCGCGCGTGGGCCACGCCATTGGGGTGCCGATCCGCGATGAATCCGACCGGGTGGCGCTGGTCATCTGCGCGGGCAGCAAGCCCGCGGCCTACGACGACACCGACGAGCGCGAGCTGCTGCTGCTGGGCGCCGACCTGTTGGGCATCGTGCAGCGGCGGCGCATCGAGCTGGCGCTGGAGCAGGCCAAGCAGGCGGCCGACGCGGCCAACCAGGCCAAGAGCGCCTTCGTGGCCAACATGAGCCACGAGATCCGCACGCCGATGAACGCCATCATCGGGTTTGCCCACCTGCTGCGCCGCGACCCGCTGACCCAGCGGCAGATCGACCACCTCGCCAAGATCAGCGATGCGGGCCAGCACTTGCTGCAGGTCATCAACGACATCCTCGACTTCTCGAAGATCGAGGCCCGAAAACTCACGCTGGAAGAGGCCGACTTCAGCCTGCAGGACAGCATCGAGCGCGTGACCTCGATGGTGCGCGGCCGGGCCGCCACCAAGGGCGTGGCCTTGCGCGTCGAGCTGGCGTTGGGTTGCCCGCTGGCGGTCCGCGGCGACCGGCTGCGCCTGGAGCAGGTGCTGCTGAATCTGCTGAGCAACGCGGTGAAGTTCACCGACCGGGGCCAGGTGGTCCTGCGGTTGTCGCCGTCGCCCCTGACCGCCACCCACGGCCCCGGGAACGACGCCACGGTCGCCGGCACGCAGGGTCCCCCTTGCTGGCGCTTCGAGGTGCGCGACACCGGCATCGGCATGGACGCCGAGCAACTGCGCCACCTGTTCGAGGCCTTTCAGCAGGCCGACGTGTCGACCACCCGGCGGTTTGGTGGCACGGGGCTGGGCCTGGCCATCAGTCAGCGCCTGGCGGTGCTGATGGGCGGGCGCATCGGGGTCACCAGCCAGCCCGGGCAGGGCAGCGCGTTCTGGCTGGACTTGCCGCTGGTGATGGGCAGTGGCACGGGCACGGGCCTGCCGCCGGCGTCCCAGGCGCCCGGCCCGCACGGCGCCGACCGTGGCGCGGCGGGGTCGTCAGCCGCCGTGGCCCCGGCGGACGCCGCCGCCGCCGGCGTGGGGCGATTGCGCGGGGCGCGGGTGCTGCTCGCCGAGGACAACCCCATCAACCAGGAGGTGGCCGCGGCCGTGCTGCTGGAGCTGGGTGTGCGGGTGGACGTGGCCGACAACGGCGAGGCGGCCGTGCGCATGGCCGAAGCCACCGCCTACGACCTCATCCTGATGGACGTGCAAATGCCGGTCATGGACGGCCTGCGCGCCACCGCGGCCATCCGGCAGCTGCCAGGGCGCGCTGCGGTGCCGATCGTGGCGATGACCGCCAATGCCTTTTCCGAGGACCGCGCGCGCTGCCTGGCCGCCGGCATGAACGACCACCTCGCCAAGCCGGTGGAGCCCGACCAGCTCGAACGCTGCGTGCTGCGCTGGATGCCGCCGCTGCCGGCCCACGCCGCGCCCGCGGGGTCCGACGCCGAGCGCCTGGAGCTCGCCCGTCAGCGCGTGGCCGCGGTGGACCTGTTGGCCATCGACGAGGTGCTGCCGCGCTTCAGCGGCAACTGGACGCTGTTCCTGCGCACGCTGCACATGTTCGTGTCGCACCACGGCGGCGATGCGGCCAAGCTCGCCGACGCCTGCGCCCGCGACAGCGCGAAAAGCCTGCGCTACCTGGCCCACTCCCTGACCGGGGCGGCGGCGACCGTGGGCGCCGAGCCGCTGCGCCGGCAGGCCGAAGCGCTGGAACAGGCCATCCTGGTGCAGGCGACCAACGAGCCGGGCGTGCTGTCGCACGCCGAGGCCGCGCTGCCCGAAGGCGCTGCCTCCCCGGCGAGCGCCCGCCCGAGCCTGTCGCCCTCGGTGCAGGCCCTGGCCGACGCCACGGCCCAGACCCTGACGCAGTTGCTGCGGGCGCTGCACGCGGCCCTCGGCGACGCGTCGCCGCCGCCGCTGCGCCGGGCCACCGACTGGTCCGACGTGCTGCGCACCCTGCGCGCGCTCGAGCCGCTGATGGCCGCCAACGACAGCGCGGCCGCCGAGCTGCTGCAGCGCGCCCGGGGCCTGCTGCGCCGCGCCTTGCCAGTGGAAGCCGCCGCGCTGGAGCAACAGGTGCAGGCCTTCGACTTCGCCCGCGCCCGAGACACCCTGGCCGCCGCCCTGCGGTCGGCCCACCAACACCAACATCAACAGGCCTGACCGGACCCGGCCCCCTTTCTTCTTTGCTGTACTTTCATGCACCTCACTGTGTTCGACACCCCGGTCGTCAACCGGCTGCTTCGCGCGGGTTCATTGGCTTTTCTCAAACTGGCGGGCTGGCGTGTGGAGGGCGCCTTGCCCCCGCAGGCCGTCAAGTGCGTGCTGATCGCCGCCCCGCACACCAGCAACTGGGACCTGCCGTACACGCTGATGACCGCGTTCGCGTTGCGCCTGCACCCCTACTGGATGGGCAAGCACACCATCTTTCGCCCGCCGTTCGGTGCGGTGATGCGCTGGCTGGGTGGCCTGGCCGTGCAGCGCGACCAGTCCAACAACCTGGTGGCCGCCTCGGTGGCGGCGCTGGTGGCCGCCGATGGCCCGGTGCAATTGATCGTGCCGCCCGAGGGCACGCGCAGCAAGGTGCGGCACTGGAAGACGGGCTTCTACTACATCGCCCTCGGCGCCAAGCTGCCGATCCTGCTGGCCTACATGGACTACACCGACAAGCGCGCCGGCCTGGGCCCGTTGTTCTATCCGACCGGCGACATCGAGCGCGACATGGTCGAGATCAAGGCCTTCTACGCCGGTTTCCGCGGCCGCAACTCGGCTCAGTTTGACGCGGGTTGAGCGGGGGCTGGGGCCCGGGGCAGCGTGGTGTCGCGGTGGCGGACGAAGCCGTCGCGGTTGGGCATGCGCACTTGCGGCAGCGTGCGGGCGTCGATCACGGCGTCGCGGTCGATGATGCCGTTGGCCGCCAGCAGCCAGGCGGTCAGCGCGTAGGCCTGGTCGTCGCTGAGCGAGCCGGGCCGGTGCACTGGCATCGCGCGTCGCAGGTAATCGAACACCGTGGTGGCGTGGGGCCAGTACGAGCCCACGGTCTTGTCCGGCCGTTGCGTGCCGGCCAGGGTCTCCCGCCCGACCAACTCGCCGCCGGGGCCGCCGCGGCCGGTCTCGCCGTGGCAGGCGGCACATTGCTGCTGGTACAGCGCGTCGGCGTCGCGCGCCGTGCCGCGGCCCGGCGGCAGGCCCTGGCCGTCCGGAAAGGCGTTGCGCACGGACCGCGGCACGGGGGCGGCCGGTTGGCCCAGCCGGGGGCGGGCCTCGGTGTCGAAGGGCTGGTTGGTCTGAGCCAGGGGCCAGGCCATGGCCAGGCTCAAAGCGGCGGCCACGGCCGCGCGCGGTGCGCGACGCGCGCGGTCAGGCGTCGGCGTGCACATGGCTCACGAAGCCCTGCTCATCGACTTCCCAGCTGACGATGGCGTTGTAGTGGTAGAAGCCGCGCCGGCCGCGGGCCGCCACCAGCGCGGCGCGGCTGGGCTGCACGCGGCCGGTGTCGTCGGTGGCGCGGCTTTGCAGCACGCTGGTGCGGCCGTCCCAGCGCCATGGCAAGCGAAAGCGCGTCAGGCAGCGCGGCAGCACCGGGCCTTGCAGTTCGGCGTCCGTCCAGTGCCGCCCGCCATCGGCCGACACCTCCACCCGCGTGACGCGCCCGTGGCCGCTCCAGGCCAGGCCGCGCACCAGGTGCACGTCGGGGCCGGACAGCTTCTGCCCGTGGGACGGGTGGGTGATGACGCTCTTGGTGTCCATCACGAAGTGGAACTGCTCGGCCTGGCCCGACGGCAGCAGCTCGGTGTAGCGCGCGGTCTCGTTGCGCGACATCGCCGGCTGCGTGGCCACCTCCAGTTCGGCCAGCCATTTCACGTTGACGACGCCCTTCCAGCCCGGGGCGATCAAACGCATCGGGTGGCCGTTTTCCGGGCGCAGGCGCTCGCCGTTCTGGTAAAGCGCCACCAGGCAGTCGTCCATCGCCTTGGTCATCGGCAGGCTCATCTGCAGCGCGCCAGCGTCGGCGCCGGTGGCCACCAGCCAGGTCGCGCGCGGGTCGACGCCGGCTTCTTCCAGCAGCAGGCGCAGCGGCACGCCGGTCCATTCGCTGCACGACACCAGGCCGTGCACCAGGCCGACCGGTCGTTCGACGGGCTCGGCGAACCAGCCGGCGCTGCTGTTGCCGCCGCACTCCAGAAAGAGTTGCGCCGAGCGCATCGGGTAGCGCAGCAGGCGCGCCACGTCGAAGGACAACGCGCGCTCGACGCGGCCGTGCAGCGTCAGGCGGTGGCGCGCCGGGTCGATGGCCGGCGTGCCGTTGTGGCTGCGCACGAAGTGCAGGCCGTTGGGCGTCAGGCTGCCCTCCAGCCGGTCCAGCGGGGTCCAGGCCGCACCGTTGCCGTCGAGGTTGCGGAAGTTCAGGCCGATGGCACGTTGCACCGTCGCCTCGTGCGGGGACGGCTGGCCGTAGGGGCTGAAGGCCTGCCCAGGCGCCTGGCGCCACGCCGGCAGGGCCTCTGACGCGGGCGGTGGGCTGCCCTCGGGATGCGTCTGGGCCAGCGCCGGACCGCCCAGCGGGGCGGCGGCCGCCAGCGCCGCCCCCCGCGTCAGGAAGCGCCGTCGGCCGGGCGCGGGCGCAGACGGGGCGGCGGTGGGCGGGGCGGGGCGGCGCGGCATGCGGTCATTCTGGACTCCGCGGCAACCGCTGCCCAGCGTGCAAGCCCGCAGACCCCGGCCCTTCCCGGATGACGTGGCGGCGCATTGGCCGGCACACTTGCGGCCCATGACCGTTCAAGCATTGATCTTCGACGTCTTCGGCACCCTGGTCGATTGGCGCGGTTCCATCGCCCGCGAGTCGCAGGCCATCCTCGCGCCGCTCGGCCTCACCGCCGACTGGCACGCCTTTGCCGACGCCTGGCGCGACCAGTACCAGCCGGCCATGGACGAGGTGCGCAGCGGCCGGCGGCCGTTCTCCAAGCTCGACGCGTTGCACCGCCGCAACCTCGACGTCGTGCTCGCCGACCACGGTTTCCACCACGTCGACGAAGCCACCCGCGCCACGTTGAACCTGGCGTGGCACCGGCTCGACGCCTGGCCCGATGTCACGCACGGCCTGGCGCGCCTGCGCACCTGCTTTCGCGTCGCGCCGTGCTCCAACGGCAACATCTCGCTGATGGTCGACCTGGCGCGGCGCAACGCCTTGAGCTGGGACGCCATCCTGGGCGCCGAGCTGGCCCGGGACTACAAACCCAAGCCGGTGGTGTACCTGACGGCCGCCGCCGCCTTCGACCTCGTGCCGTCGCAGGTGATGATGGTGGCCGCCCATTCGAGCGACCTCGCCGCCGCGGCCGCGGTGGGCCTGCGCACCGCCTTCATCGCGCGGCCGGACGAACACGGGCCAGGCCGGGGCGAGCAGGCCGCCAGCACGCCAGTGGATCACTCGGCGAGCGACCTGCTGGACCTGGCGGTGCAGCTGGGCGCCTGAGGCGCTTGGCGCGGGGTGCCGCGGTGGCACCGGGGACGGTGTTCAGTGCGGTCCCCGGGGCCGGTGCGCCCGCTCAATCGACTTTCGCGCCCGAGTCCTTCACCACCTTGGCCCACTTGGTGATTTCGCTGCGTTGGTAGGCCGCCAGCTCGTCCGCGGTGGAGCCCACGGGCTCCAGGCCGATCTCGGCCAGCTTCTTGGCGACGTCGCCGGTGGTGATGATCTTTTTCACCTCGGCCTGCAGCTTGTCGACGATCGGCCGCGGCGTGTTGGCCGGCGCGAACAGCGCAAACCACGACACCGCGTCAAAGCCCGGCAGGCCCTGTTCGGCGATGGTCGGGATGTCCGGCGCGGCCGGCGAGCGCTTGGCGCTGGTCACGCCCAGCGCGTGCAGCTTGCCTTCCTTGACCAGCGGCAGGCTGGACGGCATGTTGTCAAACATCATCGTCACCCGCCCACCCAGCAGGTCAGGGATGGCGCTGGCGCGGCCCTTGTACGGGATGTGCTCCATGTCGATGCCGGTCATGGTCTTGAACAGCTCGCCCGACACGTGGATGGAGGTGCCCGAGCCCGAGGAGGCAAAGCTCATCTTGCCCTCCTTCTTGCCCAGGGCGATGAACTCCTTCAGGTTCTTGGCCGGCACGCCGTTGTGCACCACCAGCAGGTTCGGCGTGGTGGCAAGCAGGGTCACCGGGCTGAAGTCCTTGACCATGTCGTAGGGCATCTTGCTGTACAGCGCGCCGTTGATGCTGTGCGTGCCCACCGTGCCCAGCACCAGCGTCAGGCCGTCGGGCGTGGCCTTGGCAACGAAGTCGGCGCCGGTGTTGCCCCCTGCGCCAGGCTTGTTGTCGACCACCACCGGCTGACCCCAGGTGGCCTGCAGCTTTTCACCGATCAGGCGGGCCAGGATGTCGGGCGCGCCGCCGGTGGTGAAGGTCACCACGATGCGCATGGGTCTGTCGGGGTAGCTGGCGGCCGAAGGCTGGGCCTGCAGCGGGCCGCTGCCCAGCAGCGCGGCGCTGACCAGACCGAGGGTGGCGATGACGTGGCGGCGGGTGCTCAAGGGAATCTCCTGCACATGGAAAGCGCCCATTGTTTTGAGCCCGCGCCCCCAACGGGCTCAGGTCTTACCCACAGATGTTTCGCAGTGCAGGACGGCGGCGATCAAAGTGGGCCCTTGACCGGGCCCGCCGCGGTGCGCGGCCGCAGCGCCCACATCACCCCAGCCACCAGCAAGACCGCGCCGGCCACGGTGGCGCCGGCGGGCCGCTCGCCGCGCAGCAGCAGCGCGTAGGCCAGCGCGGCCAGGGTCTCGAAGACGATCAGTTGACCGGCCAAGGCGGGCGGCAGGCGCTGGCTGGCCTCGTTCCAGCACAGCGTGCCCAGCCACGACGAAAACAGGCCGATGGCAAACATCAGCAGCAGGAACTCGCCCGGCCGCGGGCCCAGCGGCATCGCGAAGCCGCTGCCGCTGGCCGCGTGGAAGCCCCAGACGACCGCGCAGCCCACGGCGGCCAGCGGCAGCGTCATTAAGCCCTGCGCCGTGGCCCAGGAGCGCGGGTGGCGGTCCGGGTGGGCGCGCAGCCATTCCGCGTTGCGGATGGGGTACCAGGTCCAGCAGGCCACTGCGCCCACCGCCAGCAGGCCGCCGAGCGCGTAGCGGCCCAGGTCAGCGGCCGGGTCCTCGCGCAGCCGCTGCAGCTCCACCTGGTTGACCAGCGCGATGCCCGCGCCAATCAGCGCCAGCGAGGGCAACAGCTGGCCCCAGGGCAGGCGCGCCTCCACCCGCGCCCCGTCGCGCGCGGTGCGCCACTGCGTGGTGAGGGCAATCACCACCGGCAGCGTGCCGATGATCATCGTGGGCAGCGGCCCGCCGGCGCGCTGCAGCGCGCTCGACAGGAACAGGTAGTAGATGAGGTTGCCCACGGCGGCCAGCTTCAGCGCCTCCAGCCAGTCGGCGCGGCCGAGCTCGCGCAGCCGCGCGCGGTCGAGCCAGCCCAGTGGCAGTGCGATCAGGCCAAAGGCCAGGTAGCGGCCCACGGTGTGCAGCGACGCCGGGTACTCGGGCAGCAGCAAGGGGCCGATGAAAACCAGGCCCCACATCAGCCCCGCGGCCAGGGCGAACAAGGTGCCGGTCAGCAGTCCGGGGGTCATGGCGGCAAGGGCTCAGTGCGTCAGCGGCGGGAAGGCTTTTTAACCGATGGCGGCGGCGGTCGGGGGCGCCGGCGTGCGCGGGCCCCCCGTGCCCACGCGGTGGGGCGCCCGCCATCCGACGGATGCCCAGATGACGGGTCGATGACAGCCCCTGCCGCGGGCAAGGCCATCGTGGCGCCAAAGCTACGGGAATACCCTTATTACAAAGCCGTCATACGACGGGCGCGAAGTTTTGTTGCAATGCGGCATGCCGTCGACTTCGACGGCCGCTTTTTTGAATGGAGCTCCTGTGAAGATCAATTCCATCGCCGCCGCCGCCCTGCTGCTGATCGCCGGCGCCGCCTCGGCCCAATCCAATGTCACGATCTACGGTCTGGTCGACGTGGGCGTTCAGAAGTCCAACGGCATTGCCACCAGCGCCACCTGGATCAACGGCCCGGCCACCAAGGCCTACACCGTCGCGCAGTCGAAGGTGTCCCGCCTGGGCTTCCGAGGCAACGAAGACCTGGGCAGCGGCTTGTCGGCCCAGTTCCAGATCGAGCACCGCTTCAACCCCGACACCGGCGCGCAGAACAACGCCGCCGCCTTCTGGCACGGCCGCTCGTTCGTGCAGCTGACCAGCAAGGACATCGGCTCGGTGTACCTGGGCCGCGAGTATTCGCCGCAATACTTTGTGGCGGTCAAGACCGACCCGTTCGGCCAGGACGGCGTGGGCCAGTTCAGCAGCCGCGCCTACGCGAACTTCCAGTCCAAGGGTGACAACGGTGCGCGCACCAACAACACCGTGGGCTTCCGTTCGGCCAGCTTTGGCGGCCTGACGCTGCAAGGCGCGGTCAGCGCCGGTGAAGGCGCCACCGTGCGCGAAACCGGCTTCAACGTCGAATACGCCGCGGGCCCGCTGTACGCCGCCTTCGCCTACGCCAAGCAGGACAACGGCGCCGCCGGCACCGCCACCACCAGCGGCGACGGCAGCTCGCTGGCCCTGGTCGCCGTGCACTACAACCTGGGCGTCGTGAAGCCCGTGTTCCAGTACAGCCGCTCCAAGCTGGGCGTCAATGGCAACCTGAAGAACGACTTCTACCTGGTCGGTGCCACCGCGCCGATCGGCCCGGGCGTGCTGAAGGCCGGTTACGGCCGCTATGACCCGTCGGGCGCCAGCAACGTGCAGCAGAAGTACGCGCTGGGCTACGACTACCCGCTGAGCAAGCGCACCAAGGTCTACGCCGACGCCGCCTTCAGCAAGCAGGATGGCCGCATCAACGGCGTGGCCTACAGCAACTACAACGTGTTTGCCTTGGGCCTGCAGCACAACTTCTGATCCCTCAGAAGCAAAGAAGGGTCGCGCAGCGCGGGCTGGCGCGGCGCGACCCTCATGATTACCAGAGCGTTGGGCCATCATCAGATGGCCCTTTTTTTCGTCCGGCGCTGGGCCGGGACGTCGTCGCTCAGCGCACGCGGCCTTCCTTCCAGGCGGTCAGCAGCGTGTCATAGGCGATGGTTTCGCCCTTGGGCTTTTCGTTGGCCAGCTTCTTCCACGGCGCGCCCTTGTCGCTGAGGTACTTCGCCGGGTCGCCCTTCGGGTTCAGCTTGGGCGCGCACTGGGCCATGCCGGCGCGTTCCAGGCGGGCCATCACGTCGTCCATCTCGTCGGCCAGGGTGTCCATGGCCTTCTGCGGGGTCTTCTCACCCGTGACGGCCTGGGCCACGTTCTTCCACCACAGCTGCGCCAGCTTCGGGTAGTCGGGCACGTTGGTGCCGGTCGGCGTCCAGGCCACGCGGGCCGGGCTGCGGTAGAACTCGACCAGGCCGCCCAGCTTGGGCGCCATGTCGGTCATCGCCTGGCTCTTGATGTCGCTTTCGCGGATCGGGGTCAGGCCGACGATGGTCTTCTTCAGCGACACCGTCTTGCTGGTCACGAACTGCGCGTACAGCCAGGCGGCGGCCGTCTTGTCGGCGTTGTGGTCCTTGAAGAAGGTCCAGCTGCCCACGTCCTGGTAGCCGTTCTGCATGCCCTGCTTCCAGTACGGGCCGTTCGGGCCGGGGGCCATGCGCCACTTCGGCGTGCCGTCGGCGTTGACCACTGGCAGGCCGGGCTTGACCATGTCGGCGGTGAAGGCGGTGTACCAGAAGATCTGCTGCGCGATCTGGCCCTGCGCCGGCACCGGGCCGGCTTCGCCAAAGGTCATGCCGGTGGCTTCCTTGGGCGCGTACTTCTTCATCCAGTCGACGTACTTGGTGAGCGCGTAGACCGCCGCCGGTGAATTGGTGGCGCCGCCGCGCGACACGGCCGCGCCCACCGGCGTGCACTTGTCGTCGGCCACGCGGATGCCCCATTCGTCCACCGGCATGCCGTTGGGAATGCCCACGTCGGCGGTGCCCGCCATCGACAGCCAGGCGTCGGTGAAGCGCCAGCCCAGCGACGGGTCCTTCTTGCCGTAGTCCATGTGGCCGTAGATGGGCTTGCCGTCGATCTCCTTGACGTCCTTGCTGAAGAACTCGGCGATGTCCTCGTAGGCACTCCAGTTCAGCGGCACGCCCAGGTCGTAGCCGTACTTGGCCTTGAACTTGGCCTTCAGGTCGTCGCGGGCGAACAGGTCGGCGCGGAACCAGTAGAGGTTGGCGAACTGCTGGTCGGGCAGCTGGTACAGCTTGCCGTCCGGCGCGGTGGTGAAGCTGGTGCCGATGAAGTCCTTCAGGTCCAGACCGGGGTTGGTCCACTCCTTGCCCGGGCCGGCCATGTAGTCGGTCAGGTTCAGGATCTTGCCGTAGCGGTAGTGGGTGCCGATGAGGTCGGAGTCGCTGATCCAGCCGTCGTAGATGCTCTGGCCCGACTGCATCGAGGTCTGCAGCTTCTCGACCACGTCGCCTTCCTGGATCAGGTCGTGCTTGACGGTGATGCCGGTGATTTCGCTGAAGGCCTTGGCCAGGGTCTTGGCCTCGTACTCGTGGGTGGTGATGGTTTCGGACACCACCGAGATCTCGGTCACGCCCTTGGCCTTGAGCTTGGCGGCGGCGTCAATGAACCACTTCAGCTCGGCGGCCTGGTCGGCCTTGCTGAGCGTGCTGGGCTGGAATTCGTCGTTGATCCACTTGTCGGCCGGGCCGGCGGCCGCGGGCGCGGCGGCCACGGAGGCGGCGGTCGATGCCGGTGCCGCGGCGGGGGCGGCCGCCGCGGGTTCTTCCTTCTTGCCGCAAGCGATCAGGGCCAGGGCGGCCGAGACCGCCAGGGCGGTGGTGCGCAACTTCATGGTTTGTCTCCTCGTGGTGGGTGTCATCGCTTCCCCGTGTGCGGTTGAGGTCACCACGGCCCCGGGGAAGCGCCGGGCCGGATACCCATGTCACGCCTAGCCTTTCCTCATGATCAGCGCCAGCAGGCCCATCGAGGCCACGAAGCCGATCCACACCGAGGGCTCGTTCGCCAGGCCGAACCACTCGGTCATCTGCCGGCTCAGGCCCACGAAGGCGAGGTTGACGTAGGCCGCGCCGAGCAGCCCGATGAACAGGCGGTCGCCGCGCGTCGTGGCCATCGGCAGGAAGCCGCGGCGCAAGGCGGTGGGCGACTTCAGCTCCCACACCGTCATGGCCACCAGCATCAGCACGATGCACACGAAGAACACCGCGACCGGCAGGGTCCAGGCCATCCAGCTGAAGAGTTTCATACGCGCCCCATGGCAAAGCCCTTGGCGATGTAGTGCCGCACGAACCAGATGACGATCGCGCCGGGCACGATGGTCAGCACGCCGGCGGCGGCGAGCGTGGCCCAGTCCATGCCGCTGGCGCTGACGGTGCGCGTCATCGTGGCCACGATGGGCTTGGCGTTGACGCTGGTCAGGGTGCGCGCCATCAGCAGCTCCACCCAGCTGAACATGAAGCAGAAGAAGGCGGCCACGCCCACGCCGGCCTTGATCAACGGCAGGAAGATGGTCAGGAAGAAGCGCGGGAAGCTGTGGCCGTCGATGTAGGCGGTCTCGTCGATTTCGCGCGGGATGCCGCTCATGAAGCCCTCCAGGATCCACACCGCCAGCGGCACGTTGAACACCAGGTGCGCCATGGCCACGGCAAGGTGCGTGTCCATCAGCCCGAGCGTGGTGTACAGCTGGAAGAAGGGCAGCAGGAACACCGCCGGCGGCGTCATGCGGTTGGTCAGCAGCCAGAAGAAGACGTGCTTGTCACCGAGAAAGCGGTAGCGCGAAAACGCGTACGCCGCCGGCAAGGCCACCGCGATCGAGATCACGGTGTTGATGGCCACGTAGATCAGGCTGTTGACGTAGCCCGAGTACCAGCTTTTGTCGGTGAAGATGGTCTGGTAGTTGGCCAGCGTGAACTGCTGCGGCCACAGGCTGAAGGTGGACAGGATTTCCTGGTTGGTCTTGAACGACATGTTCACCATCCAGTAGATCGGCAGGATGGCGAACACCAGGTAGGCGACCAGGAACAGCGTGCGCTTTTGAAACTTGCCCTCAGCCATGGCCGGCCTCCTTGGCGTCGCCGGTGCCCACGCGCTGCATCCAGGTGTACAGGATGAAGCACAGCAGCAGGATGATCAGGAAGTAGATCAGCGAGAAGGCCGCCGCCGGGCCCAGGTCGAACTGGCCCACCGCCTTCTGCGTCAGGTACTGGCTGAGGAAGGTGGTGGCGTTGCCGGGCCCGCCGCCGGTCAGCACGAAGGGCTCGGTGTAGATCATGAAGCTGTCCATGAAGCGCAGCAGCACCGCGATCATCAGCACCCCGCGCAGCTTGGGCAGCTGGATGTAGCGGAACACCGCGAACTTGCTGGCGCCGTCGATGCGCGCGGCCTGGTAGTAGGCGTCGGGAATGCTGCGCAGGCCGGCGTAGCACAGCAGCGCCACCAGCGGCGTCCAGTGCCACACGTCCATCACCAGCACGGTGATCCAGGCGTGGGTGGCGTTGCCGGTGTAGCTGTAGTTGAAGCCCAGCGCCTTCAGCCCGGCGCCCAGCAAGCCGATGTCGGCGCGGCCGTAGATCTGCCAGATGGTGCCCACCACGTTCCACGGGATCAGCAGCGAGATGGCCACCAGCACCAGCACCGCCGAGGCCTTCCAGCCGCTGGCCGGCATGGCCAGCGCCAGCGCGATGCCCAGCGGAATCTCCACCGCCAGCACCGACAGCGAAAAGGTGACCTGCCGCAGCAGCGCGGCGTGCAGGTCGTCGTCGCGCATCACCGCCTTGAACCACTCGGTGCCGACGAACACGCGGCGCTCGGGCGAGATGATGTCCTGCACCGAGTAGTTCACCACCGTCATCAGCGGCAGGATGGCCGAGAAGGCCACGCAAATGACCACCGGCAGGATCAGCAGCCAGGCCTTCTGGTTGAGCGGCTTCATGCGACCAGCTCCTCGTTGCGGTAATAGCAGGTGCGCGGGCCCACGAGCTGCAGCCAGGCGGTGTCGCCCTCGGCCGGCGCGCTGGCGTGGGGGCTCAGCCGGGCCTTGACCAGGTGCTCGCCCACCTGGGCGCTGATCAAGCGGTAGGTGCCCACGTCCTGGCTGCGCAGCACGCGGGCGGGCAGGGCGCCGGGCGCGCCGGGTTCGGCCAGGGCCACGTACTCGGGCCGCACGCCCAGGGTGAAGGCGCCGGTCTCGGCCAGGCGGCTCGGCGCGTGGGCCGCGCCCAGGTGGTGGCCGGCCACTTCCACGCCCGCGCCGTCCTGCCAGCGCGCGGGCAGGAAGTTCATGCCCGGCGAGCCGATGAAGTGGCCCACGAAGGTGTGGCGCGGGCGCTCGAACAGTTCGCTGGCGCTGCCCACCTGAACCGCGCGGCCGCGCGTCATCACCACCACCTGGTCGGCGAAGGTCAGCGCCTCCACCTGGTCGTGGGTGACGTAGACCAGCGTGAGCTTGAGCTCGTGGTGGATTTGCTTGAGCTTGCGGCGCAGCTGCCACTTCAGGTGCGGGTCGATGACGGTCAGCGGCTCGTCGAACAGCACCGCGCTGACGTCCTCGCGCACGAGGCCGCGGCCCAGCGAGATCTTCTGCTTGGCGTCGGCCGTGAGGCCGGCGGCGCGGGTGTCGAGCTGGTGGCTCATCTCCAGCATCTCGGCGATGGCGCCCACGCGCTGGCGGATGCGCTCGGCCGGCACGCCGCGGTTCTTCAGCGGAAAGGCCAGGTTCTCGGCCACGGTCATGGTGTCGTAGATGACCGGGAACTGGAACACCTGCGCGATGTTGCGCTGCTGCGGGGTGTGGCGGGTGACGTCGGTGTCGTCGTAGCGCACGCTGCCTTGCGAGGGCGTGACCAGGCCCGAGACGATGTTCAGCAGCGTCGTCTTGCCGCAGCCGGACGGCCCCAGCAGCGCATAGGCGCCGCCGTCCTCGAAAACCATCTTCAGCGGCAGCAGCGCGTAGTCCTCGTCGCGCTGCGGGTTGGGTTGGTAGGCGTGGGCCAGGTCGAGCGTGATCTTGGCCATGGTCAGCGCGGTGCGGGTTGGCCGGGCGCCGTGGCGCCGGCATGGGTGGGGGCGCGCAGCAGGCGGCCGTCGCCGCGGCCGTCCGCGCCGTCGAACAGGTGCATCTGCCGCGGGTCCAGCGCCAGGTGAATGGCTGCGCCCAGCGCCACCTGGTGCACGCCGCTGAGCTGCGCCACCAGTTCGCCCACGGCGGTGTCGACGTGCACGAAGGTGTCGGAGCCGGAAATCTCGGCCAGTTCGACCCGGCCCGGCAGCATCAGGTCGCCGTCGCGCGCCTGCAGGCGCAGCGCGTTCGCGCGGATGCCCACGGTGACCGGCCCGCCGTGGCCCGCGTCCAGCCCGGTGCCGGCCAGCACCAGGCCGCCCGGGCCCGTGAGCGTGACGGCGCCGGCGGCGGCCGTGCCGGCCAGCAGGTTCATCGGCGGGTCGCTGAAGGCCCGCGCCACGCGGATCGACTGCGGGCGGTGGAAGACCTCGGCCGTGGGGCCGTACTGCAGCAGCTCGCCCGCGTCGAGCACGGCGGTGTGGCCGCCCAGCAGCAGGGCTTCGCTGGGCTCGGTGGTGGCGTAGACCACGGTGGAATCGCCGGCGGCGAAGAGCTGCGTGAGTTCCTCGCGCAGTTCCTCGCGCAGCTTGTAGTCCAGGTTCACCAGCGGTTCGTCCAGCAGCATCAGCGGCGCCTGCTTGGCCAGCGCACGCGCCAGCGCCACGCGCTGCTGCTGGCCGCCGGACAACTCGGCCGGCAGGCGTTTCAGGAAGGGGTCGATGTGCAGCTTCTCGGCCAGTTCCTGCACGCGGCGGGCGATGGCGGCGGCGTCGCGGCCGCCCGGGCGCAGCTTCAGCGGCGAGGCGATGTTGTCGAACACCGTCATCGACGGGTAGTTGATGAACTGCTGGTAGACCATGGCCACGTTGCGCTCGCGCACCGGCCGGCCCGTGACGTCGACGCCGTCCACCCGCACGCGGCCGCGGCTGGGCGCGTCCAGGCCGGCCATCAGGCGCATCAGCGTGGTCTTGCCGGCCTGGGTGGCGCCCAGCAGCACGGTGACGGCGCCGGGCACCAACTGCAGGCTCAGCGGGTGAAGGTGCTGGTCGGCGCCTACCCGTTGTTCGATGCCCTCGAGCACCAGGTTCATGGGGTCTCCGTCGCGGGGTGAGGGGCGCGCGGCGCGCCGCCGGGCTGGGCCGCGTCGGGCGTGGCCAGGGAAGGCACGGCGGGGCCCGGTGCGGCCGCAGGTGTGGGCGCGTGGGTGGCCGCGTGGGTGGGCGCCCACTGCGCTTCGCACCAGGTTGCCACCGCGGCGCGCTGCGCCTCGGTGAAGTGCAGGCCCAGCTTGCTGCGCCGCCACAGCACGTCGTCGGCGTGGCGGGCCCATTCCTGGTCGTGCAGGTAATGCAGCTCGCCTTCGAACAGGCCGGGGGCCACCTCGCGGCCGGGCGGGTGGGCCAGCACCTGGTCGACGCGGCTGCCGTAGGCGCGGGCCAGCCGGGTGGCGTGGGCGGCGTCCAGCGTGGGGTGGCGCTGGCGCAGCGCCTGCACGAAGCGGGTGAAGTCGGTGTCGGGCCGTTTCGCGGGGCCGATCCACGCGCGGAGGTCGCCGCCGGGCAGGTGGGCGCCCGCGGTCCAGGCCGCGGTGGGCGGCGCCCCGGCGGCGCGCATCGGCGCGGCCAGCAGGTCGGCGGCTTCCTCGGCCAGCTTGCGGAAGGTGGTGATCTTGCCGCCCCACACGTTGAGCAGCGGCGCCTGCGCGGTGTCCAGTTCCAGGAAGTAGTCGCGCGTGATGGCCGAGGGGTCGCCCGACTCGTCGTCCAGCAGCGGGCGCACGCCGGCGTAGCTCCACACCACGTCGGCCGCCGTGACGGGCCGGGCGAAGTAGCGGCTGGCCTGTTCGCACAGGTAGGCGGTTTCCTCGGCGTCGATGCGGGCGGTGCCGATGGCGCCGGTGTGCACCACGTCGGTGGTGCCGATCAGCGTGAACTCGCCCTCGTAGGGAATGGCGAAGATGATGCGCTTGTCGGGGTTCTGGAAGATGTAGGCGTGGTCGTGGTCGAAGAGCTTGCGCACCACCAGGTGGCTGCCCTTGATCAGCCGCAGGCTCTTGGCGCGCGGGGCGTGGGCGTGGTCGCTGAGGAATTGCGCCGCCCAGGGCCCGGCCGCGTTGACCAGCGCGCGCGCGCTCACGGCGTGGCGCTGGCCGTCGGCGCCTTGCAGCGTGGCCGTCCAGCCGGTGGGGCTGCGGCGGGCGTCGGTGCAGGCGGTGCGCGTCAGCACGGTGGCGCCGCGGGCCTGGGCGTCCAGCGCGTTCAGCACCACCAGCCGGGCGTCGTCGACCCAGCCGTCGGAGTACACGAAGCCCTTGGTGAACAGCGGCTTCAGCGGCGCGCCGGCCGGGTGCTGGCGCAGGTCGACGGTGGTGGAGCCGGGCAGCACCTCGCGCCGGGCCAGGTGGTCGTACAGGAACAGGCCGGCGCGGATCATCCACACCGGGCGCATGCCCGGGTCGTGCGGCATCACGAAGCGCAGCGGCCACATGATGTGCGGCGCGCTTTTCAGCAGCACCTCGCGCTCGGCCAGCGCCTTGCGCACCAGCGAGAACTCGTGGTACTCCAGGTAGCGCAGCCCACCGTGGATCAACTTCGTCGACGACGACGAGGTGTGGGCGGCCAGGTCGTCCTTGTCGCACAGCACCACGCGCAGGCCGCGGCCAGCCAGGTCGCGCGCAATGCCGGCGCCGTTGATGCCGCCGCCCACCACCAGCACGTCGCAGGCCGCGGGCACGCCAGCCGGCGGCGGGGCGGCGGGGGAGGTCGCAGGGGCGAACGCGGTGGCGGGCGGCGTGGTGGTCATGGCGTGATGGGGTGAAGGGCGGGCCCGGACCGGGCCGCTGCGCATTTTCGTTTTTGTTCGTTTGCGCGCTTCTTTTTTCTTTTTATCCGAGAAGCGAACAGGGCACAAGGGCGGAAACCACCATGGAGAACCCTGAGCCGCGCGCTACGCTCGGCCCAGTTCCTGCTGTTTTTGTGCATGACCCCCAACCTGCGACAGGCCGAATTGCTCACCGAGGTGCGCGCCCGTGGTTCCGTCACCGTCGAGGCCCTGGCCGAGAAGTTCGGCGTGACGCTGCAAACCGTGCGCCGCGACGTGGCCCTGCTGGCCGACGCCGGCTTGCTGGCGCGCTTTCACGGCGGGGTGCGCCTGCCGGCGTCGACCACCGAGAACATCGCCTACCGCCAACGCCAGCAGCTCAACGAGCGCGCCAAGCAGTGCATTGCCCGCGCGGTGGCGCAGGCGGTGCCGCCCGGTTGCTCGCTGATCATCAACATCGGCACCACCACCGAGGCCATCGCCCGCGAGCTGCTGCAGCACCAGGGCCTGCGCGTGATCACCAACAACCTGAACGTGGCCGCCATCCTCAGCGACAACCCCGACTGCGAGGTCATCGTGGCCGGCGGCGTGGTGCGCGGGCGCGACCGCGGCATCGTGGGCGAGGCCACGGTCGACTTCATGCAGCAGTTCAAGGTCGACATCGCCTTGATCGGCATCTCCGCCATCGAAGCGGACGGCAGCCTGCGCGACTTCGACTACCGCGAGGTCAAGGTGGCGCGCGCCATCCTGGCGCAGTCGCGCCAGGTGTGGCTGGCCGCGGACCACAGCAAGTTCAACCGCCCGGCGATGGTGGAGCTGGCCCGGCTGGACCAGATCGACCGCCTGTTCACCGACACCGCACCGCCCGAACCCTTCCCGGCCTTGCTGGCCGAGGCCGGGGTGGCGTGCATCACCTGCGACGCCGCGTCCCCGTGACGCCCCGCCGCCCCGGCCCGGAGCCCGCCCCATGAGCCGCCCCACCCACCTGCTGGCCCTGGACCAGGGCACTTCCAGTTCGCGCAGCATCGTCTTCAGCCGCGAAGGCCACGTCGTGGCGATGGCGCAGCGCGAGTTCCGGCAGATCTACCCGCAACCTGGCTGGGTCGAGCACGACCCGAACGAGTTGTGGACGACGCAGCTGGCCACCGCCCGCGACGCGCTGGCCCAGGCCGGGCTGCAGGCCAGCGACATCGCCAGCATCGGCATCACCAACCAGCGCGAGACCACCGTGGTGTGGGACCGCCGCACCGGCGAGCCGGTCTACAACGCCATCGTCTGGCAGGACCGCCGTGCCGAGCCCACCTGCGCCGCCTTGCGCGCCGAGGGGCTGGAAGCCGTGTTCCGCGAGCGCACGGGGCTGATCCTGGACGCCTACTTCTCCGGCACCAAGCTGCAGTGGATCCTGGACACCGTGCCCGGCGCGCGCGCCGCGGCCGAGGCCGGCCACCTGGCCTTCGGCACCGTCGACAGCTGGCTGCTGTGGCTGCTGACCGGCGGCGCCGACCCCGCCACCCGGGCGCAGGCGGTGCACGCCACCGACGTCAGCAACGCCTCGCGCACGCTGATGCTGGACGTGCACACCAACGACTGGGACGACACCCTGCTGGCCCATCTGCGCGTGCCGCGCGCGGTGCTGCCGGCGGTGCGGCCGTCCAGCTTCGTCCACGGCCACACCCAGCCCGGCTTGCTGGGCGCGGCCCTGCCCATCGGCGGCATCGCGGGCGACCAGCAAAGCGCGCTGTTCGGCCAGGCCTGCTTCACCGCCGGGCTGGCGAAGAACACCTACGGCACCGGCTGCTTCATGCTGATGCACACCGGCGCGCAGTTCCAGACCAGCACCAACGGCCTGATCACCACCAGCGCGGCGCAGCCCTCGGGCGTGCCCGAGTTCGCACTGGAAGGCAGCGTGTTCATTGGCGGCGCGGTGGTGCAGTGGCTGCGCGACGGCTTGCAGGCCATCAAGGGCAGCGCCGAGGTGCAGGGCCTGGCCGAATCGGTGCCCGACAGCGGCGGCGTGATGTTCGTGCCCGCCTTCACCGGCCTGGGCGCGCCGTATTGGCAGCCCGAGGCGCGTGGCGCCATCGTCGGCCTGACCCGTGGCAGCAACGCCGCGCACATTGCCCGCGCGGCGCTGGAAAGCATCGCCTACCAGAGCGCGGCGCTGCTGCAGGCCATGAGCCGCGACGCCGTGGCCGCCGGCGGCGCGCCGGTGAGCGAGCTGCGCGTGGACGGTGGCGCCTGCGTCAACAACCTGCTGATGCAGTTCCAGGCCGACCTGCTGGGCATCCCGGTGGTGCGGCCCCAGGTGATCGAGACCACCGCGCTGGGCGCCGCCTACCTGGCGGGGCTGAGCTGCGGGGTGTACGGCGGGCTGGCCGAGCTGTCCGCGCAGTGGCAGGTGGAGCGCCGCTTCACGCCCACCCTGCCGCGCGACCGCGCCCAGGCGCTGATGGCGCGCTGGGAGCACGCCGTGCGGCAGGCGGTGGCGCCGTGACGGCCCCGCGGTCGCCGGCCGGGGCGGCGACCCTTCTGCCGAACGCGCCACCCGACACGCCACCCGATACCCCGCCCAACACCTCACCCAACACCTCACCCAACACCGCACCGACCGCCTCGCCCGATGCCCCGCCGCTGCCCCGCGTCGGCGTGATCGGCGCAGGCGCCATGGGCTGGGCGATGGCGATGAACCTGCGGCGCCAGGGCGTCGACGTGGCGGTGCGCGACACCGACCCCGCCGTCGAGCGCGCGGCGCGCGAGCAAGGCCTGGTGGTGCACGCCTCGCCGGCGGCCCTGGCGGCGCACTGCGAGGTGGTGGTGGTCGCCGTGGTGGACGCGCCGCAGGTCGACGAGGTGCTGTTCGGCCGCCGGCCATCGGTGGGTGGTCGCGCAGACCTGGCGGCGCCGACGCTGACCGCGGGGCCGGCGTTGCTGCCCCCGACGTCGGCATTGCCGCCCCCGGGGTCGGCGTTGCCGCCGCCCGTGGCCCTGGACGCGGAGGAACCGCGTGTGCCCGACGGCGTTGTCCACGCCCGGCGCAGCGCCGACCGGCCCGCGCCGACCGTGCTGCTGTGCCCGACCATCGCGCCCGACGCCACCGAGTCCTTCGCGCGGCGCCTGGCCGAGTACGGCATTGCCAGCCTGGACGCGCCGATTTCCGGCGGCCCCGCGCGCGCGGCGGCCGGCACCATGTCCATGATGGTGGCCGGCGACGCCGCCGTGGTCGAGCGCTGCGAGCCGCTGCTGCGCCGCATGGCCTCGCCCCTGCACCGCGTGGGCGAGCGCGTCGGCGACGGTGCGCGCACCAAGCTCGTCAACAACCTGCTGGCCGGCGTGCACCTGGCCGCCGGCGCCGAAGCCCTGGCGCTCGCCGACCGCCTGGGCCTGGACCGCCAGCGGCTGATGGACCTGGTCCTTGTGTCCAGCGGTGCCTCGTGGATCCTCGGCGACCGCGCGCCGCGGGCGCTGGCCGGCGACCTGCAGCCGCCGCGCGCGCGCACCGGCCTGCTGCACAAGGACCTGGGCCTGGCGGTGGCCATGGCCGAACGCGCCGGCGCCGACGCGCCCATCGCCCGGCTGGCGCTGGCCACCTTCCAGGCGGCGATGGCGGACGGCCGCGCCGGGCTGGACGACGCGGCGGTGCTGCGCGCACCGCCAAGCGCGGCGGTGGATGGGCTGGTGGACGGGTCACCGACGGGCTCGCCCGCCGCGCCGGCCTGAGCCTGCGCGGCGGCGGCGGCGGCAGCAGCGGCCCGCGCCGCCGGTCAGTTGCCGTGCCGCGCGCGGAATTCCTGGCGAAGGCTTTCGGGCAAGGCGGCCTGGTCGACGCCGGACGCGTACCAGCGCGTGGCCGCGCCACCGCCGCGGCGTGTGAACAGGCCGACCCACAGCGCCTGCTTCACCGGGTCGATGACGACCATCGCCAAGTCGGCCGGGCATTGCGCCGGGCGGCACTGGTGGACCACCAGCAGCCCGTCGCGCGCTTGCACGGGCTCTTCCTGGCTCAGCTGCGACAGGCGAACTTGCTCTTGCACCGGCAGCACGTGAAGCAGCCGCGCGCGCAAGGCGGGCTGGGCCAGCAAGGCAGGCTTGCCCGGGACCACCCGTTCCGAAGGGTGGCGCCCGACCCAGGCCTCGGCGTCGACCCAGTCGTTGCCCGCGTGCGCGGGGGGCCCCCAAGTCAGCAGCGCGGCGGCCATGCTGGCAGCCCGGGTCCAGAGCGAGGTGTTGAACATGGGGTGGTGGCCGAATGGGTGGCGGGCAGCACCGGCGGTGCCGTGGCGGACGGACCGGGCGCTGAATGCTTGCTGAACGGGTGCGTTGCGCGGGTGCACCGAGCGTAGCACTGGCCGGGGCCTTGGCCCGGTCACCGCCGGTGCCGCGCGGCCCGCTCGCTCAGGGCGTTGGGAAAGTACAGCGCGGTCAGGCTGGAGGTGTGCACCGGCACGGGCACGTCGCGGGGGCGGTCGTCGGCGTAGCGGCGCCAGTCGCGCAGCCAGTGGATGTCGTCGCAGACTTCCAGCAGGCCGATGGTTTCGCGGTCGCCCACCAGCACGCCCTGCACGCGCAGGCCCAGGGTTTCGCGCGCGGTGTCCAGTTGGCGCAGCGTGGCGGCGGTGCAGCCGAATTCGCCGTCGCTGACGATCAGCAGGTCGGCGCTGGCCCAGCGCGCCTCGTGCACCCGTTCGATGGCGCGCTCGATCGGCGTCTGCACGTCGGTGCCGCCGTCGAAGCCCTGGCCCATCAGGTCGAGCAGCGCGCGCAGGCCGTCGCGGTCCAGGCCCAGGGGGTGTTCGACCAGCTCGCCCGGGCCGCCGAAGGCGATCAGCAGGCAGCCGCGTTGCTCGCGGTGGGCCACGCGCAGGGTTTCCAGCGCCACGGCCTTGGCGACGTTCTCGGGCGCGCCCTGCATGGACCCGGAGGTGTCGATGCACAGGATGATCGGCCCGCGTTCGCGCGCCTCGGGTTCGCGCCGGGCCGGCAGGGGCGCGGCGCGGCCGGTGGGGTCGGGCACCGCGTCCAGCAGCACGGCTTCGCTGTCGTAGCCCAGCAGCCGGCCCTCGGCCCGTTTGGCGCGCCACAGCTTGTGCAGCACCGGGTGGCGGATGAGCGCCGCTTCGCTGCCCAGCATCTGTTCCAGCTGCGCGGTGTGGCGGATGCCGCGCAGCTCGCCGGGCGCGCCGGGCAGCCGGGTTTCGCGCCAGCGCACGGCCTGGCGGCGCGGGGGCGCGGCGGCGCTGCCCACGGTTTCGTCGCGCGGCGGTGGCGCCACGCTGCGCTGCGCGCGGCCCAGGCGGCGGATCAACGCGGCCAGCGGCTGCAGGTCGGGCAGCAGGGCGCTGATGCGCAGGGCTTCGCGCCATTCGCGGCTGCGCAGCACGCCGCGCAGTTCGTCCCAGCGCAGGTGGGCCAGGTCGCCCAGGCCCTGCATCAGCGACAGCACCTCTTCCCAGCCGCCGGTTTCCAGCGTCCAGTCGGTGCGGAAGTCGGCCGCCGCTGTGGCGATGGCCGCGGCGCGGCTCAGCGTGGGCTGGTGGTCGACGATGCGGTCCAGGTGCCACAGCAGGCTGCGCAGCACCTGCTCGCTCAGGGCGGCCGAGCCCTGGCTCAGCGCCGGCAGGGCCAGCTCGGCCACCACCGCCCGCAGCGGGCCCAGGGCCTGCGGGTCGCCGAAATCGAGGGGGGCGTCGGGCAGGTGGCCGGCCTGCAGCGCGTCCAGCCAGGGACGCAGCTGGGCCAGCCGTTCGGCGCTGGGGCCGACGCTGGTCACCAGGGCCGGCAGCCACAGGGTGCGCGGCAGGTCCTGCAGGTGGTCGTAGGGGTGTTCCAGCGGGTCGCGCCGCGGGGCGCGCTCGGGCGGCATCAGGCGTCCACGGGCACCGGTTGCGGGGGCCGGGCGCTGGCGGCGTCGGCCTCGCGGTCCACCGGCAGGGCGGCAAAGCCGTCGCGCGTGGCCTGCAGGCGGGTGCACAGCGCCTGCCAGCGGGCCAGGTTGCCGGCCAGCGTGTGCAGCAACTCGGCGCGCAAGGCCGGCGGCCACCACAGGCGGTCGGCCAGCCGGGCGCGCAGCGCGTCCAGGCGTTCGGCGTGCTCGGCCAGGCCTTGCCGCGCAACGGCCAGGGCCTCGTCCACCTGCGCGGTGCGGGCGGCGATGTGCACCGGGCTGTAGCGCACCCGCAGGTGGTCTTCCAGCGCCTGGGTGGCCATGCGCAGCAGGCCTTGTTCGTCCTCGGCGCGGCTGCCGCCGATGGCGCGCGCCAGCGAAAGCTTGCCGGCCGCGCTGTCGGTCTGGTCGTTGCGGGCGCTGGCTTCCAGGTCGAGCTGCTTCTCGAAGGCCTCTGCCGCGCGGCCCAGCCACGCGGCCTCGTGCACCGCCACACCCAGCACCTCGCGCGCCACCCACTGCCACAGCGGCGCCACCTGCGCGGGCTCGTGCGCCACGGCGTGCGGGGCCAGCCACAGGTCCAGCACATCGACCTCGGTGCGGCCTTCGGTGCAGGCCGCGGTGCGCATCAGGCCGGCCAGCTGGCGCCAGCGGCGGTCGGACACCGCCAGCCCCATGGCCTGCGTGTGCGTGCGCAGGGCCATCAAGGCCTGCACGGCGGCGTCCGACAGCGGCACCGCCTCGCGCGCGGCCTGCCATTGCGCGCGCTCGGCCGGGGTGATGGCCGCGGCCTGTGTCGCGGTCGCCTCGCCCGCCGCAAGGCCGTCGGCCGCCAACGCCGCGGGCGGCCGCTGCAGGTTCAGCAGGTCGGCAAAGGCTTCCGCGCTGACCGGCGCCACCGGCACGCGCAGCAGGAAGCGGTCGTAGAAGGCCAGCAGCGCCTCGTCGGCGGGCACCTCGTTGCTGGCGCCGACCACGCTGACCAGCGGCGTGGGCAGGCGGTGGTGGCCGTTGTCGAACTGGCGTTCGTTCAGCAGCGTCAGCAACGCGTTCAGGATGGCCGAGTTGGCCTTGAAGACCTCGTCCAGGAAGGCGATGCCGGCCGTGGGCAGGTAGCCGTCCACCAGCCGCTCGTAGCGGTCGTCTTCCAGCGCCTTCAGCGACAAGGGGCCGAACAGCTCCTCGGGCGTCGAGAAGCGGGTCAGCAGGCGCTCGAAGTAGCGGGCCTCGGCAAAGGCGCCGCGCAGCCGCCGCGCCAGTTCGCTCTTGGCGGTGCCCGGCGGGCCGATGAGCAGCACGTGCTCACCGGCGAGGGCGGCCAGCAGGCACAACCGGACGGCGGTGCCGCGCTCCAGCAGACCGGCTTCGAGCCGCCCGATCAGTTGGGTCAGCCGGGTTCGCCGGTCGGTCATGGCCTTTACTTGTAGAGCACGCTCGGCATCCACAGGCCGATGCCCGGGAACTGGTACAGCAGGATGATGGCGATCACCTGGATGCCCATGAAGGGCAACATGCCGGCGAAGATCTGGTTCAACGACACGTGCGGCGGGCTCACGCCCTTCAAGTAGAAGGCCGCCATCGCCACCGGCGGGCTCAGGAAGGCCGTCTGCAGGTTCAACGCCACCAGCAGGCCGAAGAACAGCGGGTCGACGCCGAAGTTGTCCAGCAGCGGGATGAAGATGGGCATGAAGATCACGATGATCTCGGTCCACTCCAGCGGCCAGCCAAGGATGAAGATGATCACCTGACTGAGGATCAGGAATTCGGTCTTGCTGAGGTTCATGCCCAGCACCCACTTCTCGACCAGCTCCTGACCGCCCAGCAGCGCGAACGCCGCCGAGAAGATGGCCGAGCCCACGAAGAGCCAGCACACCATGGCCGAGGTCTTGGCCGTGAGGTAGACGCTCTCCTTGAGCACGTTCATGTTCAGCTGGCGGTAGGCCGCCGCCAGCAGCAGGCCGCCGAGCGCGCCCATGGCCGCCGCCTCGGTTGGCGTGGCCAGGCCCATCACGATGCTGCCCAGCACCGCGCCGATCAGGATCAGCAGCGGGAAGAAGCTGGCCAGCAGCATCTTGAAGACTTCCAGCCGCGTGAAGCTCAGCAGGCCGTAGTACACCAGCATGGCCAGGGCACCCACGCCCACGCCGATCCAGTAGCCGCGCGGGGCGGGTTTGCTGGGGGCTTCGGCGGCCGCACCGGCCGGGCCGGCGGTGGCGCCCGGGGGCGCCTTCAGGTCGCTGCTGCCCGGGGGCACGCTCAAGGCGGGGGCGGCACCGGGCGGCTCCTTGACGCCATCCGCGCCGGGGGGCTCCTTCACCGCCGATGCACCCGGGGGCTCGCTGACGCCAGAGGCGCCCGGCGGTTCCTTGACGGCGTCCGAGGCGCCCGGGGGCTCTTTCACGCCACCGCTGGCGCCTGGCGGCTCGGCCAGGCCGCCACCGGCGGACGATGGCGGCTCCTGCAGGCCGCCCGGGCTGGCGGGTGCGGCGCTGGGGCCTTCGCCGATGCGCTGCATCGTCGATGCCTCGGCGGCGTCGGGGCCACTGGTCACGGTGCGGTAGCTGGTGATGGCGACCACCGCGAACAGGATCAGCGGCAGCAGCGTGATGAACAGTTCCTTGACGATGTGTGCGGTCGGCACCTCGGCGTTGCGCTTGCCCTTCAATGCGCCCAGCAGGCCGGCCAGCGCACGCTGGTCACCCGAGGTGGCGATCTTTTCGGTCATCGCGGGCAGCGGCACGTAACGCTCGGCCATCGGCAGCGGCGGCGCCATCGACGGCTTGATCTTGGCCACGATGATCACGTACAGGATGTACAGGCCGGCCAGCATCAGGCCCGGGAAGAAGGCGCCCGCGTACAGCTTGACCACTGACACGCCCGCGGTCGCGCCATAGACGATCAACATGACCGACGGCGGGATCAGGATGCCCAGGCAGCCGCCCGCCGTGATGGCCCCGGCCGACAGCTGCACGCTGTAGCCCGCGCGCAGCATCGCCGGCAGCGCCAGCAGGCCCATCAGCGTGACCACCGCACCGACGATGCCGGTGGCCGTGGCGAACACCGCGCAGGTGACCAGCGTGGCCACCGCCAGCGCGCCCGGCAGCCGCACCAGCGCCAGGTGCAGGCTCTTGAACAGCTTCTCGATCAGGTTGGCCCGCTCGACCAGGTAGCCCATGAAGACGAACAGCGGGATCGAGATCAGCACGTCGTTGGACATCACCGAATACGCCCGCTGCACCATCAGGTCCAGCGTCTGCTTGATCGCGCCGGCCGAGGTCTGGCCCCCCGAGTGGTAGGCAAAGTAGGCGAACAGCATGCCCATGCCCATCAGCGTGAACGCGGTCGGGAAGCCCAGCATGATCGCGGCCACCACCAGCGACAGCATCAGCAGGCCGATGTGGCCGTTGGTGATGGTTTCGGCCGACAGCAGCATCGTGGCCGCCGCGATGAGGATGAGCCCCATCAGCGAGAAGCCAAACCACAGCTCCTTGCGCAACTTGAATCCGCCGCTCATCGGGCGCTCCCTTCCTTGGTCACGTACTTGTCCAGTGCGGCGATGTCCTCGTCCTTGACGTGGACCATGGCCTTGAGCTTGTCGACGTCCACCTCTTCGACGTCCTGGTCGCGCGAGGGCCATTCGCCGTCGCGGATGCAGATCACGCAGCGGATGATCTCGACGATGCCTTGCAGCAGCAAGAAGGCCCCGGCGAAGGGCAGCATGAACTTGAACGGGTAGATCGGCAGCGCGTCGGCCGAGAAGGTCTGTTCACGGATGGCCAGCGCGTCGCTGAAGAAGCTCCAGCCGGCCCACGTCATCGCGAACACCCCTGGCAGGAAGAACACGAAATACAGCACCAGGTCCACCGTCGCTTGGGTGCGCGGCTTGAAGAATCCGTACAGCACGTCGCCGCGCACGTGACCGTTCTTGCTGAGCGTGTAAGCGCCCGCGGTCATGAAGAGGGTGCCGTACAGCATGATCTGCACGTCCAGCACCCAGGCGTGGGGTTTGTTCAGCACGTAGCGGCTGAACACCTCCCAGGCGATCAGGAAGGTGAGCACCAGCGCGGCCCAGGCGAAGACCTTGCCGATGAAGGTGGACACGCGGTCCACGGTGAGCAGGAGTTTTTGCATCCAGGTGTCCTCTGAAGTCGTGACGCCACGAACAGGCAGAGGGCGCCGAGACCTTCGTCACGGCGCCCTCTGCGGGCTCGTGCCAGTCCCCCGGCCTGGATCGCCGGGGGTGGCGGACTGAGCAGATCAGCCGCGACGGAAGTAGTGGTTGTAGGCCATCTTGAAGTCGACCAGGTAATCGTTCTGCCAGGCGCCGGCGCGTTGGGCGAAGGCCTTCTGCGAGTCCAGCACCTTCTTGAAGGCGGGGTTCTCGCCCGACTTCTTTGCCACGACCTTGTCCCAGGACTCCAGCTGGGCCTTCAGCACCGCGTCCGGGGTCTTGTAGAAGTTGACGCCCGCCTTTTTCAGCTCGGCGTAGTCCTTGGAGTTGCGGTCGATCGCCTTCCAGCTCATGTCGGCGCTCGAGGCCTGCACGGCGTAGTCGATGATCTTCTTCAGCTCGCCGGCCAGCGCGTTGTACTTGCCCTTGTTGAAGAGGATTTCGAACTGCTCGGTGCTTTGGTGGAAGCTTTGCAGCATGCAGTTCTTCACCACGTCCGGGAAGCCCAGCAGGCGGTCGGACGACGCGTTGTTGAACTCGGCGCCGTCGATCAAGCCGCGGTCCAGGGCCGGCACGATTTCACCGCCGGGCAGCGGGTTCACCGCGGCGCCCATGTCGGTGTACATGTCCACCGCCAGGCCGACCGTGCGGAACTTGGTGCCCTTGACGTCGTCGACGCGGGCGATCGGCTTCTTGAACCAGCCGAAGGGCTGGGTGGGCATCGGGCCGTACAGGAAGCTGACGACGTCGATGTTCAGGCTCTTGTAGATCTCTTCGAGCAGCTGCTCGCCGCCGCCGTAGTAGTGCCAGGCCAGCAGCATGTTCGGGTCCATGCCATAGCCCGGGCCGGATCCCCACAGGGCCAACGCCGAGTTCTTGCCGTAGTGGTAGGCCACCACGCCGTGGCCGCCGTCGAGCGTGCCCTTGGCGACCGCCTCCAGCAGCTGGAAGGCCGGCACGACCGAGCCGGACGGCAGCACTTCGATCTTCAGGCGGTTGCCCGCCATCTCGTTGACCTTCTTCGCGAAGTCGCTGGCGTACTCGTGGAAGATGTCCTTGGCCGGCCAGGTCGACTGGAAGCGCAGGCTGACGGTCTGGGCGTTCGAGACCATCGGGGCGGCCATGGCGCCAGTGGCCACGGCGCCGGTGGCGGCTTTCTTCAGGAAGCGGCGGCGCGGGGCGGCGCCGTTCGGGGTCTTGTTCATCAACGTCTCCAAAGAGGAATCGGGGTGGATGACTGCAATCCATCGCCGCCTGGGCGCCTCTCTGGTGGAGGTTCAGTCGACAGCGAGCCCATAATTATGTGTTACGCCAATGTGACGTGGGCCTAGGGTAAGCCCGTCTGGCCGCTGGTTGTGACCCGTTGGCCACCGTTGCAACCAGTTCACACGTCGCGCACGATTCCTTCTTCGATCCGCAGGGCGCCGCTGGCCTGCAGCTCCGCCAGCAGCACGTCGCACCAGGCGTGCAGGCTGGCCTCGGGACAGCCTTGGTTCTGCCAGATCTGGCGCATCAGCGAGGCGCCGCCGGCCCACAGATGAAGCGCCGGCAGGCCTTGCTGGCGTTCTTCCATCAAGTGGTACTTCAGCAACACCTTGGCCGCGTAACGCGCGTGCCGCTGCGGCGCGGCCTGAAAGGCGGCGAGCCGAGAGCGGGCGCGGGCCAGCGCGGCGTCCACGTCCGCAAACGGCGCCCCGTGGCCGGGAATGACCCATTGCACCGGCAGGCGCTCGATCTGGTCCAGCACGCAGGCCACGTCATCGAAGGCCTGCTCGCCTTCGAGTTCGGGGAAGACCACGCCGAAGCCGTCGTTCCACAGCGCGTCGCCGGCGATCAGCACGCCATGCTCGGCGTCGAACAGCATGACGGCGTCGGGGTCGTGGCCGGGGGCGGCGATGACTTCCCAATGTCGGCCGCCCAGCGGCAGCATCTCGCCCGCCACCAACGTGCCTTCGGCGCTGAAGCGCTCGCAGCGCTGCGCAACGGCGGCAAAGTTCAGCACGCTCTCGTCCCAGCGTTGCACCGCCTCCCAGGGGCCGGCGGGCACGAAGGTGGGCGCGTGGTGAACCCGCGCGATGGCCGCGTTGCCGCCGCAGTGGTCGGAATGCAGGTGGGTGTTCAGCACGCAGCGCAGGGTTTCGCCACGCAGGGCCTGGGCCAGCAGGGCGAGGGTCTGGTCGGCGTGAACGCAGTGGCCGGTGTCGACCAGCACCGCGCCGTCGCCCGGCTCGGTGCCGTGGATCAGCACGTTGTTGGACGACAGCCACCCGCGCTCGAAGATGCTCAAGCCTTGCAAGGCCCGCGGTGCGGCCTCGGGGTGATGGACGGTGGTCATTCGGCGCGCACCCCTTCGACCTGCACCAGCAAGCGCACCTCGTCGGCCACCAGCGGCAAGGCCAGCGTCATGCCGAAGTCGCTGCGCTTGAGCGTGCCTTCGAAGTCGCCGCCGCACACCTCTTTCTTGAACAGCGGGTTGAAGCCGCAGTTGAACCTCAGGGCGCGCAGCGTCAGGCCCCGGCTGATGCCGCGCAGCGTGATCTCGCCGCGCAGTTCGCGGGGCACCTTGCCGTCCCACACGGCGCTGCGCGCTGTGAAATAGGCTTGCGGGTGCTCATTCACGCGCAGCAGCGGACCGCCCTTCATGACCTTGTCGAAGGCCTCCAGCCCGGTGCTGACCGAGGCCGTGTCGACGGTGATGCCGATGTCGATGCGCTGCGCTGCCGGGTCGAACTGCACCGACCCGGTGGCGCGGTCAAAGCGCCCGCGCGTGGTGGACGTGCCCATGTGCAGCACCTCCCAATGCACGAAGGTGTGGCCGGCGTCCAGGGTGTAGCTGGGCGCGGGGGCCGCGGCGGGGGGCGGCGACGACGGTGGTGCCGGCGCTGGCGATTGCGCGCCCGCGGGCAGGGCCGCGGCCGCCAGCGTCAGGCCCAGGGTGGCGCCGACAACAAAAAGCCACCGCGAGGGTGGCTGGGGGGCGAAGGTCTCAGGCATGCGCGAAGTGTGCCCTGCCCTCGCGCGCTGTGCCGGCGGCGCCGGCAAAGGCTCACTGCTTGACGGCTTCGACCTGGATCAGCAGGCGCACGTTGTCCGGAATGCCCGGCAGGCCGTAGGTGCTGCCGAAGGCGCTGCGCTGGATGGTGGTTTCGAAGTCGCCGCCGCAGACTTCGCGCTTGAGCATCGGGTTGTCGTAGCAGTTGAAGCTGGTGGCCGTCAGGGTGACCGGGTTGGTCTTGCCCAGCAGCGTCAGCGAACCCGCCACCGCGGTGACCTTGCCGGCCGCGTCGAAGCTGAACTTGTCGCCGACGAACTTGGCGGTCGGGAATTCGCCCACGTTGAAGAAATCCTTGCTCTTCAGGTGGCCGTCGAAGGGGCCGATGCCGGTGTTGATCGAGGCGGTGTCGATGGTGATCTCGGCCTTGCCGGTCTTGGCGGTCTTGTCGAAGGCGATGCTGCCTTCCTTCTTGTCGAAGCGGCCGCGGTTGGTCGAGGTGCCGAAGTGCTTGGCCTCGAAGATCACCGTGGTGTGGGTCGGGTCGATGGCATAGGTGGCGCTTTGGGCGTGTGCCAGGCCGGCGGTGGCGAGCAGGGCAGCGGTCAGGATCGCGAGTTTCATCGTCAGCTTTCGTGGGGTTGGAAAAAGGGGTTGATCAAAGGGGTTGATCAAAGGGCAGGCACGCCGGTCAGCGCCAGCTTGAACTTCACCTGCACGTCGTTGGCCACCATGGAGGTGTCCTTCCAGTCGCCGTCGCCGACCTTGAAGTCCAGGCGCTTGATGGTGAAGCTGCCCACGGCGGTGCTGGTGGGGCCGGCCTGGGTGACCGTGACCGGCACGACGACGTTTTGTTTGGCGCCCTTGATGCTGAGGCTGCCGGCCACTTCGAACTTGCCGCCGCCCAGCGCCTTGACGGTGCTCGACTGGAACGTGGCTTGCGGAAAGGCCTTGAGGTTGAACCAGTCGGGCTTCGCGAGTTCGGCCTCGGTCTCGGGCGTGCCGATGCTGGTGCTGGCCAGGTCGATGGTGAAGCCGATCTTGGCCGCGTCGAGCTTCTTCGGGTCGAAGGCCACCTGCGCGGTGAACTTCTTGAAGCGGCCGTCGACCGGCACGCCCATCTGCTTGGTGGTGAAGCTGATGTCGCTCTGAGCGGGCACCACGGCCTGCTGGGCGAAGGCCGGCACGGCGGCCGACAGCAGGGCCAGCGTCAGCGTGGCCAGGTACAGGCGGGGGGAAAAGCAGCGGTCGGACATCGGGGTTCCTTGGGGACGTCGGTGAGTGGGGGGCGATGACGTGGGCGTGGACGGTTGACGTGCGCCGTGTCGGCTCAAGCCCGGGCCGGCCACATGCGGCCAATCAGGCCATCGCGGTCGATGAACTGGTGCTTCAGCGCGGCGCCCAGGTGCAGCAGCACCAGCACCGCCATCGCCCAGGCCAGGCCCTCGTGCCAGGGCTTGATCAGCTCGGCCAGCGCCTTGTCGGCGGGCACGAAGTCGGGCAGCGGCAGCACACCGAACCACACGATGGGGAACCCGGCGGCCGAGCTGTAGGCCCAGCCCACCAATGGCACGGCGAAGAACAGCGCGTACAGCGCCAGGTGGGTGGCGTGGGCGGCGCGGGCCTGCCAGGCGGGCATCGGCGGGTCGGCCGGCGGGCGGTGCGTCAGGCGCCACAGCAGGCGAAGCGCCGACAGGGTCAGGATGGTGACGCCGGCCCACTTGTGCCAGTTGTAGAGCTTGAGCTTTTGCGGCGACAGCGGCAGGTCGGCCATGTAAAGGCCCATGCCGAATGAGCCGACGATGCCAAGTGCCAGCACCCAATGCAGGGCAATGGCGACGCCGGTGTAGCGGTGAGGGGTGGGCAGGGTGGCCATGGGGCGGGCTCCGTCAGGGCAAACCCGGGGGTTCGCGGTGAAGGGCAGTGTAGAGGCGCCCCGGACGGCAAGGTTTCAAGGCGCTTCACCCGAGCGTTCAAAAAGGGCGGCGTTTGAGCCATCCCTCCTTCGATGCAAGGATCTAGGGTTTACCCTATACTGCACCGCAACATCAAACAGATGTTGAAGGAGTTCACCATGACCACCGTCGCTTTCAACCGCCGTTCCCCGAAAACCGGCCGCCCGCTGGGCTTGCTGGATGTGCTGTCCAAGGTGATCGACACCGCCTCCGTGGCGGTGCACACCCGTGTGGCCGCGCGCCACGAGGCCCGCCTGACCGCCTTGCGCCGCCACGCGGCCGACAGCGCCATCACCGACGCCGCCGCCGTGCGCCGCCTGGCCGACCGCCACCGCCACAGCAACCCGGGCTTCGCCTCGGACCTGTACGCCGCGGCCGACCGGCATGAGCTGATCACCGCCAGCTGACCAAAAAGGGCCCCGAGGGGCCCTTGTTCATGGCGGGTGCCGCGGCCTCAGGCCGCGATGCGCGACGCCAGCCGGGCCTTGGTCGCCGGCAGTTCGGCGGGCAGGTGGTGCGCCAGTTGCTTGAACAGCTCGTCGTGCAGGGCCAGTTCGGCCTGCCATTCGGTCGCGGCCGTGGCCGTCACTTGCTCGTACTGGGCGGGCGTGAAATCCAGGCCGCTCCACTGCAGGTCCTCGTAGCGCGGGCTGACGCCGAAGGCGTGGTCGGTGCCTTGGGCCTGGCCTTCCACCCGCTCCAGCATCCACTTCAGCACGCGCATGTTCTCGCCATAGCCGGGCCAGACGAACTTGCCGTCCGCGCCCTTGCGGAACCAGTTCACGCAGTAGATCTTCGGCAACTTGGCGCCGGCGGCCTGCAACTTCGCGCCCAGGCTCAGCCAGTGCTGGAAGTAGTCGCTCATGTTGTAGCCCATGAAGGGCAGCATGGCGAAGGGGTCGCGGCGCACCACGCCTTGCTGGCCCGCGGCGGCGGCGGTCGTCTCCGAGCCCATGGTCGCGGCCATGTACACGCCTTCAGTCCAGTCGCGCGCTTCGGTCACCAACGGCACCGTGGTGCTGCGGCGGCCGCCGAAGATGAACGCGTCAATCGGCACGCCGGCCGGGTTGTCCCACTCGCTGTCCAGCGCCGGGTTGTTGGTCGCCGCCACGGTGAAGCGGGCGTTCGGGTGGGCGGCCTTGGCGCCGGTTTCCTTGGCAATGGCCGGGGTCCAGTCCTTGCCCTGCCAGTCGATCAGGTGGGCCGGCGGGGTGTCGGTCATGCCTTCCCACCAGACGTCGCCGTCGTCGGTCAGGCCGACGTTGGTGAAGATGACGTCGCGCTTCAGGCTGGCCATGCAGTTGAAGTTGGTCTTCTCGTTGGTGCCCGGGGCCACGCCGAAGTAGCCGGCTTCGGGGTTGATCGCGTACAGGCGACCGTCGGCGCCCGGCTTGATCCAGGCGATGTCGTCGCCGATGGTGGTGACCTTCCACCCGTCCAGGCCGGCCGGCGGGATCAACATCGCGAAGTTGGTCTTGCCGCAGGCGCTTGGGAATGCCGCGGCCACGTGGTGCTTCTTGCCCTCGGGCGAGGTCACGCCCAGCACCAGCATGTGTTCGGCCAGCCAGCCCTGGTCGCGGCCCATGGTGGACGCGATGCGCAGCGCGAAGCACTTCTTGCCCAGCAGCGCGTTGCCGCCGTAGCCCGAGCCGTAGCTCCAGATCTCCTGGGTTTCCGGGTAGTGGACGATGTACTTGGTGGTGTTGCACGGCCAGGACACATCGGCCTGCCCGTCGGCCAGCGGCGCGCCCACGGTGTGCACGCACGGCACGAAGTGACCGTCGTCGCCCAGCACGTCGAACACCGCGCGGCCCATGCGGGTCATGATCTTCATGTTGACGGCCACGTAGGGGCTGTCGGACAGCTCGATGCCGATGTGGGCGATCGGCGAGCCCAGCGGGCCCATGCTGAACGGCACCACGTACATCGTGCGGCCGCGCATGGCGCCGCGGAACAGGGCCTTGTCACCGGTTTGCAGCAGGCTGCGCATCTCGGCCGGGTCCATCCAGTTGTTGGTCGGGCCGGCGTCCTCTTTCTTGGCGCTGCAGATGAAGGTGCGGTCTTCCACCCGGGCGACGTCGCTCGGGCTGCTGCACGCCAGGTAGCTGTTCGGGCGCAACTCGGGGTTGAGCTTCTTGAAGGTGCCGGCCGCCACCAGCTGCGCGCACAGGCGGTCGTACTCTTCGGTGCTGCCGTCGCACCAGTACACGTCTTTGGCCTCGGTCAGCGCGGCCATGTCGGCCACCCAGGCAATCAGGCGCGCGTGCTGGACGTGCGCAGGTGTGTTCAGCCGCAGGCCTTCCATCGCGGGACGGTTCATCGAAGTTCCAATCGTCAAAGTGAAAAATCCAGCATCGGGCAAGGCCTGGCGCGTGGCAGGGGCCCGAGGGCGGCGGGTGACTCAGCGGGTGAGCACCGGGCCGCGGACGGCAAGCCTTGCCCCATACCGGGGCAGAAACAGGCCACCATCGGGTCGATGGCCGCCTGAATCCGAGCAGCCGCGGGATGACGCATTGGCTGCGGGCGTGGATTGTCACGGCAGTGTAATCGCCCTGTAACCCCAGGGGATCCCCACCTCATGCGTTTGCGGCATGACTTCATGCCGGGCCCGCAGTGCCCGGCGCGAAGCGGTCTTCCATCTCACGGCGCAGCCGGTAGGCGCGGGTGCCGGTGTCGATGGCGACGTCGTCCCAGCACAGGCTCTGGCCCTTGGCGACGGGCCGCACGACGCGCACCTGATGCGCGAGGCCCAGCGGCAGGCCGCCGATTGCGGCGGAGGTGCGCGCCGGCAGCAGCTTGCCCCACACGGTGTGGCCGCCCTCGCCGTCCAGCAGCTCGCCCACGGCGAGGTCGCGCTTGGCGGTGGCCACCACGTCGGCGTTCCAGGCGGTGGCCACACCGGTGGGCTCGCGCCGCAACGCCACGCTGGCCACGCTGACGCCCACTTCCAGGCCGATCAAGTGCCAGCGCTTGTAGAGCGTGAAGTAGCGACCGCTGGGGTCGGTGTGGGCGTTGTATTCCTCGAAGCAGTGCTTGATGTAGTCGGTCTTGGCCTCCACCGTGACCCACACGCCCATGCGGATGTCGTAGGGGATCTTGCGGCCGTCGGCCTCGAGCGAAGAGATCACCTCGACCATGCCCTTGCGCTCCAGCACGCCGCCTTCGCTGCGCGGGCGCGTCACGAAGGGAATGTCCTCGACGCTGGCGGGCGGGTACAGCAGGCCGTTGCTGGGCACGCCCAGGCCGGTGGCGTTGCTGACGGCGGTGCTTTCGATGGATGGCTTGGAGCCGTCCAGGAAGCTGTTGAACATCTTGGGGTTCAGCCCGCCGCGCGCCGCCTGCTCGGGCGTCAGGCCGTAGTGGCCCCACACCGTGTCGGGCGTCGATTCGCAGAAATGCGGCAGCCATTTGTGGCCGCGCCCGGCCGCCACCACCGGAAAGCCGCAGGTGCGCGCCCAGTCCACCAAATCGCAGATCAACGCCGGCTGGTCGCCGAAGGCCATCGAATAGACCACGCCCGCGGCCGCCGCGCGCTGCGCCAGCAGCGGGCCGCAAAAGGCGTCGGCTTCCACGGTGACGTTGACGACGTGCTTGCCGTGGGCGAAGGCGTCCAGGCAGTGGTCGACCGCGGCGATCGGGTGGCCGGTGCATTCGACGATGACGTCGATGGCCGGGTGACGCACCAGCGCCTGCCAGTCGTCGCCGACGTGGGTGGTGCCGGCGGCCAGCGCGGCGTCCAGGCTGGGCGCGCTGCTGCGCTCGGTGGCCCAGCCCACACGGGCCAGGTTGGCGCGGGCCGCGTCGGGCGACAGGTCGGCGATGCCGGCCAGGTGCACCCCGGGTGTGCGCGGCACTTGCGCCAGGTACATCGATCCGAACTTGCCGGCGCCGATCAGGCCGATGCGCACCGGGCGGCCTTCGGCGGCGCGGCGGCTGAGCAGGGCATGGAGGTTCATGGGCGTGAACAGCGGTCGGTGTGGGACCGCGCGTGGTTGCAAAGCCCGCCAGCCTACGGGACCGCGCACGTTTCGGGCATCATCGTTTTCATGCCTCATCTCCTCAGCGTGAACACCGGCCTGGCGCGGCCGCTCGACCTCGGTGGCCGGCCCGTGCCCAGCGGCATCGTCAAGCGCGCGGTGAGCGGCCCGGTCGAGGTGCGGCCCCTGGGCCTGCGCGGCGACGAACAGGCCGACCCGTCGGTGCACGGCGGGCTGTCCAAAGCGGTCTATGCCTACCCGGTGGAGCACTACGCGTTCTGGCAGCGGGTGCGCGCGCAGGCTGGCGTGGCGGGCTGGGACGCCGCGCTGCCCCACGGCTTCCTCGGCGAAAACCTCACCTTGCAAGGGGTGCAGGAGAACCAGGTGTGGATCGGCGACGTCCTGCGCTTTGCCGACTGTCAGCTGGCCGTCAGCGAGCCGCGCTTCCCGTGCTTCAAGTTCAACGCGGTGATGGGTTTCAAGCACGCCACCAAGATGATGGCGCAAAGCGCCTGGTGCGGGTTCTACCTGGCCGTGCGGCTGCCCGGCACGCTGCGGTCCGGCGAGGAGTTCGACCTGATTCCCGGCCCGCGCGAGGTGGGTGTGGCCGAGCTGTTCAAGGCCCGCATGACGGCGCGCAAGTCGGACTGAGCGCGCGGCCCGCCGCGCTGGTCGCGGGTCACTGCGACGACAGGCTGAGCTGGACGCGCGGCGTCCACGCACTGTCGCTGGCCGCGTCGTCGCCCGCGGCCCGCAGCCGGGGCGCGGCGAGGAACAGGCGCTCGCCGGGCAGGCCGCGGGCGATCAGGGCGTCGCGCACGGCCAGGCCGCGTTGCAGCGCCAGTTCGCGCATGGCGTCGCTGCTCACCCGGGCATGGCGGCGCAGCAGGGCTTCCATGTCCGCCAGCGGAATGTCCTTCGTCAGCCCCACCAGGTTCTTGGGCTTGGCCGGCAGGTCGGTCTGCCGGTAGACGAGGCGCAGCAGGCGCTCGCGTTCGCCCGCGGCCAGGGCCGCGGGCGGGGCGCCGGCGGTGCTGGCGGCGGGTGCCGCTGACGCCGCTGCCGGTGTGGACGCGGGTGCCGTCGCCAGCGCACCCGCGGTGGCGGCGCTGCGCAGGCGCTCGCGGCGGTGCTCGGCCAGCAGCCGGGCTTCGAGCGCTTCGCGCTGGTAGGCCTCGCCCTCGGCTGCCGGGTCGGCGCTGCCGGTCACGGTCATCTTCAGGGCCGGGCGCTCGGCCAGGGCGCGGGCCACCTTGTCCAGGGCCGCCTCGCCGGACGCGGCCAAGGTGGCGGTGCCGGGCCGGAACTCGACCGTGCTCAGGTCGTCCGTGCCACCGCCCGACAGCAGCGCGAAGGGCGCGGTCAGCGCCTTCGTCAGCAGGTTGACGATCACCTTGAGCACGATGCCGCCCACGCTGAACTGCGGGTCGTTCAAGGAACCGCTGACCGGCAGGTTGATGTCGATCACGCCGTTGCGGTCCTTGAGCAGCGCCACCGCCAGCAACACCGGCAACCGCGTGGCCTGCGGCGACTCGATGCGGTCGCCGAAGGTGAGCTGATTCAGCACCACCTGGTTGCGGGCGTCGAGGCGGCCGTCCGGCTCGATCTTGTACGCGATGTCCATGCTGAGCTTGCCGCGCTCGATGGCGTAGCCGGCGTATTTGCCGGCATAGGGCGACAGCGGGGCCAGCTCCAGGTCGGTGGCGCGGGCGCGGATGTCCAGCGCCAGCGGCTCGGCGGTCGGGTTCAGTTGGCCGCTGATGTCCAGCAGCGCGGTGCCGGCGGCGCGCCCGCGCAGGGTCAGCGTGGCCATGTCGCGGGTGTCCGAGCGGAAGGCGCCGAGCTGACCGTTGAGCTCGCTGAGCGCGGCGCTGTAGTTGGGCTTGACGAAGCGGTCGGTGAAGTCGATGCGCCCGTTGACCAGCCGTGTGGCGCCCAGGCTCAGCCGGATTGGCAGCTTGCCGCCGTCGGCGGCCGTGGCCGTGGCCGTGGCCGTTGCGGCCGACCCGGCCTTCGCCGCCGTCACGGCCGCTGGCGTGGCCGTCGCCGTCGCCCCTGCGGCGGGGGCCTCGGCGCTGGTGGGCGCACCGGCCACGTCCTGCAGGTTGAACCGACCTTGCTCGGTGATGACCAGCCGGGAATAGAAGTCGCTCAAGGTGGCTTCTCGCACGGCCACCGCCGGTTGGCGGCCAGGTTCGATGTCGACGCGCGTCCCGGCCAGGGTCAGGCGTTGCCAGCTCAGCAGCTCGTCGCCGACGCCGCCGTCCGGGCGGCGCGCGTGCAGTTCGATGTCGCCCAAGTTCACATCGGCCAGCGCGGCCACGCGCCAGCCAGCGGTCGTGGACTGCTCGGCCGTCAACTCGCCGTCGATGCCGGCTTCAGCGCGCACCAGCGCCAGCGGCAGGGCCCGCCCCGCGTAGGGCTCGAACAGCGCCACTGGGAAGCGGTCGATGCGGACCTTGCCCTGGGCGACCCATGGGGCCAGGCCGAGCGTGCCCGACCAGTTCACGCTGCCGCTGTGTGGCGTCGGGTCCTGGGGCGAGGCCTGGGCGCCCACCCGCGCGGCCAACTGCAGGCGCAGCGGTGCGGCCCCGGGCGCTGCCGGCCACGCAAGGCCCTGCGCGCCGAGCTGCAAGCCGCCGACCTGCCAGCGCAGCGGTTCGTCCGCGCCGCCACCGTCGGTCGGCTGCGCGTCGGTCACGCGCAGTTCACCGCCCTGCAGCTGGGTCGTGGCGACACGCAGGCGCCACGCGGGCGGGTCGTTTGGCGCTGGCCCCGGCCCCGCGGCCGCGGCGTTCGCGCTTGCGCTGACCGCGCCAACGGCGGGTGGGCCCACCAACCAGTCCTGCACGTTCCAGCGCCCCTGGGCGTGGCGCTCCAGGTGGAGGGACGGCTGGTTCAGCAACAGCCGGCCGATGCTCACGGTGCGCCCGAGGAGGTCGATGCGGGCGTCCTGGACGCTGAGCTGGCGCAGTGTCGCCAGGGCTGTGGGGTCCGCCGCACGGGGCGTCAGCGCGGTGCCGGTGCTGCCCCTCGCGGCCCCGGTCCGGGCCTCGGTCCTCGTCGCGTCTGCCGAGGTGCTTTGGGTGCCTGCCGCCTTGCGGTCGACGGCCGGCCCGCCACGGGTGGCGACCGCGGCGTGCACTGGCCGAGCCGGCGGCGCTGGCGGGTCGAGCCGCAGGCGGTCCAGCGTCAGGCGGTCCAGCGTGACGCGCAGCTGTGGCGCGGCGGTGGACGTGGACACGGACGCGGTCGAGGCCGCGTCTGCGGTTCCGGCCTGGCCGGCCGCCGCCGGCCGGTCCGGGCCACGCGCGATGCCTTGCGCACCCCAAGCCAGGTTGCCGACCGTGGCCAGCTCGCCGCTGAGGGCGGGCACCAGGGAGCCGGCCCAGTACGGCGCCAACGCCTGCAGGGCCAGGCGTGACACGTCCCAGTGGAGCTGGGCCGCTTCGGGCGTGCCCTGGGCGGTGACGGACACGCGGCCCAGCATCGGGTCGCCCGGCGCGGCGGCGGCGCGCTGCAGCACACCGCCGAGCGTTGCCGAACCGTCCGGGCTGGCGGGCCAGGACAGGCCTTGGGCGTTCAGCGTCAGGTCGCCCAGTTGAAGGGCCACGGCGGGTTGCACCGCGGCGTCTCGCCACACGACCGCCGATTGAGTGATCGCCAGCGCGTTCAGGCTCAGCTGCCAGTCCTCGTTGCGGGCCGGCGGCGACGCCTGGCGCGGCGCCGAGGCGGTCGACGATGCGGGTGCAGGTGCAGGTGCAGCGCCAGACGCGCGCTCGGTCCCGCCCTCCGCCAGCGTCGCCCAGTCGATCCGCCCCGCGGTGTCGCGTCGCAGGTGCACCGTGGCCCCGGTCCATCGAACGGCCTCGAGCGCCACCCGGCGGGCGAGCGGCTGGGCGTCGCGCAGGCTCACGCTGAGCGTGTCCCACGACACCATGGGCTGGGCGTCGGCGTCGGTCAGCGCGACTTGGTCGAAGCCCACCTGGCCCTTGAGGCTCAGTTGCGGGGTTTGTGCGGGCGCCTGTTCAAAGTTCAGCGTCAGATCGGCGTGGGCCCGGCCTTGCGACAGTTTCAGCGGCAGCCCGGCCGGCAGGTACGGTCGGTAGGGCAGCAGGTCCAGGGCGCCCATGGTCAGGCGCAGCTCAGCGCGCCGGGTTTGGGCAAATGGCGTGGCCTGCGCGCCGGTGTCGAAGGGCGTCCCGTTGAACTTGAAGGCCAGCCTGGGCTCAACCTTGACCTCCATCTGCGTGGGCAGGTTCGACAGGAAGGGCAGGCTCAGCTTCACCCCGTCCAGCCGGTGGACCCGACCCGCAGGCTGGTCGTCGAAGCGCAGGCTGGCGCCGCGCAGCTGCAGATTGAACAGGGCAAACCGAGAGGGGTCGCCTGCGGGGTCCGCCGAGGCCGCGGGCGTGAACCGGGCGATCAGGTCGTCGACGTCGTAGCGCCCGTCGCCGGTGCGTGCCACGTTCACCGCGAGCCCGTCGACCTCGAGTGACTCGATGACCGGTGCGCGCTCCACCAGCGAGCGGGCGCTGACGTCGACCGCGAGCCGCGCCACGTGCAGCAGGGGCTGGTCCGCCGCGCCCGCCACGGTGAGGCCCGACACCCGCAAGGCCAGCCGCCACGGGTTCAGCGCCACCTCGTCGATGCGCACTTCGCGTCCCAGGGCTTGGCTCAGCTGCTTCTGGCCTTGCCACTTCAGCAGCGGCGGCCCGCCCAGCCAGGCGACCAGCGCCACCAGCCCCCAGGCCGCCGCCAGCCCCAACAACCCCTTGCCCACTGTCCGCAACGCCACCACCCCACCGACTCCTGTGGCCAAGCACGGCCGGCCCTGTCAAAGGCCGGCAGCTTACTGCGCCGGCGCGTTCACCGGCGCGCGTGGCCGCGCCGCATGCGCCACTCAGCCCAGCGCCGGGTAGTCGGTGTAGCCCGCCGCACCGCCGCCGTACAGCGTGGCCGGGTTCAGGGCATTCAGCGGCGCGTTGTCGCGCAGCCGGCGCACCAGGTCGGGGTTGCTGATGAACGGGCGGCCAAAGGCCACCATGTCCGCGCGTCCCGTGGCCACGGCGTCGATGGCCATGTCGCGGGTGTAGCCGTTGTTGACGATCCACGTGCCCTGGGGATGGGCTGCCTTGTAGCTGCGGCGCAGTGCGTCGAAGTCGAAGGGCGCCACGTTGCGGTCGCCGCCTGTTTGACCTTCGATCAGGTGAATGAAGGCCAGCTTCATCGGCGCCAACTGGTCGACCACGTGCTGGTACAGCGCTTGAGCGTCCGCGTCCTGCGGGCCGTCGTTGACCGGCGTGACCGGGCTCAGGCGAATGCCGGTGCGGTCGGCGCCGATCTCGCCGACGATGGCGCGGGTCACTTCCAGCACCAGGCGGGCGCGGTTGGCGATGGGGCCGCCGTACGCGTCGGTGCGGTCGTTGATGCCGCTGCGCAGGAACTGTTCCAGCAGGTAATTGTTGGCGCTGTGGATTTCCACGCCGTCAAAACCGGCGTCGATGGCGTGGCGCGCCGCCCGGCGGTAGTCGTCGACCAGGCGCGGCAGCTCGTCGGTGTGCAGCGCACGCGGCGCGGACACGTCCTCGAAGCCGTTTTTCGTGAAGGTCTTGGCCTTGGCAGGCGTGGCCGTGCTCGACACCGGCGGCATGCCGCCGGGCAGCAGCGAGCTGTGGGAAATGCGCCCCACGTGCCACAGCTGAATGACGATCTTGCCGCCCGCGGCGTGCACCGCGTCGGTCACCTTCTTCCAGGCCGCGACCTGGCTGGCCTGGTAGATCCCGGGGGTGTCGAGGTAGCCCTGGCCTTCCGGGCTGATCTGGCTGGCTTCGGTGATCAGCAGGCCAGCGGTGGCGCGCTGCGTGTAGTAGGTGGTGGTCAGGTCGGTGGGGTTGCGCTCGGCGTCGGCGCGGTTGCGCGTCAGCGGGGCCATCGCGATGCGGTTGGCCACGGTGATGGCGCCGACCTGGGTGGGTTCGAACAAGCTTGTCATGGGGACCTTTCAAGGCATGCTGCGCTGCAGCAAAACAGACCTCATTGTCCGGCTGGCCCGAAGAACCCACCCGCCGCCGTGCCTATTCAATTTGTGATGAGCCGACGCGCCGGGCGCTACAGTCCCGCCTATGCTCGCCTACCGACACGCCTTCCACGCCGGCAACCACGCCGACGTGCTCAAGCACATCACGCTGATGCTGGTGCTGCGCTACATGAACCAGAAGGACAAGCCCTACCGGTTGGTGGACACCCACGCCGGCGCCGGCGGTTACTCGCTGGAGGGGGCCTACGCGCAGAAGAAGGGCGAGTACGAGCAAGGCGTCGGGCGCTTGTGGGACCGTGGCGACCTGCCGGGACCGGTGGCCGACTACCTGGCGCTGATCCGCGGTTTCAACCCCGAGGGCCGGTTCGAGCAGTACCCTGGCTCACCCGCCATCGCCCGCGCGCTGTTGCGGCCCGAGGACCAGTTCCGCGCCTTCGAGCTGCACCCCACCGACTACCGCATCCTCGCCGCCTACCTGGGCGACTGGAAGCGCGCCGAAGCGAAGATGGTCGACGGCTTCGAGGCCCTGAAGTCCCAGCTGCCCCCATCCACCCGGCGCGCCGTGGTGCTGATGGACCCGAGCTACGAGGGGCACGGCGACTACCCGCGCGTCGTGCGCGCGCTGCGCGACGGCATGGAGCGCTTTCCCGAGGGCGTCTACATGGTGTGGTACCCGCAGGTGCAGAAGGTCGAGGCGGCGCAGTTGCCCAAGCGCCTGGAGGCGATGGCGCCCAAGGGCTGGCTGCACGCCCGCTTGACGGTGCAGCGCCCGGACGCCCAGGGCTTCGGCCTGGCCGGCAGCGGCATGTTCATCCTGAACCCGCCCTACACCTTGCACGACGAGCTGCTGGCGCTGCTGCCGTGGTTGACCGACGTGTTGGGTCAGTACGACGGGGCCAACTTCTTGTTGGAGCAGCGCGCCGTGTGATGGCGATGCCCGCTGGCGTTCCCTCTTCTGGGGGTGCGCACCGGGCCTTTTGATCATCCCGATGAGGGATGACATCGCGGCATGTTTTGCGCCGAAACGCGCTTGCAGTAAATCTTTACCCGCGTCAACTGGCTGTGCGGCACCCCACGTAACCGGTTTGACGCTGAGCCGCTGTGTCAGCACGATGAAAAGCTTGGATGGGGGTGGGTCGGTCGGCGATCTCCCCCTCCGAATGGTCCGCGGCAAGACAAGTGCTTGTCGGGAATGGACTTTTTCACATATTTCGTGTTGTTCTCGAAGACCATAAGGGGTGCCAATGTTTCGTCTAAAGACCGTGAACCGTGCGGTTCTCGCCCTCTTCGCGGGGGGCGTCGCCACCGCGGCCGTTGCACAACAGCAACAAACTCCGAACCAGCCGCAAACCCTCCAGCGGGTTGAAATCACTGGTTCCAACATCAAGCGCATCAACGCTGAAACCGTCGCACCTGTCGAAGTGATCACGCGCGAGCAGATCACCCGCACGGGCCAGCCGACCATCGCCGACGTGCTGCGCAACATCCCGGGCAACTCGGGCAGCTTCGGCGAAAGCTTCAGCAACAGCTTCGCCCCGGGCGCTGCCGGCATCTCGCTGCGCGGCCTGGGCCAGAAGACGACCCTGGTGCTGATCAACGGCCGCCGCATGACCGGCTACGGCTTCGCGCAGAACCTGCAAGACAGCTTCGTTGACCTGAACGCCATCCCCAGCAGCGCCGTGGAGCGCGTGGAAATCCTGAAGGACGGCGCCTCGGCCATTTACGGTTCCGACGCCATCGCCGGCGTGGTCAACGTGATCCTGCGCCGCGACTTCAAGGGCCTGGAGCTGAACGTGGGCGGCGGCTCGTTTGAAGGCAAGAACGACTACCGGGCCAGCCTGAGCGGTGGTTTTGGTGACCTCGGCGCGGACAAGTTCAACGTCTTCGGCGTCGTCGACTACTACAAGCGCGACCTGCTGCTGCAAAGCGATGCCAAGTTCACCCAGTCGCGCGACTTCCGCAGCGAATCGGGCGGCCGCAACTTCGAAAGCCTGACCGGCGGCGGCACCTGGCGCCAGCTGACCACGGCCGGTGCACTGACGAACACCTACCGCGCGATCACCGATTGCGCCGCCAACGGTGGCTTCGTGCTGAACGGCACCCAAGCCGTTGCCCGCGGTTTGATCGCCCCGACTGCCGCCAACGCGGCCATGGCCGCCGCGACCAACACCTTCTGCGCGCGCGATTTCAAGGACCAGTTCACGGCGCTTCCGGGCACCGAGCGTCTGGGCTTCCTGGGCCGCGGCACGTATGAGATCTCGCCGACCACGACGGCGTTTGCCGAACTGGGCCTGAGCCGCACCGAGACGTTCCAGACCTTCCAGGCGCCGTTCTTCGCCGGCACCACGGGTCTGCAGTCGACGCCTGCCGGCCTGCGTCCGTTCCCGTACAACATCAACTTTGCCCCCGGCTCGGCCGGCAACCCGTTCAACACGAGCGCCCGCTACGTCGGCGTTCAGAACGACATGGGCACGCGTGACAACGACATCACCTCGGACACCTCGCGTTTTCTGGTGGGCTTGAAGTACACGCTGGGCAGCTGGGACCTCGAGTCGGGCCTGACCTACTCGAAGAACAAGGTCACGGCCAACAACCTGAACCGCATCTCGTTGAATGGCACCAGTGCCGTCTTCGGCGTGTCGCCGAACCCGCAGCCGCCGATCCCGACCTCGTTGAACTCGCAGTACAACCTGGATCGCTGGACGCTCAACAGCGACGCGGTGCGCAACGCCTTCCGCGTCAACTTCCCGCGTGTCTCGACGTCCGAGCTGACGGGTTTTGACACCCGCGCGTCCACCGAACTCAGCGGCCTCAAGCTGCCGGGTGGCGCCGTGGGCCTCGCCGTGGGCCTCGAGTACCGTCAGGAAAAGCTCAACGACCGTCCGGACGCGCTCGCGCAGTCGGGCCAGATCCTGGGCCAGGGCATCACCGCCACCACTGGCAGCCGCAAGAACACGGCACTGTTCACCGAGCTGGGCCTGCCGATCTTCAAGTCGTTGGAAGGCCAGCTCGCGCTGCGCTATGACAACTACAGCGACTACGGCAGCTCGACGACGCCGAAGGTGGGCCTGAAGTGGACGCCGTCGCCGGTGGTCGCGTTCCGCGCCAACTGGGGCAAGGGCTTCCGTGCGCCGACGCTGCCGGAGATCTCGCCGTCTGTTGCCACCTTCTTCACGTCGGTCATCGACCCGCAAGACGGCGTGGCGCGCAACATTTCGGGCGTGTTCGCGGGCAACCCGAACCTGAAGGCCGAGAAGTCGACCAGCTCCACCTTGGGCATCGTGCTGGAGCCGAGCAAGAACTTCAACGTCAGCCTGGATCTGTACCGGATCAACTGGCGTGACGTGGTGGCCTCGCGCAGCTTCCAGGACATCGTCGACGAGTCGTGCCCGAACGGCCCGCCTTGCCCGTCGACGGCGACGGTCATCCGCGACCCGAACAACGCGAACCAGGTGGTGACGGTTCTGTCGAACTACCAGAACCTGAATTCGCGTGTGACGACCGGTGCCGACATCGACGCCCGCTTCACGTTCCCGACGACGAGCTACGGCAAGTTCGGCACCACGCTGAACCTGAACTACGTGAACTCGTTCAAGGAAGACGGCGTGGAATACGCTGGCACCAACGGTGGCTCGAACACGATCCCGCGCGTTCGCGCGGCCGTGGCGGTGGACTGGGACAAGGGCCCGTGGTCCATCACCACCCGTGTGAATTACACGCACAGCGTGTACCAGCAGCTGCTGGCGGCGTCGTTCTTCACGCCGCAGGACCCGCGCTTCCAGAACGGCGTCTACCCGGAGCGTGTGAGCTCGTACACCACCTTGGACCTGTTCGGCCGCTATGTCGTGAACAAGAACATCACGGTCAGCGCCTCGGTGATCAACGTGCTCGACAAGACCCCGCCGTACGACCCGGGCTTCAGCAGCACCTCGCTGTACGACTTCAGCCTGCACGACGTGCGTGGCCGTCAGATCCGCTTCGCGCTGAACTACAAGATGTAATTCACGCCGAGGCCGCCGGGTTGCTGCAGGGCAACCCGGACGCGCCTCCAGCGCAGTGCCCCAAAAAAACCCCGGTGCCGCTTTCGCGGCCCGGGGTTTTTTCTTTGGTGGCGACCGGTTGGCGCCGACTTACTTCTTGCTGCCGATGTGGGTGTCGAGGAACTTCAGGATCTTCTCGTACATGTCGATCCGGTTCTCCAGCCGCCCGAAGCCGTGGCCCTCTTCCTTCTTGATCAGCACCTCAGGCTGCTGGCCGTTGCGGCGAAGCGCATCGACCATCAGGTTGGTCTGCTCCAGCGGGGTGCGGATGTCGTCGGCACCGGCGTAGAAGAACACGGGCGCCTTGATCTTGTTGGCGTTGGTCAGGGGTGACACCGCCTTGGCCGTGCCCGGGGCCTTGTCCTCGCCGATGATCTCGCGCCAGTACTTCTGGCCCGCCGTGTTGTAGGCCGTGTCGCCGGCGGTCGAGGTCAGTTGCCGGTCCAGGTCGGTGACCGACAGGCCTGCCACGCCGCACTTGAACAGGTCCGGCGTCTTCGCCAGCGCTTGCAACGTGGCGTAGCCACCGTAGCTGGCGCCCGAGATGCACATGCGCTGCGGGTCCGCGAAGCCCTGGTCTACCGCCCACTTCGCGGCGTCCTCGTGGTCTTCCGACATCTGCCGGCCGATGGCGTTGTAGCCGGCCAGGTAGATCTTCTTGCCCATTTCGGGCGTCACGCGGAAGTTCGGCACGACCACCGCATAGCCGCGCGAGGCCAGCAATTGGCCCTCGGCCACGCCAAAGCCGCCCAGCCACAGCGGGCCCCAGCTGTCGGCGCGGGCGAACGGTCCGCCGTGGATGTGCACGACCGTGGGCAGCTTGTCGCCCGGCTTGTAGTTGGCCGGCAGGAAGTAATAAGAGGGAATTTCCAGGCCGTCGCGCGTCTTCAGGATGAAGCTGCGCTGTTCCACCAGGTGCTTGTCGGTCAACCACGACATGCCTTTGGCGACTTCCTCGATGGTGCGCTTGGACTCGTCGAGCAGGAAATACTCGGGCGAGCTGCGGTCGCTGTACGAGGTGATCAGGCTCTTGTCGGAGTAGGTGCGCTGGATTTTGTTGACGCGGTTGGGCAGCGCGCCGTCCACCATGGCCTGCACCTTGGCCCAGCTTTCGTTGGTCCACACCTGCTGCGGCCGCTCGGCATTGACCGAGTAGCCCAGCACCGAACGGTCCTTTTCTGACAGCTCCAGGCCGTTGACCAGCTGGCCCATGGCGTCCACGCCCATGTCAAACCGCGGGTGCGATGCCACGATTTCGCCCAGCTTCTTGGCGGCGACGTCGTAACGGAAGATGGCCGTCGTGTCGCGGCCCTCATTGCTCGCCACCAGCAGGTTCTTGTTGTCTTCGTCGAAGGCCAGCGGCACGAATTTGTCGGCACCGCCCGTCATCGACGAGCCCTTGATGCGGGTCAACTCGACCCACGGGCTGGTTTCCGTTTCGCGGAAATGGACGATCGATTCCAGTTCGTCCTTGACGCTGGAAATGGCGACCCGCGGCACGAGGTTGCGATCGAGGACCCAACCGTTCACGCGCGGCGGGCGGTCCACGCTGACCAGGGTGGTCTTGCCCGTCGTCACGTCCAGGCGGTAGACGTCGCTGGAGTCGCCCGAGCGGAGGTTGCCGGCGATCAACACTTCCGTGCTGCTGCCCGGAATTCGGGCGATGGGGTACATCCCGCGCCCCGCGCGCTGTCCCGAGTTGCGCATTTCACGCACGGTTGGCGCCAGCCCGCGAGACGACTTGCCATCGCGGGCGACCATGAACAAGCCGCCGCCATCGAACTGCCCCGGACCGGACGGCGAGTTCAGCTGGCCCATCGTGAAGATCAGGTAATCGTTGCCCACCCATTGCGGGTTGCGCACGTCGAAGGCCTCGATGCTCGTGAGCACATTGATCTTGCGGGTGCCCAGGTCCAGCACCGCCAGATTGAACTTGTCTTTCACTGGCACGAGCACGGCCAGGTACTGGCCATTCGGCGACAGCACTGGGGTGCTGAAGTCCGGGTAGCGCATGTAGTCCTTGATCGGAAAGGGCGCCTGGCTGGCCGAGGTCGGTGCAGGGGCCTGGCCGGTCTGGGCCAAGGCAGCGCCTGCGAACATCAGCGATGCAGACAGGCCGAGGAAGGTCTTGAGCATGTCGGTTCCGAGAGGGGTGTGAGACCGAGAAAAAGTGACAGGCCAGGGGTCGGCTTGCCGTCGAAGCGATGCGGTCTCGTGTGGTTGGCCACATCGCCCAACAAGTTTACGTGCGAGCAACGCCCATGCCATGCGTGCCCCCATGGAGGGCGCGCCCGTGGTGGCGGTTCGATCGGGGTAAGCCCTGACGGGTGGCTCGAAAGTGTGGCGGATTGGGCACATTCAGGCTCAGTTCTTGCGCGATTCGCCAATGCGAGGTTTGACGACGGGATGTGACGACAGCAACATTGATTCACAAACTGAGGGGGATTGACGTCGTCAGTTCCAACCCAGTCACCCCACCGAGTCGACCTAACAAGGGACCCTGATGCTGAAAACCTTTGCCCAACGCGGCCTCCGGCGCAACCGCATCCACTCCGCCTCGCTCGCTGCCCTGGCGGCCCTCAGCGGCGGCGTGGCCTACGCTCAACAAGCCCTCGACCGCGTCGAAGTGACCGGCTCCTTGATCCGGCGCATCGAAGGCGAGGGTTCGGTGCCCGTGGTCACGATCAAGATCGACGAGTTGCAGAAGGCGGGTGTGACCAACGCCGAACAGGCGATCAAGTTCATCACCCAGGCCCAGGGCGGCACGGTGACCTCGGGGTCGGTCAGTGGCACCAATGGGGCAGCGGCTTACGCCGACCTGCGCTCGCTCGGCGCTCAGCGCACGCTGGTGCTGCTCAACGGCAAGCGCGTCGTGGCCAACCCGTTCGCCAGTGTCGCGGTGGACTTGAACACGCTGCCGCTGTCGGCGGTGGAACGCATTGAAACCCTGCCGGACGGCGCCTCCGCCACCTACGGCACCGACGCCATCGCTGGCGTGATCAACTTCATCACCCGCAAGGACTACAAGGGCGCCGAGGTCGGCATCCAGACCCAGGCCCCCACCGGCCGCGGTGGCGACATCACCACCGGCAGCCTGCTGTTCGGCTTGGGCGACCTGTCGACCCAGGGCTGGAACGTGTATGCCGGCGTGAGCCTGCGTCAGCAGAAGCCGATGCTCGGCACCGAACGCGCGTTTTCGTCGACGTCCTACCTGCCCGCGCTCGGCTTCAATGGCCTGAGCCCGACGACCTTCCCCGCCAACTACAGCCAGACGGTCGGCACCACCACGGTGATCGCCAACACCAACCCGTCGCTGCCGAACTGCGCGCCGCCCACCTCGCTGTTTGCCCCGCAGCCGGTCGTCGGCCTGGGCACCAACCGCTGCGGCGCGGACACCCAGGGCTTCACCCAGACCGTGCCCAACCAGGATCAGGCCTCGGTGTTCCTGAAGGGCAGCCTCGTGCTGAACCCGAGCCACACGGCGTCGGTGGAGTATTTCAAGTCGCGCAACGTGGTGCAAACCCAGATCGCCCCGTCGCCCGAGGGCGGCTTGACGATGTTCCCGACCAGCCCGTTCTACCCGGGCAACGGCATCACGCCGATCACCGACCCGGCGCTGAACCGCACGCAACCCATCTCGATTGCCTGGCGCACCACGGTGCTGGGTGCGCGCTCCGGCGAGCAGGAGAACAACACCCAGCGTTTCATCGCCTCGCTGGATGGCACCTTGGCGGGTTGGGATTACCAGGCCTCGGCGCTGTGGTCGAACGCCAAGGTCGAGAACTATTTTCTGAATGGCTACCCGCGCACCGTCGCGCTGCGCAATGGCGTGTCGGGACTCAACGGCGCGCCGTTCCTGAACCCCTTCGGCAACCAGACCGCCGCCGGCCTGGCCTACTTGCAGGAGAACCAGGTGCTGGGCAAGGTGCAGGATGGCGAGGCCACGCTGAGCAGCCTGTCCGCGAACGCCAGCCGCACTTTCGGCAGGCTGCCGGGAGGGCCGATCTCGCTGGCGCTGGGCACGGAGTTGCGCACCGAGAAGATGGTCTACAACACCGACATCGCCAAGGTCAGCCAGGCCGCCAGTTCGGGCCTGGCCGGCTCGGGCGCGGTGCGCCAGGGCGACCGCGACGTGACCGCGCTGGCCGCCGAGCTGAGCCTGCCGATCATGAAGGGCCTGGAGCTGGGCGCCTCGCTGCGCGCGGACAACTACAGCGACTTCGGCGACACGGTGAATCCCAAGCTGTCGCTGCGCTATCAGCCGATCAAGTCGGTGGTGCTGCGCGGCTCGATCAACACCGGCTTCACCGCGCCGACGCTGACCCAGCTGTACGCGCCCAACGCCACCACCTTCACGGCCTCGCGCTTCAACGACCCGGTGCTGTGCCCAGGTGGCGTGCCGGCGGCCGGCGCGGTGCCCTCGCGCGATTGCGGCATCCAGTTCCAGCGCCTGACCGGCGGCAACACGGCGCTGAAGCCGGAGGAGTCGAAGTCGTGGACGGTGGGCTTCGTGGTGCAGCCGGTGGAGAACTTCTCCTTCGGCCTGGACTTCTGGCGTTACTACGTGAAGAACTCCATCAGCACCATCGGTGAGCAGTCGGTGTTCGCGGACCCCACCAAGTACGCCAGCCTGTTCATCCGCTGCAGCCAGGCGCCGGCCGACCGCCGCGCCGCCATCGGCGCTTGCCAGACGCCGGGCGGCGACCCGCTGGCCTACATCCTGGACACCAACGCCAACCTGGGTGACGTGCGCACCCAGGGCGTGGACATCCAGGCCAACTGGGCCAGCGGCGCCACGCCTTACGGGCGTTTCACCGCGTCGGCCCGCGGCTCGTACGTGTCCAAGTACGAATTCCAGACCGAGCCGGGCGGCCGCTGGTTCAACCCGGTGGGCAACTACAACGCCCAGTTCGCCGGCCCGGTGATCCGTTATCAGCAGGTCACCACGCTGGGCTGGGAAGGCATGTCGTGGAGCGGCCAGCTGACCAACCGCTACGTGGGCGGCTACCGCGACCAGAACGCCGTGCCGGCGCCGTTCAACACCAACACCGTGGGCTCGTACTCGATCTTCGACGTCTCGGTGACCTACCGCGGCGTCAAGAACCTGACGCTGCAGGCCGGCGTGCTGAACCTGCTGGACACCGACCCGCCGTTCACCAACCAGACCTCGCGCTTCCAGGCCCGCGGCTACGACGACCGCTTCCACAACCCGCTGGGGCGCACCTACCAGGTGTCGGCGAAGTACCAGTTCTGACCCGGTGGGGTCCGTTCCGCGGCAAGCTGAACGGACGCCCAACCCAAGGCCCCGCGCGCCCTGACCGGCGCGCGGGGCCTTCATCGTTTCAGGTCCTGGAACGCCGCGAACAGCCACGAGCGCATGGCCACCACCAGCGTGTAGGCGCGCTTTTGGTCGGCGGGCAGCCGCTGGTCGGCCAAGTGCTGCTGGGCGAAGTCCTGGCCCAGGCGCTGCAGCCGTTCGGTGAAGCTGTTGGCCAGGCTCAGGCCGATCTGGCCGTGCACCAGCATCAGCAGCTCGCCCTCCTCGTCGAAGCCGCCGTTGAAGTAGTCGGCCGCCACGTGCTCGCGGAAGAAGGCCATCACCGGGCCGTGCGGCAGCCAGCGGAAGGTCTTGGACAGCTTCAGGCGGTAGCGGTTCTGCGGGCGCAGCTCGATCACGCCCAGGCGGTCCAGCACGGCGAGGTAGGCACGGCACTCGGCCTCGTTGAGGGTGTAGGTCGCCAGCATCTGGTCGACGGTCCACTGGCTGAGGCAGCAGATCGCGATCAACAGCAAGCGGCGGTCGGCCACCACCGCCTTTTCCTGCGCCAGCGTCAGCGTGTGTCGCAGCGGCTGCTCGTCGGCCACCTTGCGGGCCAGCTCGGCGAAGTCGAGCTTCAGCACCCGCAGCACCTCGTCGATGCGCGACAGCGGCATGTCGCCCTTGGCGAAGATGCGCTTGATGCTGGACTCGGCCATGCCCAGCTGACGCGCCAGGTCGGCGTAGGTGATGCCGGCGGCCTTCAGCTCGGACTTCAAGGCGCGAATCAGGGCGTGGCTGCTGCTCATGCTGGGTGGGGTGTGGGTTGAGATTGAAAGTATCACCGGGCGGTACTTTCGGCGTCGTTCGCTGCATCCCTCCCCGTGGCGATTGATACTCGTCAGGGGGCTGGACATGATGCCGTCCATGTTCAACCCCGCCCGGCGCTGCCGGGCTCACCTGGAATCAGGACCATGGCTTCTATCCCTGCAGTGCCCCGGTCGACGCCCATGCTGGCGTCCCTGTCGGCGTCCACGTCAATGTCCCTTTCAAGGCCTCTGTCCCTGCGCCGCCGCCTTGCCTGTGCCGCGCTGGCGTTGACGATGGCCGCGGTTTTGCCGGCGGCCCGGGCCCACGGGCCGACGGCGTCGGACGCCAGCGCCTTGTCGCTGTTGCCCGTCGCGGTGTCGGTGGCGGCGCCGGCCCTGGTCTTGTCCGGCGGCGTGGTGCTGACCGTGGTGGCGGTCGAGGCCTCGGCCGCCGGCACGGTGTGGGTGCTGGAACGCGCGTCCGATGGGGCCCGACTCAGCGTCACCCTGGCGTCTGCAGCCGCGGGCGGCGCGTCGCTGGCGGTGGGGGCCGGCGTGGTGGTGTCGGCGGTGGCCACGGGCTGGGTGCTGTCGGCTGCGGGTCGGGCCATCGCCTTCATCCCCAACGAGGTGGGCGCGGCGTTGGTCTACAACGAGCGGGTGACGCGGTGAACGCCCGCGCTGGTGCGTTCCGCTGGGCGGCCGCGGCCGCGCTGGCGCTGGCCTTGGCCGGTGCCACCGGCCCGGCCCTGGCCGGCCGAACGTGTGAGGCCCGCGCCCCCACGGCCGCCACGGTCGAGCGCGCGATGGCGCTGGCCCTGAACACCGCCCGGGCGCTCGACGCCACCGGCGCGCAGGTGGTGGTGCTGGCCCGCGCTGGGCAGGACCTGCGGCGCCATGGCCTGCGCTACTCGCACCTGGGCCTGGCTTACCGAGACACCCCGGCGGGTGATGGCCATGGCGTGCCGGGCACCTGGCGCGTCGCCCACAAGCTCAACCAGTGCGGCAGCGCGCAGGCGGCGCTGTACCGTCACGGGCTGGCCGAGTTCTTTCTCGACGACCTCTTCGACTTCGAAGCGGGCGTGGTGGTGCTCGCCCCCGACCTGCAGGCCCGGCTGCTGCCGGTGCTGAAGGACAACCGTCGCCTGGCGCGGCTGCACACGCCGGCGTACAACATGGTCGCCTACCCCTGGTCCACGCGCTACCAGCAGTCCAACCAGTGGGCCATCGAAACCCTGGCGATGGCCCAGGACCCGGCCGCCACCAACCGCGAACGCGCTCAAGCCTGGCTGAAGCTGCAAGGCTATGAGCCCACCACCTTGCGGCTGGGCGCCTTGACCCGGCTGGGCGCGCGGGTGAGTGCCGCCAACGTGGCCTTTGACGACCACCCCGACGACAAGCGCTTCAGCGACCGCATCGAGACCGTCACGGTCGACTCGGTTTTCGGCTGGCTGCAGCGCAGCCCGTGGGGTGCGCCGGCCCTGACCATCCGCTGACCGTCCCGTTGGCCATCAACCTCGTTACAGTGCGCTGGCGCCCCGCCGCGCCACGGAGAGCCCGCCCATGAGCAGCCAGACCATCGACCGCCCTGCCGCCAGCGCCCCCGGCGGCGACCCCGCACCGGCGCCGCACCCCAACCAGTTTGCGCTGCTCGGCCAGCGCCGGTTCGCGCCGTTCTTCTGGACCCAGTTTCTGGGCGCCGGCAACGACAACCTGTTCAAGTTCGCCTTCACCGTGATGGTGACCTACCAGCTGCAACTGGACTGGCTGAAGCCGGCCGAGGCGGGCCTGGTGATCGGCGCCTTGTTCATCCTGCCGTTCCTGTTGTTCTCGGCCACGGCCGGGCAGGCCACCGACAAGTACGACAAAACCCGCGTCATCCGATTCGTCAAGAACCTCGAGATCGCCATCATGGCGCTGGCCGCCTGCGGCTTCTGGGTCAGCCATGTGCCGTTGCTGCTGGGCTGCGTCTTCCTGATGGGCCTGCATTCCACGATCTTCGGCCCGGTCAAGTTCGCCTACCTGCCGCAGCACCTGAACGAGCGTGAATTGACCGGCGGCAACGGCATGGTCGAGATGGGCACGTTCGTGGCCATTTTGCTGGGCCAGGTGGCGGGCGGGTTGCTGGTGGCGGTGCCCGACGTCGGCCGCCACTGGGTGGCGGTGGCCTGTGTGCTGTTGGCGGTGCTGGGCCGGCTGACGGCGCAGGCGGTGCCGCCGTCGCCCAGCACCGACCCGGGCATCCGCATCAACTGGAACCCGGTCACCGAGACTTGGCGCAACCTGATGCTGGCGCGGCAGAACATCGTGGTGTTCCGCTCGCTGCTGGGCATTTCGTGGATGTGGTTCTTTGGTGCGGTGTTCCTGTCGCTGTTCCCGGCCTTTGCCAAGGACGTGCTGCACGGCAACGAGCAGGTGGCGTCCTTGCTGCTGGTGGTGTTTTCGGTGGGCATCGGCGTGGGCTCCTTGCTGTGCGAGGTGCTGAGCCGCCGCCATGTGGAAATCGGCCTGGTGCCGCTCGGCGCCATCGGCATGAGCGTGTTTTCCATCGACCTGTACTTCGCCGCCCGCGCGCTGCCGCCCGCCGAGGCGCTGGGCCTGGCCCGCTTCCTCGCACAGCCGGCGCATTGGCGCGTGATGGCCGACCTGGCGCTGCTGGCGCTGTTTGCCGGGTTGTACAGCGTGCCGATGTACGCGCTGATCCAGTTGCGTTCGCAGCCCAGCCACCGCGCGCGCATCATCGCGGCCAACAACATCCTGAACGCCCTGTTCATGATCGCCAGCTCGCTGATCGTCGGTGTGCTGCTGAAGGCCGGGTTCACGCTGCCGCAGGTGTTCTTGTTCACCGGCCTGCTGAACGCGGTCGTGGCCTTCTACATCTTCATGCTGGTGCCGGAGTACCTGCTGCGCTTCCTGGCCTTCGTGCTCAGCCGGTGCATTTACCGCTACCGGGTGCAGGGCGACCACCACATCCCGGTCAAGGGCCCGGCGATCCTGGTGTGCAACCACGTGAGCTTTGTCGACGCGGTGCTGCTGATGGCCGCCAGCCCGCGCCCCATCCGCTTCATCATGGACCACCAGATCTTCAGGATTCCGGTGCTCGGGTGGATGTTCAAGTTGGCCAAGGCCATCCCGATCGCGCCCCAGCGCGAGGACCCGCAGGTCTACGAGCGGGCCTTTGCCGAGGCCGGGGCCGTTCTGCACGACGACGAGCTGGTGTGCATCTTCCCCGAAGGCGGCATCACCAAGGACGGCTCGCTCGGCGAGTTCAAGGGCGGCGTGATGAAGCTGCTGGCGCTGCGCGCCGTGCCGGTGGTGCCCATGGCCTTGACCAACCTGTGGGGCTCGTACTTCTCGCGCGTGGAAGGCGCGGCGATGACGCGCCCGTTCCGGCGGGGGCTGTGGAGCCGCGTGGGCCTGGTGGCCGACGTGCCCGTGGCACCGGCCGAGGCAACGCCCGCCTTGCTGCGCGAGCGCGTGGCCCGGCTGTTGGACGCGGCCGCTACACCCCCCGCGCCCGGTCGGCCTTGAACTGCGCGACGAAGGCCGCGAAGCGCCCGGCGTCCAGCGCCTCGCGCACTTCGCGCATCAGGTTCAGGTAGTAGTGCAGGTTGTGGATGGTGCACAGCATTGGGCCCAGCATTTCGCCACAGCGGTCCAGGTGGTGCAAGTAGGCCCGGCTGAAGCCGCCAGTGGTGTGGCCGTCGGGCGAGGTCTGGCCCTTGCAGGCGTAACAGTGGCAGCTCATGTCGATCGGGCCGTCGTCGGTCTTGTGGCGCGCGTTGCGCAGCTTCAGGTCGCCGAAGCGGGTGAACAGGTGGCCGTTGCGCGCGTTGCGGGTGGGCATCACACAGTCGAACATGTCGATGCCCGCGGCCACGCCCTCCACCAGGTCTTCGGGCGTGCCCACGCCCATCAGGTAGCGCGGCTTGTGGGCGGGCAGCCGGTGGCCGATGTGGGCCAGCACGCGGCGCATCTCGGGCTTGGGCTCGCCCACGCTCAGCCCGCCGATGGCGTAGCCGGGCAGGTCCAGGTCGGCCAGTCCAGCCAGCGACTCGTCGCGCAGGTGCTCGAACATGCCGCCTTGCACGATGCCGAACAAGGCGTTGCGGTTCTCCAGTCGCTTGAACTCGTCGATGCAGCGCTTGGCCCAGCGCAGGCTCAGCGCCATCGAGCTTCGGGCCTCGCCTTCGGTGGTGATGCGCCCGCCCACGTCGTAGGGCGTGCACTCGTCGAACTGCATGACGATGTCGCTGTCCAGCACCTGCTGGATCTGCATGCTCACCTCGGGCGTCAGGAACAGCTTGTCGCCGTTGACCGGTGACGAAAAGCGCACGCCCTCTTCGGTGATCTTGCGGCCCTTGCCGTCGCTGCCGCCGAGCGACCACACCTGAAAGCCACCGCTGTCGGTCAGGATGGGCTTGTGCCAACGCTCGAAGCCGTGCAGCCCGCCGAACTGCTTCAGGATGCCCAGGCCCGGTCGCATCCACAGGTGGAAGGTGTTGCCGAGGATGATTTGCGCGCCCATCTCGTCGAGTGAGCGCGGCATCACGCCCTTGACCGTGCCGTAAGTGCCCACGGGCATGAAGATGGGCGTTTCCACCACGCCGTGGTTCAGACGCATGCGGCCGCGGCGCGCATGGCCCTCGGTCTTGAGCAAGGTGAAATCGAGCATGCCGGGGATTGTCGCCGAGGCCCCTGCGGGGGCCCCTCGCCGCACCCGCCCGGCCCATGGCGCTCGGCGCGGCGCGACCGCGCTCAGCCGCCGTGCACCAGCACCAGGTCGGCCACCGCGCGGCCCTTGCGCAGGATGTGTTCGCGCATGGCCTGGGCGGCGGCGTCGGCGTCGCCCAGACGCACGGCGTCGACGATCAGCGCGTGTTCTCGGCTGGCCGCGGCCAGGCGGCCGGGTTGCTCCATCACCCGCCGTCGGAACGCCGACAGCCGGTTGCGCATGGCGTGCAGCTGCGCCACCAGCACCGGGTTGCCGCTGCCACGCTGCAGCAGCCCGTGGAAGTCCTCGTTGGCGCGGGTGTAGGCGCCGCGGTCACCGGTGCCAGCGGCAGCCTGAGTGGCCTCGCGGGCGCGCTCCAGCGCGTGGCGTTGGGCCTCGTCCATGCGCAGCGCGGCCAGCCGGGTGCACGCGGCCTCCAGCTCGGCCAGCCCCTCCAGCAGCGCCACCAGTTCGGTCGCGGAGGGCTTGCGCACGCGGATGCCGGCGCGCGGTGCGATGTCCACCAGGCCCTGCGCCGACAGCAGCAACAAGGCCTCGCGCACCGGCGTGCGCGACACGCCGAAGGCCAGTCCCAGCGCCTTGTCGTCGATGGCCTCGCCCGGCGCCAGCGTGCCGGCCAGGATGTCGGCCTCCACCGCCGCGCGGATGCGCTCGGTCAGGCTTGCGCCCGAGGGTTCTTCTGCACTTGACGCCGTGCTCTGCATGTCCATAAGCTACCAGAAAATATCACAATGCAACATTGATACTTTGGAGACGATCCTCACCATGCTGATGTCCCGCTTTGCGGCCGCCGCCGCCCTCGCATTCACCGCCATCTCGGCCGTGGCCCAGAGTTTCCCCGATCGCCCAGTGACGCTGGTGGTGCCCGTGCCGCCCGGCGGCATCCTGGACCAAGTGGCCCGCATCGTCAGCCCCAGTCTGGGCAAAGGGCTTGGCCAGACCATCGTGGTCGACAACAAGGCCGGGGCCAGCGGCAACATCGCCGCCACGGCGGTGGCCAAGTCGAAGGCGGACGGCCACACGCTGCTCGTGGGTTACTCGATGTTCCACGTCGGCAACCCCTCGATGTTCGACAAGCTGGCCTGGGACCCGGTGCGCGATTTCGCCCCGGTGGCGATGCTGGTGGTGTCGCCCCACGTGGTGGCCGTGCACCCCTCGGTGCCGGTCAACACGCTGAAGGAACTGGTCGACTACGCCCGCGCCAACCCCGGCAAGTTGAACTACGCCACCTCGGGCAACGGCTCGGTGCCGCACGTGGGCATGGAGCTGTTCAAGCAGCAGACCAAGATCGACGTGGTGCACGTGCCCTACAAGGGCGCCGGCCCGGCCATGCAAGACGTGGTGGCGGGCAACGTGCAGATGACCATCGCCACGCCGCCGTCGCTGATGGGCCAGGTGCAGGCCGGCAAGCTGCGCGCGCTGGCCGTGGCCGCGAAGACCCGCCACCCCTTGTTGCCCAATGTGCCGACCACCGGCGAGGCGGGCTTTCCCAACTTCGAGCTGGAGGCCTGGGTGGCTTTGTTCGCGCCGGCCGGCACCCCGGCCGACGTGGTGGCCAAGCTGAGCGCGGCCACCCAGCAGAGCCTGCAGACGGCCGACGTTCGGCGCGCCACCGACGCCGCGGGCGTTGAAATCCGCTACCAGACGCCGGCGCAGCTGGACCAACAGGTGCGCACCGACCTGGACTATTGGTCCAAGGTCATTCGCGGCGCCAAGATCACGGTGGACTGAAGCCGCCCGCCCACGCCATGACCACCCGACCCATCCCCGACTTCGACGCCGACGTGGCACGCGCCGCGCGGCAGGACTGCGCCACCCTCAGCGACGCGCTGGACCGCCTGAACATCCCCGGCCAATGCCAGCGGCTGCAAGGCCGCGACCCGGGCTTTCGTCTGGCCGGCCGCGCCTTCACCGTGCTGTACCGCCCAGCCACCGATGGCACCGGCAATGTCGGCGAGTACATCGACGACGTGGCCCCCGGCAGCGTGATCGCCATTGACAACCGCGGCCGCGAGGACGTGGGCACCTGGGGCAACATCCTGACCGAAATGGCCCACCGCCGTGGCATGGCCGGCACGGTGATCGATGGCATCAACCGCGACGTGGCGCTGTGCCGCGAGCTGAACTACCCCATCTTCAGCGTGGGCCACTGGATGCGCACCGGCAAGGGCCGCATCCAGCTGGCGGGCCTGCAGGTGCCGATCATCCTGGGTGGCGTGACCGTGAATCCCGGCGACATCCTGCGCGGCGACCCGGATGGCGTGGTCTGCATCCCGAAGGACCGCGCCATCGAGGTGCTGGACATTGCCGAGGACATCGCCACCCACGAAGGCCAGATCCGCCAGGCGATCCGCAGCGGCATGCGCATGGACGAAGCCCGCGCCCGCCACCGCTACCACGAACTGCAAAGCCCGGGCTACAGCGGCAAGGGCTGAGCCCCCCGGCGGGCAGTCACGCGCCCGGGCCCGCCGCCGCGCGCTGCAGCAGCATCGCGTCCCCGTAGCTGAAGAAGCGGTAGCGCTCGGCAATGGCCTGGCGGTACAGCGCCATCACGTGAGCGTGGCCGGCAAAGGCACTCACCAGCATCATCAGCGTGCTCTTGGGCAGGTGGAAGTTGGTCACCAGGCGGTCGACCACGCGGAACGGGAAGCCCGGGGTGATGAAGATGTCGGTCTCCCCATCGACCGGGGCCAGCGGCCGGCCTTGCGCGGCGGCGTCGCGGGCGGCGGACTCGAGCGCCCGCAGCGTGGTGGTGCCCACGGCCACCACCTGACCGCCGCGCGCCCGGCAGGCGGCGATGGCGGCCACGGTGTCGGCGCTCAGCGCATAGCGCTCGCTGTGCATCTTGTGATCGGTCAGTCGCTCGGTGCGCACCGGCTGAAAGGTGCCCGCGCCCACGTGCAGCGTCAGCTCGGTGCGGGCCACGCCGCGGTCGGTCAACGCGGCCAGCAGCGCGTCGTCGAAATGCAGCGCGGCGGTGGGCGCGGCCACGGCCCCGGGGTGGCGCGCCAACACGGTCTGGTAGCGGCGTTCATCGTCGGCGCCGTCGCTGTGGGTGATGTAAGGCGGCAAGGGCACGTGGCCGTGGCGTTCCAGCAGCGCGTGCGGCTCGCCGGGAAAACGCAGGTGAAACAGCGCGTCGCCCGGCCCGCTGCGGCCCAGCACGGTGGCGTCGAAATGGCTCAGCCCGTCACCGGACACGAAGCGCACCATGGCGCCGGCCTTTGGCGACTTGCTGGCGCGCAAGTGCATCAACACCTCGTGGCCCGTCAGCACGCGCTCGACCAGCGCCTCCACCGAGCCGCCGCTGGCCTTGTGGCCGAGCAGGCGGGCTTTGATGACCCGGGTGTTGTTGAACACAACCAGGTCGCCCGGCGACAGCAGCGTGGGCAATTCGCGGAAGACGTGGTGCAAACCGGGCAGCGGCCGTCCATCGAGCAAGCGCGACCCGCTGCGCTCGGCCGACGGGTGCTGGGCGATCAGCGAATCGGGCAGTTCAAAGTCGAAGTCCGACAGGGTGTGGTCGGGCGGCGCGGTGGGTGCCGTTGCAGGCGACGCGGCAGGGGGCGGGCTGGGGCGGGTCATCGGGGCGCGATTGTTCCACGCGAGGCCAGCGTCCGCGGCCCACCGCGTCGCTCAGTACAGGTCGGCGAAGTTGCTGAGCGACTCGGCCTCGTCGGTGCCGCCGGGCAGGCTGGTCCAGCGCTGGGCGGTCTCGATCAGCTTGGACGCGAGCACCGGCTTGGTCAGGAAGTCGTTCATGCCCGCGGCCAGGCAGGCCGCGCGGTCTTCGGCGAAGGCGTTGGCCGTCAGCGCCACGATGGGCACGATGCGCCCGTAGCGACCCGCCGCGCCCGCGCGGATGCGCCGGGTCACTTCCAGCCCGTCCATGTCGGGCATTTGCCAGTCCATCAGCACCAGGTCGAACACCTGACGCGACATCAGGTCCAGGGCTTGCAGGCCGCCGTCGGCCGCCGTGGTGGTGTAGCCCGCGTTGTGCAGCATGCTGCACACGATGGTCTGGTTCAGGCGGTCGTCTTCGACGACGAGCACATGTTTGGCCGCCAGGGCCGCGGGCACGGTGCTGAAGGCCGTGATGGGGCCGCTGTCGGGGTGGCGCGGGGCGTCGGGTTCGTTGGCCACCGCGCCCAGCCGGCTCACCAGCGATGAGCGCAGCACCGGCTTGACCACGCTGCGGGCCATCTGGAAGTGCTCGCGAGCGGCATCGGCTTCGTGCGACTCGACCTGGGTCATGCCGATCACGCGTTCGGGGTCGATCCAGGCCATCGAGTCCTCGACGAAGTGCAGGGTGTCCTCGGCGTCGGTGGCCACCAGCAGCCAGGGACGGCTGTTGGGCGCGGCCGCGCCCACGCTGTGGCGCACGTCCTCGGCGGTGCGGCAGCGCACCCCTGTGCAGCCGAGCCGCGCCAGCTGCGCCAGCAGGGCCTGGGCGCTGGCGTCGTGGGGCTCGAAGACCAGCACCCGCTGGTCCAGCGGGGGCGGGTCGGGCGGGGTTTGCTGGGCCATGGGCAGCGGCAGTTCGACGTCGAACTGCGTGCCTTCGCCGAGCGCGCTGGTGACGCGGATGCGACCGTCCATGGCGTCGACCAGCTGCCGCGAGATGGCCAGGCCCAGGCCGCTGCCACCAAAGCGCCGATGGATGCCGTCGTCGGCCTGACGGAAGGGGTCGAACACCAGCGGCAAGGCCTCGGCGGCCATGCCGATGCCGGTGTCGCGCACCGTGAAGCGCACCGCGTCCGGCCCGCGGCCACGCGTCACCGTGAGCACCACCTCGCCCATCGGCGTGAATTTGACCGCGTTGCCAAGCAGGTTCAGCAGGATTTGGCGAAGCCGTGGCGCGTCCCCGTGGCGCCAGGCCGGCACGTCGGGCTCGACGATGCACGCCATGTCCAGCCGCTTGGCGCGCGCCGCCACGGAGGTCGTGGCCAGCGCCGACTCGACGCAGTCGACGAGATTGAAATCGCTGGGCTTCAGCTCAAGCGCACCCGACTCGATGCGCGAGAGGTCGAGGATGTTCTCGATCAGGCTCAGCAGGTTGGCGCCGCTGCTGCGGATGGCGTCGATCAGGTGGGCCTGTTCCTGCGGGTTGGGGTGACCGTCGCGCAGCAGCTGGGCCGCGCCGATCACGCCATTCAGCGGCGTGCGCAATTCATGGCTCATGTTGGCCAGGAAGCGGGTCTTGGCCTGCGAAGCCGCCGCCGCCTCATTGCGTTCGGCCTGCAAGGCGCGGGTGTCTTCGTCGACGCGGCGGTCGGCGTCGCGCTGGGTTTGCAGCAGCTCGCGGTCCCGTCGCGCGATGTCGTCGAGCAGGGCATTGACGGGCATGCCCAGGTCGATCTGGTTCGCCGGTGCCGGCAGCAGCCGCTGGTCCACAGGGCCGTCGGTCGCGACATGGCGCAGGTAGGCCGCCAGCTCAACGGCCTGGCGGTGGGCCACCCGGGCGCGGCGCACCGCCCAACCCGCCGCCGCCGCGCTGGCGCCGGCCAGTGCCGCGGCCAGTGGCGCGCTGCCGTCCCACGCTGCCACGCCGGCGGCCGCGACGCCCAAGGCCGCCGCCGCCCACAACGCGGGCAGCGGAGGCGATGGCAGACCGCCATGGGAGGGTGGCTGGGTGCTCAAGCCGGGTTCCTTGCAGACGTCGGCATGGGTGGTGGCGAAGCAGGTCGTGGCAGGGTCGAAGGCGTCGGCCAAAGCCGGGCAACCGAAGCTTAGGCGTTTCAAGCGCTCACCTGTCGGTTGAACGACCCCTCACTTGGGCCGTTTGTCCCTGTCAATTGCAACGGCACAATCCGGCGATGTCGACCCCCGACGCCACCGCTCCGACCCCTCCGGTCTCCGGATCGGTCACCAAGGCAGTGGCTTCCACCGGCGCCAAGGCGCTGTCGGCCCCGCAGAAGGCCATGGACAAACTGGGCCTGCGCCGCGACATCGACCTGGCCCTGCACCTGCCGCTGCGCTACGAGGACGAGACCCGCCTGACGCCCATTGGCACGTTGCGCGATGGCGACAACCTGCAGGTCGAGGGCACGGTCGAATCGGCCGAAGTGCAGTTGCGTGGCCGTCGGCAGCTGGTGGTTCGCCTGGCCGACGACAGCGGCACGCTGGTGCTGCGCTTCCTGCATTTCTATCCCAGCCACCAGAAGACATTGATGCCGGGCCAGCGGGTGCGCGTGCGCGGCGAAGCCCGCGGCGGCTTCTTCGGTCTGGAGATGGTCCACCCGGTCTTCAAGGCGGTGACCGACCAGACGCCGCTGGCCACCAGCCTGACGCCCGTCTACCCGACCAGCGCTGCGTTGCCGCAAGCCTACTTGCGCCGCGCGGTGGCCAGCGGCCTGCAGCGCGCCGACCTGCGCGAGGTGCTGCCCGCCGGCACCGTGCCCCCGGGCTTGCCCAGCCTGCGCGACAGCCTGCAGTGGCTGCACCACCCGGGCGCCGGTTTGTCGGCCGACGAGATCGAAAACCGCGACCAACCGGCGTGGCAGCGCCTGAAGTTCGACGAGCTGCTGGCGCAGCAGCTGTCGCAGCGCCAGGCCCAGCGTGAACGCGCGCTGCAGCGCGCGCCCCGCTTCTCGCTGCAGCGCGGCGGCCTGCAGGAACGCTTGCTGGCCGCGCTGCCGTTTTCATTGACGTCGGCGCAGCGCCGCGTGGTCGAGGAGATTGCCGCCGACCTGGGCCGGCCGGCCGCGGGTCACGACCACCTCGCCGTGCCCATGCACCGGCTGCTGCAGGGCGACGTGGGCTCGGGCAAGACCGTGGTGGCGGCGCTGGCCGCGGCGCTGGTCATGCACGACGGTTGGCAGTGCGCACTGATGGCGCCGACCGAGCTGCTGGCCGAACAGCACTTCCGCAAACTCGTCGGCTGGCTGGAACCGCTGGGCATTGGCATCGCCTGGTTGACCGGGAGCCGCAAGGGCCGCGCCCGGCGCGAGATGGTCGAGCGGGTGGCCAGCGGCGAGGCCCGCCTGGTGGTTGGCACCCACGCGGTGATTCAGGACGACGTGCGCTTCGCACGGCTCGGTCTGGCCATCATCGACGAGCAGCACCGCTTCGGCGTGGCGCAGCGGCTGGCGCTGCGCCGCAAGCTCCAGCAATCGGGCCCCGACGGGCCACTGGAGCCCCACCTGCTGATGATGAGCGCCACGCCGATCCCGCGCACCTTGGCGATGACGCTGTTCGCCGACCTGGACATCAGCACCATTGACGAGCTGCCGCCCGGGCGCACGCCCATCGTCACCAAGGTCTTCAGCGATGGCCGCCGCGACGACGTGATCGCCACCATCGCCGCCGAGGTGCAGCGCGGCCGGCAGGTCTACTGGGTGTGCCCGCTGATCGAGGAAAGCGAGCACATCGACCTGCAGAACGCCACCGCCACCCACCAGCAGCTCAGCGAGGCGCTGCCAGGCACGATGGTCGGGCTGCTGCACGGCCGCATGCCGGCCAACGAAAAGGCGGCGGTGATGTCGCTGTTCTCGGGCGGGGAGATGGCGTTGCTGGTCAGCACCACGGTCATCGAAGTCGGCGTGGACGTGCCCAACGCCAGCCTGATGGTGATCGAGCACGCCGAGCGCTTCGGCCTGAGCCAGCTGCACCAGCTGCGCGGGCGGGTGGGGCGTGGCGCGGTGGCCAGCGTGTGCGTGCTGCTGTACACCGGCCCGCTGTCGGACACCGGCAAAGCCCGGCTGCGCTCGATGGCCGAGACCAACGATGGCTTCGAGATTGCGCGCCGCGACCTGGAGATCCGCGGCCCTGGCGAGTTCCTGGGCGCCCGGCAGTCCGGCGCGCCGTTGCTGCGCTTCGCCGACCTGAACGAGGACATCGGCCTGGTCGAGCACGCCCGTGCCGCCGCCGACCGCCTGCTCGACCACCACCCCGACGCCGCCGGCCGACACCTGGCCCGCTGGCAAGGCATCAACGCCGAGTACCTCAAGGCCTGAGCAGAAGACCTTGGCCACCCGGCGCGCGCAGCGGCTGGAGGCTCTACCCCTCCAATTCGGCCCGGGCCATCTCCACGTCCAGCCGCTCCATCGCGTCCATGGGCTCGCAGGCGGCCGCCTGCTCGTACAGCTTGGTGGCCTCCTTCATCTTTTTGTCCCCTTCGAGCATGACCATGCCGTTGGCGTACTCGATCATGGCAATCGGCGACGCCGGGTTCAGCTTCAGCGCGGTCTTGAACATGGCCAGGCCGGTGTCCTTGCTGGCGCCTTGCGTGCGGCCCAGCAGCGAGCCCACCTTGTCGATGACCTCGGCATGGAAGGCGCCCAGCGTGATGTGGGCATCGGCGTGCTTGGGCTGCAGGGCAATGCAACGCTCCAGCGCGCCCTTGACCTTGGCGCCCAGGCCTTGCGACAAGGCCTTGGCCACGCTGATGCCCTGGCTGTAGCGGCCCAGCGCGTAGGCCAGCAGGTAGTGGGCGTTGGGGTTGTCGGGCTCGGCGGCGGCTTGCGCTTCGGCGCGGTCGGCCACCTCCTGGAACAAGGCCAGCTTGGTCTTGTCCGACTTTTCCAGGTAGGTGGCGTAGATCGCCTGGGCCTTGTTGGCCACCGTCACGCCCGCCCCGCCGGCCTTCAGGCCGGCCTCGGTGGCCTTCTGGAACTCGCCCGCATGGAACAGCGCCCAGGCCGCCAGCACCGTCGCGTCCTTGGGCAGCGGTTCGGCGTCGCCCTGGTGCAGGCGCGCCCACTTCTTCTTGAGCGTCGCCGCGTCAAAGGTGTAGTCGGCGTTGTCGTGGGGAAAGGCGGTCCACTTGGCCATGGGCTGGGTCTCCGTTGGGGTTGTCGGGGGGTGGGGCGTCACGGCGCACTGACGTACGGGCCGACGAGGCCCATCAGATGCTGCTTCTGCGCCGGCTCCAGGAAAGGGGTGAGCAGGCTGAGCACGTGGAAGGCGCCGCGCATCATCGACGCGCCGGCGCTGTCCGGCTCGAGCGCGTGGCGCGGGTCGCGCACGTACTCGTAACTCAGCCAGTAGGTCAGCACGACCACCATCGCGGTGGCCACGGGGTCGGTGTCGCGGGCCTCGATGCTCAGGCCGCTGCCGCGCGCCAGGCCGCTGAGCACGCTGCGCACCGCGCGCGACTTGTTCTTCAGAACGAACTGGAAATGCGTTTCCAGCCGCCGGTTCTTCGACAGCAGGTCGTTCAGGTCGCGGTAAAGGAAGCGGTAGGTCCAGATCAGCTCGAACAGCGTGTGGAAGAAGAACCAGGCGTCCTCGACGTTGCGCACGCCGTCGGCGGCTTGCAGCAGCTCGTTCAGCGCGCGCTCGTAGCGGTCGAACAGGCTGTTGATCAGCTCGTCCTTGGCCGGGTAGTGGTAATACAGGTTGCCTGGGCTGATGTTCAGCTCGGCCGAAATCAGCGTCGTCGACACGTTCGGCTCGCCGAAGCGGTTGAACAAGTCGAGCGTGACCTCGAGGATGCGTTCCGCCGTGCGGCGAGGCTTCTTGGTCGTGGGGGCCATGGGCTGGCGGGTGGCGGGCGAGGATGGCGCGGTGGGGCGGGCGAGCCCGGTGCGGGCAATCTAGCACCAAGCCAGCGCCCGGCCATTGGCGGCTTTCCCAGGGGCACTCGGGCACCGGCGCGAATCCGGGCTGCTGCCTACAATCCGCGGCTCCATGCCAAACACCGCCGCGATCTCGTTTCAGGACGTCAGCAAGACTTATTCAGGCGGGGGGCGGCAGGTGCACGCGCTGGACCACGTCAGCTTCGACATCCAGCCGGGTGAGTTCTTCGGGCTGCTCGGCCCCAATGGGGCGGGCAAGACCAGCCTGATCAGCATCCTGGCCGGGCTGTCGCGCGCCAGCTCGGGCCGCGTCACGGTGCTGGGCCACGACGTCGCCGCCGATTTCGCCGCCGCCCGCCGCAGCCTGGGCATCGTCCCGCAGGAACTGGTCTTCGACCCGTTCTTCAGCGTGCGCGAAACCTTGCGCATTCAAAGCGGCTACTTCGGCGTGCGCGGCAACGACGCCTGGATCGACGAGGTGCTGCACGAGCTGGGCCTGTCCGACAAGGCGAACGCCAACATGCGCCAACTGTCTGGCGGCATGAAGCGCCGGGTGCTGGTGGCCCAGGCCCTGGTGCACCGCCCGCCCGTCATCGTGCTGGACGAGCCCACCGCCGGCGTGGACGTGGAGTTGCGGCAGACGCTGTGGCAGTTCATCGCCCGGCTGAACAAGCAAGGCCACACCGTGCTGCTGACCACCCACTACCTCGAAGAGGCCGAGGCCCTGTGCGGCCGCATCGCGATGCTCAAGCTCGGCCGCGTGGTCGCCTTGAACAGCACCTCGGCGCTGCTCGCGGGCACGGCCAGCACCATGCTGCGCTTCAAGACCGACACGCCCCTGCCGGAATCCATGCGCGCCTCGGCGCGCGTCACCGGCCGCATCGTGCAGCTCACCGCCCACGACGCGCGCGAGGTCGAGCAACTGCTGGCGCGGCTGCGCGAGGCCGGCATCACGCCCGAAGACCTGGAAATCGGCCGCGCCGACCTGGAGGACGTGTTTCTCACCATCATGCAGGGCGAAGCCCGCGCGGAGGCCCTGGCATGAACACCCCCTTGGCCAGCCGCGGTGGCGGCCTGCTGTCGGGCGCCAGCACCTTGCTTTACAAGGAGGTGCTGCGTTTCTGGAAGGTGAGTTTCCAGACCGTGGGCGCGCCGGTGCTGACCGCCGTGCTGTACCTGCTGATCTTCGGCCATGTGCTGGAAGACCATGTGAAGGTCTACGACACTGTGGGCTACACCAGCTTCCTTGTGCCGGGGCTGGTGATGATGAGCGTGCTTCAGAACGCCTTCGCCAACAGCAGTTCGTCGCTCATCCAGAGCAAGGTCACCGGCAACCTGGTCTTCCTGCTGGTGGCGCCGCTGTCGCACTGGGCGTGGTTCGTCGCCTATGTGGGCGCGTCGATGGTGCGGGGCCTGGCGGTGGGCACGGGCGTGCTGCTGGCCACGCTGTGGTTCGCGCCACTGCACGCTGCCGAGCCGTGGTGGATCGTGGTGTTCGCTTTGCTGGGCGCCGGGCTGATGGGCTCACTGGGACTGATCGCCGGGCTGTGGGCCGAAAAATTCGACCAGATGGCGGCGTTCCAGAATTTCATCGTCATGCCGATGACCTTCTTGGCCGGGGTGTTCTATTCGGTGCACTCGCTGCCGCCGTTCTGGCAGGGCGTGAGCCACCTGAATCCTTTTTTCTACATGATCGATGGCTTTCGCCGCGGCTTCTTCGGCGTCAGCGACGTGTCCCCGTGGGTCAGCCTGGGCGTGGTCGGCACGAGCTTCGTGGTGGTGGCCGGCATTGCACTGAACCTGCTGCGCATCGGCTACAAGATCCGCCATTGAAGCCGTCCGCAAGCCTGTGCCGAGGCTTGCCGGTAGAATTCACCGCATCATGGCCGAGCCCACCCCCGCCGACGTCGAGCGTTTCATCGCGCAAGGCCTGCACTGCGAGCACCTCGTGGTGGAAGGCGATGGCCGGCATTTCTTCGCCACCATCGTGTCGCCCGAGTTCGAGGGCGCCAGCCGCATCGCCCGCCATCAGCGCGTCTACCGCGCCCTCGGTGACCGCATGCGCGAGCAGATCCACGCGCTGTCGATGAAGACGCTGACCCCGGCCGAATGGGCGTCCAGCGCCGCATCGGCCACCGCCTCCACCCACCACCACTGATCTTCGGTCGCAGGCTCGCCTGCGACCCTCGGTGCTGCGCCCGCAGTGCCGGTGGTCCAGGCGACGTCGCACCGTCCACACCCATGGACCAACTCCTGATACACGGCGGTCATCGGCTTGAAGGCGAGGTGACGGTGTCCGGCGCCAAGAACGCTGCCCTGCCCGAGCTCTGCGCCGCCCTGCTCAGCGCCGAACCGGTCACGTTGAGCAACGTGCCCAAGCTGCAAGACGTGAGCACCACGCTCAAGCTGCTGCGCAACATGGGCGTGAAGGCCGAGCGGCAGGGCGAGGCCGACGACGAGGTCGCGCTGGACGCCAGCCAGGTCGACCAGCCCGAGGCGCCCTACGAACTGGTCAAGACCATGCGCGCGTCCATCCTGGTGCTGGGCCCGTTGCTGACGCGCTTCGGCCGCGCCACGGTGTCGCTGCCCGGGGGTTGCGCCATCGGTTCGCGGCCGGTGGACCAGCACATCAAGGGCCTGCAGGCGATGGGCGCCGACATCAAGGTCGAGCACGGCTACATCCTGGCCGAAGCGAAGCGCCTGAAAGGCGCACGCATCACCACCGACATGGTCACCGTCACTGGCACCGAAAACCTGTTGATGGCCGCCACGCTGGCCGAAGGCGAGACCGTGCTGGAGAACGCTGCCCAGGAGCCTGAAATCCCCGACCTCGCCAAGATGTTGATCGCGATGGGCGCGCAGATCGAGGGCCACGGCACCAGCCGCATCCGCATCCAGGGCGTGGACCGCCTGCACGGCGCGAGCCACCGCATCGTGCCCGACCGCATCGAGGCCGGCACCTTCCTGTGCGCCGTGGCGGCGGCCGGGGGCGACGTGGTCCTGCGCCGCGCCGACGCCTCGCACCTGGAAGTGGTGATCGAAAAGCTGCGCGACGCCGGCGCCCAGATCGACGCTGGCGATGACTGGATTCGCGTGCGCGGCCCGCAACGCCTGCGCGCGGTCAGTTTCCGCACCAGCGAGTACCCGGCCTTTCCGACCGACATGCAGGCGCAGTTCATGGCGCTGAACTGCATCGCCGAGGGCACGGCGCGGGTCACGGAGACCATCTTCGAGAACCGCTTCATGCACGTCAACGAGCTGATGCGCCTGGGCGCGCGCATCGAGGTCGATGGCCACACGGCGGTGGTGCACGGCGTGGCGCGCTTGTCGGGGGCGGCGGTGATGGCCACCGACTTGCGTGCCTCGGCCAGCCTGGTCATCGCCGGCCTGGTGGCCGAGGGGCAGACCACGGTGGACCGCATCTACCACCTGGACCGCGGCTACGACCGGATGGAAGCCAAGCTGCGCGGCATCGGCGCGCGCATCGAGCGCGTGGGCGGCGGCGCATGAGCGAGGCCATGATCACGCTGGCCCTGTCCAAAGGGCGCATCTTCGACGAGACGCTGCCGCTGCTGAAGGCGGCTGGCATCGAGGTCTCGGAGGACCCCGAAAAATCCCGCAAGTTGATCATCGGCACCAACCGGCCCGACGTGCAGGTGGTGCTGGTGCGCGCCAGCGACGTGCCCACCTACGTGCAGCACGGCGGCGCCGACCTGGGCGTGTGCGGCAAGGACACGCTGATCGAACACGGCGGCGAGGGCCTGTACCAGCCGCTGGACCTGCAGATCGCCAAATGCCGCATGAGCGTGGCCGTGCGCAGCGACTTCGACTATGCCAGCGCCGTCAAGCAGGGCTCGCGAATCCGCGTGGCCACCAAGTACACGCAGATTGCGCGCGAGCACTTCTCGGACAAGGGCGTCCACGTCGACCTGATCAAGTTGTACGGCTCGATGGAGCTGGCGCCGCTGACGGGCCTGGCCGAGGCCATCGTCGACCTGGTGTCCACCGGCAGCACGCTGAAGGCGAACCGGTTGGTGGAGGTCGAGGAAATCATGCGGATCTCCTCGCGCCTGGTGGTCAACCAGGCGTCCCTGAAGCTCAAGCGCGAACGCATCCGCGCGATCATTGACGCGTTTTCTGTTGCCATCGAGGCCCGGTCATGAGCAGTTCCCCGCCCGTCAAGATCACCCGCCTGTCCACCGCGGACGCCGAGTTCGAGCCGCGCTTCCAGCAGGTGCTGCATTGGTCGGACGCCACCGACCAGGCCATCGAGCAGCGCGTGGCCGAGATCCTGGCCGACGTGCAGCAGCGCGGCGACGCCGCCGTGCTGGAGTACACCCGCCGTTTCGACGCGCTGGACGTGGCCCACATGGCGGCGATGGAATTGACCCAGGCCGAATTGCAGGCCGCGCTGGCCAGCATTCCGGCGGTGCAGCGCGAGGCGCTGGAGGCCGCCGCGCGCCGTGTGCGCAGCTACCACGAGCGCCAGTTGGAGGCCTGCGGCCGCAGCTGGACCTACCGCGACGACGACGGCAGCCTGCTCGGTCAGAAGGTCACGCCGCTGGACCGGGTGGGCATCTACGTGCCCGGTGGCAAAGCGGCCTACCCGTCCAGCGTGCTGATGAATGCGGTGCCGGCCAAGGTCGCGGGCGTGGGCGAGATCATCATGGTCGTGCCCACGCCGCGCGGCGAGCGCAATGCCCTGGTGCTGGCCGCCGCCGCCGTGGCCGGCGTGGACCGCGCCTTCACCATCGGTGGCGCCCAGGCGGTGGGCGCGCTGGCCTACGGCACGGCCACCATCCCGGCGGTCGACAAGATCACCGGCCCGGGCAACGCCTATGTGGCGGCCGCCAAGCGGCGCGTGTTCGGCAAGGTCGGCATCGACATGATTGCCGGTCCCAGCGAGATTTTGGTGCTGGCCGACGGCAGCACGCCGGCCGACTGGGTGGCGATGGACCTGTTCAGCCAGGCCGAGCACGACGAGCTGGCGCAAAGCATCCTGCTGTGCCCCGACGCGGGCTACATCGCCCAGGTGCAGGCCGCCATCGACCGGCTGCTGCCGGAGATGCCGCGCCAGGCCGTGATCCGCGCGTCCCTGGAAGGGCGGGGGGCCTTGATCCACACGCGCTCGATGGAGGAGGCCTGCGCCATCAGCAACCGCATCGCGCCCGAGCACCTCGAGGTCAGCTCCGCCGACCCGCACCGCTGGGAGCCGCTGCTGCGCCATGCCGGGGCGATTTTTCTGGGCGCCTTCACCAGTGAAAGCCTGGGCGACTACTGCGCCGGGCCGAACCACGTGTTGCCGACGTCGGGCACGGCGCGCTTCTCGTCGCCATTGGGTGTCTATGACTTCCAGAAGCGCAGCAGCCTGATCGAAGTCAGCCGCGCTGGCGCGCAGCCGCTGGGCCGCATTGCCTCGGTGCTCGCGCACGGTGAAGGCCTGCAGGCGCACGCGCGCGCGGCCGAGATGCGCCTGGACGACTCGGCAGGCTGAGGCCCTTTCGAACTTCAACGCGCCACACCCGACGCCAGTCCCGCCAAGACCCTGGTTCGGACTTTCTTTTGTCCCCACCCCGACCGCCAACGAGCCCCCTTCCCATGACCCCCGCCCTCGCCGACCGCATGCGCCGCTTCCTCCGAGCCGACGTGCAGGGCATGCATGCCTACGCGGTGCAGCCCAGCGTGGGCTTCGTGAAGGTGGACACCATGGAGAACCCCTTCGGCCTGCCGCCCGCCCTGCGCGAGGCGCTGGGCGCGAGGCTGGCCGAGGTGGCGCTGAACCGCTACCCGGCCGAGCGCGGCGACGTGCTGCGCGCCGAGCTGGCCCGCCATGCGCAGATGCCCGCCGGCAACGACATCATGCTGGGCAATGGCTCGGACGAACTGATCAGCTTGCTGACGCTGGCCGTGGCCAACCCGCTGGTGGGTGCGGCGGGCCTGCACACCATCCTCGCGCCGGTGCCCGGCTTCGTGATGTACGAGATGAGCGCGAAGCTGCAGGGCCTGCGTTTCGTCGGCGTGCCCACCACGCCTGATTTCCGGCTGGACACCGCGGCGATGCTGGCCGCCGTCCGCGAGCACCAGCCCGCGCTGGTCTACCTGGCGTACCCGAACAACCCCACCGCGAACCTGTGGGACGACGACGCCATCGACGCCATCATTGAAGCCGCCCCGGGCCTGGTGGTGATGGACGAGGCTTACCAGCCCTTTGCCTCGCGCGACTCGCTGGCGCGCTTGCAGCGTCACGACCACGTGCTGCTGATGCGCACCATGAGCAAGTTCGGACTGGCCGGGGTGCGCATTGGCTACCTGATCGGCCGGCAGGCGCTGATTGCCGAAGTCGACAAGCTGCGCCCGCCCTTCAACATCAGCGTGCTGAATTGCGAGGCCGCCTTGTTCGCCCTCGCGCATGCCGATGAGTACGCTCGCCAGGCGGACCTGATCCGCGCGGAGCGGGCTCGGCTCTTCAGCGCGCTGCGAGCCCATGCGGGTGTCACGCCGTTCCCGAGCGAAGCCAACATGGTGCTGGTGCGCGTGCCCGACGCGGCGCGCGTGTTTGCGGGCATGAAGGCGCGTGGCGTGCTGATCAAGAACGTGTCCGCGCTGCACCCATTGCTGGCCAACTGCCTGCGCATCACGGTGGGCACGCCCGACGAGAATACCCAGACCCTGGCCGCCTTTGCCGCGGCCCTGCAGGACGCCACCGCATGAGCACCCCCACCCCCGCGCGCGCCGTCGAAGTGCGGCGCGACACCGCCGAAACCCGCATCCGCGTGGCCATCGACCTGGACGGCAGCGGCGCGTCCAAGCTCGCCACCGGCATCGGCTTCTTCGACCACATGCTCGACCAGATCGCCCGCCATGGCCTGATCGACCTGGACATCGAGTGCGCCGGCGACCTGCACATCGACGGCCACCACACGGTGGAGGACGTGGGCATCACCCTCGGCCAGGCCATGGCGCGCGCCGTGGGCGACAAGAAGGGCCTGCGCCGCTATGGCCACGCCTACGTGCCGCTGGACGAGGCGCTGTCGCGCGTGGTGGTCGACTTTTCCGGCCGGCCGGGGTTGCACATGCGGGTGAAGTTCACCAGCGGCATGATCGGCGGCCTGGACACCCAGCTCGTCTACGAGTTCTTTCAGGGCTTCGTGAACCACGCCGGCGTCACGCTGCACATCGACAACCTGCACGGCGACAACGCCCACCACCAGTGCGAGACCATCTTCAAGGCCTTCGCGCGGGCCGTGCGCATGGCGGTGGAGATCGACCCGCGTGCGGCGGGCGTGATCCCCTCGACCAAGGGGTCGTTGTGACGGGGGCCGCATGAGGACCGTCGCCGTCGTCGACTACGGCATGGGCAACCTGCGTTCGGTGTCCCAGGCGGTGATGCACGTGGCGGCCGATGCGGGCGTCCAGGTGATCGTCACCTCCCGGCCTGACGAGGTGCACGCGGCCGAGCGCATCGTGCTGCCCGGCCAGGGCGCGATGCCCGACTGCATGCGCGAACTGGCCGAGTCCGGCCTGCGCGACGCGGTGCTCGACGCCGCCGCCCGCAAGCCAATGATGGGCGTGTGCGTGGGCATGCAGATGCTGCTGTCGCGCAGCGAGGAGGGTCCGACCGAGGGCCTGGGGCTGATCCCGGGCGACGTCCGGCGCTTTCAGCTGGACGGCCGCACCCAGCCCGACGGCAGCCGCTACAAGGTGCCGCAGATGGGCTGGAACCAGGTGCTGCAGACCGCGCCTCACCCGGTGTGGGCGGGCGTCCCCGATGGGGCTTATTTCTACTTCGTGCACAGCTATTACGCGCGGCCGTCCGACCCGCGCCACAGTGCAGGTGAAACCGAGTACGGTGAGCGCTTTACCTGCGCGCTGGCCCGGGATAACATTTTTGCGACGCAGTTTCACCCCGAAAAGAGCGCGGCCCACGGGCTCGCGCTTTATCGCAACTTCCTGCACTGGAACCCCTGACTTCGCATGGCCGAAGCATCCTGGTCCTGAGCGCCGCATGCGCATCAGTTCTCGCCAGATTGATCGGTTCCCGCTTCATTCCGCCACGACGCTGCCGTCGCCCCTTCTCCCTCACTGCCCTGCCCTTCGGCCATGCTGCTGATCCCTGCCATCGACCTCAAGGACGGTAAATGCGTCCGCCTGAAACAAGGTGACATGAACGAAGCCACGTCCTTCGGCGACGACCCGGCCGCCATGGCGCGGCGGTGGCTGGACGCCGGCGCGCGGCGCCTGCACCTGGTCGACCTGAACGGGGCCTTTGCCGGCAAGCCGGTCAACGAGGCGGCGATCAAGTCGATCCTGGCCGAAGTGGGCGACGAGATCCCGGTGCAGCTGGGCGGTGGCATCCGTGATCTCGACACCATCGAGCGCTACCTCGACGACGGCCTGAGCTACATCATCATCGGCACCGCCGCGGTGAAGAACCCCGGTTTCCTGCGCGACGCTTGCAGCGCCTTTGGCGGCCACATCATCGTGGGCCTGGACGCGCGTGACGGCAAGGTCGCCACCGACGGCTGGAGCAAGCTGACCGGCCACGAGGTGGTCGACCTGGCCAAGAAGTTCGAGGACTACGGCGTCGAAGGCGTCATCTACACCGACATCGGTCGCGACGGCATGCTCAGCGGCATCAACATCGACGCCACCGTGAAGCTGGCGCAAGCACTGACGATGCCGGTGATTGCCTCGGGCGGCCTCAGCAACCTGGCCGACATCGAGCGCCTGTGCGCGGTGGCCGACCAGGGCATTGGCGGCGTCATCTGCGGCCGGGCCATCTACACCGGCGACCTCGATTTCGCCGCCGCGCAGTTGCGTGCCGACGAGCTGATCGGCGCCTGATGCTCGCCAAACGCATCATTCCCTGCCTCGACGTCACCGGGGGCCGGGTGGTCAAAGGCGTCAACTTCCTCGAACTGCGCGACGCCGGTGACCCGGTGGAAATCGCCGCGCGCTACAACGACCAGGGCGCCGACGAGCTGACCTTCCTCGACATCACCGCCACCAGCGACGGCCGCGACCTGATCTTGCACATCATCGAGGCGGTGGCGTCGCAGGTCTTCATCCCGTTGACCGTGGGCGGGGGCGTGCGCACCGTGGCCGACGTGCGCCGCCTGCTGAACGCGGGGGCGGACAAAGTCAGCTTCAACTCGGCGGCCATCGCCAACCCGCAGTTGATCCACGACGCCTCGGCCAAGTACGGCGCGCAGGCCATTGTGGTGGCCATCGACGCCAAGCGCCGCGAGGGCGACGACCTGGGCGCCCGGGGACCGGGCTGGGACGTCTACTCCCATGGCGGCCGCAAGAACACGGGCCTGGACGCCGTGGCCTGGGCGCAGCGCATGGTGCAAGAAGGCGCGGGCGAGATCCTGCTGACCAGCATGGACCGCGATGGCACCAAGGTGGGCTTCGACCTCGCCTTGACGCGCGCCGTCAGCGACGCGGTGAGCGTGCCGGTGATCGCCTCCGGTGGCGTGGGCGCCTTGGAGCACCTGTGCGAAGGCATCCGCGTGGGCGGGGCAGACGCCGTGCTGGCCGCCAGCATCTTCCACTACGGCGAGTTCACCGTGGGCCAGGCCAAGGCGATGATGGCGCGCGACGGCATCCCGGTTCGCCAATGACGGGCGGTCGCCCCGCCCGGGCCGCTGTGGGCCCGCGGTTGCCGCACGAGGTGCGCATCATCGGTGGCCAATGGAAGCGCACCAAACTGCCCGTGGCCGACCGCCCCGGTCTGCGCCCGACGCCCGACCGGGTGCGGGAGACCCTGTTCAACTGGCTCGGTCAGGACCTGGACGGCTGGCGCTGCGTGGACGCCTTCGCCGGGACCGGTGCGCTCGGCTTCGAGGCCGCGTCGCGCGGTGCTGCCGAGGTCCTGCTGATCGAGCGTGACGCGGTGCTGGCCCGCGGGCTGCGTGCGTTGGCCGGGCGACTGAAGGCGGTGGGCTTGCGCATCGAGCAGCGCGATGCCCTGGTGGCCCTGGGCGGCTTGGCGCGTGGCAGCGTCGAGCTGGTCTTCCTGGACCCGCCATTCGATGCCGAGCTGTTCGACCCGGCGCTGCGTGCGGCCGTGCCGTGCGTGGTCGATGGCGGCTTCATCTACCTTGAGGCCGATCGCCCCTGTGACGAAGGCGCCTTGCCGGCGCTGGGGCTGCGGCTGCACCGGGCCGGTCGGGCCGGGCAGGTGCATTTCCACCTGCTTCAGCGTGTGGCCGGCTGAGCCTTGCGGCGTGCCGGACGTGCGAGCGCGTCGCAAGCCGAGTCGGCCTCGCCCCGCGGCTACACTGCGGCCGCCGGCCTGATCCATTCACCTTCACTTGCTTGCGGGAGCCCGCCATGACCTCCGTCACACGCCTCACTGCGGTCTATCCCGGCACCTTCGACCCGATGACCCTGGGCCATGAGGACCTGATGCGCCGGGCGAGCCGACTGTTCGAGCGCTTGATCGTGGCGGTGGCCGCCGGCCACCACAAGCGCACCATGTTCACGCTGGACGAGCGCCTGGACATCGCCATCGAACTGGCTGCGAAGTACCCGAACGTCGAGGTCATTCCGTTTCGCGGCCTGCTGCGCGACTTCGTCGTGCACCATGGCGGCAAGGTGGTGGTGCGCGGTCTGCGGGCCGTCAGCGACTTCGAGTACGAGTTCCAGATGGCCGGCATGAACCGCCAGCTGATGCCCGACGTCGAGACCGTGTTCCTGACCCCCAGCGACCAGTATCAGTTCGTGTCCGGTACCTTTGTTCGCGAGATTGCCACCTTGAGCGGTGATGTCTCGAAATTCGTGTCACCTTCCGTGCTGGACCGGTTGAAGCAGCGTGTGAAGGCCGGCGACAGCTGACCCCCGGGACCCGACCATGGCCTTGATGATCACCGACGAATGCATCAACTGCGATGTGTGCGAGCCCGAGTGCCCCAACCAGGCCATTTCGATGGGTGCGGAGATCTATGAGATCGACCCGGGCCGCTGCACCGAGTGCGTGGGTCATTTTTCCGAGCCGCAATGTGTGCAGGTGTGCCCGGTTGCCTGCATCCCGCTGAACCCCCATCACCTGGAGTCGCAGGACAGCCTGTGGGCGAAGTACCGCCGCCTGCAGGCGGGCGCGGGGGCCAAGACGGGGGGCGAGGGCGCCTGAAGTGGCTGGTGGCGCCGCCTCAGGAGGGCGACCGCCGCAAGGACTGGGGCGGATGGGCGGTGCGTTCAGCGCGGCTTTGACCCGGTGGGTGATCGTCCGCGCGCTCCAACCGAGGCCTCGTCCCCCGGTGCGAACGCGATGAAGCCCTGCGCCGGGTCGAGGCCATGCACCTTCTTTCGGCGCGCGTTGCGGCGCTCGTTGGCTTGATTCTCAGTGTTGTCACGGCGGCCGGCGCGAGTCGCTGTGCGGGCGGAGTCGTTTCGCGGGGCGTTGAGTGCGGTCGGACCCAGCGGGGGGTTGGCCCGGTCGCGGGCTTCGCGGTCGGTGGCCATGCGCTGGGCAGCGGCCTGCCATTGGCGTGCCTCGGCATGGGCCTGCGCGAGCTCGTTCGTGTTGCGGGGGTTGCGCACGTCGACGGTTCGGCCGGTGTCCTCGCACGGTCGCTCGCTGTAGCTGTTGCCGTCGGCGCCGCAACGCCACACGGTTTGTGCCGCCGCGTGCGGCGCGACCATCGTCAAGAAGGCCATCGTCGCGGTCAAGGCGTTGGTCAACCTGGCGGCTGGGTGCGGCGCGCGTGGGGCCTTGGCCATGTCAGTCCTTGGGTGGGGGGTGGGTCGGTGGTGTGGCGGGAGTGACCCCGGCAGAGGCCGCAGCGGGCGGGGTGGCGTCAGCAGGCGGCTTGGTCGGCGGCGGCTTGTTGGGTCGCTGCGGCTTGCCGTGCAACTTGACGATCGCCTTGTCCATGTCGCCGGCTTCCAGCAGGTCCCACGCGCTCAGCGCCTGGCGGATCGCGTCGTCGATGGCCTGGCGCTCGGTCAGTGGGGGCTTGCGCAGCACATGGTGGGCCACTTCGGCGCGAACGCCGGGGTGACCGATGCCCAGGCGCAGGCGCCAGAAATCGGGGCTGCCCAGCTGGGCTTGGATGTCCTTCAGGCCGTTGTGTCCGGCGTGGCTGCCGCCACGCTTGAGTTTGAGATGGCCGGGCAACAGGTCCAGCTCGTCGTGGGCAACCAGGATGTCTTCCGGTGCGATCTTGTAGAAGCGCGCCAGTGCGGCGACCGACTTGCCCGACAAGTTCATGTAGGTCATGGGTTGCAACAGCCACAGCGGGCCGTCGGGGGTGGTGGCGCGGGCCGACAGGCCGAAGTGGCTGCGGTCGGGCGCGAGACCCACCTTGAGCCGGCGCGCGACCTCGTCGACGAACCAGAAGCCGGCGTTGTGGCGCGTGTCCTCGTACTCAGTCCCGGGGTTGCCCAGGCCAACCAGCAAGCGAATCATGGTGTCGATTATGAAAAGGGAGGCGCCAGAAAAAAGCCCCACCGAGGTGGGGCTGTGGAGGGTGAGACACGGTGGTCGCGCGCTGGGGGCGCGTCCACCGAAGGGACTCACTTCTTGTTCTGCTTCTCGCTCTTCTTGGCCTTGCCCTTTTCAGCGGCGGGGGCCACGACGACCGGTGCGATCTCTTCTTCTTCAGCCGGGTTGACGACCGACACGATGACCGGGTTCGGCTTGCCCTGAGTGACGACCTTGATGCCGGCCGGCAGCTTGATGTCGTTCACGTGCAGGGACTGGCCCTTGGCCAGGGTGCTCAGGTCGACTTCCAGGAACTCGGGCAGGGCCGAGGCCAGGCAGGCGATGCGCAGCTCGGTGACCACGTGGTTGATCAGGCACTTGTCGATCTTGACGGCCGGCGAGTTTTCTTCGCCGGTGAAGTGCAGGGGCACCTTCTTCACGATCTTGGTGGTCGAGTCCACGCGCTGGAAGTCGACGTGCAGCACCAGCGGCTTGAACGGGTGCATCTGCTGGTCACGCAGCAGCACCTGCTCGGTCTTGCCGTTCAGTTCCATCTCCAGGATGGACGAATGGAAGGCTTCCTTCTTCAGGGCGAAGAACAGCGCGTTGTGATCGAGCTCGATCATGGCGGGCTCGCCTGCACCAAAGACGATGCCCGGCACCTTGTTGGCGAGTCGAAGGCGGCGGCTCGCTCCGGTCCCCTTCAGACTGCGCTCGTAAGCGACGAATTTCATGTGTGACTCCAATGGATGAGGGTGCCCGCGACCAGGCGCCCAAGGAAGGGCCGTGAGGCCCCGCGTTGCAGACCGCCTGGGGTGCAGGCGGACCGCAGGTGTTGCGGCTCAGAAGTTGTTGTTCTGCTCCGCGAACAAGGAAGTCACCGACTCACCATCGGAGATCCGGCGGATGGTTTCGGCGAACAGGAAAGCCACCGACAGCTGGCGCACCTTGGCGCAGATGCGTCCGGCGTCGTTCAGCGGGATGGTGTTGGTGATGACGACTTCATCCAGCGCCGACGCTTTGATGCGCTCGATCGCCGGGCCGGAAAACACCGCGTGCGTGCAATAGGCGTAGACGCTTTTGGCGCCGCGCTCCTTCAGCACCTCGGCCGCCTTCACCAGCGTGCCGGCGGTGTCGATCATGTCGTCCATGATCACGCAGTTGCGGCCGTCGATCTCGCCGATGACGTGCATCACTTCCGAGACATTCGCCTTGGGGCGACGCTTGTCGATGATGGCCAGGTCGCAGCCCAGTTGCTTGGCCAGCGCCCGGGCGCGCACCACGCCGCCCACGTCAGGCGACACGACCACGAGGTCGCTGTAGCGCTTGCCTTGCAGGTCGGACAGCAGCACGGGCGAGGCGTAGATGTTGTCGACCGGGATGTTGAAAAAGCCCTGGATCTGGTCGGCGTGCAGGTCCATCGTCAGCAGGCGCTCGACGCCGACGGCTTCCAGCATGTTGGCCACCACCTTGGCGCTGATCGGCACGCGGGTGGAGCGGGGGCGGCGGTCCTGGCGTGCGTAACCGAAGTACGGGATGACGGCTGTGACGCGGCGGGCGGAGGCGCGCTTCAGCGCATCGACCATGATGCACAGCTCCATCAGGTTCTCGTTCGTCGGTGCGCAGGTCGGCTGCACCACGAAGATGTCCCGGGCGCGAACGTTCTGTTGGATCTCGACGTCGACTTCACCGTCGGAGAACCGGCCGACCTTGGCGCGACCGAGTTCGATGCCAAGTTGGCTGGCGATCTCCTGGCCCAGCGCCGGGTTGGCGTTGCCAGTGAACAGCACGGTGTTGAACAGCACGTTTCCTCCGTCGAGGCTCTCGGGAAGCAAGGGGCTTCCTTTCAGTCCGGCCCCGGCGCGCTCGCGACGTCAGCTAGGCGGCCGGCCGGGAACAAGCTCCGGGAAACAATCAGAAGTGGCAGGGGAGGAAGGACTCGAACCCTCGCATGTCGGAATCAAAATCCGATGCCTTAACCAACTTGGCGACTCCCCTACACAGGCCACCGACGAGGTCGATGGCCTTAACCTTGGCAGCGTGGCTGCCCAGCGATCAGTCCTGAATCCATTCCACAAGGGGATGGCTTTCAAGGCTTCGGCACATCCTGCCCACCCAGCCCGCTGGCAGTGCCTGCGGGAGTGTCGCCGTGGGTGGGCGCTCGGTGCCGTCGCTGTTCAATCTCAAACCTGCTCTTGCAAACACCGCGCTGCCCGAACCGGACATGCGGCTGTTGCCAAATTGCGCCTCCAACCAACGACACACTTCGGTGACTTCGTGGCATGCCGCTTCGGCTGGCGGCTGCAAATCATTGCGGCCGTAACCTTCAGCAAGCTGCGCCAACCCGTCGCATGCAAGAAAGCCCGAGAGTATAGCAGCTTCTGTGTCGCGCGCCAGCAGGGGACTGCCAAAAATGGATCGGGTCTCGATGCTGGTGCCCGGCTTGACCACGGCGAGCCACTGCGCGGGTGTCGCGATGGGGTGCAGCCGCTCGCCAATGCCTTCGACCCAGGCGTTGTGTCCGCCCACGAAAAAGGGCACGTCCGCACCGAGCCCCAGCGCGATCTGCAGCAGACTCGCCCGTGGCAGGCCCAGGCCCCACAGCCGGTTCAAGGCGAGCAGGGTGCTGGCGGCGTCGGAGCTGCCGCCGCCCAGTCCTGCGCCGCTGGGCACCTGCTTGTCGATGGCGATGTGCGCGCCCAGCGTGCAGCCGGTGGCGGCCTGCAGGGCCCGCGCGGCGCGCAAGCACAAGTCGTCATCGGGCAGCGGGGTGCTCAGGTCTTCGCGCGTCAGGCGGCCGTCGCTGCGCCGTTCGAAGTGCAGGGTGTCGCACCAGTCGATCAGCACGAAGACCGATTGCAGCAGGTGGTAGCCATCCTCTCGCCGGCCCACCACGTGCAGGAACAGGTTGAGCTTGGCGGGGGCGGGGACGTCGTGAAGCGAGTGCAAGGCCATGGGTGGCGGGTGGACTGAACGGCGTTGTCAGGAAGGATCGACAAGGGCGCGCACCGTCACCTTGGGCGCCGCGTCGCGGGTGGCCAGCACCTGGCCATCCGGCAGCCTGCTCAGGTCGACCCGCCAGCCGAGCTGCTCGAAGCCCGTGCCCAGGCCCTGGTGGGCGGCGCCGGGCCAGGGACGCCCGCGCAGCCAATCGAACAGGGCGGCCACCGGCACCACCTCGCCCAGGGTTTCGCGGCTCAGACTGTCCAGATCGGCAAAGCGCTGGTCGCCCTGCGGCGTGCTCAGCACCACCTCGCCGGGTGACCAGCGCGCCTGCGCCACCGTGCTGCCCAGCGGCGTGCTGAGGTCCAGCCGGCCGACGGTGGGGGCGCCGCGCAATTCGAAGCTCATCGTGGCCGCGCGCTCGGCCGATGGGCCGTGAGCGGCGATGCGCACCGCCAGCCGGCCGGTCACGACTTGCTCGTTCGCGGCCAATGGGGCGATGGGACGCGTGGCGCAGCCTGCCACCAGGGCCACGGCCGCCACCAAGCCGCACGCGCGCGACAGTCCGATCACAGGTCCGCGCGCAGCCGGGCCAGGGTTTCTCGCAGCACGTCATTGGCCGCGTCGCGGCCACGCGCCTCGCGCCAGATGCGCCGGGCTTCGTCGGTCTGACCGCTGACCCACAGCACTTCACCCAGGTGCGCGCCGATCTCGGTGTCCGGCCGGCTCTTGTAGGCCTCGCGCAGCAAGCGCAGCGCCTCCTGGGTGTTGCCCAGGCGGTACTCCACCCAGCCCAGGCTGTCGGTGATGAAGGGGTCACCAGGTGCCAGGCTCAAGGCCTTCTGAATCAGTTGCTTGGCCTCTGGCAGGCGCACCTTGCGCTCGGCCAGCGAGTAGCCCAGTGCGTTGTAAGCGTGGTGGTGGTCCGGCTTGAGCTCGATGACCTTGCGCAGCAGGCGCTCCATCTCGTCGAGGCGGTTGAGCTTCTCGGCCAGCATCGACTGCTCGTACATCAGGTCGGTGTCGTTGGCAAAGCGGTCCAGCCCACGGCCGAGCACGTCGAACGCGTCCTTCCACAGCTTGGCTTCGCGCAGCAACTGGGCCTCGGCGAACACCTTGGCGCGGGCGGCCTCGGCGTCGCGCTCCGGCAGCTGGCTGATGAGCGCCCTGGCTTCCTTGACCTTGCCTTGCCGTGCCAGCAGAGAGGCGCGGCGCTGTTGCACGTCAAGCAGGCGTTGCGGGTTGTCCACCTTGGACAGCCAGGACTCCGCCGCCTTGAAGTCCCCTTGCTGCTCGGCGGATTGGGCCAGCATGAGCCAAGCCTGGGTTCGGGCCTGTTCGACGGTGCTGGGTTCGTCGTCATCGCGGGGCTCGGCGGCCGCGGCGCTGCCGTCGGCGTCGGTCACGGCGAGAAACTGCTTCAGCGATTCGGTGGCCGCCTTCGATTGCTTCAGCTCCAACTGCAGCGCGCCCAGCGTCAGCCAGGGCGAACCCCGTTTCGGGTCGGTGCGGGTCACGGTCTCAAGCTGGGCGATGGCCTCGACGTAGCGCTGGGCGCCGCTGAGCACGCGGGCGTACAGCATGCGCAGGCCGCTGTTGTCGGGACGGGCCTTCAGGTGGGCGAGGACCAGTTCTTCGGCGGCGGGGGTGCCGGGCAGCATTTGAAGGGCCAGCAGGGCGGGCGCGTCGGACGCGGGTTCAAGCTGTTGGGCCTGGCGCGCCAGGTCCAGCGCCTTGGCGGGCTCTTCGGCGGCCAGCCAGCTGCCGGCCAGCGCCTGCAGCACCGCGATGCGGGTGACCGGGTTGCTGCGGTAGGGCTCGAGCACCTGCTCCAGCAGCGGCGGCACGGCCTTGCGGTCGGCGGCCGTGGCGTAGAAGCGCGGCAGCGAGTTGATCAACGGCGTTCTCTCGCCCGCGGGCGTCAGCTGCAGCAGCGACTTCAGTGGCTCGGCGGTTTCGGCCGGCTTGTTCAGCGCCACGAGCAGCTGGATCAGGTAGCGGTGCGCGTCCAGCGACTCCGGGACCGTGGTCCGCCAGGCGCGGGCCGCCACCACCGCCTGGTCACCGGCCCGGGCTTGCAGGGCGATGTCGGTGGCGCGCTTGAACAGCTGCTCGTCCTTTTCCTTGCGGGCGGCGTCCAGGATCAGCTCGAAGGCAGACCCGGGCGCGCCGGCGCGGAGCTCCATCTCGCCGATCAGCAGTTGGTAGAACAGGGTGGCGTCGAGCGATGAATTCTCGACGTCGGCCTTGGCCGCCACGGCGCGGTCCAGGTCGGTGGACGGGGCCGTCTGGGCCCCCGCGCTGCCGCAGGCCAGCGCGGCCGCCAACGCCAGGCCGCCCCAGCCGAAGCGGGCATGCCCGGGTGAGGCGGAGCGCGCTGTCTGATCGGGAACTGAGGCGGGCATGGTGGGCTCCTGTGGCTCGTTTTGCATTCTAGAGGGGGCCCACCGCCCTTGCGCTGCGCGGGTCCGCACCCGATGGACCCGGCCGCTTCGGGATAATTCCCCGATGCCTGAGTTGCCCGAGGTCGAGATCACCCGCCAGAGTTTTGCCGACCGCATCGAGGGCGCCCGCGTGCTGGCCGTGCGCCTGGGCAAACCCTTGCGTTGGCCGCTGGGCTGCGACCCGGCGGGCCTGATCGGTCACCAGGTTGGTGCCGTGAGCCGGCGGGGCAAGTACCTGTGGCTGCCGCTCGAGCGCGGCGGGCTGCTGATGCACCTGGGCATGTCGGGCTCGCTGGCGTTTGACGACGGGGCTCGACTGGCGGCGCCCGGCGCACACGATCACTTCGACCTGCACACCACGCGTGGCGTGCTGCGCCTCACCGACCCGCGGCGCTTTGGGGCGGTGGTGTGGTCGCCCGACCTGGCCAGCGGCCCGGCGGGCAAGCTGCTGGGCGGCCTGGGGATCGAACCCTTTGATCCGGCGTTCACCGGCCTCTACCTGCACGCCGCACTGAAGCGTCGGCGCGTGGCCGTGAAAACCGCTTTGCTGGGTGGCGACATCGTGGTGGGCGCCGGCAACATCTACGCCTGCGAAGCCCTGCACACCGCGGCCATCGACCCGCGCACCCGCAGCGACGCCCTGAGCCGCCCACGCAGCGCTTTGCTGGCGGCGGCCATTCGCGACACGCTGGCGCAGGCGCTGGCGCTGGGCGGGTCCACGCTGCGCGATTTCCGGGACGCGCACGGGATGTCCGGCCGCTTCCAGCTGCAGGCGCGGGTCTATGGACGCGAGGGCGACACCTGCACGCGCTGCGGCGGCACCATTCGCCGCATCGTGCAGGCGCAGCGGTCCACTTTTTTCTGTGCCGGATGCCAGCGCCGATGACCGCCCCCGCAACCGATGCCTTGTCCGCCTTCTCGTCCGGCAACGCGGACTTCGCCACTCGCCTGATCGCCTGGCAGGCGGCCGACGGCCGACACCACCTGCCTTGGCAGGGCACCCGCGACCCGTACCGCGTCTGGCTGTCGGAAATCATGCTGCAGCAGACCCAGGTGGTGACGGTGCTGGGCTACTACGACCGTTTCCTGCAGCGGTTCCCCGACGTCGCGAGCCTGGCGGCCGCGCCGCTCGACGACGTGCTGGGCCTGTGGAGCGGGCTGGGCTATTACAGCCGGGCGCGCAACCTGCACCGCTGTGCGCAGGTGGTGATGCAGCAGCATGGTGGGCGGTTTCCCGACCGCGCCGCGGTGCTGGCACAACTGCCGGGCATCGGGCGGTCCACCGCGGCGGCGATCGCGGCCTTCTGCTTCGGTGAACGCGTGGCCATCCTGGACGGCAACGTCAAGCGGGTGCTCAGTCGGCTGCTGGGGTTCGACCGCGACCTGGCGGTGGCCGCCCATGAACGCGCGCTGTGGGACGAGGCCACCCGCCTGTTGCCCGAACGCGGCATCGAGGCCTACACCCAGGGCTTGATGGACCTGGGTGCGACGGTCTGCACCCAGCGGTCGCCGAGCTGCCTGCTGTGCCCTGCGCTGCCCTTGTGCGCGGCCCGGCGCAGTGGTCAGCCCGAGCGCTTTCCCGTCAAGACCCGCAAGACCAAGCGCCAGCAGCGCCGCAGCTGGTGGCTGGCCCTGCGCTGGCACGGGGCGTTGTGGCTGACCCAGCGGCCCGACACCGGGATCTGGGCCGGGCTGTGGAGCCTGCCCGAGTTCGATGCCAGCGAGTCGCTGGAGGCGGCCACCGCCCAGCTGCCCGGACCGCGGCGCAGCCTCCCGCCCTTCACCCACATCATGACCCACCTCGACTGGACCCTGCACCCGGTGGTGATCGAGCTGCAAGACGCGCTGGACGAGGCCCAAGCCACGGGAATCGCCAACGCAATCACCCACCCGATCGCCACGCCTCATGGCGAAGCAGCCCAGCCTTGCCGTTGGGCCGATGATCAGGCGCTGGCCGCGTTGGGCCTGTCCGCGGCGGTGCGCAAGCTGCTGCCGCAGTTGCGTTAGCGGCGGCCGCGCCCCTCAGCCGACCACGCCCTTGTTGCGCAAGTAATCGTCAACGAGGCGAAGCCGGACCAGCGGGTCGTCCAGTGCCATCAGCTTCTGCTTGGCCGCCACCGAGATCGGCAGGATCTCGCACCAGCGGTTGGCGACCCAGCCGGCGTCGTCGAGCCGCCAGGGTGGCAAGAAGGGCTCCGCGCCCTGTGCCTTCAAGGCCTCGATGGCATTCGACAGTGCCTGGGCGGCGCGCTGCAATTCGCCAGGGTGAACAGGCTCGTCGTCGTCGAGGCGGCTGACCTCGGCCACCCACAGGCCATCGGGCAGCTGGCGCACCGCGTGCGTGGCAAAGCGCCCACCGCCACGGCAGCGCACCGTCAGGATGCCGCTTTGCGGGCTGTCCACCTCCAGGATGTCGGCGACCGTGCCCACGTTTTCAAGCGCCACGGGCTCGTCCGGCTGGCGCACTTCGGTGCCGGCGCGCAGGGCGACCACGCCGAAGCCCGAGCCGGTGCGCAGGCACCGGCTGATCAGGTCCAGGTAGCGGGCCTCGAACACCTTCAACCCCAGCAGGCCGCCGGGAAACAGCACCGACTGCAGTGGGAACAGCGGCAACTCCAATCGGTCGCCGTCCGGGCGGGACGCGGGCTCAGCGCTCATCGAGTTCCCGGTGCCGAATCAGGCAGACCGTGCGTTGACGGAAGCGTTTGGCCAGCGTTTCGACCATGTAGACCGAGCGGTGCTGGCCGCCCGTGCAGCCAATGGCCACGGTGAGGTAGCTGCGCTGGTCGGCGCCAAACTTGGGCAGCCAGCGCGTGATGAAGGCGTCGATCTGGTCGAGCATGTCCTGAACGTCGGCCTGTGGGGCCAGATAGTCCCTCACGGGCCCATCGCGGCCGTTGAGCGGGCGCAGGCTGGGCTCGTAGTAGGGGTTGGGCAGCACGCGCACGTCGAACACCAGGTCGGCGTCCAGTGGCACGCCGTACTTGAAGGCGAAGGACTCGAAGACCAGCGTCAGGCGGCTGGCCTCGACCTTCACCAGGTCGCTCAGCCACAGCCGCAGTTGCGCCGGCCGCAGCTGGCTGGTGTCGAGCACGGTCGACACCGCGCGCAGCTCGGCCAGCAATTCGCGCTCCAGTTCGATGGCCTCGATGAGGGCGGGGCGCGGGCCGTCCTGGGCGTACCGCAGGTGGGCGCCCTGGGACAGCGGGTGCGGCCGCCGTGTCTCCGAGAACCGGCGCACCAGCGCGTCGGTGCTGGCGTCGAGGAAGATGCTGCGCACCTGCACCCCCTCGGCGCGCAGTTTGTTGATCAGCGGCAGCAGGGTGGGCAGCGAGCTGGCGGTGCGCGCGTCCACGGCCACCGCGAGCCGGCGGTGGATGCGCGCCTGCTCCAGGGCCATGAACTGGGGCAGCAGTTCGGGGGGCAGGTTGTCCACGCAGAAGAAGCCGGCGTCTTCGAGCGCATGCAAGGCCACGGATTTGCCCGAGCCGGAGATGCCGGTGACCACCACCACCTGGCGTGCGCGGTTGTCGGCGGTGGCGTGGTCGCGGGCGTCGGCCGGCGCGGTGGCGGCCGTGGCGTCCATGGAACCGTGGTGCGGGGCGGCGGGCTCGCTCATCGGGGTTTGCTGCGGGTGCGGGCGGACGGCTTGGTGTCGGGCGTCGAGGCCGGGGGCGTGGACGTTTCCAGCATCGGCTCGAGCCCGCGTCCCAGCATCTCCTGGGCGTGCGCGAGGCTGGTGCTGGACAGCCGCTCGCCGCCCAGCATGCGGGCAATCTCGGCCACCCGCGCCTCGCCCGCCACCGCCTTTACGGCGCTGCGGGTTTGACCGCTTTCGGTCGACTTGCTGACCACCAGGTGCTGATCGGCGCAGGCGGCGACTTGGGGCAGGTGCGTCACCGCCATCACCTGGCGGCCCCGGCCCAGTTGCTTCATCAGGCGGCCCACGGTGTCGGCCACGGCGCCGCCCACCCCGGAGTCGATCTCGTCGAAGATCAAGGTGCCCACCGCAGCGCGGTCCGCGTCGCTCGGGCCGGCGCCGGCGCTGGTGGTCACGGCCACGGCCAAGGCCAGCCGCGACAGCTCGCCGCCCGACGCCACCTTGCCCAGCGGTCGCGGTGTGCTGCCTTCGTGGCCGGCCACGAGGAACTCCACCGATTCGGCCCCATGGGATTGCGGCGCGTCGTGCGGCACCAGGGCCACCTCGAAGCGCCCACCCGCCATGCCCAGCTGCTGCATCGCCTGGGTGATGCCGGCGGCCAGCCGCGGTGCAGCGGTGCGGCGGGCCGCGGTGGCCTGGCGGGCGAGGGCGTCGAAGTCGCGTCGGGTCTGGTCCACCGCCGCCTGAAGCTGCTGTGCGTCCGATGCCGCGTCCAGCGCAGCGCGCTCGCTGTGCCACTGCGCGAGCAGCGCCGGCAACTCGGCCGGCGGGCGGCGGTAGCGGCGGGCCAGGCCCATCCAGGCGGCCAGGCGCTCGTCCAGTTCCTGCAGGCGGTCCGGTTCGGGCTCGGTCTTGTGGAGGTAGCTGCCCAGGCTGTGGGCCGCGTCTTGCAGCTGGGCCTGGGCCCCGCGCAACGCCTCGAGTGCGTCGTTCAGGGACGCGTCGAGGGCCACCGCCGGCGCCAGGGCGTCGATGGCGCGCTGGGTCAGCGGGTCGGCGGCGGTGTCGTCGTCGCTGACCGCGCCCAGGGCGGTGCGCGCGGCATCGATCAAGGATTGGGCGTGGGACAGGCGGCGGTGCTCGGTGTTCAGCACGTCCCACTCGTCGTCGCCCGGGGCCAGGCGTTCCAGCTCGGTGATCTGCCAGTTCAGGCGCTCCAGCTCGCGCAGGTGCTCGGTCTGGCGGCCGACGGCCGCGCTCAGCAGTTCACAGGCGCTGCGCCACCGGCCGTGGGCGTCCGCCAGCGGTGTGGGGTCGACGCCGGCCACCTCGTCCAGCAGGGCGCGCACGGCCGCGGGGCGGGTCAGGCTTTGCCAGGCGTGCTGGCCATGGATGTCCACGAGGTGGTCGGCCACCTCGCGCAACTGAGCCACGGTGGCGCTGCCGCCGTTGATCCAGGCCCGGCTCTTGCCCTGGGCGTCGATGACCCGGCGCAGCAGCAGGCCGTCGGTGTCGTCCCCCTGCGGGTCGAAGCCCCCGTCGGCCAGCCAGCCCGCCAGGCGGGTCGGGCGGTCGAACTCGGCGGTGATGTCGGCGCGCGCAGCGCCTTCGCGCACGACGCCGGCGTCACCGCGGCTGCCCAGGGCCAGTTGCAGGGCGTCGATCAGGATGGACTTGCCCGCCCCGGTCTCGCCGGTCAGCACGGTGAAGCCGCCGCCGAAGTCCACCTCGAGCGCGGTGACGATGACGAAGTCGCGCAAGACCAGTCGGCGCAGCATCAGTTGACCCCGGAATTCCAATGCAGCTTGCGCCGCAGCGTGGCGTAGTAGCTCCAGCCCCGCGGGTGCAGAAAACGCACCTGGTGCGGTGAGCGCCGCACCGTCACCCGGTCACCATGCCACAGGCTGGCGAGGCTTTGCATGTCGAAGTTGACGCTGGCGTCGCGGCCGGCCACCAGTTCGATGCTGGTTTCCACCGAGTCGGGCAGCACGATGGGGCGGTTGGACAGGTCGTGCGGCGCGATCGGCACCAGCACCCAGCCGCCGATGCTCGGGTGCAGGATGGGCCCGCCCGCGGACAAGGCGTAGGCCGTCGACCCGGTGGGCGAGCCGATGATCAGCCCATCCGCGCGGAAATTGGCGACAAACTCGCTGCCGATGTCGATCTTGAGCTCGACCATGCTGGATGTGCCCCCGCGGCTGACCACCACGTCGTTCAAGGCGAAGCCCTCGAAAATCGATTCGCCGTCTCGCCAGACAGCGCCTTCGAGCATCGACCGATGCTCTTCCTCGTAGTCGCCGGCGATCATCGGCGCCAGCGCTGTGGCGAACCCGTTGATCGACACGTCGGTGATGAAGCCCAGCCGGCCCTGGTTGATGCCCACCAGCGGCAGCCCGTGGCGCGCCAGTTGACGCGCGATGCCCAGCATGGTCCCGTCGCCGCCAACGACGATGGCGATGTCGCACTGCTCGCCCATCTGCTGGGGATTCAGCGCGGCGTAGTCGGTCATGCCCGTGGCGAGTGCGGTGTCGTGCTCGAGCGAGACCTCCAGGCCCAGGCGTTCCAGAAAGTGCGCCACCTCCTCCAGCACACCGCGGATGCCGTGGGCCTGGTACTTGCCAACCAGCGCAGCATGACGGAATCGACTGACCATGCGGTTCATTACACCACAGGGGTTTTGGCCCTTTTGCCCGGGGGAACACCCCGTGGCGGAGGGCTGGCTGCAACGGCCTACAATGAAAAAACGGCCATGGACGAACGCGCAAAAACCCTGCTGAAGACCCTGGTGGAGCGCTACATCGCCGACGGCCAGCCCGTGGGTTCGCGCACCCTGTCCAAAGCCTCCGGTCTGGAGCTGTCACCGGCGACCATCCGCAATGTGATGGCCGACCTGGAGGAGCTGGGGCTGATCGCCAGCCCGCACACCAGCGCGGGGCGCATCCCCACGGCCCGCGGCTACCGCTTGTTCGTGGACACCATGCTGACCGCGCAGCCGCTGTCGCTGAACACCATGGCGCAGGGCGAGCCGCACCTGCCGCCCGACCAGCCGCAGCGCGTCATTGCGAACGCCGCGCAGTTGTTGTCCAACCTGTCGAGCTTCGTGGGCGTGATCACCGCGCCGCGCAAGGCCAGCGTCTTTCACCACATCGAGTTCATGCGCCTGGGCGACCGGCGTGTGCTGGTCATCATCGTCGCTCCCGACGGCGACGTGCAAAACCGCGTCATCTTCACCCAGCAGGACTACACCGGCGCGCAGCTGCAAGAAGCCAGCAACTACCTGACCAGCCATTACGCGGGCCTGACCATCGAAGAAGTGCGCGAGCGCCTGAAGACCGAGGTGGACGCCCTGCGCGGCGAGATCGCCACGCTGATGCAGGCCGCGGTGCAGGCCGGCAGCGAGGCCATCGCCGACAGCCAGGACCAGGTCGTCATCAGCGGCGAGCGCAACCTGCTGACGGTCCAGGACTTCAGCAGCGACATGGGCAGCCTGCGCCGCTTGTTCGACCTGTTCGAGCAGAAGACCCAGCTGATGCGCCTGCTCGACGTCAGCAGCCGCGCCGAGGGCGTGCGCATCTACATCGGCGGCGAGAGCCTGGTGGTGCCGTTCGAGGAGTTGTCCGTGGTGTCCGCTCCGTACGAGGTCGATGGCAAGGTGGTCGGCACCCTGGGCGTGATCGGCCCCACGCGCATGGCCTACGACCGCATGATCCAGATCGTCGACATCACCTCGCGACTGGTCTCGAACGCGCTGAGCACCAAGTAGTGCCGCGGCGCGCTCGCGTGCGCTGCCTACAATCCGTCGCGTCGGGCCGTTAGCTCAGTTGGTTAGAGCAGAGGACTCATAATCCTTTGGTCGTTGGTTCAAGTCCAACACGGCCTACCAACCCCCTCCGGTGGGCAAGCACCCCGGGCCTGCAGGTGCACCAAACCCCCATCTGGCAGGCGATCTGATCAGCCTGCCAACACCGCCGCCTCGCGCCGCAGCGCGGCGGCCCGTTCGGGTTCGCTTTGTTCGCAGGCGTTGGACTGGCGCAGCAACGCTTCAATGGATTGGATCTGGCCGATGTGGTGGCGTGCGTTCAAGACCGCGTCGACCACCACCTTGCACAGGTGCCAGGCGCTGTGGAGGATGGCCGGGGTGGACGGGACGGGGTGAATGGCAGAAACGGTCATTTCGGGCCTTTCGTGGCGTGCAGCGGGTCGTGCACACCGACATACTAGGGTAAACCCTAGACATTTCAAGCGCGATGACGAGTGTCCTTGTGGGTGCTAGGCTCTAAATCCGTGTGATTTTTGTGAGCCTGCGGACGGCGCTTCCGGATGCCGCACCCTTCTGGCCGTTTCCGTGCGCGTCAGCGTGTCTGTCAGCGCACTTGATCCACCCCACGTCGCCCTGGACAACACCGTCATGAACGCTCCGCTGCCCTCCCACATCATGTCCGACTTTGCCTTGCGCCCGGTGCCGCCGGCGATGCTGGTCGCGCTGCAAGAGCGATTCGGGGCGCGGTGCTCGACGGCCATGGCGGTTCGGCAGCAGCATGGGCGGGACGAGTCGCCGCTGGACGCGCCGCCGCCCGAGGTGGTGGTCTACGCAGAAAGCACCGAGGACGTGGCCGCGGTGCTGCGCCTGGCCGACCTGCACGCCGTGCCCGTCATTCCCTATGGCGCAGGGTCATCGCTGGAAGGTCACCTGCTGGCCGTGCAGGGCGGCGTCAGCCTGGACCTGAGCCGCATGAACCGCATCATCGCGGTGCAGGCCGACGACTTGACGGTGACCGTGCAGGCCGGCGTCACCCGCATGCAACTGAACAACGAGATCCGCCACACCGGCTTGTTCTTTCCCATCGACCCCGGTGCCGACGCCAGCCTGGGCGGCATGAGTGCCACCCGCGCCAGCGGCACCAATGCCGTGCGTTACGGGACGATGCGCGAGAACGTGCTCGGGTTGACGGTCGTGACCGCGCGCGGCGAGGTGCTGCGCACTGGCACGCGTGCGCGCAAGTCGTCGGCCGGCTACGACCTGACCCGCCTGATGGTGGGCAGCGAGGGCACGCTGGGCGTCATCACCGAAGTGACCGTGCGCTTGTACCCGCAGCCCGAGGCGATCTCGGCGGCCACCTGCAGCTTTCCCACCATCGACGCTGCGGTGCGCACGACCATCCAGGTCATTCAGATGGGCATCCCCATTGCCCGCTGTGAATTGCTGGACACGGCCGCGGTGCGCGCCGTCAATCGGCACGACAAGCTCAGCCTGAACGAGGCCCCGATGCTGCTGATGGAGTTCCACGGGAGCGCCGCGAGCGTCAAGGAGCAGGCTGCCACCGTGCAGGACATCGCCAGCGAGTTCGGCGGCGCCGACTTCCAATGGGCCACCACGCCGGAGGAGCGCACCCGCCTGTGGACCGCCCGTCACCACGCCTTCTTTGCCGCCTTGCAGACCAAGCCGGGCTGCCGTTGCATCACCACCGACACCTGCGTGCCGATTTCGCGGCTGGCAGAGTGCATCAACGAGAACCTGGCCGAGGTCGAGGCGTCGGGCCTGCCTTACTTCCTGGTGGGCCATGTGGGCGATGGCAATTTCCACCTGGGCTACCTGATTGACCCGGACATCCCCGCCGAGCGCGACACCGCCGAGCGATTGAACCACCAGCTGGTGCAGCGCGCGCTGCGCATGGACGGCACCTGCACCGGCGAACACGGCATCGGCCTGCACAAGATGGGCTTCCTGCGGGAAGAGGCGGGCGATGAAGCCTTGGCCATGATGCGCAGCCTGAAGCAGGCACTGGACCCGAAGAACATCCTCAACCCCGGCAAGATCTTCGCGCTGCAGGCGTCCTGATCGCGGCGCCGCAGGGGCCCGGCGATGGCCACGGTGGTGCTGGCCTGGGAGCTGGGCGCGGGGCATGGCCACGCGGTGCCGCTGGCGGCGCTGGGCCGAGAGCTGTGGCAGCGCGGGCACCAGGTCCATTTCATCTGGAAGGACCTTGGGCCGGCATCGGCCGTGCTTGGGCCGTTGATGCGTCATCCTGCCGTGGGCCTGTGGCAGGCGCCCTTGCCATCGTTCCCGATGGCCGCTCCAGCGGGCGTCAGCGGCGCCCCGGCGAGCCACGCCGAGTTGCTGCAGCAGTTCGCTGGTTTCCAGACCGCGGACGCCCTGCTGACCCGAACCGTCGCCTGGTGTCAGCTGTTGAGGGCCTGCGCCGCCGACCTCGTGATTGCCGACCACGCACCCACCGCCTTGCTGGCCGCGCGCTGCCTGGGGCGGCCCGCCGTGCCGTTCGGTGCCGGCTTCATGGTGCCGCCCGAGGCTGCGCCGCTGCCCGCCTTTCGGAGCGCGGACACCGCCCCGCCCGCCCGGCTCGCCGCGGCCGAGGCGCAGGTGCTGGCCGTGTGCAATCGGGTGCTTGCAGACCATGCTGCGCCGGCGCTGTCTCACCTGGGCGCCCTCTACCCGGCCGCGCGCAGCGCCGTGCTGGGTTGGCCCGAGCTGGACCACTACCGCGGGTCGCGGTCGCCTCCGGCAGCGCCCATGTTCGGTCCGCTGCCCCTGCCCCATCTGGCGGTGAGCCCGCCCTGGCCGGCCTCGGGCGGGCCGAAGGTGTTTGCCGCCTTGCAGCACGACCATGGCGCGGTCGGGGCCGCCGTTGACATCTTGCGGGGCGGCCCTTGGCGCGTGCTGCTGCACGTGGGCGGCGCCACGCCGGCCGACGTGGCCCGCTGGGCGTCGCCGACGCTGGCTTTGACCGCCGGCCGGGTCGATCTGGGCGCGGTGCTCGACGATGCGGACGCGCTGGTGTGCCACGCCAGTTTCGGCACCACCTACGCGGGGCTGCAGGCCGGCCGGCCGATGGTGATGCTGCCGCTGCACATCGAACACCTGCTGCTGGCTCAGCAGGTGAGCCGGGCTGGTGCCGGTGTGGTGCTGTGGCCGCAGGAGGTGGCGGGCAGCCTGGCGGCGGCCCTCAACGCGGTGCTGTCATCGCCCGGCTTCGCGGCCGCGGCGCGCACCCTGCGTGACCGGCATCTCCCCAGTGACGCCACCAGCCTGACCCGCCTGGCCGACCACTGCGAATCGTGGCTCAGGCCTGCGGTGCCGTGACCGACCAGCGCTTTTGCACCTGCCCTGCCCCGTTCACGCTTTCCAGCTGAACGCCAAAGCCCCACAGGCGCGCCACGTGTTTCAGCACTTCCTGGGCGCTGTCGTGCAGCGGCCGGTCGTTGTGCTGCGTGTGGCGCAGCGTCAGTGAGCGGTCGCCGCGCAGGTTGACGTTCCACACCTGGATGTTCGGCTCGCGTGCGCCCAGGTCGTACTGGTGCGACAGCATCTCGCGCACGCGGCGGTAGCCCGCCTCGTCGTGGATGGCGGCCACTTCGAGGTCCTTTTCCTTCTCGTCGTCGCGGATCGCGAAGAATCGGAATTCGCGCATCAAGGTGGGCGACAAGTACTGGCCGATGAAGCTCTCGTCCTTGAAGTTGCGCATCGCGTGGTCCAGCGTTTCCAGCCAGTCTTTGCCCGCAATGTCGGGGAACCAGGCGCGGTCTTCGTCGGTGGGCCGTTCGCAAATGCGCTGGATGTCGGTGTACATCGCAAAGCCGAGCGCGTAGGGGTTGATGCCGCTGTAGCCGCGGTCGCCCACCCGCGGTTGGTAGACCACGTTGGTGTGCGACTTCAGCCACTCGATCATCGTGCCGTCGGTCAGGTGGCCGTCGTCGTACATCGTGTTGAGCAGCTTGTGGTGCCAGAAGGTCGCCCAGCCTTCGTTCATCACCTGTGTCTGGCGCTGCGGGTAGAAATACTGGGCCACCTTGCGCACGATGCGCACCACCTCGCGCTGCCAGGGTTCCAGCAGCGGGGCGTTCTTCTCGATGAAGTACAGCAGGTTCTCCTGCGGCTCCTCGGGGAAGCGTTTGGCCTGGGCTTCGCCGGCGGCCTTCTCGGCCTTGCGCGGCAGCGTGCGCCACATGTCGTTGATCTGCTGCTGCGCGTACTCCTCGCGCTCCTTGCTGCGCAGGGTTTCCTGCGCCAGGCTGAGCTTGCCCGGGCGGCGGTAGCGGTCCACGCCATGGTTCATCAGCGCGTGGCAACTGTCCAGCAGCGACTCCACCGCGTCGATGCCATGGCGTTCCTCGCAGCCCTGCACGTAGTTCTTGGCGTAGACCAGGTAGTCGATGATCGACGCCGCGTCGGTCCACATGCGGAACAGGTAGTTGCCCTTGAAGAAGCTGTTGTGGCCGTAGGCCGCGTGCGCGATGACCAGGGCCTGCATCGCCAGCGTGTTCTCCTCCATCAGGTAGCTGATGCAAGGGTTGCTGTTGATGACGATCTCATAAGCGAGGCCCATGTGGCCGCGCTTGTAGTTCTTCTCGGTGGCGATGAATTCCTTGCCGTAGCTCCAGTGGCGGTAGTTCACCGGCATGCCCACGCTGGCGTAGGCGTCCATCATCTGCTCGGCGGTGATGATCTCCAGCTGGTTCGGGTAGGTGTCCAGCCCGAAGCGCTCGGCCGTCTCGCGGATCACGGTGTGGTAGCGCTCGATCAGGTCGAAGGACCAGTCGCTGGGCGCGGGCAGGGGCCGCGCCGCGCGCGGCGGCGTCACCAGGTCGGCGGCGCGGCGGGCGCGCGCCGGTGGTCGCTGCAGAAAGCCGGGCGCCACCTCGGCCGTGCCGCGGGCGGCGTCGTCGATCAGGGTCTCCAGCTTCATGCCGCGGCTCCTTCTTTCTTGAACAGGTCCCGGAACACCGGGTAGATCTGCGAGGCCTCGATGGCCTTGCGCACCGCGAAGTTCTTGCTTTCCGCGGCGAGCGCGGCGTACTCGTCCCACAGGTTCTGCTCTTCCTCGGCCACTTGCACGTAGGCGAAGTAGCGGCACAGCGGCAGGATGGTGCGGGCCAGCAGGTCGCGGCAGCGGCCGCTGTCGTGGTGCCAGTTGTCGCCGT
>CALRPU020000005.1:0-157921 GCA_943370175.1 Hydrogenophaga intermedia | reverse complement strand
GAGCGCTCGCCAAAGGCCTCGCCGATCAGCACGCGAACGCGGCTGCCGTCGAGGTCGAGCTGCGGGATGTCGGCCGCGGGCGTGTGGACGAAGGCGGGTTCGGCCTCTTCTTGATCGCTGGGCAAGGCCGCCCACAACTGCAGGCCGTGGCTGCGCCGTGGCTGGGCGCGCAGGTCGTCGGGCGTGCGCTCGGAATGCACGATGCCCCGGCCCGCCGTCATCCAGTTGATCGCCCCGGGTTCGATGCGCTGCACCGCGCCGGTCGAATCGCGGTGCAACATGGCCCCTTCGAAAAGATAGGTCACGGTGGCCAGGCCGATGTGGGGATGAGGCCGCACGTCGTGCTGGTCCTGCGGGCCGGCGGTGATCGGGCCGAAATGGTCGAAAAACACGAACGGGCCCACCGACGGCCGCAGCGCCGATGGCAGCAGGCGGCGCACGGTGAAGCCCCCACCCAGGTCGCGTGAGGCGGGGCTCAACAGCGCGGCAATCGGCATGGCGGTGGACATGGCGGTGGGCGTGGCGGTGGGCATGGGAGCGGGGGTGAACGCCACCCAGACCACAGGCGGCGAGTCCAGTGTAGGGGCGCCGCCTAAAATCCGCGTCTACCTTCCAGTGAAAGCTTTCCATGAGCCTCAAATGCGGCATCGTGGGCTTGCCCAATGTCGGCAAGTCCACCCTGTTCAATGCGCTGACCAAGGCCGGCATTGCCGCCGAGAACTACCCGTTTTGCACCATCGAGCCGAATGTCGGCGTGGTGGAGCTGCCCGACCCGCGCCTCCAGGCCCTGTCGGCCATCGTCGAGCCTGAGCGCATCGTGCCGGCCATCGTCGAGTTCGTCGACATCGCCGGCCTGGTGGCGGGCGCCAGCAAGGGGGAAGGCCTGGGCAACCAGTTCCTGGCCCACATCCGCGAAACCGACGCCATCGTCAACGTCGTGCGCTGCTTTGACGACGAGAACGTGATCCACGTCGCCGGCAAGGTCGACCCGATCTCCGACATCGAGGTCATCCAGACCGAGTTGTGCCTGGCCGACCTGGGCACCGTCGAGAAGACCTTGCAGCGCTCGCTCAAGGCGGCCAAGTCCGGCAACGACAAAGATGCTGCCAAGCTGGTGGACGTGCTGCAAAAGTGTCAGGCGGCGCTCAATGAAGCCCGTCCGGTGCGGGGCCTGAGTTTCACCAAGGTAGAGCAGCTCATCCTGAAGCCGCTGTGCCTGATCACCGCCAAGCCCGCGATGTTCGTGGGCAATGTGGACGAGGGCGGCTTCGAGAACAACCCGCACCTGGACCGCCTGCGCGCCTACGCGCAAACCCAGAACGCGCCGGTGGTGGCCATCTGCGCCAAGACCGAGGCCGAGCTGGCCGACATGGGCGACGACGACCGGCTGATGTTCCTGCAGGAAATGGGGCAGGAGGAACCGGGCCTGAACCGGTTGATCCGCGCGGCCTTCAGCCTGCTCGGCCTGCAGACCTACTTCACCGCCGGCGTCAAGGAAGTGCGCGCCTGGACCATCCACATCGGCGACACCGCGCCCCAGGCGGCCGGCGTGATCCACACCGACTTCGAGCGCGGCTTCATTCGCGCCCAGACCATTGCTTTCGACGACTTCATCGCCTTCAAGGGTGAGCAAGGCGCCAAGGAAGCCGGAAAAATGCGCGCAGAAGGCAAGGAGTACGTCGTCAAGGACGGCGATGTGCTGAACTTCCTCTTCAACGTTTGAAGGCGACCGCCTTGCATTGCTCGCCCGGCCTGCCCGGCTGACATGGCCGAACCGGACCGCAGCCGGACCCCCGCGAGGCACCCGGGCCCCCCGCGCTGGCCCGTGGTGGTCGCCACCACGGGTGCTTTGTACGTGCTGCTGGGCTGGCTCGGGATGGTGTCGGCGGTCAGCCCGGTGCAGGTCTCGCCGCTGTTTCCCGCCGCCGGCGTGGCGTTGGTGGCGGTGCTGCTGGAAGGGCGGATGGGCCTGCTGGGTGCGGCCCTCGGCGGCATCTTCTTCCATCTGAGCCTGGGTCGCGTCGACGGACCGTGGTCGGCCCAGCTCGCGCTGGCCCTGGCCCTGACGGCGTGCAGCATGGTGCAGGCGGCGCTGGGCGCCCGGCTGCTGCGCCGCCACGCCGGTCCCGAGCTCGCACTGAGCGAGCCGCGCGACATCGCCGCCTTCATGCTGATCGCCGTGCTGAGTGGTGCGGTCGGCGCCGGGCTGGCCGTCGCCGTGCTGATCAGCGCGGGGCTCGTGACCCTGGACCAGGCGGGGACCACCGGGCTGACCTGGTGGGCGGGCGACAGCCTGGGTTGCCTGCTGGTCGCCCCCGTGCTGCTGTCGCTGTTCGGCCGGCCGCGGGACGATTGGCGGCCCCGTCGGCTGGTGGTCGGTCTGAGCCTGAGCACGCTGTTGCTGTTGTTGTTGCTGGGCACGGTGCAGGTGCGGCGGCTGGACACGATGCGCCAGGAGTCGGTTTTCGAGCGCGAGGCCACCAGCGCGGCCGCGGCCCTGGAATTCAAGCTTCAGGAGCCCCTGCTGGCCCTGGAGGCGTTGCGCAGTGTCTTCCTGGCGTCTGACACCGTGACCGACGACGAGATGCGGCGTGCGACCCAGGCCTGGCTGCAGGCACCCACGCACATCCAGGCCCTGGGCTGGAGCGAATGGATGCCGCGCAACGCCGTGCCCGCGTTCGAAGCCCGCGTGCGCGCCGAAGGCTTGACCGGCTACACCGTGAAAGACCGCAGCCCCTCCGCCGGTGGCACCGCGACGGGGTCCCGCGAGGTGGTGGCCATTCGGTTCATCGAGCCGTTGAGGTCCAACCTGAATGCGCTCGGGGTCAATGCCCTGTCGGTGCCGCAGGCGGCCGACGCGATTCAGCGCGCCCGGCAAAGTGGCGCTGCCGCGGCCACGGCCGGGTTCAGGCTGTCTCAGGACAGCGCCACCAGCCGGCAGACCGGCGTGGTCGTGTACCGCACCGTGGCGCTGCGCCGCCCCAGCGCCGCCGACAACGCCACGCGCGGCGTGGTGTTCGTCACGCTGCGCGTCGACGATCTGATTCGTGCCGCGTTCGAGCGCGTGCCCGCCGAGCTGTCGATCTGCCTGATGGACCACCTGGGCACGCAGGCCGTGCAACGGCTGGCCGGTGCCGAGGGTTGCGAAACCCAGGCCGCCCGCGTGCGGCACGACGTCAACCTGCGCTTTGCCGACCGGGACTGGACCCTGCGCATCGGCCGGGCCGCGGGCGCGCCACCCCTGTCCGACAGCAAGGCTTGGCTGCTGTCGCTGGGCGGCATGGTGTTGGCCTCGATGCTGGGCGCCCTGTTGCTGGGCATGACCGCCCGCACGCGCCGCATCGAAGCGGCTGTGACCGAACGCACCGCCGCGCTGAAAGAGGAGGCCCGCGAGCGCGAGCAGGCCGAGGCCGCGATGCGCGAGAGCGAAACGCGATTTCGCAACATCTTCAACACGGTGCCCATCGGCGTGGTCTACACCGACCTGGGCGGCCGCATTCAGCACGTCAACCCGCAACTCAGCACGCTGACCGGTTACACCGCGAACGAGCTGATCCGCATGGACGTCTACGACTACCTGCACCCGGAGGAGGCCGACGCGGAGCGCCACACCATCGACCGCCTGCTGGCGGGCGACTGGCCCATGCACCGCGGCCACCGCCGCGTGGTGCGCAAGTCCGGCGAGCTCGTGCTCGTGCAGATGACGTTGACCTTGCTGCGCGACCGCGACGGACAGCCGCGGCGCATCGTCGGGGTGATGGAGGACATCACGGAGCATCTGCGCCTGGTCGAGGCCGAGCGCGCCCGCGAACAGGCCGAGTCGGCGAACCAGGCGAAGAACGAGTTCCTGTCGCGCATGAGCCACGAGCTGCGCACCCCTTTGAACGCGATGCTCGGCTTCGCCCAGCTGCTCGAGCTCGACCAGCGACACCCGCTGGCGCCGACGCAGCGGCCCTGGGTGGCGCAGATCCAGCAAGCTGGATGGCATCTGCTGGACATGATCAACGACGTGCTGGACCTGTCGCGCATCGAGTCGGGCAACATGCGCCTGTCGCTGGACCGGCTCGACCTGGAAGCGCTGGTGAAGTCCTCGCTGGCCCTGGTGGAACGGGACGCCCAGCACCGCGCCCTGGCCATTGCCTGCCACTTCGACCACCGCGGGGCGGCCGCCAAGGGCGACAGCACGCGGGTCCGGCAGGTGCTGATCAACCTGTTGTCGAACGCCGTCAAATACAACCGCGACAACGGCCGCATCGACATCGAAACACGGGTTGAAGGCCACCAGCTTCAGCTGACGGTGCGCGACACCGGCCTGGGCATGAGCACCGATCAGATGGCGGACCTGTTCCAGCCCTTCAACCGGCTGGGACGCGAGTGGTCGGGCACCCAGGGCACCGGCATCGGCCTGGTCATCAGCCAACGCCTGGCCGAGCTGATGGGCGGCCGCCTGCACGCCACCAGCACCCCGGGCGCCGGCTCGGCCTTCGTGCTGAGCTTGCCACTGGCCGACGAGGGCGACACAGTGCGCGCCGAGCTGGACGCCGCCGTCACGCCCAACGCGCTCTACCAGCAGCGCGTGGTTCACTACGTCGAAGACAACGAGACCAACATCGAGGTGATGCGCGGCATGCTGGCGCAGCGTCCTCAACTTCGGATGACGGTGTCGATGACGGGCCGCGACGCCTTGGACGCGGTGCAGCGTCAGCGCCCAGACGTGATCCTGCTGGACATGAACCTGCCCGACATGGATGGCTTGGAACTTTTGGGCCACTTGAAGGACAACCCCCTGAGCGCGGACATCGCCGTGGTGGTGGTGTCGGCCGACGCGATGGCCAGCCAGATCGAGGCGGCCATCGCCGCCGGCGCGCGCCGCTACGTGACCAAACCCGTGAGCGTGTCAGAACTGCTGCGCGTGCTCGACGACATCCTTCATGCCTGAACCGACCGCGTCCGCCGCGCCACCTGAACCCGCTGTACCGCCTCAACCGCCCGTGCCCACCACCGGTGTGTCGCTGGCGGTCATCGTCCCCGTGCTCAACGAAGCGGCTCAGATCGACGAGGCCCTGGACGCGTTGCGGCACCACTGCCATCGGGCCGGGCCTGCGTTTTCCGACGGGATCGAGGTGGTGGTGGCGGATGGGGGCAGCACCGACGGCACGCCCGAGGCAGCCCGTGATCGGCGGTGGCCCGGCGTTCGCGTGCTGCAAGCCCCGCGCGGACGAGCCCGGCAGATGAACGCGGGGGCGGCCGCGGTGCACGCGTCGGTGCTGCTGTTTCTGCACGTCGACACGCGGCTGCCCGCCGACGGGTTGACGCGCATCGCCGAACAACTGGCCCGGCACCCGCGACGCCACTGGGGCCGTTTTGATGTGCGCATCGGCGGACGCTCGCGGTGGTTTCCGGTGATCGCGTCCATGATGAACCTGCGCTCGTCGGCCACCGGCATTGCCACGGGCGACCAGGCCCTTTTCGTGCGGCGAGAGGCCTTCGACGCCGTGGGTGGCTTCCCCGATCAACCCCTGATGGAAGACATTGAACTGTGCCGCCGACTCAAGCGGCTCCCTCATGGCCACCCGCTTTGCCTGCGGGACCGCGTGCTGACCTCGGGCCGGCGCTGGGAGTCGCGCGGGGTGTGGCCCACCATCGTGTTGATGTGGCGCCTGCGCTGGCGCTATTGGCGCGGCGCCGCGCCCGAGGAGCTGGCCCGTGCCTATCGATGACACCGCCGGCCGCCTCGTGCCCCAAGCCCCCGGATCGCCGACCTCGCCGCCGTCGCCCGTGTCGGCCCTTGAAGCGGTTCGGGTGATCGTCTTCGCCAAGGCGCCGCTGGCCGGTTTCGCGAAGACGCGGTTGATTCCGGCACTCGGCGCCGAAGGCGCTGCGGCCCTGGCGTCCCGGCTGCTGTCGCACGCCGTGACGCAGGCCCTGGCGGCGCAACTTGGCCCGGTGGAGTTGTGCGTTGCACCGGACGCCAGCCACCCGGCCTTCGTGGCCTGGGCCCAACACCCGCGGGTGTCGGTCAGCGAGCAAGGCGACGGTGACCTGGGCGAGCGCATGGCGCGCGCTTTCCACCGCGCGCTGGGGGCGGACCGCTCGATGCCGGTCCTGCTGATCGGCACCGACGCGCCGGGGCTGAACGCGGACTACCTGGGCGAAGCTGCCCGACGGCTTCAAGGCCGCGATGCCGTGTTCGGCCCGGCCCTCGATGGTGGCTACACCCTGGTGGGCCTGCGCCGACCGGCACCCGGCCTGTTTCACGCCATGCGTTGGAGCACCGCGGACGTGATGAACGACACCCGGATGCGCCTGTCGGCCCTTGCGCTGAACCATGCCGAGTTGAGCCCGCTGTCCGACGTCGACGAACCGGCCGATCTGGCCCATTTGCCACCCGACTGGGCAGAAGAATCGCGGCCTGCGCCCTGAGAATCGGCCGAGGCCCCGTTCAGGCCAGCTCACCCATCAACGCGCCCCCTGGAGGACCCATGCTCGCAATCATCGGAGGCACCGGCATCTACGAACTTCCCGGCATGCACGTCGAGGAAGAGATCGCTGGTGACACCCCGTTCGGCACGCCATCGGGCACCATCGTGCGCGGCCGGCTCGGTCAACAGCCCTTGCTGTTCCTCGCCCGCCACGGCGCCGGGCACCGCCTGCTGCCGCACGAGGTGAACTACCGCGCCAACATTTACGCGTTGAAGCGCGCTGGCGCCAGCATGGTGCTGGGTTTCAGCGCGGTCGGCAGCCTGGCCGAGGCCATCGCGCCGGGCCATTTCGCCATGCCCGACCAGTACATCGATTGGACGCGCGGCCTGCGCGAGCGCAGCTTCTTCGGGGGCGGCGTGGCGGCCCACGTGTCCACCGCACGCCCGGTCAGCCGCCGCATGATCGACTGGGTGGCCGGCGAGGCCCAGCGCCAGGGGCTGACCTTGCACCGCGACGTGACCTACTGCTGCGTGGAGGGCCCTCGCCTGGGCACCCGGGCTGAAAGCCTGCTGATGCGGCAGATGGGCGCCCACCTGGTGGGCATGACCAACGTGCCCGAGGTTTTTCTGGCCCGCGAAGCGCAGATGGCCTACGCGGTGGTGGGGATCGTCACGGACTACGACTGCTGGAAAGAGGACGACAGCCAGCACGTGAGCGTCGCGGCGATTTTTGCGCTGTACGCCGAAGCGGTCGCGCGTGCCCGGGCGCTGTTGGGCGGCCTGCTGCAGGCGCCGCCGCCGGACGCCGAGCCCGAGATCCGCACGGCGTTGCAGTACGCCATGCTCACCCCGGACAGTGCCCTCGACGAGCAGCAGCGCGGCTGGGTGGACATGCTGCGGCGCTGAGAGAGGGCGGTTGGGTTGCCGTCAGCACTCTCCGGTGGTGAGTGCTAATATGAGGGAACTCAAAGGAGGTTCGTCATGTCCATGGCTACCATGAACCTTGCCACCGCACCCGTCGGCCGCTCCAGCGCGGCTCTGACCGTTCGTGACCCCTGGGCCCTGGTGCCCTCGCTGGGCAATCTGGACGCCTACATCAGTGCCGTCAACCGACTGCCCCTGCTGACGCAGGAGGAAGAAACGCGCCTGGGGCGCCGGCTGCGCGACGACGGGGATGTCCAGGCTGCCGGGCAGTTGGTGTTGTCGCACTTGCGGCTGGTGGTGTCGATTTCTCGCCAGTACCTGGGCTACGGCCTGCCGCACGGCGACCTGATCCAAGAAGGCAATGTCGGCCTGATGAAGGCGGTCAAGCGCTTCGACCCGGAGCAGGGTGTGCGCCTGGTCAGCTACGCGATGCACTGGATCAAAGCCGAGATCCACGAGTACATCCTGAAGAACTGGCGCATGGTGAAGGTCGCCACGACCAAGGCCCAGCGCAAGTTGTTTTTCAACCTGCGCTCGATGAAGCAGAATTTGAAGAGCGACGCGCTGGACGCCGACACCCACCGCGCCACCTTGACGCAGGACGAGGTCGACAGCGTTGCCGCGCACTTGAATGTCAAGCGCGAAGACGTGCTGGAGATGGAGACCCGCCTGTCCGGGGGCGATGTGGCCTTGGAGCCGACCAACGACGATGGTGAGGACAGTTTTGCGCCCATCGCCTACCTAGCCGACAGCCACCTCGAGCCAAGCCAAGTGCTGGAATCGCAGCACCGCGACTGGTTGGCCAGTGACGGCATCACCCAGGCGCTGAGCGTGTTGGACGACCGCAGCCGCCACATCGTGGAAGAGCGTTGGCTCAAGGTCAACGACGACAGCAGCGGCGGCAAGACGCTGCACGAGCTGGCCGACGAGTACGGCGTCAGTGCCGAGCGCATCCGCCAGATCGAAGTGGCCGCGATGAAGAAGATGCGCAAGGCGTTGGGCGACGCCCGCTGACGCTGACGCGCGGTCGCTGCCTTCGTTCCTGCCGCTGGGCCGACGGCCAGAGCCGCGCTGGGGCCCGACGCCTTGGACACTGTGGCGCCATCCCTTCTGCAGGTGGCTCTGCTGATCGAGCAGGCGGCGCCCGTGCGGGCCTTGGCCGAGTCGGCATGGGCCTACCCGTTGGTGTCCACTGCGCACCTGTTGGGCCTGGCCTTGTTGTTGGGCGCCATCGTCACCGTTGACCTGGGGATGATGAGCAACCGCCGGGTCGCGATGAACACGGCGGGCATCGCACAGCTCCGGCGCACGGCGGCATGGGGTTTGGGGCTGTCACTGATCACGGGCCTGGGCCTGTGGACGGTGCGGGCCAGTGACTACCTCGGCAACCCATGGATGTGGGCCAAATGGGGCTTGCTGGCGCTGGGACTGCTGAACATCGCCGTGTTTCACGCCGTGGGGCGCTGCCGCGTGCACACCCCGGGCGACCGGCACAGCCGGATCGCAGGCGGCGTGTCGTTGGCGTGCTGGTTGGGCGTGCTGGTTTGCGGTCGGTGGATCGCATTCGCTTGAAGCGTCGACGGGCCAGGCGTTGGCCTGTCACCCCATCCGCGCTCAGCGCGCGGCGAGCAGTTGCTGCAAATCGCTGCGAAGCGCGTCAGGGCCCGCGCCATGGCGTTCAAACAGCCGCACCCGGCCTTCGGTGTCGAACACGAAGGACCCAGCGGTGTGGTCCATCGTGTAGCTGGTGTCGGTCTTTCCCGGCACCTTGTTGAAGTAGACCTTGAATTCCTTGGCGGCGGCGGCGGTTTGCTCGGCGTTGCCGCGCAGCGCCACGAAGCTGGGATCAAAGCTGGCCATGTAGGCCTTCAGCACCTCGGGCGTGTCGCGGTCCGGGTCCACCGTGACGAACACGCCTTGGACACGGTCGCCATCGGCACCGAGCGCCTTCTTGACCAAGGCCAGCTCGCTCATCGTGCCCGGGCAGACGTCGGGGCACTGGGTGAAGCCGAAGAACACCACCACCACCTTGCCCTTGAAGTCGGCGAGCGTGCGTGGCTGTCCGTGCTGGTCGGTCAGGTTCAGTTGCTTGGCGTACTGGGCGCCGGTGATGTCCACGCCCTGGAAACTCGGGGCCGATGCCGACCCCGCCTGCCCGCCCGGCAGCTTGTCACAAGCGGCCAGGACGAGCGCCAGGGGCACTGCCCAGGCCACAGACAGCCAGCGCCGGCGCGACGGGGTCGGCATGGCGTGGTCAGAAGCAAGCGGGTGGGGACGCACCATCACAGCAGCGGGTTCACGTAGTGGTCGACCAGCAAAGCCGCGAACAACAGCGACAAATGCCAGATGGAGAAGCGAAAAGTCTTGCGCGCCAGCGTGTCGGAGTAGTCGCGCCACAACGACCACGCGTAACCGCAGAACATCGCGCCGAGCACCACCGCCGACACGAGGTAAATGGGCCCGCTCATGCCGGAGATGAACGGCAGCAACGTTGCCGCAAACAATATCAGCGTGTACAGAAAGACCTGCAGCCGCGTGAACTCCGAGCCGTGGGTGACGGGCAGCATCGGCAGGCCCGAGCGCCGGTAGTCTTCCACGCGGTACAGCGCCAAGGCCCAGAAGTGCGGCGGCGTCCACAAGAAGATGATCAGGCACAGGATCAGCGCCTCGGCACCCACCTCGCCCCGCAAGGCCGCCCAACCCAGCACCGGCGGCATCGCGCCGGACGCGCCACCAATGACGATGTTCTGAGGCGTGGCGGGCTTGAGCACCACGGTGTAGACCATCGCGTAGCCGACAAACGTGGCGAAGGTCAGCCACATCGTCAAAGGGTTGACCCACACATAGAGCACCAGGCTGCCGGCCACACACAGCAACACCGAGAAGCCGAGTGTCATGGCGTTGGTCAGTTCGCCCTTCGCGGTGGGGCGCCACGCGGTTCGCGCCATCTTGGCGTCGATGTGCTGCTCCACCAGGCAGTTGAAGGCGGCCGCCGCCGCGGCGACCAACCAGATTCCGACGGTGGCGGCCAGCACGAGGCCCCAGTCGGGCAGGCCCGGCACCGCGAGCAGCATGCCGATCACGGCACAAAACACAATGAGCTGCACCACCCGCGGCTTCGTGAGCGCGTAGTACTGCCGCAGGCGCGAGGATCGGGCCAGCGGCGCCACGGGGGTGCTGAGGGTGTCGGCCATGGAACGCAAAGCCTGTGATTTTAAGTCGGCGCGCGGTCAAGGCGGTGCCCTGATCGCGGGAGGCGGTGCGACGACACCGCGGCCACCGGCTGCGCGCGCCGTGAACGCACCAACAAACCGCCCAGCAGCACGACCCACGCGGCAGCGCCGCCCACGTGCGCCAGGGCCGCGGCCATGGGCCAGCCCAAGACCACGTTGCTCAGGCCACTGACCAATTGCCACGCGGCGACCGCGGCCAGGCCTCGGGCCCAGCGGCGCGGTGCCGCTTCGCCGAGCCGCCAAAGCACCCAGATCAAGGCGCCCGAGGCGATCAACAACACCAGCGCTCCCAGGCGGTGCACGAGGTGGATCGCGGTCAGCGCGGCAAACGGCAGGTAGCCGCCGTCGGCCGACTCGCCGAGTTCGCGCATCAGCGTGAAGCCCTCGGCAAAATCCGCCGGCGGCAGCCATTGGCCCTGACAGGTCGGGAAGTCACGGCAGGCCAACACCGCGTAGTTGGTGCTGACCCACCCGCCCAACGCGATCTGCACAAACAACAAGCCCAGCACGCCCGCTGCCATCCAGCGCACGCGGCGAGGCAGGGACAGATCGGCGGGCCGGGTCGACTGCGACTGAACCGCCAACAGCAGCAACAAACCCATGCCGCCGAGCAGGTGCAGGGTGACGATGGCCGGGTACAACTTCAAGGTGACCGTCAGGGCGCCGAAGGCCCCTTGCAGGCAGACCCACACCAGCGTCAGGGTGGCCCACCCAGGATGGAAACCCGCTTCGCCGCGCCAACGCTGCAGCCAGGCCCGGCCAGCCATCAGCAGAATCAGCGCGCCGACCGTGGTGGCGAGGTAGCGGTGGATCATTTCGATCCACGCCTTGCCGTGGGTCACGGGACCGGTGGGCATCGCCGTCTGCGCGGCATGGATTTCCTCACGGGCGCCAAGGGGCGACGCGCTGCCGTAGCAACCGGGCCAGTCGGGGCAGCCCAGGCCGGAGTCGGTCAGCCGCGTGAACGAACCGAACACCACCAGGTCAAAGCACAGGAAAACGGTCAAGGCGGCCAGCGCCTGCCAACGCGCGGCCGGCGACGCGTGCCGGTGCCGCCAGGCGATCCACGCCAGCGGCAGCGTGGCCAGGGCCAGCGCCAACAGTCCCAGCTGCCACAGGGGCGACAGGTCGACGAGCGACTCCGTGGGCGCGGCCGGGTTCATGGCCGCCCCGCCTGATCCCAGGACGCCGAGGCCCGCAACAGCCGCTCGACGTCGCGCTTGAGTTTGCCCGGCTCGGGGTCGACGGGCGCGCGCATCATCCAGCGGCCCATCGGGTCGACCAGGTAGATGTGGTCTTCCAGGGCCCGATCGGCGGCGGGCTTCAGCCAAGCCGAGAGCGCCTGCGAACCGGCGAACAAAGCGGTGGCCCCGGTGGCGGCGATCAGCGCGTCGGCGGGCCGCGGCGGGGCGGGCGTGGCCTCAGGGATCAGCCAGACCTTGTCGACGCGGTCCTTGTCGCGGCCCAGGGTCTCGCGCAGCTGACGGATCAGCACCAGATTTTTCTGGCACCGGTCATTGCAGTTCGCTGCGCCCACCACCACGAGCAGCCATTGGTCGCGCAGGCTCTTCGCCGGCACGGCGGCACCGTCGAGGGTCTTCAAGGGCAAGGCGGCGGGCAGATCGACCGGCGGCGTGATCAATTCGCTGTAGTTGCTGCGCGCCTGCGGCTTGATGACGAAGTAAGTGAAGTAAGACGCCACGACCGGCGCCGCGCACACCGCCATCACCATCAGCATCTTCAGGCGACCAACGCGGGTGCGGCGTGGTTCTTCCGCAGGAGACGGATCGATGCTGTGCACCGTCATGGCCACCGGAGAGCTCATTCCGGGGTCAATCGGCGACGCCGCGGCGGCGCCGCGGACGGAGGAGTTGGAACCAGACATAAAGGCCTGTGGTGAGGGCGGCCAGAGCAAACCACTGCGCTGCGTAGCCGTAATGCTTGTGAATGTCGACCGCGGGTCGGGGCCAGTCGCGCTGCAAACCGTCGGGTGACGCCGACGACGGCTCGGTCTGCACGATGGTCAGAGGCAACAGCGGCAGGCCCCACTCGGTGCTCAGTGCGTCAAGGTTCAGATTTTGCCGGATCGGTCCACTGGCGTCGGACGCGAACTCATAGAGCCGCGCTGGCGGTGGGGCGACCCGGCCGACCAATTCGATCTCGCCGTCCCGGTCCGCCAAGGCGGGCAGCTTGCTGCGGTTGTCGTTGTCGCGCGGCGCCCAGCCTCGCTGCACCAACACGGTGGCCGATTTGCCCGGCATGGCCACATCGGGGGCGATGGCAAACGCGCTCATCACAAAGAAGCCGGGTCGACCGTGCATCTGCCGGTTGTCCAGGAACACCGTGCGCCCCGGCACCCAATGCCCGCGCAAGCGGGTCAGGCGGTGGTGCAAGGTGGAGGCCAGCTCGGGGTTGGCGGTCAGCGCGCCGGGCAACAAGGCAGGCTCGGCCACGCGAACGTCCAGTTGGTCTTGGAGGGCCTGCTTCTGGTGCGCACGATCAAGCTGCCAAAACCCGAGGCGGGCGGTGAGCAGCACGGTCAACACCGCTGCGACAAGCACCACGGTCCGACGGGCGTTCATGCTTGCAAAGGGTGCAATCCCCGACGTGGCGCTTTCAGCGGGCAGCGACGGGAACGGGGCACGCGGGGATAATCCCGGGCCATGACGTACCTGATCGCACTGGCTTTCGCCGGCATTCTCGCCGCCCTGGTTTTCGCGGGCATTTCCATGTTGCGCGACGGTCGCGATGGCAAGCCGAAGACATCGGCCATGATGCGCGCGCTGGCGGTGCGTGTCGGGGTGTCGGTCACGCTGTTTCTGTGCCTGTTGATCAGCTACAAATTGGGTTGGATTCAGCCCACCGGCATTCCGCGCGCCTGAGGGCCATCGTCCGGTCTTTGAGCGCGGGGCCGGCGCGAGGTTCAGGCCAAGAAAAAGGCCGCTGAGTTCAGCGGCCCGGGGTTGGACGGCGGGCCGCACGGGCCCGCGGTGCTCACATCCAATGCTCACATCCAATATACGATGACGTAGAGGCCGAGCCACACCACGTCAACGAAGTGCCAGTACCAGGCGGCGCCTTCAAAGCCAAAGTGCCGCTGGGGCGTGAAATGGCCTTTTTGCAGTCGCAGCGTGATGAACAGCAGCATCAACATGCCCACAAACACGTGGAAGCCGTGGAAGCCCGTCAGCATGAAGAAGGTCGAGCCATAGACACCCGAGCTGAGCTTCAGATTCAAGTCGGCGTAAGCGTGGGCGTACTCATAGCCCTGCACGATCAGGAAAGCCACACCCAGCAGCACCGTCACCCACATGAAGGCAATGGTCTTGGCACGCTGACCGGCCAGCAAGGCATGGTGGGCAATCGTGAGAGTCACACCGGAAGTCAACAACAAGGCAGTGTTGATCGTCGGCAGCGGCCACGGGCCCATGGTCTGGAAGGGCTCGACGATGCCGGCCGGTGAGCCGGTGGCGCCGGGCACCGAACTGGGCCAGGCGGCCTTGAAATCGGGCCACAGCAGCGCGTTGTCCAGGCTGCCCAGGTTGGGCACCGCATGCAGACGCGCCCAGTAAAGCGCCCCGAAAAAGGCACCGAAAAACATGACTTCGGAAAAGATGAACCAGCTCATGCTCCAGCGGTACGACACGTCGATGCGGTCACCGTAGAGGCCGGACTCGCTTTCGTGGATCGACGCGCGGAACCAGCCCTGCATCACATAGACCCACATCAGCAGACCGAACAACAGCGAGTACGCACCCCAAGCCGCCCCGTTGATCCACTGGCCTGCGCCCAGGATCACGAAGAACAGGCCGAAGGAGGCCATGACCGGGAACTGCGACGGCGATGGAATGAAGTAATACGGGGCCGTTGAGGCCTTGTTTGCACTGGGTGTCGCTGCCGACATGGTTTCTCCTGATTACCCTCGGAACTCAAAAATCACGCGCCCTGCGCCACTGCGGGCACTCCGGGCCTTCCACTCTTCAAACTTCACGCGCCGCTGGCGATGCCACTGCTCAACACCCAATTCACCAGCACCATCAGCACGATGATGAACAAGGCGGCCGCCAACACCCCGGCAATGACAACGTGGACTGGGTTCAACTGATTCACGTCCTTCTCGAGGTCCGCGGCCTTGCGAACGCCGAAAAACGACCAGGCCACCGCCTGCAGTGTCTGAACGAACGACAGCTTGCGCCGACTCGCCGCCTTCAAGCTGCCGGAGTCGGTCACAGGCCGGGCTCCTTGCCAGGCGCGACGGCCACCGAATCCGGCGCCGCCGGCACCTTGCCGCCAACCTCAAAGAAGGTGTACGACAAGGTGATCGTCTGAACGTCCTTTGGCAGCTTGGGGTCAAGCACAAAGACCACCGGCCACTCCTTGCTCTCACCGGGCTTCAACGTGTACTCGTTGAAGCAGAAGCATTCCAGCTTGTGGAAGTACGGCATGGCCTGCTTCGGGGCGTAGCTCGGGATGGCCTGGGCGGCCATGGTGCGGTTCTGGCGGTTCTTGAACTCGTAGACGACGGTGGCCATCTCGCCAGGGTGAACCTGGACGCTGCGCACCGCCGGCTTGAAGTCCCATGGCCCACGGGCGTTGGCATCGAACTCCACCGTGACCAGGCGACTGCGGTCGACCTGGGTGTTGGGCACCGTGCCCGCTTTGCTCTGCACCCCCGGCACGTTGCGCTCTGAGATGGACAGCACATTGATGCCCAAGGCACTGCAGATGGCGCGGTACATCGGCACCAAGGCGTAACCGAAGGCGAACATCAACGCGACGATGACCGCCAGCTTGGTGACCATGCGTCCGTTGTCGCCCGCCAGACTGGCAAGACCACGGGTCACGGGTCGCAGGAAGCTCATGGTGAGGTGCTCGGTGAGGGCGAAGGCGGGTTCAAATGCCGAACAAGGCCGCCTTGGCGACGAACCCGATGAAGAACACGATGGCCACCGACCCCAGGATCAGCGCCAACTTCAGGTTGCTCTTCTTTTGATCGGGCGTCGTCATGGCGCGTTCAGGCAACGATCTTGGTGGCGTTGGCATTCAACTTGGGCGGCTCTTCAAACGTGTGGAAGGGGGCCGGCGACGGCACTTCCCACTCCAGGCCCTCGGCCCCGTCCCACGGCTTTTGCGGGGCGGGCTCGCCCTTGCCGCGCATCATCGGCACCACGATGAACAGGAAGAAGTACACCTGCATCAGGCCGAACCAGAAGGCGCCAATGGAGGCCACCATGTTGAAGTCAGCAAACTGCAACGGGTAGTCGGCGTAGCGACGCGGCATGCCGGCCAGGCCCAGGAAGTGCATCGGGAAGAAGGTGACGTTGAAGGCGATCAACGAACCCCAGAAGTGGATCTTGCCGCGGGTCTCGCTGTACATCACGCCGGTCCACTTCGGGCCCCAGTAGTACACGCCGGCGAACAGCGCGTACAGCGAGCCGGCCACCAGCACATAGTGAAAGTGGGCCACCACGTAGTAGGTGTCCTGCAGCTGGATGTCCACCGGGGCCATCGACAGGATCAGGCCGGTGAAGCCGCCCATCGTGAACACGAAGATGAAGCCCACCGCAAACAGCATTGGCGTCTCGAAGGTCATCGAGCCGCGCCACATCGTGGCGATCCAGTTGAAGATCTTCACGCCCGTGGGCACCGCGATCAACATCGTCGCGTACATGAAAAACAACTGACCCGTCACCGGCATTCCGGTGGTGAACATGTGGTGCGCCCACACGATGAACGACAAGATCGCGATGGACGCGGTGGCGTAGACCATCGAGGTGTAGCCGAACAGGCGCTTGCGGGCGAAGGCCGGGATGATGGCGCTGACGATGCCGAAGGCCGGCAAGATCATGATGTACACCTCGGGGTGACCGAAGAACCAGAAGATGTGCTGGTACATCACCGGGTCACCACCGCCGGCCGGGTTGAAGAAGCTGGTGCCAAAGTGGCGGTCGGTCAGCGTCATCGTGATGGCGCCAGCCAACACCGGCATGACCGCGATCAGCAGGTAAGCGGTGATCAGCCAGGTCCAGCAGAACAGCGGCATCTTCATCAGCGTCATGCCGGGCGCGCGCATGTTCAGGATGGTGACGATGATGTTGATCGAGCCCATGATCGAGCTGGCACCGAGGATGTGCATCGCGAAGATGCCGGCGTCCATCGACGGGCCCATTTGCAGCGTCAGCGGGGCATAAAGCGTCCAGCCGGCGGCGGGTGCGCCACCGGGCATGAAGAAGCTCGCCACCAACATCAGCGCCGCCGGAATCATCAGCCAAAAGCTGAAGTTGTTCATGCGGGCGAAGGCCATGTCCGCGGCGCCGATCTGCAGCGGGATCATCCAGTTCGCGAAGCCGACGAAGGCCGGCATGATCGCGCCAAACACCATGATCAGACCGTGCATCGTGGTGAGCTGGTTGAACAGCTGCGGGTTCACGAACTGCAGGCCCGGCTGGAAGAGCTCGGCGCGGATGCCCAGCGCGAGCACGCCGCCGATCATCAACATCGTGAACGAGAACAACAGGTACATCGTGCCGATGTCCTTGTGGTTCGTCGCGTAGAGCCAACGGCGCCAGCCGTGGGGGTGGTCATGCGCATGGTCGTGCGCATGGTGGTCGTGGCCGTGGTGGTCGAGCACTGCACTCATGGGATTTCCTTCGGGACTGCTGTTCTTGAGGGCAAACGGTGGCGGAACGGTCCGGGCCGCGCTTACTTGCGGGCCGCGACGACGTCGGCGGGCTGGACCACCTGACCGGTCTTGTTCGACCAGCTGTTCTTCGTGTAGGTGATCACCGCGGCGATTTCGGTGTCGCTGAGCTGTTTCCACGCGGGCATGGCGCCGTTGTTCTGGCCATTCAGCAGCACCGCGATCTGCTTGGTCTTGTCGGCATCGAGCACCACAGCCGCGCCGTCCACGGCCTTGATCGGGCCGGCGCCCTTGCCGTTGGCCTGGTGGCAGGCCTGGCAGTTGGCGGCGTAGACCTTTTCACCGCGGGCGACCAGATCGGCCAATTGCCACACCTTCGACGGGTCGTCGGCCTGAGCCGCCATCTGCTTCTTCTTGCCTTCCACCCACGCGGTGTAGTCGGCTTGCGACAGCACCTTCACGTGGATGGGCATGTAGGCGTGTTCCTTGCCGCACAGCTCCGCGCACTGGCCGTAGAAGTCACCGGTCTTTTCAGCGCGGAACCAGGTGTCGCGCACGAAACCGGGGATGGCATCCTGCTTGACGCCGAAGGCCGGCACCATCCAAGCGTGAATCACGTCGTTCGCGGTGGTGATGATGCGGACCTTCTTGTCCACAGGCACGACCAGCGGGTTGTCGACCTTCAGCAGGTAGTCGTCGCCCGACGGCTTGCCCGAGTTGGACATTTCGCGCTGGGCCTGGTCCAGCGTCGAGACGAAGCCAATGCCTTCGCCTTCGCCCTTCAGGTAGTCGTAACCCCACTTCCACTGCATGCCCGTGGCCTTGATGGTCAGGTCCGCCGAGCTGGTGTCCTTCATGGCCACGACGACCTTGGTGGCCGGCAGGGCCATCAAGATGACGATGAAGAAAGGCACGATGGTCCAGATGATCTCGACCGTGGTGCTTTCGTGGAAGTTGGCCGACTTCGCGCCGCGCGATTTGCGGTGCTTGAAGATCGAATAGAACATCACGCCGAAGACGCCCAGGAAAATCACCAGGCAGATCGTCATCATGAACCAGTGCAGCCACTGCTGTTCATGGGCGATCTTCGTCACCGCGGGGTGCATGTCCAGCTGGTTCACGGCCGGACCGCCCGGCAGGTCGTTGACCGCCCGTGCCGCTGTGGCGACCACCGTGGCCCCCAACCAAACGCCGGCCTTCGTCCCCCAATGCCCAAGGCGGTGCATCAATGATTGCTTCGTCTTCATCATGGTCAGTTCAGTGTCAATGGGGTCTCAGGCCGCCGAGGCCGGTTGCTGGTGAGCGTGTCGGATGGCGCGGCGCAACTCGTCGGCCAGCTTGCGTCGAAGTTCAGGCCGGATGAATCGGCCCACGGAAATCTGGTGCCCCTGGCCCGACAACTCGATCAGCGAGCCATCGCCGGAGCGGGGCTCAACCCGCACCCAGGCGCATTGGAATTCGACCCGCTCCACGCGGTTGCCGCAGGCGTGTTCGACGGTCAGGACGTTGCGGCGCAAGGCGATGCGTTCGCGGTCGGCGGCATGGCGCGCGTACACATAGAGCGCGCTGCCCACCGCGATCAACTCGGCCCAGGCAAAGGGCATCACCATCTTGGCCCCCTGGTGCCAGAAGTAGGTCGCCACCGTCAGCGAGATCATGCACAACGCCCCGAAAAACCCCAGCATTTGCCCCGGCGCCAACGAACAGTTGCGCTTGAGCTGCCATTCGATTTGCCACCCGTCTGTTCCGTTGCCGGACTCTCGGGCGAAATGCCAACGCGCACTGCTGGCGCTGCATCCATGATCCACGGGCGTGGTGGTTGTCGACATGTTGCTACTGCTCAAAAACCCAACAGGATCGCCAAAGCCGACACAGGATTTCTGATCCTGCCCCGTCTCACGGTGACTTGAAAAGCGCACTGCGCCACAAATCTTCAAAGATTTTAGCGCAGGCCGGACGCCACATCACCGACAGGCTTGCTCGTTCGCAGCATTCCGCGCATCTCTTCCAGGCTGAGCGTGGTTTCCCCGGCACGCGCGGGCCGCGGCCGCACCTTGAACGCATGGCCGTAGGCGACCTCGAATGTCAGTTGCAACCGGTCGTCCGCACCGACCAGCCCCGCCGCGAGCGCGGCGTCCAGACGCTCGCGCCAGCGGGGCGTGCGCAATCCGGGCCAGCGCTGCGGGTGGGCATTGCCACCCAGGCTGCGCAGTTCGGCGACCAGTGCCGCGGGGCTGGCCCAGGTCAGCGTGAGGGTTTCCTGGTCCATCACGGGGTCGGCAAAACCGGCCTCCAACAGCATGTCACCCAGGTCGTGCATGTCGACGAAATCGGCGGCAGGCGGGCCCCAGCCCATCGTGTCGTAGACCGAACGCAGCCGGGCGAGCGTGCCCGGGCCGAGGCAGGAAAACATCACGAAGCCGCCGACCTCAAGCGCATCGTGCCACCGCGCCATCGTCGCCGGTGGGTCAGGCTCGGCATGCACGCTCATGTTGGCCCAGACCAATTGCTCGCTGGCCTGCGGCAGCGCATCGTGCCGGTCGATGACGGCGCCGGCGGGCGCGGTCCAGCGTTGCGGCGACCACCATGCCGGCTGCCGATGACGTCGCAGCCAAGCCGCCCAGTCGGCGTCTGGCTCGACCGCGGTGCGGGTGGCCCCGGGACAGGCTTGGTCCAGCACCCGCGCGCTGGCGCCCACGCCTGCCGACCACTCCATCACGCGCGCGGGCTTGAGGCGGATCAGGGCCAGGCGCTCGGCCATGCGCCGGGCAATCTCGCCGTGCAGCCAGGAACCCTCGGGCGCGGCTTGGTGAAGTCGCAACAGGCGACGGGACTGATGCCGCACGGCCGCGTGATCGATCGTGCGTTCTGCCATGGCGCGAAAGTATATTGACGCGATGCCCGCGGCCCCGCCCAGCCCCCGTTCAACCTGGTCCGCGCGGTGGCCATCCACCTGTGCCGTTTGCCATGGCTGGGGTTGGTCCCGGCTGTGCGAGCCCTGCGTGGCAGCGTGGTCGCCCACGCGGCGCCGCTGTCAGCGGTGCGCACTGGCCCTCGACCAAGATGGGGCGGTCTGTGCACCGTGCCGCCGCCACCCACCCCACTGCGACCGGTCCGTTGCCGCCACCGACTACGACCACCCATGGGACCAGGTGATCACCCGCTTCAAGTTTCACGGCGCCACCGACCTGGCCGACGCGCTGGCGGCGCGGCTGGCCGATGCCGTGCGGGCGGCCAAGGCCGCCGCGCCTGGCGAGCCGATGCCCGGGCTGGTGCTGCCAGTGCCCTTGAGCGCCCAGCGCCTGCGCGAGCGCGGCTACAACCAGGCCTGGGAACTGGCGCGCCGGGTCGCCAAGCGGCTGGGCTTGAAGGCTTCGCCCAGGGCCTTGCTTCGCGTCGCGGACACGTCGCCGCAGGTTGGCCTGAACCTGGGCGAACGGCACGCCAACCTGCGCCACGCCTTTCTGGTCGATCCGCTGCACCGCGCGATGGTCGCCGGACAACGCCTGGCGTTGGTCGACGATGTGATGACCACCGGCGCCACCGTCGAGGCGCTGGCACGGGTGCTGAAGCAGGCCGGCGCGGTCCATGTCGAAGCCTGGGCGCTGGCGCGCACGCCGGCCCCCGATTGACAAGCCGGCAGGCCCTGCGTTTCACAATCAGGCCATGCTCAACATCGTTCTGGTTCACCCCGAGATCCCGCCCAACACCGGCAATGTCATCCGGCTTGCGGCCAACACCGGCTGCCAACTGCACCTCGTCGAGCCGTTGGGCTTTTCAATGGACGACAAGCTGCTGCAGCGCGCCGGACTGGACTATCACGAGCACGCCCAGGTGCTGCGACACCCCGATTGGGACGCGCTGGCGCAGCACGCGCAGCGCGAGGGCGGTCGCCTGCGCGCTTTCACCACCCGCGGTGCCCGACCGCTCGGCGAGGTCGATTGGCGGCGCGGCGACTGGCTGGTGTTCGGTTGCGAGACCTCGGGCCTGCCCGTGGACATCCGCGAACGCTTCGCGCCCGGGGACCGCATCCGGCTGCCCATGCGGTCCGGCCAACGCAGCCTGAACCTCAGCAACGCCGTGGCCGTGGCCGTGTTCGACGCCTGGCGAGCGCTGGGTTACGAGGGCGCCGTCTGAGGCAGGGCGCGGCGGCGTGTCATTCAGGCTGAACGCGGGCGGCCTTGATCACCTGGCCCCAACGCACGCGCTCACTGCGCATCAGGCTGGCCAGGCCTTCTGGCGCGGTGCCCACGGCGCTGAAGTACTGGGCCAGCAGGCGGGTGCGCACCTCGTCGCTCTTGATGATGCGCACGAGTTCGGAGGACACGCGCTGCACGATGGCTGCGGGCGTGCCGGCCGGCGCCAGCACCGCTTGCCAGGAAATGGCCTCGAAATCAGCGTACCCCTGCTCGACCAGCGTGGGCAGTTCGGGCAAGGCCGCGACGCGCCCCAGTGCGGTCACGCCAAGCGCGCGCAGCTTGCCGGCGCGCACCTGCCCCATCGCCGGGCCCGGCACCATGAAGGCGGCCTGAACCTGGCCCGCCAGCATCGCATTGACCACTTGCGGAAAACCTTGGTAAGGCACATGCACCAGGTCGACCCCGGCGCGCGCCATGAAAAGCGCCATGGCCAGGTGGGCGGCGCTGCCGTTGCCGACGCTGCCGTAGTTCAGCTGACCGGCGCGCTCGCGGGCCACGCGAACGAAGTCGGCCACCGTGGTGGCGCCGAGCTTCGGGTCGACCACCAGCACATTGGGCGAAGTGGCCACCAGCGCGATGGGCGCCAGGTCGCGCACCGGGTCGTAGCCCAGGGACTTGCTCAGCATCGGCGCGGTCACCAGCGGGCCCTGAATGGTGAGCAGCAGGGTGTGGCCATCGGGCTCGGCCTTGGCCACGGCGCCAGTGCCCACGTTGCCGCCAGCGCCCGGGCGGTTGTCGACCACGACGGGTTGGCCGAGGCGCTGAGCCAGCGGTTCGGCGAGCATGCGGGCGACCAGGTCGGGCGAGCTGCCCGGCGGAAACGGCACCACCAGCTTGATGGGCCGGCTGGGCCAGGCCGCGGCCACGGCCGAGGACGCCCCGGTCGCGGTCGCGGCCACGGCGCCACCCCAGGCCGAGCCGGCCAGCGCGGTCGACATCCACTGCAAGCCGAGGCGGCGCTTCATGGCAAGGTCCTTTCGAAGGCTGGGCCCGCCGGGGCCCGTCAGTGTTCGGGCCGGGACTCCCGACCCATCAAGGCTTCCAGGGCCTGTGGCGCGCTCAGGCGGCCTTCCAGCACCCTGACCACCGCGTCGGTGATCGGCATGTCAACGCCCACGGCCCGGGCGCGACGCTGCACCATCGCGGCGCAGTGCACGCCCTCGGCCACATGGCCCAGTTCCGCGAGGATCAGGGCCAGCGGCCGGCCCTCGGCCAGCAGCAGCCCCACCTGGCGGTTGCGCGACAAACCACCGGTCGCCGTCAACACCAGGTCGCCCAGGCCGGACAAGCCGGTCATGGTTTCGGCGCGGGCGCCAAGCGCCACGCCCAAACGGGTCATCTCGGCCAGGCCGCGGGTGATCAACGCCGCCCGGGCGTTCAGGCCCAGGCCGGTGCCTTCGTCGGCGGCGCTGCCGGGTCCGGCCATGCCGTCGGCAATGCCGGTGGCAATGGCCATCACGTTCTTGACCGCGCCCCCCACTTCCACGCCCACCGGGTCGGTCGAAGTGTAGACGCGCAGGCTGTCGCTGTGAAAAGCCGCACGGGCACGCTCGACGACCTCGGACTGAGCGCTGGCGGCCACCAGGGCGGTGGGCTGGCCGCGGGCCACCTCGATGGCAAAGCTGGGCCCCGACAACACCCCCACCGGCCCACCGGACAGCACGGCGCTCGCAACTTCATGGCCGAGCAGGCCCGTGCCCTGCTGGAATCCCTTGCACAACCACACCACCGGGGTGCCGGCAAGGCAGGCGCCCCGCACCGCATGCAGCATTTCTGCCAGCCCGGCCATGGGCGTGGCCACCACCAGCAAGCCACCTTCGGCGTGGGCGATGGCCACCGCCAGATCGGCGCTGATGTGCAGCTGCGGCGGCAGCACGGCGTCGCGCAGGTAGCGCTGGTTGCGCCGCAGTGAGCGCATGCGCTGCACCTGGTCGGGATCGCGCGCCCACAAGCGCACCGAATGGCGCCGGCAGGCGCTGATGGCCAGCGCCGTGCCCCAGGCCCCGGCACCCAGCACAGTGATGTTCATTGGCGTCACGCCTGCAGCACCGGCGGGCGCTGTGACCCCGTCAGTTGACGGCGTCGCCAGCGCCGTTGGCGGCGGCCTGGGCCTGTTGGGACTCGTACATGGCCTGGAAGTTGACCTCGGTCAGCACCACCGGCGGGAAGCCGGCGCGGGTGCAGATGTCCGACACGATCGCACGCAGGTAGGGGTAGATGATGTTCGGGCAGGCGATGCCGATGATCGGCTGAAGCTGGTCATCCGGCACATGGCGGATCTCGAAGATGCCGGCCTGCTTGGCCTCGACCAGGAACAGCACCTTGTCGCCCACCTTGGTGGTCACGGTGGCGGTCACCGTCACTTCGTACATGCCGTCGCCGATGGTTTCAGCGCCCAGGCCCAGGTTGATGTCCACCTGCGGCTGGCCTTGCTCGAGCAGGACCTGCGGGGAATTGGGCTGTTCCAGCGACATGTCCTTGAGGTACAGGCGCTGGATCTGGAACACGGGGGTCTGGGTTTCGTCGGCCATGGGGGTCTCTGCGTGAAGGCCGCCGTGGGGGCGGCGCGAAAGGGTGGCGTGAAGTGGTTGCTTTGAACTTGCAGCGCGGGCGGGCGCGGCGGTCAGGCCGACCCGCAGCGGCCACCGCCCTGATGAAGGGGGTCGGCGCCAGCGCTTGAGGCCGTCCGGCCGCAAGCGGTCAGCCCGCAATTATCACCGAGCCCCCATGCCCGCCGATGGCTCGTCCGCCGGCGGGCATGACGGCGGCGGCGGCTTCAGGCGGCCAGCAAGGCCGTGAGCTTGCCCGCCTGGTCGAGGGCGATCAGGTCGTCGCAGCCGCCCACGTGGGTGGCACCGATGAAGATCTGCGGCACCGTGCGGCGGCCGGTCAGGTCCATCATGGCCTGGCGTTGGGCCGGGTCCAGGTCGACCCTCACCTCGTCGATCTGGTCGACCCCCCGCTGCTTGAGCAATTGCTTGGCACGGATGCAGTACGGGCACACCGCGGTGGTGTACATCTTGACGCTGGACATCGTTGGGAAGGCCCGGGCGGGCAAGGCTGAAGGTTGAACCATGGGTCGGCGGCGCGCCGAGTGACGATCAGGCGGTCAGGCGGTCTTCTCGACCGGCAGGTTGGCATCACGCCACGCATTGAGGCCACCGCCCAGCGCCTGGCTTTGCTCGTACCCAAGCTTGCGCAGTATGGCCACGGCCTTCGATGCCCGGGCGCCGGTCGGACACACCACCACCAGCGGCAGGGCCTTGTTCTTGGGCAGCTCGCCCGATTTTTCAATCTGGCCAAAGGGCACATTGCGCGCCCCCACGGCGTGGCCGCTCGCGAACTCCGCGGGTTCGCTGACGTCGATGAGCACCGCCTTTTCGCGGTTGATCAAGCGCACGGCCTCGGCCGGGGTCAGCCGCCCCGGACCGCCCCGGGAGATCAGCGGCCACAGCAGCAGTCCTCCGGACACGGCGGCCGTGAAGAAGAGGAACCAGTTGTCGATGAAGAATTTCACGAGGCGGGCCCGACGCGCGTCGGGTCATTGCGGCACAACCCGCGATTATAGAATTTCAGCCCCTGTTGACCCCACGCCGTGCCCCGGCACCGAACGTCCATGTACCAACTCGTGCTGATTCGCCACGGCGAATCGACCTGGAACCTCGAAAACCGCTTCACTGGCTGGACCGACGTCGAGCTGACGCCCACCGGCGTGGCCCAGGCCCAGCAGGCCGGGCGGCTGCTGAAGGCCGAAGGCTTCGAGTTCGACGTGGCCTACACCTCGGTGCTCAAGCGCGCGATCTGGACGCTGTGGCACGCGCTCGACCAGATGGACCGCACCTGGCTGCCGGTGGTCAAGGACTGGCGACTGAACGAGCGCCACTACGGCGGCCTGCAGGGCCTGAACAAGGCCGAAACGGCCAAGCAGTACGGCGACGAGCAAGTGCTGGTCTGGCGCCGCAGCTACGACACGCCGCCACCCGCACTGGACGCCGGCGACGCACGCAGCGAACGCGGCGACCCGCGCTACGCCAAGCTGCAGCCCGAGCAGATTCCGCTGACCGAGTGCCTGAAGGACACCGTGGCACGGGTGCTGCCGTTCTGGAACGAGGCGATCGCGCCGGGCATCCTGTCGGGCCAGCGCATCGTCATTGCCGCGCACGGCAACAGCATCCGCGCGTTGGTCAAATACCTGGACGGCATCAGCGACGAGGCCATCGTCAACCTGAACATCCCCAACGGCATCCCACTGGTCTACACGCTGGACGCGCAGCTGAAGCCGCTCGGCAGCCGCTACCTGGGCGACGCCGAAGCCGCCGCCAGGGCGGCCGCCGCCGTGGCCGGCCAGGGCAAGGCCTGAGTCAAGCCGAGCGGCGGGGGTGCGCCGCTGCTCAAGGCTGCAGGGCGGCTGCGATCTCTCCGTGCAGCCGTTCGGCCAGCCGACGGCGGTCGGCATGCGCCACGGACTGTGCGCCGAGCACCTGCACGCGCACGGTCAGGCCTTCGCTTGTGGCGACCGACCAGAGGCTTTGCAGCAACGTGATGTCGCCCACGTAGCTCGCCGCCTCGCTGATGGGGGCGTGCGCATCGGCGTAACGCAGCGCCATCGGCTGCACCGGCACCTCGGCGGCGATCGCCGCTTGCAGCAGGTTGGCGTGAAAGGGCAGCAAGCCCGTGCCGTCGGACGTGGTGCCCTCGGGGAAGACGGCCACCGACTCGCCTTGCGCCAATGACTCGGCCATCTGGTGCACCACCCGCAAGGCGTCGCGCTTGCGCTCGCGCTCGATGAACAAGGTGCCGGCCGCCGCCACCAGCGTGCCCAGCACGGGCCAGTGCTTGACGTCGGCTTTCGACACGAAGCGGGCTTCCGGGCACACGGCGTGAATGGACAGGATGTCGAGCCACGAGATGTGGTTGGCGACCACCAGCTTCGCGCCCGGCCGCGGCGTGCCACTGGCGACCAGCCGCACCCCCATCAAGCGCAGCAGGCGCGCGGACCACCAGCGGATCTTGCCGGCGCGCGCCGCCGTGTCCAGCGACGGGAATCGCATCACCACGATCCACACGCCATGCAGCACGTGCAGCGTGCTGCGGACGAGGCGCCACACCCCGCGCAAAGCCCGCCGCATCAGGCGCGCGCGCCGGTGGGGGTCGCGGTGGGGGCCGATTCGTAAGCCACGTGACCGGCCACCACCGTGGCGCGCACCTGGCCTGGCAGTTCATAGCCGGCGAATGGCGTGTTGCGGCCTTGGCTGCGCAGGGCCGACGGCAGCACGCGCCAGTGGGCGTTCGGATCGAAGACGCAGACATCGGCCACACCGCCTTCGACCAGCCGACCAGCGCTCGCCGCCAGCGACCCGAGGGCGTCGCCCAGCACGCGCACCGGCTCGCAGGTCACCGTGGCCAGCGTGCGGCGCAGGCCCGCGGTGGCGTCGCCATGGGCGTCCACGCCCCACTTCAGCGCGAGGCTGAGCAGCAGCTCCAGGCCGCTGGCGCCAGGCTCGGCTTCAGCGAAGGGCAAGGTCTTGGCGTCGTCGTCCACCGGCGTGTGGTCGCTGACCAGCGCGTCGATGGTGCCGTCGGCCAGGCCCGCGCGCAAGGCGTCGCGGTCGCGTTGCTGGCGCAGCACGGGCGTGACGCGCATGGCCGAGTTGAAGTAGCCGATGTCCACGTCGGTCAGGTGCAGCGAGTTGACGCTGACGTCGCAGGTCAGCGGCAGGCCTTCGGCCTTGGCCGCGCGCACCAGCTCGACGCCGGCCGCGCTGGACAGGCGGCACAGATGCACCCGGGCGCCGGTGCCGCGCACCAGTTCGATCAGCGTGTGCAGCGCCACCGTCTCAGCGATCACGGGCACGCCGGCCAGCCCCAGCCGGGTGGCCACCGCGCCGCTGGCGGCCACGCCCTTGCCCAGCCACAGGTCCTGCGGGCGCAGCCACACGGTGTAGCCGAAGGTGGACGCGTACAACAGGGCGCGCTGCAGCACCAGCGTGTCGCGCACCGGCACCTCGGCCTGCGAAAAGCCGACGCAACCGGCCTCGGTCAGCTCGGCCATCTCGGTCAGCACGTCACCGGCCAGGCCACGGGTCAGCGCGCCCAGCGGGAACAGCCGGCACAGGCTGAGCTTGCGTGCGCGGAACTTCAACATCTCCACCAGGCCAGGCTCGTCGAGCACCGGGTCGGTGTCGGGCGGGCACACCAGGCTGGTGACGCCGCCGGCGGCCGCGGCGTTCAGCTCGCTCTCCAGCATGCCTTCGTGCTCGTAGCCAGGCTCGCGCAGGCGGGCGGCCAGGTCGACGAGGCCCGGCGCCACGATCAGGCCCGCGGCCTCGATGACGCGGTCGGCGCGGAAGTCCGGCAGCTGCGGCGCGATGGCCACGATGCGGCCCGACGCGATGGCGAGGTCGGCGTGCTCGTCGCGGCCACTGGCGGGGTCGATGACGCGGCCGTTGCGGATCAGGAGGTTCATGCGTCGTTTCCAGCAATGATCGACATCACGGCCATGCGCACCGCGATGCCGAAAGTGACCTGCGGCAGGATCACGCTTTGTGCCCCGTCGGCCACCGAGGAATCGATCTCCACCCCGCGGTTGATCGGCCCCGGGTGCATCACGATGGCGTCGGGCCGGGCCAGCGCCAGCTTGTCCTGGGTCAGGCCGAAGTTCTTGAAGAACTCGCCGGCGCTGGGCAGCATGGCGCCGCTCATGCGCTCGTTTTGCAAGCGCAGCATGATGATCACGTCGGCACCGCGGATGCCCTCGGCCATGTCGTGGCACACGCGCACGCCCATGTCCTTCAGGTCGCCCGGCACCAGTGTGCGCGGGCCCACCGCGCGGATCTCGGGCACGCCCAGCGTGGTCAGCGCATGAATGTCCGAGCGCGCCACGCGGGAGTGCACGATGTCGCCCACCACCGCCACCGTCAGCTGGGTGAAGTCCTTCTTGAAATGGCGGATCGTGTACATGTCCAGCAGCCCCTGCGTCGGGTGCGCATGGCGGCCGTCGCCGGCATTGACCACGTGAACGTGAGGCGCCACGTGCTGGGCGATCAGGTAAGGCGCGCCGCTCTCGGCGTGGCGCACCACGAACATGTCGGCGTGCATCGCTGACAGGTTGGCGATGGTGTCCAGCAGGCTTTCGCCCTTTGAGGCGCTGCTCTTGGCGATGTCAAGGTTGATGACGTCGGCGCTCAGCCGCTTGGCGGCGATCTCGAAGGTGGTGCGGGTGCGGGTGCTGTTCTCGAAGAACAGGTTGAACACGCTCTTGCCCCTCAGCAGCGGCACCTTCTTGACCTCGCGGTCATTGACCGACAGGAAGCTGCCGGCGGTGTCCAGGATCTGGTGGATGGTGGCGCGCGGGAGGCCTTCGATCGACAGGAGGTGGATCAACTCGCCGTGCGCGTTGAGCTGGGGATTGCGTCGGGACAACATGGGCGGACCTCGGTGACGGTGGCGGTGCGGCGGCTCAGCGCACGTCGAAGCTCAGCCGCCCGTCGGCGGCGCGGGCCAGCGACAGGCGCTGGTCGCGGGGCAGCGTCAGGCGGGCGGCGGAGTAGGCAGGCTGAATGGGCAGTTCGCGCCCACCACGGTCGACCAGCACCGCCAGGGTGACGCTCGCCGGGCGGCCGAAGTCGAACAGCTCGTTGATCACCGCCCGCGTGGTGCGGCCGGTGTACAGCACGTCGTCGATCAGCACGATGTGGCGGCCTTCGATCTCGAAGGGCAGCCGCGTGGGGTCGATGCCCGAGGCCAGCCCGCGCGAGCTGAAGTCGTCGCGGTGCAAGGCGCTCGAGATCACGCCCGGCTCGCCCGGACGGCCCAGGTCTCGGTGCAGGCGCTCGGCCAGCCAGGCGCCGCCCGACCACACGCCCACCAACACCGAGTCGGCGTGCAGCAGGCCCAGCACCCCTGCCTTGAGCTCGGCGTAGAGGGCTTCGGCGTCCAGGGCAATCTGGCTCATGGCAGGGCTTTCGGTGAGGAGGGGGGCTGCTGGAGGAACTGCTCCAGGATGATCGCGGCGGACGCGGCGTCCAGGTCGCGCGCACCGCCGGCGATGGCCTCGGTGGTGGTGTAGCGCTCGTCCACCTCGTGCACCGGCAACTGGAAACGGCCATGGAGCTGGCGGGCGAAGCGCTGGGCGCGCCGGGTGTTGTCGTGCGCAGCACCGTCGGGATGCCAGGGCACGCCGACCACCAGCGCGTCGGGCTGCCACTCGGCCAACAGCGCCGCGATGGCCGCGAACCGCGCATCGCCGACCGCCTGGATGCTGCGCAACGGGCGGGCGCTGCGCGTCAGGCTGTTGCCCGCGGCCACACCCACGCGCGCGGTGCCGAAATCAAATGCCAGGTAAGAACGGTGGGCGTCTGGGGCCCCAGGGGCGTCAGCGGGCGCGGGCGTCATGCGTGCCCGGCCTCCTGGCTGAGCATGCGCACGTCGATGCCCAGCAACGACAGCGCCTTGTCGTAGCGCTGCTCGACCGGGGTGTCAAAGATGATGTCCGGTGCGGCGTCGACGTTGATCCAGCTGTTGCGGCCCATCTCGTCTTCGAGCTGACCCGCGCCCCAGCCGCTGTAGCCCAGCGTGATCAGCACCTTCTTCGGCCCCGCACCGCTGGACAGCGCCTCCAGCACGTCCTTGCTGGTGGTCATTTCCAGCCCGCCGGGGATCTTCAGCGTCGAGCTGTAATGGCCGCCCTCGTCGCCCAGCCGCTCGTGCAGCACAAAGCCGCGTTCGCTTTGCACCGGGCCACCGTAGAAGACGGGCGTTTTGGCCAGGTCCTCGCGGTCGAGGGTCAGCTCGACCTTCTCGAACAGGCTTTTCAGCGTGATGTCGATGGGCTTGTTGATGACCAGCCCGAGCGCGCCCTTGTCGGTGTGCTCGCACAGGTAGACCACCGTGCCGGCGAAGGCGTCACCCCCCATGCCCGGCATTGCGATCAGGAACTGGTTGGTGAAATTGACGTCGGCTTTGCCCATGTCGGCCATTTTATCGGTGCGGACTCGGGGCGCTGCGGCACACTCGTGTCATGGACAAATCGCTCGACAGCGCCCTGGTCTGGCTGCGCCGCGACCTGCGCACCACCGACCACGCCGCCCTGCACCACGCACTGACCCACGCCCGCCGGGTGTGGTGTGCCTTCGTCTTTGACACCGAGATCCTCGACCCGCTGCCGCGCGCCGACCGGCGCGTCGAATTCATCCGGTCCAGCCTCGTCGAGGTGGACCACGACCTGCGCGCGCTGGCCCCGGCGTCCGGCGCGGGCTTGATCGTTCGCCATGGCGTGGCGCGCGATGAACTGCCCCGCCTTGCGGCCCAGCTCGGCGTGCAGGCGGTGGTGGCCAGCCACGACGACGAACCCGCCGCACTCGCCCGGGACGCCGAGGTGCGCGACCGTTTGAGCGCCATCGGTTGCGCCTTCCACACGCTGAAAGACCACGTGGTGTTTGAACGCCGCGAGGTGCTGACGCAAAGTGGTGGCGCCTACGGCGTGTTCACGCCCTACAAGAATGCCTGGCTCAAGAAGGTCGACCCGTTCTACCTGAAGGCCTACCCGGTGGAACGCCACGCCGGCGCCCTCGCGGGCGTGCCGGCCGCGGTGGGCCAGGGCGTGCCCACCTTGCAGGCCCTGGGCTTCGAGCCGACCAACCTGAGTGAACTGAAGCTGCCCACCGGGGCCAGCGGCGCGGCCGCCCTGCTGGCCGATTTCCTGCAGCGCATGGACGACTACGAGGAGGCCCGCAATTTCCCGGCGGTGAAGGGCCCGAGCTATTTGTCGGTGCACCTGCGCTTTGGCACGGTGTCGGTGCGGGCCCTGGCGCGCGAGGCGCTGGCCCGCGCCCAGGCCGGCTCGCAAGGCGCGGCCACCTGGCTGTCCGAGCTGATCTGGCGGGACTTCTACCACCAGGTGCTGCACCACCACCCGCACGTCGTCGAGCGCAGCTTCAAGCCCGACTACGACCGCATCGCCTGGGAGACAGGCGCGCAGGCCGAAGCCGACTTCGCAGCCTGGTGCGAGGGCCGAACCGGCTACCCACTGGTGGACGCGGCGATGGCGCAGATCAACCGCACCGGCTACATGCACAACCGCTTGCGCATGGTGGTGGCGAGCTTCCTGGTGAAGGACCTGGGCATCGACTGGCGTTGGGGCGAACGCTACTTTGCCGAGAAGCTGATCGACTTCGACCTTGCCGCCAACAACGGCGGCTGGCAGTGGGCCAGCTCCAGCGGTTGCGATGCGCAGCCCTACTTCCGCATTTTCAACCCCGTGAGTCAGAGCGAGAAATTCGACCCGCAGGGCAAGTTCATTCGCCGCTACCTGCCCGCGCTGGCCGCCCTGCCGGACCGCGCGATTCACGCCCCCTGGGCGGCCAAGCCGATCGACCTGGCGGCGTGCGGCTTTGTGCCGGGCCGCGACCACCCGGCCCCCATCGTCGAGCACGACACCGCACGAGCGCGCACCTTGGCGCGCTACGCGGTGGTGAAGGCCGCTTGAGGGGGCGGCGGCAGGCCGGGGTCCAGTGAGGCGGTGCACTGCCGCACCAGCGCCAGCAACTCGTCTTCGGCGTAGGGCTTGCCCAGGTAGTGGTCCACGCCAAGCGACTGGGCGTGGTCGCGGTGCTTCTGCGCAATGCGCGAGCTGATCATGATCACCGGCAGCCCGCGGTGGGTGGGGTCAGCGCGCAGGCGTTGCAGCAGCTCGAAGCCGTCCATGCGCGGCATCTCGATGTCGCTGAGCACCAGCGCCGGCCGCTCGGCCGCGATGCGCTCCAGCGCATCGAGGCCGTCCTTGGCCAGCTGCACGCGGTAGCCCTCGCGCGCCAGCAGGCGCTGGGTCACGCGGCGCACCGTCAGCGAGTCGTCGACCACCAGCACCAGCGGTGCGGCCAGAGTCGCCACGCTGGACGCACCCGCCCCACCCTCGCCTTGCGCAGCCAGGCTGAGCGCGCGGGCCACGTCGCCATAGGCAGCGGCGAGCACCAGCGGGTTGTAGATCAAGGCGATGGCGCCGGACGCCAGCACGCTCATGCCGGCCAGGCCGGGCAGGCGCGACAACTGCGGGCCCAGGGGCTTGACCACCGCCTCCTGGTGGCCCAGCACCTCATCGACGCGCAACGCGAGCCGCTGCTGGGCGCCGTGCAGCACCACCACCGGCACCGTGCGCGCGGCCGGCTCGGCACTGGCGCCGCTGTGCTGCAGCAAGGCGCCCAACCAATGGAAGGGCACCGCCTGATCGCCAAAGGCATGGCGGCCGCTGCGCTCGGCCTCGATCAACTCCTCCGGTCCGACGCGGCGCACCCGCTCGACGAGCGTGCTGGGCACCGCGACGACCAGCTCGCCGCAGCGCAGCATCATCACTTGCGTCACGGCCGTGGTCAGCGGCAGCAGCAGCGAAAACCGCGTGCCCAGACCCGCCTCGCTGATCACCTCCACCCGGCCGCCCACGGCCGTCACCTCGTTGCGCACGACGTCCAGCCCGACGCCGCGACCGGCCAGCTCCGTCAGCCGCTCGGCGGTGGAAAACCCCGGATGAAAGATCAACTCGGCCTCTTGACCCTCGACCACCGCCAGGCCCAGGCTCGCGGCCTTGGCGCGGATGCGCGCCCGGTCCAGGCCGGCGCCGTCGTCGACCAGCTCGATGCCGACTTCATTGCCCTGCTGGCTGAGGCTGAGCCGCACGGCGCCGATGGGTGACTTGTGCGCGGCGATGCGCTCGGCCGGCGCTTCGATGCCATGAGTCACCGCATTGCGCAGCAGGTGCTCGAACACCGGCGTCAGGCGCTCCAGCATGCCGCGGTCGAGCTCGATCGTGCCGCCGTCAACGTCCAGGCGGACCTGCTTGCCAGTCTCGGTGGCCGCCAAGCGCACCACGCGGTGCAGGCGCTCGGCCAGCGTGTTGAACTCGACCATGCGCGTGCGCAGCAGGTCCGCCTGCAGGTCGCGCGTGAGCCGGGTTTGCGACGCGACTTCGTCTTCGGCCCGTTCGATGCTGCGCTTGAAACTGCGTTGCACCGCGCTCAGGTCATTGACCGACTCGGCCATCATCCGCGTGAGTTCCTGAAAGCGGGTGAAGCGGTCGAACTCCAAGGGGTCGAAGGCTTGCGCCGCGGCTTTGGTGGCCTCGAGGCGCGAGCTCATCTGCGTTTCGGCCTGCAGTTCGATGTCGTGCAGCTGCTGGCGCAGGCGGTCGAGGTTGTCGCTCAAATCGGTGAGCGCACCGCGCATCTGGCCCACCTCCACCTCGATGCGGGCACGAGAGATGTTGACCTCGCCCGCCTGGTTGACCATGCGCTCAAGCAGCGCCGCACGCACCCGCACCGCGGCCTGCGCCACCACCGGCGTGCGATCCGGCACCGCCGGGGCCGCGGCCGGAACGACCGTGGTGCGGTCGAAGCGCGACCAGTCGATGCCGTCGATGCCGCCCTGGGTCGGGGTCGGGGTCGGGGTCGGGGTCGGGGTCGGGGATGTGGGCAGCGCCGGGGCAATGGCCGACGTCGGGGCCTGGGCCTGGGCCTGGGCCTGGGCCTGGGCCGGGGCCTGAGCCGGGGCCAAGGCCGATTCGGCCGCGGCATAGGCCGCTGCGTCACGCTCGCGCAGTTGTTCGAAGGCGGCCTGCAGCACGTCGCTGCCGGCGAGCAGGGCCTCGACATCGTCGGCGCGCACCTCGGGCCCTCGGCTGGCCAACTGGTCGATGCGCGACTCGAGGCGGTGGGCGATTTCGCCCAGCCGCAGGGCCCCAGCCAGGCGGGCCCCGCCCTTGAAGGTGTGCAGGTGGCGCATGGCCGCGTCGGGCGGGTCGAGGTCCTGGGGTCGGCGGGTCCAGTCGCGCAGGGCGCCGGCCAGGCGCGGCAGCAGGTCCTGGGCTTCTTCCTCGAACACCGGGAACAGGTCGGCGTCGACGTGGTCCTCGGCGCCGATCCCGTCCAGCCAGCGGGCGGTGTCGTCGTCCTCGGTCGCGGTGGGCGATGCGGGCCCGACCGCGGTGTGCAGGCGTTGCGCCGAGTCGTGTTCGTGGCGCGCCAGGCGGTCCAGCAGGGCTGGGTCCGGCGACTTCAGGAAGCCGGCGGCGAACTGGTGCAGCAGGCGCCGCACCTCGTCGGCGGCGTCCAGAAACAGCGTGGCCTCGTCGGCCGTGCCCGCGCCGCCGCGGCGACCGATGGCCTGCACCCGCACCAGCGCGTGTTCGAGCGTGCGCGCCAGGTCACACAAGCTGGCATAGCCCACGGTCGACGAACTGCCGGCGAGCTTGTGGGCACGCTCTACCGCCGCGTCGGGAATCGGCAGGTGGCGCTCCATCGACCATTCGGACAGTTCGGTGGACAGCCGCCGTGACAGTTCATCGGCCTCATTCAGGTAGACGTTGAAAAGCGGGATCGGCACGCGCAGGTCGCCGATGTGCCTGAGGAGTTCGCCGTCGGCGGGTTCGTTGTCGCCTGCGGGCGCGTCAGCGGGTGGGTCGGCGGGTGGGTCGGCGGCGGCTGGCGCCGCGGGGCGGACGTTCAAGTCATCGAACAGCGACAACAGGTCGGAATCGTGGACCGGGTCGAGTTCGCGCATGGCGGCGCCCGCGCCGCTGCCCGCGCCATCGGCCAGCGCTTCGGCCGCGGCCGCGGCCGCGGCCGGCGCACTGGGCTCGGGCTCGGGCTCGGGCTCGGGCTCGGGCTCGGGCTCGGGCTCGGGCTCTGGACCTGGCCCGGGATCGGCACCCACGTGGTCGATGGCCTCGGCCACCGGCGCCGTGACAGTGTCTGAGTCGCCCCCCAGATCGACATCCAGGTCGGCGCCAGGTTCGGCACGGAGCACGGGCTCTGTCGTCGGGATGGCGGCAGACCACGGCGCCGGCGCGGCCAGCGGCGGGTCGGAAAGGTCAAGCGAGATGAACGACAGGTCTTCGACCGGCGCGGCGGCGGCGGGCGCGGCGGCAAGAACGGGCGCGGCGGCGTCGTGTGGCTGGGCCGGGGCCGGAGGTGCCTCGGCCTGAAGCGCGGGCTCGACCCGTTCCCGCGCCGGCGCAGCGTCCCGAACGGTGCCGCCGGCCCCGCGGGTCGGTGCGCTGACATCGGTCCGCATCGCGGTGTCTCGCGGGGTGGCCGAGAAACCGAGGTCGAGGTCGGCCGCCGTCGGCAGGTCGGCCGGAAAGGCGCCCAGGCGCCCGACGGCCCCGCCCGCGGTCGGCGCGCCGATCGCCATGGGCCGGCCCACGTCCAGGTCCAGCTCGAAGTCCAGGCCGTCGTCGATGGCCACGGTCATGGCGTGGGTCGTGTCGGTCGTGTCGGGCGGGTCGGTCGCGTCGGGCGGGTCGGGTTGGGCCTCGCCGCGAGCCTGGCCGGCGTCCGCCGAGGCGGGATGGGGCGCCTCGGCCAGCGGGCGGGCCGGCGGGCGGGCCAGCGGGGTCGCGGCCGTGGCCGGGCCAGGCAGCGCCGCCGGGTCGTCGTCGAAGCGAAGGTCGAAGCCGTCCCACAGCGTGGTCGGTGCCGACCCGTCGTCGGCCAGCGGAGGGCTGGGTTCAACGCTGGCGGCCGCTGGGACGTCCTTCGCCTCCCCGAAGGCGGCCGCCGGCGCGAGGCCCGTCACTTCGGGCGCGTTCACGTCGGTCGGCACCGGCTGTCCGATCTGGCGGGTGATTTGCGTCAGCGCCTGGGCGGTCCATGCCTGCAGGTCAGCGTCGTCGGCACGCCCGGGGGCGCTGGCGTGCGCCGGCGCCGTGGGCACGTCGGCGCCGCTGTCACCGCCGGCGGCCTGCGCCAGGCGCTCGTCCAGTCGCTGTTCACCGCCCCAGGCGAGGTCGGCGACGGCCTGCTGGTCCACCATCCGCGCGCTGCCCTTGAGGGTGTGGAAGGCCCGACGCAGGCTGCGGATCGGCGCGTCGTCGGGCGCGCCGCCCCGCCACGTGGCCAGGGCAGCCCACGCCGTGTCGATGACCTCGGCCGCCTCTTCGTGAAAGACGGCCAGCATCTCGGGGTCGGGCTGAGCGCGCGGCGGGGCCGCAAGCGCTGTGGCAGCGGACAGCGCGCTCGCGTGCCCGTGCTCGGGTGGCACTGGCACTGGCACTGGCACTGGCGTCGGCGCTGGCGCTGGCGCTGGCGCTGGCGCCGGGACCGCGGCCGCTGGCGCGTCTGCGGGCGCGTCTGCGGGCGCCACGGCCGGGGCGATCTCGGGGGCTGGCCGCACCGGCTCGGCGAGCACGGTGGCCCGTCCCATCACGGGCGCCAGCACGCCGGTGTCGGGATCGAATCGGAACAGGGATTTGGCCAGGGGGGCTTGAACCGCCAGCATGTCGATCAGAAAGCCCAGCGCGCCCAGGTTGCCCGCCAGACGCTCAAACCGCTGCTGCTGGCGCACCGGGTCCACCACCGCGTTGGCGGCGGTCCCCGCGGTCGCGGCGGGGGCAGGGTCTGGCGTCGGCTCGGCGTCGGCGGCCACCTGCCCGATGGCCGGGTCTTCGCCGGTCGCCAATTGCTCGATCTCGTCGCGCATGTGCTGCACGGCCTGGGCGGCGGCGTCCACGCCCAGCACAGACAGCACGCCGCGCATCGACTGCAGCGTGCCGGGCACCGGCAACAGCGCACCGCGTTCGCGTGGGTTGCGGAAGTACTGGTCGATTTGCTGCTCGGCCGCGGCCAGCGAGGCGCGCAGCTCCTGCACCACGGTGCCCAGGGTCTGGCGGTCCGACACCCGGGCGTACAGCGACTCCATCCATGCTTCCATCGGCTCGGGCGCCGCGCCGCCGCGCACGGCGGCAATGCGCTGCGCCAGCCGGGCGATGGGGCGGGCGTGGTCGGGCGAGGCGAAATCAGGTTCCTCGAGCGCGGCCTCCAGGTACAACAGGCCGGTGGCCACCTCCATCGCCAACGCCGCGCGCGGCGGCACGTTCTGGCGCTGCAGCTGGGCCGACGACTGCAGCAGCTCCTCCGCCAGCAGTTCACCGTCCGGGAACAGGCGGCGCAGCGAGTCGCCGACCAGGCTGAGCTGCTCGGCCAGGCCCATGAGCCGGGGCAACTCCCCAGCGGCGACGGCCGACCAGGAGTCCTTGGCGGCGGCCACGCGCTTGCGCGCTTGCACCAGCACCGACGGGTCGAAGCGGCCCAGGCCACTGCGGGTGTAATCGACCGGCACCGCCTCGCCGAGGCCGTGCGCCGCCCGGACGGCGGCCAGCCGCGGCGCGGCTTGCCCGTCGTGCGGCGGCGCGCTCTGGGCACAGAAGAACAACAGGTCCTGCGCCAGCCGCTGGGTCGCTGGGGCGTCGTCGCGCGGCGCGCCCTTGGCGAGGCTGCGCAGCTGCGCCATCAGGCGCGATGCCAGCCGCTTGCTGAAGACGTCGGCCGTCAACAGGCCCCGCGCCTGCGCTTCGAACACCGCCGCGGCCAACTGCCACAGGCCGCGCTGCGGCGCCGCCGTGGCACCCGCGGCCAGGCTGGCGCACAGGTCGCTGAAGCGGCCCAGGCCCACCGGCCCAGGCGCTTTCATGGTGGCCAAGGTCAGCTGCTCAAAGGCGGCCAGCGTCGGGGCGTCCGGGGCCCGTGGCGGCACCTGCGGCTCGGGCGGCAGCACCCGCCATTCAAAGTCGTGCGGCCACAGGTCGGCGGGGTGAACGCGTGGCGCCCCGGCCAACTCCAGCAGCGCGCGCACCTGCGGAAACAACTGCAGCGGCGAGACGGCCTGACCGGCGACCTTGCGGCCCAGGTAGTCGATGACGGCGAACGAGGCCTGCTCGATCAGGTCCGCGGCGGCGGCGTTGAACTTGGTCGGGCGGTCCAGGCCCCATTGCAGCAGCTGATCGCCGGCGCCCAGCGCATGGGCGCCGGCCGCGTCGCCCACCACCGCCAGCGCGCTGGCGCCCTGGTGGATCAGCGCGCGGGCCTGCCGCAATGGCGCAAGGTCGCGGGCGGACACGTCCGACCCCGCGTGAGACTCGCTTTCGCGCACGTAGCGGCGCAGCGCCTTGTGCGCCAGGTCCAGGCTGCGCCGCAACTCGTCGTGAACCCACACCAGCGCGCTGAGGTCACCGGCCGACGGCCCGGCAAGCAACGGCGCCGGGGCCGACACCGGCGAAGTCGACGCGTCAAGGGTGGCGGAAGTCGGCATGCGTTGCGGCTCAGGCAATCTTGAAGCGGGCCACGGACTGGCGAAGTTCGTCGGCCGTCTGCGACAGCTCGCGCACCATGTGCGCGGTGCTGCGGGTGCCTTCTCCGGTTTGTTCGGTCACGGCGAAGATGTGCTGGATGTTGGTCGCCACGAGGTTGGCGGACTCCGCCTCCTTGAGCGCCTGGCGAGAAATCTCGGCGATCAGCTCGGCGAGGCGGCGCGAGACGCGATCGATGTCGCCCAGCGCCGACCCGGCCGCGTCGCTCAGCCGGGTGCCCTCGACCACGCCCTGGGTTGATCGCTCCATCGCCCCCACGGCGTCCTGGGTGTCGGTCTGAATGGTGCGCACCAGGGCGGCGATCTGGCGGGTGGCGTCGGCCGAGCGCTCGGCCAGTCGCTGCACTTCCTCCGCCACCACCGAGAAGCCGCGCCCGGCCTCGCCCGCCGACGCCGCCTGGATTGCCGCGTTCAGCGCCAGCACATTGGTTTGCTCGGTCAGGTCGGAAATGAGCTCGGTGATCTCGCCGATTTCCTGAGAGGACTCGCCCAGCCGCTTGATGCGCTTGGACGTGTCCTGAATCTGGTCACGGATGGCGTGCATGCCGCCGATGGTGTTTTGCACCGCCCGGCGCCCTGACTCGGCCGCGGCCAGCGACTGGCGCGCGACCTCGGCCGTTTGCTGCGCCTGCGCGGACACCTGGTTGATGCGCCCGGCCATCTGCAGCACCGCCTCGCCGGTGTCGCGGATCTCGCGCAGTTGTTCGCTGGACGCCGCCAGCAGTTCGATGGATGTGGTTTCCACCTGCTGGGTCGTGTCGGTCACGCGCGTGGCGGTGCCCTGGACCTGCTCGACCAGACGGCGCAGTTCTTCCACCGTGTAATTGACGGAGTCGGCGATGGCGCCAGTGATGTCCTCGTTGACGGTGGCCTGGCGCGTGAGGTCGCCCTCGGCCACCTCTTGGAGCTCGTCCATCAGCCGCAGGATGGCGGCCTGCGTGAGGTCGTTGGTGCGCTTGGCCTCGGCTTGCTGGCGTTCGGCCTCGGCCTGCTGGCGAAGCGCGTCGCGGCGTTGTTCGTCGGCCAGCGCGGCGCGTTCGGCCTGCTGACCCACGTACAGGCGCAAGAAGCCCAGCACGCCCAGCAACAGGATCAGCGCGGCCCCGAGCGCCAGCGCGATGCCCACCCGCGACAGGCCCGACTCGCCAGCCAGCTCGCGGGTCACCGCCTGCAAACCGCGGTTCAGCGCTTCGGCGTCGTCGAGGATGGCGGTCTGCGCCTGGTAGGCCGCGGTGAGCGGCTGCAGGTTGCCCAGCACCGCCTGGGCGGCATCGACCACCGCGTCGTGCTGTCGGCGCAACACTTGCAACCGCTCGCGGCTGAGGTTGTCGCGCGGGGGTCCGATGCGCAGCTCGCTGTTGCCATTGGTCAGCGCCAGCAGCAAGTCGCGGAACACGCTGAGGTCACGCCCCAGGGCCACCATCAGCGGCTGGCCGGGGGCGTTGGGGTCGAGCAAAGAGGTCGCGCTGCGCGGAATGCGCTGGGTGAGCATCACCAGCTGGCCCACGGCGGCCACCTCGCTGGCAGGCGCGCCTTGCTGAACTTTCAGCGATTGCAGCGCTTCGGCCGCCTCCTGAAGGTCGGCCGACTGCCGCTCGATGAGGCGTTGACGTTCGACGGTTTGCAGCAGCCGCGCGCGCTCGCCCAGCACAAGTGCCGCGTTGCGGTCTGCGCGCTCGACCAAAGGCAACACCGGCGTCAACAGCGCCTGCGCTTCGCCGCTGACCGCCGGGGCGCTGTCGGACCCCGACCGCAGGGTGCGCACCGAGCGGCCGAGCACATCGGCACTGGACTGAACGTCGTCGAAGGCCTTGGCATCGCCCCCCATGGCGCGAACCACCGCCTTGGCCAGCCGCTGCGAATGCATCCAGGCCTGGCTGGCCAGCGTGCTGTGCGTGGCCGCCCGCTGCGCCTGCTGCACGGTCAGCACCGTCATCGCCACCAAGCCCACCAGGCCCACCACCACCAGCACCGCCAGGATGCGCTGCTGCACCGACACCGCGAAGCCGCCGATGAAGGGCATCGGGGGCAGACGCCGCGCCACGCCTGGCGCGGCAGGGGCGCTGGCGCGTCGGCTTTTCTTGCGCCGGGGCGATGGGTCGACGCCCACCGGCGGCGGTGCCTCCGTCTTGACCGGCGGCGCCAGAAACACCGGCATCGGCGCTGGCGCCGAGCGGCGTGACGGCATGCCGAAGGTGGAAGGCACCGAGTCCAACGCCACTGGCATGGTGGTCAGGCCGACCTGCGCGCCCACCGGCACCGGGGTCGGCGCTGGGGCACGGGCCGGCGCCGAGCGCGTTGCCGGCGCCATGGAGGCCGACGCGGTCGGCAACAACGCCTCTGGCGCCAGGCCCGCCGCGGGCGGCGCGGCGGGGTCGGCGGCGCGCAGAACCACCGTGTCTGGTTCGCGCTCGTCGTCGCCGAACAGGTCGAAATCGTCGCCGGCGGTGATGTCCAGGCGGGTGCCGCGCACCGGGTCGGGTGGCGGCTCGCCGCGGGTCGCCGCCGGGTTCGGGGTCGTCGAGGTCATGTGAGGTTCTGCAATGCGGGCTCCCTGCGTGCGGAATATCGGGTGCGGCGGTGTGGAACCTGAGGCGGCAAACGTAAGTGAAGGTAGTGGCCGGCGGAGCGGTGGGCGCGGTGGTGAGGGCGGTGGCGCGACGGCACGGCGTCAACGGGCGGCGGCGATGTCGAGAAAGCTCGGGTGCTCCGCCAGCGCCGCGAGGCGGACCTCCTGCCAGGCGCGCTGCGGTGGGTCGTTGTCCAGATAGGTGGCGCCAGCAAACGCGGGTCGTGCCGGGGGCGCTTCGCCAGCCGCCCCGGCCACCGCCTGGAGCTGGTCCTCGCGCCGCAGGCCGATCAAGCGGTCCACGCGCAGGGCGCACTGCGCGTCGAGGCGCGGATTCAGCGCGACCAACCAGCCTGCTGGGGGCGCCGACGCCGGCGCCGCACCGCCCGCCGCGCCGACGCCGATGAACGACCCGAGGTCGACCACCGCGTGCAATTGCCCGCGCAGGTTGGACACGCCCAGGAACCAGGGCCGCGTGTGGGGCACGTCGACGCTGCCGCGGTAGGCGCTGATTTCACCGGCCTCCGCCAGTGGCAGCAAGAACCCGGCGTCTGCGCACTCGACGGCCAGCCAGGCCCGCCCGCGCGCCTGGGTGCGGGCGGCCTGCAGCTGGGTGGCCAGCCGGGCTTGAAGCTCGCGCAGGGCGTCGGCGTTGGCCATGGTGCTCGCGTGGGGGTGGGTCGGGAGCGCGTCGGGGAGCGAACGACGGTCAGTCGCAGGCGCGGATCTTGGCGATCAGCTCGTCGGCATTGACCGGCTTGACGATGTAGTCGCGCGCGCCCTGCCGCAGGCCCCAGACCTTGTCGGTCTCCTGGCCCTTGCTGGTGCACATGATCACGGGCAGGCCGGCGTAGCGCGGGTCGCGGGTGATGGCGCGCGTCAGCTGGAACCCGTTCTGGCCCGGCATCACCACGTCCATCAGGATCAGGTCGGGTCGGTCCGTGCTCAAGCGGGCCAGGGCTTCGTCGCCGCTTTCCGCCGTGCTGACCACGTAGCCGCGCTGGCCCAGCAGGGTGCTGAGCTGGTGCAGGTCGGTCTTCGAGTCATCGACCAGCAAGATCTTCTGGATGGTCATCGGGGCTCCGGTGGGCGGTGGGGAAGCGCGCGCCGGGCGCGGTCAGGCCACATTCGCCAGCGCGCCGCCAGGGCGGTGCAGGTCGACGGCCTGGAGCAGCTGCTCTTTGGTGAAGGGCTTGGTCAGGTAGGCCTCCGAGCCCACCATCCGGCCCCGCGCCTTGTCGAACAAACCGTCTTTGGACGACAGCATGATGACCGGCAAGTGCGCGAAGAGCGCATTGCGCTTGATGATGGCGCAGGTCTGGTAGCCGTCCAGGCGTGGCATCAGGATGTCGCAGAAGATCAGGTCGGGCTGGTGGTCGACGACCTTGGCCAGCGCGTCGAAACCGTCTTCGGCCAGCAGCACCTCGTGGCCGCCCTGCTTCAGAAAAATTTCCGCGCTTCGGCGAATGGTGTTGCTGTCGTCAATGACCAGCACGCGAACGGCCGGACCCGGGGCCTGGGCCTGGGCAGCAAGGGAATCCGGCGGTACGGCAGTCGGGTTCACGCGTTCGTCTCCGGTCAGGGGGCGGGCGGCCGCTGCGCGGTCACACGCCTCAGATTTCAACCATCTCGAAGTCTTCCTTGCGGGCGCCGCATTCCGGACAAGTCCAGTTCATCGGCACGTCGGCCCAGGCGGTGCCGGGGGCGATTCCGTGGTCGGGATCGCCGGCGGCCTCGTCGTAAATCCAGCCGCAGATCAGACACATCCAGGTTCGGGCGTTGCTCACGATGGCGTTCTTCGCGTCACTACAATGGGTTTGGATTGTAGCGATGCGCCCGGGCCCGCCCGGACACGCACCGAGAGATGCGCAACAGTGCTCAACGACCCCTGGCCGCGCCTGGCAACCCGGCGCCGGCCGACATTTCGTGATTCACCTGATTCACTGGACGCCGCCGACATGAGCCCTGAACGCCCCACCCCCGACACCGACCCGGGCGACGACGCCACCCAGGAAGCCCCGCCCCCCGCCTGCGTGCTCAGCTTCAACGCCAGCGACCCGAGCGGCGCCGGCGGCGTGGCGGGCGACGTGGTCACCGTCTCGGCCATGGGCGCCCACGCGCTGCCCGTGGTCACTTCCATCGTCATCCGCGACACCGCCGAGGTCTTCGACCACCACGCCATCGACGCCGAACTGGTCGTCGAGCAGGCCCGCAGCATCCTCGAAGACATCACGATCACCGGCTGGAAAGTCGGCTTCCTGGGCTCGGCCGAGGTGGTCAGCGCCGTGGCCGAGGTGTTGAGCGACTACCCCGACGTGCCGCTCGTGGCCTACCTGCCCAACCTGAGCTGGGTCGACGAGGACGCCCAGCAGGCCTACCTCGACGCCTTCCGCGAGCTGGTGCTGCCGCAGGCCGAGGTGCTGGTGGGCAACCACCAGACCCTGACTGATTTTCTGCTGCCTGACTGGGACAACGAGCGACCGGCGTCCCCGCGCGAGTTGGCCGTGGCGGCGGGCGAGCACGGCACCAAGTACGTGATGGTGACCAGCGTGCCGCTGCCCGACCAGTTCCTGGACAACGTGCTGGCCTCGCCGCAGGGCGCCATCACCGGCGAAAAATTCGAGCGCTTCGAGGTCAGCTTCGTCGGCGCCGGTGACACGTTGTCGGCGGCGCTCGCCGCGCTGCTCGCCTCGGGCGCCGAACTGCACGCCGCGGTCGGTGAGGCGCTGACCTTCCTCGACCAGGCGCTGGACGCCGGCTTCCGGCCCGGCATGGGCAACGTCATTCCCGACCGCTTCTTCTGGGCGCTTCCCCCCGGCGAGGACGAAGAAGGCGGCGCCCCCGAACCCACCGAAGGCGGTGCGCCGAATGGCCCCCGTCAGATCCATTGAATCCACCGAACGACCATTGATGAGCAACGACAGCCTGTTCGAGCGCGCCCGGCGCGTGATCCCTGGCGGCGTGAATTCGCCGGTGCGCGCCTTCCGCGCCGTGGGCGGCACGCCCCGGTTCATCGCCAGCGCGCACGGCGCCTACATGACCGATGCCGAGGGCCAGCGCTACATCGACTACATCGGGTCCTGGGGCCCGATGATCCTGGGCCACGGCCACCCGGCCGTGATCGAGGCGGTGACCCGCGCCGCGCAGCAAGGCCTGTCATTCGGCGCGCCGACCGAGCGCGAGGTCGAGCTGGCCGAGGCCATCCTTGAACTGATCCCCAGCATGGAGCAGGTTCGTCTGGTGAGCTCGGGCACCGAGGCGGCGATGAGCGCGCTGCGCCTGGCCCGCGGCGCCACCGGCCGCAAGCGCATCGTCAAGTTCGAGGGCTGCTACCACGGCCACGCGGACGCGCTGCTGGTGAAGGCGGGCTCCGGCCTGGCCACCTTCGGCCACGCGACCAGCGCCGGCGTGCCCGACGAGGTGGTGCAGCACACGCTGGTCCTTGAATACAACAACCTGCAGCAACTGGACGAGGCTTTCTCGCTGCATGGCGCAGACATCGCCTGCGTGATGATCGAGCCCATCGCGGGCAACATGAACTTCGTGCGGGCGAGCCTGCCCTTCATGGCCAAGCTGCGCGAGCTGTGCACGCGCCACGGCGCGCTGCTGGTGTTCGACGAGGTGATGACCGGCTTCCGCGTGGCGCTCGGCGGTGCCCAGAGCTTGTACGCCGAGGCACTGCCGGGCTTCAAGCCCGACGTCAGCGTGTTCGGCAAGGTGATCGGTGGCGGCATGCCGCTGGCGGCCTTCGGCGGCAGCAAGGCGGTGATGGAACAACTGGCGCCGCTGGGCCCGGTCTACCAGGCCGGCACGCTGTCGGGCAACCCGGTGGCCACCGCCTGTGGGCTGGCCACGCTGAACGAGGTGCGCAAGCCCGGCTTCTACGAGGCCCTGGGCGCGCGCACCCGCAGCCTGGTCGACGGCTTGATGGGGGCCGCGCGCGACGCCGGCGTGCCCATGGTGGGCGACAGCCAAGGCGGCATGTTCGGCTTCTTCTTTCCGCATGCCGCTGCGGATGGCCTGCCGCAGAACTACACCACGGTCATGGCCACCGACAAGGAGCGTTTCAACCGCTTCTTCCACGGCATGCTGGACCGCGGCGTGTACCTGGCCCCGGCCTTGTACGAGGCCGGATTCGTCAGCGCGGCCCACACCGCCGACGACATCGCCGCCACGGTGGCGGCTGCCCGGGCCGCGCTGGCCTGAACCGGAAACGGCCGCTGCGGCGGCCGCACTGGTCGCACGGCCTCCATGGTGGTGCCGTGCCCCGCCACCGCCGGGGTTACACCGGCGACGACCGCAGCCCGTACACCCCGCCCCCCGAGAACAAGTACTCGGCGCGCAAGACCGCCTTGCCCTGCTCGTTCGGAAAGGTGTAGCCCACCACGGCCACCGAATCGCCCGCCTTGATTTCCGGCACCTTCCAGGCCTGCAGGCGCGACAACGGGGCCAGCTCCACCTCCCAGGCCTTGTCGGCACGCCGCGGCAAGCGCGTGCGGGCAAGCACCGAGGCACCGTCCAGCCCCGCGCTTTGCTGGGGCAACGCACGTTGCGGCAAGTCCGCTGGCAGGCCGAGCCCGTCATCGAGGGTCAGCACCAGCTCGGCATGCGGGTTGGACCAGGTCACCCGGGTGGCCTTGCCTTGCAGGTAGATTGGCTGCGTCGCGTCGAAGCTGCCCCAGCCATGATGGGCCAGGGCACTCAACGGGAGGACGGGCAGGCCGAACGCGGCGCTGCCAAGGAACAGGCGTCGTTGCATGGGGGCTCCTTCGTGGACTCAGGGGTGACCATAGCCGAGCCCCAATGCCCCCACGTCGGGGTCGGGCCCGGCACGCCCCTTGCCTAGAATCCCGCCATGCACATCCACATCCTTGGCATCTGCGGCACCTTCATGGGCGGTGTGGCGGCGCTGGCACGCGAAGCCGGTCACCGCGTCACCGGCTGCGACGCCAACGTGTACCCGCCCATGAGCGACCAATTGCGCGCGCTGGGCATCGACCTGATCGACGGCTACGGTGCCGAGCAGCTGGCGCTGGCCCCAGACGTGTTCGTGGTGGGCAACGTCGTCACCCGGGGCAACCCGCTGATGGAAGCCATCCTCGACGCCGGCCTGCCCTACACCAGCGGCCCGCAATGGTTGGCCGAAGCGGTGCTGCCGGGCCGGCACGTGCTGGCGGTGGCCGGCACCCACGGCAAGACCACCACGACGGCCATGCTGGCCTGGATCCTGGAGGCCAGCGGCCATGCGCCGGGCTTCCTGATCGGCGGCGTGCCGATGAATTTCGACGCCTCGGCCCGATTGGGCCGCACCGATGGCAGCGGCCCGAGGCCCTTCGTCATCGAAGCCGACGAATACGACACCGCCTTTTTCGACAAGCGAAGCAAGTTCGTCCACTACCGGCCGCGCACCGCGGTGCTGAACAACCTCGAGTTCGATCACGCCGACATCTTCGACGACCTGGCCGCCATCGAGCGCCAGTTCCACCACCTGGTGCGCACCGTGCCCGCCAGCGGCCGGCTGGTCGTCAACGCGCGGGACGAAGCCCTGCAGCGGGTGCTCAACCTGGGCAGCTGGAGCGAGGTGCTGCGCTTCGGCGCGCGCAAGGAATCGCCGGGCCAATTGCGCGCCCGCGGCGAGCCGCAGGCCTTTGACGTGCTGCGCGGCAGCTTGAAGATCGCGCGCGTCGAGTGGGCGCTGCTCGGCGAGCACAACCAGTTGAACGCGCTGGCCGCGATCGCCGCGGCCGAGCACCTGGGCATCGACCCGGCCGAGGCGGCCCTGGCACTGGCCCGGTTCGAGAACGTGCGCCGCCGGCTGGAGCTGCGCGGCGAGGTGAACGGCGTGCGCGTCTACGACGACTTTGCCCACCACCCCAGCGCCATTCGCACGACGGTGAACGGTCTGCGCCGCAAGCTGGACGCGCTGCAAAGCGCCAAGGACGGCACACGCGCACGCATCCTGGCCGTGTTCGAGCCGCGCTCCAACACGATGAAGCTCGGCAGCATGAAAGCCCAGCTGCCCTGGTCGCTGGAGGAAGCCGACCTGGCCTTCTGCCACAGCGGTGGCCTGCAATGGGACGCCGCCCAGGCCCTCGCGCCCATGGGCGCGCAGGCCGTGGTGTGCGACACCATCCCGGCGCTGGTCGACAAGGTGCTGGCAGTGGCGCGCCCGGGCGACCATGTGCTGTGCATGAGCAATGGCGGCTTTGGTGGCGTCCACGCCCAGCTGCTGGACGGCCTGGCCCGGCGCGGCTGAGCCCCTCGGCGAGACCGCCCGATGACCCTGGCCCACGACCGCCCGGGCCACGAGCCGCCGGTCACCCACCTGCTGTACCTGCACGGCTTCCGTTCGTCGCCCCAGTCCACCAAGGCGCGGCAGATGGCGGCGTGGGTGGCACAGCACCGGCCCGAGGTCAGCTTTTGCTGCCCGCAATTGCCGCCATCACCGGCCGAGGCCATGGCGCTCGTCACCCACCTCTGCGCCGACTGGCCCGCCGACCGCCGCGCCGTGGTGGGCAGTTCGCTGGGCGGCTATTACGCGGCGCTGCTGGTGGAGGCGCTGGACTGCCGGGGGGTGCTGATCAATCCGGCGGTCGACCCGGCCCGTGACCTGGCCCGCCACATCGGCACGACCACACAGTGGCACAGCGACGACGCGTTCCACTTCCGCGCCGAGTTCATCGGCGAGCTGCTGGCGATGACGCCGGCCACGCTGCACCGCAGCCACCGCCTGCTGGCGCTGATCGCCCAGGGCGACGAGGTGCTCGACTGGCGCGAGATGGTCACCCGCCACACCGGTGCACAACTGCAGGTGCTGGCAGGCGGCGACCACGCCCTCAGCGACTTCCCGGACCACCTCCCCGCCATCGCCCGCCACTTCGGCTGGTGAGCCTGCGCGGCAGCGCGCACCACGGCCTTGGCGCCACCGCGCCTGGGGCCGACGCCCGACGCTCCCGGACAAACGGCCCATCCCCCGACGGGAAATCCCTGAGCCTGCCCGCCTTGCACGGCGCATCGGCTTGAGGTGGAATGCAAACCTCTACCGAAGAGTAGAAAAGCGACCGGCCAGGCAGACTCTGGTGGCGCATGCGAACAGACGATCACGGAGACAAGGTGACGCCCAAGCCCGGTTCCAGCCTGCTGCAGGTCGATGGCCTCACGCTCGCCTTTGGCGGCGTCAAGGCCTTGAACGGCGTCAGCTTCGAGGTCCAGCAGGGCAGCATCACGTCGGTGATCGGCCCCAACGGGGCGGGCAAGACCTCGGTGTTCAACACCTTGTCGGGGTTCTACCAACCCGCCAGCGGGCGCATGAGCTTCGACGGCCACAACCTGGCTCGCCTGAGCCCCCCTCAGCGCGCTGCGCTGGGCATGGCCCGCAGCTTCCAGAACATCGCGCTGTTCCGCGGCATGACGGTGCTGGACAACATCAAGCTCGGCCGCCATTGCCACCTGAAGACGGGGCCGCTGGCCGCGCTCTTCTACACGCCCGCGGCACGGCGCGAGGAGTCGGAACTGCGCCGCGAGATCGAGGAACGCATCATCGACTTCCTGGAGATCGACCACATCCGCAAGTCGCCGGTGGGCGCGCTGAGCTATGGCCTGCAAAAGCGCGTCGAGCTGGCCCGGGCGCTGGCCATGCGGCCCAAACTGCTGTTGCTGGACGAGCCAGTGGCCGGCATGAACCGCGAGGAGACCGAGGACATGGCGCGCTTCATCCTAGAAGTGCGCCGCGAGTGGGGCGTGACCGTGCTGATGGTTGAGCACGACATGGGCATGGTCATGGACCTGTCGGACCACGTGGTGGTGCTGAACTTCGGGCAGGTCATTGCGCAAGGGCTGCCGGCGCAGGTGCAAGGCAACCCCGAGGTGATCAAAGCCTACCTGGGCGCCGGCGACGTGGAGGTGCTGCGCGAGCGCTTCCAGCGGGCGGCCGCCGCGGGCGCGCAGGCACGGGCGCAAGACACCGCGGGGGCGGCCTGACCATGGACCTGTGGCTGCTGTTCGAGATCGTGCTGGCCGGCGTGGGCACCGGCGGGCTGTACGCGCTGACGGGCCTGGCCTTCGTGCTGATCTACAAGGCCACGCGGGTGGTCAACATCGCCATCGGCGAGATGCTGATGATGGGCGCCTACATCTTCCTGGCTTTCTCGGCCGGGCTGGGCCTGCCGATCTGGCTGGCCATTCCGGGGGCGTTGCTGGTGTGCGGGGCCCTCGGCGCGTTGATCGAGCGCAGCGTGATCCGACCCATGCTGGGCGAATCGCCGATCTCGTCGTTCATGGTGACGGTCGGCCTGGCCTCGATCTTCGTCGGGCTGGTCGAGTTGATCTGGACGGCCGACCAGCAGCGGCTGCCCGAATTCCTGCCAGCGAAGCACATCGTGATTGGCCAGGCCTTCGTGTCGCCCAAGATCTTCTACGGCTTCTGGATCGCGGTGCTGCTGATCGTCGCCGTGCTGCTGCTGTTCCGATACTGGCGCGGTGGCGTGGCCTTGCGCGCCACGGCCTCCGACCAGGCCGCGGCCTATTCGATGGGCATCAACGTGCCGCGGGTGTTCTCGATGGCCTGGGTGGCCGCCGCGATGATCGCTGGCGTGGCCGGCATCGTGGTCGGCTCCATCGGCGGGCTGTCGTCGGCAATGGGCGTGTTCGGCCTGTCGGTGCTGGTGGTGGTGATCTTCGGTGGGCTCGACAGCGTGCTCGGCGCGCTGGTGGGCGGCGTCATCGTGGGCATCGTCGAATCGCTCACGGGCTTCTACCTCGGCGGTGAGTACAAGCTGCTGGCGACCTTTTCGCTGCTCGTTCTCATCCTCCTCGTGCGCCCTTACGGCTTGTTCGGCACGCACGACATCGAACGGCTCTGACCATGCGCATCGGTTCCGCCAAGCAAAGCTACGACGCCGACGCGGCGCTTTTCGACACCCGCACCCAGCAGGTGTGGGCCGCCATCGGCGTGCTGGCGCTGCTGGCGTTTCCCTTCGTCGCCAGCGAGTACTGGCTCTACCTGGCCTGCCTGGTGGCGATCAACATTGCCAGCACCATCGGGCTGAACGTGCTGACCGGCTACACCGGCCTCGTCAGCCTGGGACAGGCCGCGTTCATGGGCCTGGGCGCCTACACCGTGGCCATCCTGCAGTCACGCTACGGCACGCCGTTCGCGCTGAACCTGCTGGCCGGCGGCGCCGTGGCGATGGTGGCGGGCGTGCTGGTGGGCCTGCCCTCGCTGCGGGTCAAGGGCCTGTACCTGGCCATTGCCACCATCGCGGCCGGCGTGATCGCGCACTTCCTGTTCTCGCACTTCACGGCATTGACCGGGGGCACGGCCGGCATCACCGTGCCGCCGGCGCGGGCGCTGGGCGTTGAGCTCGACACGTCCTTCAAGCTGTATTGGGTCATCGTGCCGGTCACGGTGCTGATGCTGCTGGGTGCGGCCAACCTGTTTCGAACGCGCATCGGCCGCGCCTTCATCGCCATCCGCGACCGCGACATCTCGGCCGAGGTGCTGGGCATCCCGCTGCTGCCGTACAAGCTGATGTCGTTCGCGATCTCGTCGTTCTACGCCGGCGTCGCCGGGGGGCTGTTCGCCTACTTCTTCCGCGCGGTGACGCCAGAGAGCTTTCCGCTGCTGATGTCGATCTTCTTTCTGGCCGCGGTCATCGTGGGCGGCATGGGGTCGGTGCTGGGCAGCGTGCTGGGCGCGGTCTTCATGACGCTGGTGCCCGAGCTGCTGAAGTTGATCGTCAGCGCCCTGCCCACCGCCCTGGTCGGCGACAACGCCACGCTGATCCTGTCGCCGGTGCGCACCATCGTGTTCGGCGCGCTGATTGTGTTGTTCCTGATTTTCGAGCCCCTGGGCCTGGCCGAGATGTGGCGCCGCACGCGCCGCAGCTTCCACCTGTGGCCCTTCAAGACCTGAGCCCCACCACCGCCCACCGACTGCATCAAGGAGACCCGACATGACCATCAACAAGCGCGACCTGCTGGCCCTGGGCCTGGCCGCCGCTGCCAGCAGCGTCAGCCCCCTCGCGTTGGCCCAGGCCGCCAAGCCGGCGGCCAAACCGGCGGCCAAGCCCACCGGGCCGAAAGAGGACATCGTCTTCGGCGGCTCGATCCCGCTGACCGGCGTCTTCGCTTTCGCCGGCATCGCCATCGACAAGGGCATCAAGGACTACCTGAGCATCCTCAACGAGGGCGGCGGCATCGACGGCCGCAAGCTGAAGTACGTGGCCGAAGACACCGGCTACAAGGTGGACCAGTCGATGGCCGTGTTCAAGCGAATCACGAGCCAGAACAAGGTCAGCCTGTACTACGCCGACTCCACCGGCTTCGTGAAGACGGTGAACCCGGAGCTCGAGCGCAATGGCGGCATCCTGATGACCGGCGCCTCCTTTGCCAAGGAAATCAGCGACGCGCAGAAGTACAGCACGCAGTTCATGGTCGGTCCCGACTACAGCGAGATGGTCGCCATCCTGCTGCGCTACATCGCGCAGACCAAGCCGGGCGCCAAAGTGGCGCTGGTGTACTCGGACACCGAGTTCGGCCGCGACCCGGTGGAAGCCGCCCGCGCCGACATCAAGCGCCTGAACCTCGCGCTCGCCACCGAGATCGTCACCGCCCCGGGCAGCGTCGACGTGTCGGCCGAGATCGTCAAGCTGCGCCGCGCTGACCCCGATTTCACGATCTTCCACGGTTATGTGTCCGCGCCCATTCCGGAGTTCATCAACCAGGCCAAGTCGCTGGGCCTGAAGAGCCAGTTCATGGGCACCTTCTGGTCGATGGACAACACCACGGTGATGCGCATGGGGCCGAGCGCCGACGGCTTTCTGGGCGTGATGCCCTACCGCTACTACTACGACACCGAAGGCAAGTCGCCGATGCTCGAACGCATCCGCAAGATGCAGCCCGAATACCAGAGCACCGGCTACATGCAGGGCTTCCTGGCCGCCATGCTGCTGACCGAGGCGGCCAAGCGCACGCTGGCCAACGGCAACGAGCTGACCGGCCGCAACATGAAGACCGCGCTGAGCTCGATTCGCAACTTCGACACCGGCGGGATCATCGGCGTGCCGCTGTCGATCAAGGGCAACTCCATTCCCATCGGGCGCATCTACAAGGCCGACTTCAAGCAGCAGAAGATGGTGCCGGCCTCGGACTGGATCGACCTGGCCAAGTGAACGACGTGCTGCACCACCCCTTCGACGCCCGGCCCGCGCCGCCCTCGGCCACGCCATGACCACCGCCGACACCCTGCTCGACGTCAGCAACATCGAGGTCGTCTACAACAAGGCGGTGCAGGTGCTGCGCGGCCTGTCGCTGTCGGTGCCGCGCGGCCAGATCGTGGCGCTGCTGGGCAGCAACGGCGCGGGCAAGAGCACCACGCTGAAGGCCATCTCCAACTTGTTGGCGTTGCAGAACGGCGAGCTGACCGGTGGCGCGGTGCGCTTTGACGGGCAAGACGTCCGCACGCTGGCACCGCACGCGCTGGTGCGGGCCGGGGTGTTCCACGTGATGGAAGGCCGGCACGTCTTCGAAGACCTGAGCGTCGAGGAGAACCTGGTGGCCGCGACCTACGCGCTGACCGGTCGGAAGGCCCGCAACGCCGACTTCGACCGCGTCTACGAGTATTTCCCGCGCCTGCATGAACGCCGGCGCGGGCTGGCCGGCTACCTGTCCGGGGGCGAACAGCAGATGCTGGCCATCGGCCGCGCGCTGATCGCCGAGCCCAAGCTGATGTTGCTGGACGAGCCTTCGCTGGGACTGTCGCCGGTGCTGGTGGAAACCATCTTCGAGATCATCGCCCGCATCAACGCCGAGCGCGGCGTGTCGATGCTGCTGGTCGAGCAGAACGCCTCGGTGGCGCTGGCCGTGGCGCATTACGGCTACATCATGGAAACCGGCAAGGTGGTGATCGACAACACCGCGCAGAAGCTCGCCGGCGACCCCGACGTGCGCGAGTTCTATCTGGGCATGGGGCAGGAAGGCGGGGCCAAGAGCTTCCGCGAGCTGAAACACTACAAGCGACGCAAGCGCTGGCTGTCATGAGCATCACCCTTGCCACCCACCTGACGCTGCCGCAGGTGCTGCGCCAGCAGGCCACGGCGCAGGCCGCGCGCGTGGCCATCCGCCAGAAGGAACACGGCATCTGGAAGCCCTTCACCTGGGCCGACGTGCACCGCCGCGCGCTGAACGTCGGTCTGGGACTGCGCGCGCTCGGGCTGGGCGACGGGGCCCACGTGGGCGTGCTTTCCGAGAACCGCATCGAGTGGGTGCTCTCGCAGCTGGGCGCCGGCCTGGTGGGCGCCGTCACCGTGGGCGTGTACCCCACCAGCCCCAGCAGCGAAGTGGCGTATGTGCTGGCCCACGCCGACGCCGAGGTCGTGGTGTGCGAAGACCAGGAGCAAAGCGACAAGATCATCGAGGCCCGCGCGCAACTGCCCCGGCTGAAGAAGCTGGTGGTGATGGAGCGCAAGGGCCTGGACGACACCCGCGCGCTGGCGCCCGACCTGGTGGTGGGCTTCGAGGAACTGGAGACGCTGGGCGAACAGGCCGCCGCGCGCGAGTCAACCGTGGTCGACCAGGTGCTCGCGCGGCAGACGCTCGACGACACCGCGCTGATCATCTACACCTCGGGCTCCACCGGCAAACCCAAGGGGGCGATGATCAGCTACGGCAACGTCGCGGCGATGGCACCCGGCGTGATCGATCGCCTGGGCCTGAGCGAGCGCACCAGCCACCTCAGCTACTTGCCGCTGTGCCACGTGGCCGAGCAGATGCTGACGGTCTTCGTGCCGCTGTACCTGGGCTCGCGGGTCGACTTCGGCGAGAGCATCCGCACCGTGCAGGAAGACCTGCGCGAGGTGGCACCAACGATGTTCCTCGGCGTGCCGCGCATCTGGGAAAAGCTGCACTCGTCGATCAGCATCAAGATGGCCGAGACCGGGCGCTGGCGCCGCGCGCTGTACCAGCGTGGCCTGGCGGCGTGCGAGCCTTTCGCCTTCAAGGCGGCGCACCAGCGCGGCCTGGGCGAGCGGCTGACCTTTGCGTTCTACTACCTGCTGGTGTTCCGGGCGCTGCAGAACTTCATCGGCCTGCGCGAGGCACGGGTGGCACTGACGGGCGCGGCGCCGATCTCGCCGGCCATCGTCAAGTATTTCCGCGTGATCGGCGTGCCCTTGGTCGAGGTCTACGGCATGACCGAGACCAGCGGCATGGTGCTGGGCCAGAGGCCCGACGCCATCGTGCCCGCCACCGTCGGCGAGCCGACGCTCGGCGTGGCGCACCGGCTCAGCGAGCAAGGCGAGATCCAGGTCCGCGGGCCGGTGGTCTTCCAGGGCTATTACAAGAACCCCGAGGCCACCGCCAGCGCCATCGTCGACGGCTGGCTGCACACCGGCGACGTGGTGCAGGCCGTGGGTGGCTCGCTGCGCATCGTCGACCGGCTCAAGGACATCATGATCACCGCCGGCGGCAAGAACCTGACGCCGTCCGAGGTCGAGAACACGATGAAGGCCAGCCCCTACATCAAGGAGTGTGTGATCGTGGCCGACGCCCGGCGCTTTGTGTCGGCACTCATCCAGATCGACTTCGAGACCGTGGCGCAATGGGCGCAGATGAAGGGCGTGGTGTTCACCCACTTTCGCTCGCTGGCCGAGCACCCCGAGGTGCGCGCGCTGGTGCAGGCCGAGATCGACCAAGGCAATGCCAGGTTGGCGCCAGTGGCGCAAATCCGCAAATTCCACCTGCTGACCAAGGAGCTGGACCACGACGACGGCGAGGTGACCGCGACGATGAAGGTGCGCCGCGCCAGCGTCTACAAGACCTACGCGGCCGACATCGAGGCCCTGTATGCCTGAGGAACCGCTGGCCTCGCCGTGGGGGCCGGCGCGTGGCAGGGCGCAGCAACGCGCCCTGAAACGCGAGGCGGTGCTGCGCACGGCGGCCCAGTTGTTCAACGAAAAGGGCTACGCCGCCAGCACGCTCGACGAGGTGGCGGTGCGCCTGGGCGTCAGCAAGCCCACCGTCTATTACTACGTCAGCAGCAAGGACGAGATCCTGTTCGAGTGCGTGCGCACCGGGCTGGAACTGCTGCAGACCGCGATCCGCGAGGTGGACCGGGCTGGCGGCCGGGCCATCGACAAGCTGATCGCCGCCATGCGGCAGTACGTCGAGATCGTCACCATGGACTTCGGCATGTGCGTGATCCGCGTGGGCGAGGACCCACTGCCACCGGACAGCCGCCAGAAGCTGCGCCGCATGAAGGCCGGACTCGACCGCGAGTTCCGCGAGCTGATCCGCCAGGGCATCGCCGAAGGCAGCATCGCCTCTTGCGACCCGCGCATCGCCGCGTTCACGCTGGCCGGCGCGCTGAGCTGGATCGGGCGCTGGTACCAGCCGGGCGCCGGCCTGAGCCCGGCGCAGATCGCCACCCAATGCACCGACGTGCTGATCCGCGGGCTGAGCAGCGAGTCGGCGCGCGCCAGCACGGCCGGCCTGGGCGGCGCCCCACCCGACCCCAAGCCGCCCGTGGCCGCCCGGCGGACACGCCCCTCCCCCCGAAAGACACCCACCCCATGAACGACCCCACCGACGCGTCCCCGGTGCAGTTGAGCCGCGAGGGCGCCCTGGCGATCCTGACCCTGAACCGCCCGCAGGCCCTGAACGCACTGGACGTGCCGCTGGCCGAAGGCTTCCGCGCCGCGGCACAGCAACTCAGCGCCGACGCCAGCGTGCGCGCCGTGCTGCTGCGCGCGAACGGCCGCAGCTTTGGCGTGGGCGGCGACCTGGCGGCGATGCGCGGCGAGGCCTCGGCCGTGGCGCTGCAGCTCATCGAGAACCTGCACCACAGCGTCAAGCTGCTGACCGCGATGGACGCGCCGGTGGTGGTCAGCCTGCAGGGCGCTGTCGCCGGCGGCAGCCTGAGCCTGGCGCTGGCCTGCGACCTGGCCATCGCGGCCGAGGGCACCCAGTTCAACCTGGCCTACGCCCGCATCGGGGCGAGCTGCGACGTCTCCGGGTCGTACCACCTGCCGCGGCTGGTCGGCCTGCGCCGGGCGATGGAGATCGCGCTGCTGTCCGACAGCCTGAGCGCCGACGAGGCGCTGCGCCTGGGTCTGGTGAACCGCGTGGTGCCCGCCGCCGCGCTGGCGGACGAGTCGATGGCACTGGCCCGGCGGCTCGCGGACGGGCCGACGCTGGCGTACGGGAAGCTCAAGCGCTTGCTGCGCCAATCGCTCGACACGCCCTTGTCGGCCCAGCTGGACGCGGAACGCGACGCCTTCGTCGCCAGCACCCGGACGCGGGACTTTGCCGAGGGCCTGGACGCCTTCTTCAACAAGCGGCCCGCCCAGTTCCACGGGCAGTGAACGCGCCACCCGGAGCCCACCCATGACCCAGCAAGCCTGCATCGCCGGCGTCGGCATGATTCCCTTCGCCAAGCCCGGCGCGAGCGACCCTTATCCCGTGATGGGCGCCGCGGCCACGCGCGCCGCGCTGGCCGACGCCGGCCTGGGCCACGAGGCCTTGCAGCAAGCCTATGTCGGCTACGTGTACGGCGACAGCTGTTGCGGCCAGCGGGCCCTGTACGACGTGGGCATGAGCGGCGTGCCGATCTTCAACGTCAACAACAACTGCTCCACCGGCTCGACCGCGCTGTTCCTGGCCCGCCAGGCGATCGAGACTGGCGCGGCCGAGGTGGTGCTGGCGCTGGGCATCGAGCAGATGCGCCCAGGCGCCCTGGGCAACGTCTACGAGGACCGGCCCTCGCCCTTTGACCGCTTCGACGAGGCCTGCCGCGACCTGGTCGACGCGCACGAGATCCCGCTGGCGCTGCGCTATTTCGGCGGCGCCGGGCGCGAGCACATGCAGCGCTACGGCACGCGGCTGGAAACCTTTGCGAAAGTGCGAGCCAAGGCCAGCCGCCACGCGGCCAACAACCCCCTGGCGCTGTTCAGGAACGTGCTCACGCCCGAAGACGTGATGGCCGACAAGCCGGTGTGGCCCGGCGTGATGACGCGGTCGATGGCCTGCCCGCCCACCTGTGGCGCGGCCGCGGCCGTGCTGGTGTCGGCCGCCTACGCGCGCCGGCACGGGCTGTCGCAGCAGGTGCGCATCGCGGCGCAGGCGATGGTCACCGACCGGCCGGGTACGTTCGGCGACCGCTCGATGATCTCGCTGGTCGGCGCCGACATGAGCCGCGAGGCCGCCCGCCGTGTCTTCGAGGCCGCCGGCGTCTCCCCCACCGACATCGCCGTGTGCGAGCTGCACGATTGCTTCGCGCAGAACGAGCTGATCACCTACGAGGCCCTGGGCCTGTGCCCGGACGGGGGCGGCGAGCAATTCGTCAACGACGGCGACAACACCTACGGCGGGCGCGTGGTCACCAACCCGTCGGGCGGCTTGTTGTCCAAAGGCCACCCGCTGGGGGCCACGGGCCTCGCCCAATGCCATGAACTCACCCACCAGTTGCGCGGCACAGCGCAGCAACGGCAGGTCGAAGGTGCCACCCTGGCGCTGCAGCACAACCTGGGCTTGGGCGGCGCCTGCGTGGTCACGCTGTACGAACGGGCCACCTGAGCGGGCCACCTGAGCGGGCCGCCCGAGCAGGCCGATGCTGGCGCGGGCCGCGGCGCCCGCTACACCATCATCGCCATGCGCTCCAGCATCAGCACCGCGAAGAAGGCCAGCCCCGCCACCACGGTCCACTTGACGATCATCAGGCCCAGCCGCCTGAAGCGCACTTGGCCCGTGCCGATGTAGAGCGCGAAGCACAGCAGGCCTGCCACCATTAGCAGCATGACGATCCAGCGGAAGATCAGCATGGCGCCCGCCTGCGCGGTGCGGGTGCGAGGGCGTGAACCAGGCCGCTGAACACGCTTCGATCGCGCGGGCGCGTCACCACGCCGGCGCCAGCTCGGCCAGGCCGGCGGGTGCACGGGACGCGTCGTCGAACTGCACGATCTCGTAGGCCGACGGGTCTTTGAGCAGCGCGCGCAGCAGCAGGTTGTTCAACGCATGGCCGCTGCGGAAGGCGCTGTAGGCGGCCAGCATCGGGTGGCCGACCATGTACATGTCGCCGATGGCGTCGAGCATCTTGTGCTTCACGAATTCGTCGTCGTAGCGCAGGCCACCGGCGTTCAGCACCTTGTGGTCGTCGACCACCACCACGTTGTCCATGCTGCCGCCCAGACCCAAGCCGCGCGCGCGCATCATCTCGACGTCCTTGGTGAAGCCGAAGGTGCGGGCGCGGGCGATCTCGTTCTTGTAGCGGCCGCTGCCCATGTCGAACACCACGTGCTGCCCGGTCTGGTTGACGGCCGGGTGGTCGAAGTCGATCTCGAAGGTGAGCTTGTAGCCCTCGTGAGGGTCCAGCCGCGCCCACATCAGGCGCTTGCCCTCGCCCTCGCGCACCTCCACCGGCTTGAGCACGCGCAGAAAGCGCTTGGGCGCCTTCTGCAGCTCGATGCCAGCGCTTTGCAGCAGGTAGACGAAGGCCGCGGCGGAACCATCGAGGATGGGCACTTCCTCGGCGGTGATGTCGATGATCAGGTTGTCGATGCCCAGGCCTGAACAGGCCGACATCAAGTGCTCCACCGTCTTGACCTTGGGGGCGCCCGGGTCGCCGCCAGGCGACAGCGCGGTCGCCATGCGGGTGTCGCACACCGCAGTCGCGCTGACGGGGATGTCCACCACCTGTGGCAGGTCCACCCGCCGGAAGACGATGCCGGTGTTGACCGGGGCCGGCTTCAAGGTCAGCTCGACCCGTTGACCGCTGTGCACACCGACGCCCACGGCGCGGCTCAGGGACTTCAAGGTGCGTTGGGCAAGCATGGCGGGATTTTAGGTTCGCCGCCCCCGCGGCGCGTTTCGGATTGGCAAAGATGGCGATAGCAGGCGCGCGGGCTCAGCCGCCACCGGCCATCAAGGCCTCCAGGCTCGCCAGGCTGTCGGCCTCCCACAGCGGCTTGTCGTGGCGGATGCGCAGCATGCGCGGGAAGCGCACAGCGATGCCGCTCTTGTGGCGCGGGCTGCGGTTGATGCCCTCGAAGCCCAGCTCGAACACCAGGGTGGGTCGCACGCTGCGCACCGGGCCGAACTTTTCCAGGGTGTGGTTGCGGATGACCTTGTCCACCTCGGCAAACTCGGCGTCGCTCAGGCCGCTGTAGGCCTTGGCAAAGGGCACCAGCTGCAGCGCGCCGGGCTCGGCGGGGCGGCGGGCGGCAATGGCGTCGACGACGGCCTGGGCCTCGGACGCGTCGGCTGGCGGGCGGTTCCAGACGGCGAAGGTGTAGTCGGTGTAGACGCTGGCGCGGCGGCCGTGGCCGGCCTGGGCGTAGATCAGCACCGCGTCGACCGTCAGCGGGGCGATCTTCCACTTCCACCAGGTGCCCGCCGCCAAGCCTTCTTGCTTGCGCCGGCCCTGGCCATAGCGGGCCTCGCGGTGTTTCAGCATGAAGCCTTCGACGCCGCGCCCGCGCGATTCGGCCCGCAGCTCGGCCAGCGCCGCCCAGCTGGATGCCACCACAGCCGGCGACACCTTGAGCCCCAGCCCACCCTGCCCCGCCGCAGCCTGCACCAGGTCGGTGGGCGCGGCGCAGTGGGTGGCGAAGTCCTCCAGCGCTGCGCGACGCGCGGCCTGCGGTCGCTCGCGCAGGTCACGGCCGCGCTCGGCCAGCAGGTCGTAGGCGATGAAGTCGACCGGGGCCTCGGCCAACACCTTCTTGGTCAAGGTCTTGCGGCCGATGCGCTGCTGCAGCAGCGTGAAGGGCGCCGGGCGTTCGTCTTTCCACACCAGGACCTCGCCGTCGACCACGGTGCCGTCCGGCCAGTCGCGGCTGAGCGCCAGCAGCTCGGGGAAGCGGTCGCTCATCAGCTCCTCGCCGCGCGACCAGACCCAGGTCTGCCCGCCCTGGCGCACCAGCTGCGCGCGGATGCCGTCGTACTTCCATTCCACCAGCCAGTCAGACGGCGGACCCAGCCGGGCATCGAAATCGGTGACCGGCAGGTCCAGCGGGTGGGCGAGGAAAAATGGGAAGGGCTGGCCGTCCGGGGGCAGCGACGGGGCAGCGACGCCCGCCGCCCCACCGGCCACCGCCTCAGCGCCGAGCGCAGCGTCATCAGACCGCGGGACGCCGACCGGGTCCGGAGCCACCAGCAGCGCGAAGGCGGCGGCACTGGGCCGGCGCGATTTGTCGGTGTAACCCATCATGCGTTGCGCGACCCGCTTGGCGTCCACGCCCGCGTGCTCGGCCAGCGCGCGTTGCACCAGCAGGCGGCTCACGCCCACGCGGAAGCCGCCGCCGATCAGCTTGACCAGCAGGAAGCGCTGCGCCGGCACCAGCTCGTCCCAGCAGGCGGCCAGGGCCTGGGCCTGCGCCTCGGGCGTGGTCTCGCGCAGCGGCAGCAGCCGTTGTTCGATCCAATGGGCCAGGCCGTGGTCGCTGTGCCGAGAGGGCGGCGGCAGCACGTGGGCGATGGTTTCGGCGAGGTCGCCCACCGCCTGGTAGCACTCGTCGAACAACCAGTCGTCGATGCCCGCCAGCTGGCAGGCCAGCGCCCGCATGACGCCGGTGGGCACGGCCTGGCGCGGCTTGCCACCGGCCAGCACGTACACGGCCCAGGCCGCGTCCTCGGCCGGCGCGCTGGCCAGGTAGGCGCGCAGCGCGGCCAGCTTGTCGCTGGTGGCGGTGCTGGTGTCCAGCGCCTGATAGAGCGCAGCAAATCGGCGCATGGGGCGGTGCAGAAGCCTTGGGTGTGGGGGGACAGGTCAGGCCGACGGACGCGCGGGCAGGGACGGGGGCGGTGCCGCGGCCAATGGCGGCGCTGGGTCCGCGGTCGACTCGGCGGCGGCTTCTGCCGCGTCGCCGTACTCGGTCTTGAAGGCGCCCGCGTCCAAGCCCTGGCTGCGCAGCCAGCGCACCATCACCGCCTCGTAGCCGTGGGTGACGATGACGCGCTCGGCCCTGGTGGCGGCGATGGCCGCTTGCAACCCGGGCCAGTCGGCGTGGTCGCTGAGGACAAAGCCGCGGTCGACCGCCCGGCGGCGGCGTGCGCCGCGCAGCTGCATCCAGCCACTGGCAAAGGCGTCGCTGGCGTCGCCGAAACGGCGCGCCCACACGCTGCCCTGCACCGACGGCGGGGCCACGACCAGCGCGCGCTTCAGGCTGGCCTTGTCGCTCACCTCGGTCACCAGGTGCGTGTCCGGCAGCGCCACACCGGCGGCCCGGTAAGCGCGGTTCAGCGGCTGCACCGCGCCATGCACCACGATGGGCCCGATCGAGGGGTCGACGCCGGCCAGCAGGCGCTGGGCCTTGCCGAAGCTGTAGGCCATCAGCAGGCTGGCCCGACCGGCCGCGGCGTTCCCCGCCCACCAGGCGTTGACGTCGGCAAACACCTCGGCCGGCGCCCGCCAGCGGTAGACCGGCAGGCCGAAGGTGGACTCGGTGATGAAGCAGTGGCAGCGCACGGGCTCAAAGGGCAGGCAGGTGCGGTTGGCGTCGTCGTCAGGCACGCCGCGGGTGTAGTAGTCGCCTGAAGCGACCCACACCCGCCCGCGGTGTTCCAGCCGCACCTGGGCCGAGCCCAGCACGTGGCCCGCGGGGTGCAGGCTCAGACGCACCCCGTGGTGCTCGATGACGTCGCCGTAGGCCAGCGTCTGCAAGGTGATGGGGCCCAGGCGCGCGCGCAGCACGCACTCGGCCGGTGCCGCGGCCAAGTAATGCGCGTGGCCCGTGCGGGCGTGGTCGGCGTGGGCGTGGGTGATCACCGCGCGGTCGACCGGGCGCCAGGGGTCGATGTAGAAGTCGCCCGGCGGGCAATAAAGGCCCCCCGGGCGCTCGACGATCAAATCGTCGCTGTGCGGCGTTGTCATGCGTGCCGGCCCAGTTCAATAGCGGCCGGTGCTGCCGGCCATGCGAAGGTACACGTACGCGGCCCAGGCCACCAGCGCGCGGCGCAGGGTGGCAAACAGGCCCTGGCCCCGCTCGGTTTGAGGGTCCACGGCCATCGACACCGCGATGGCCGACTCGAAACGGTGGGCCAGCTCGGCGTTGAACGCGGCGTCGCGCACGATCACATTGGCCTCCAGGTTCAACAGCAGCGACAACGGGTCGATGTTGGAGCTGCCCACCGTGGCCCAATCGTCGTCGACCAGCGCCACCTTGGCGTGCAAAAAGGCCGGTGTGTACTCATGGATGCGCACCCCGGCGCCCAGCAGTTCGTCGTACAGCACGCGCGCGGCCATGCCGGCGATGCGGTAATCCAGCCGGCCTTGCAGCAGCAAGCGCACGCGAACGCCGCGGCGCGCCGCGTCGCGCAACGCACGGCGAAAGGCGGTGCCCGGGTAGAAGTAGGGCGACATCAGGTCGATGCGCTGGCGCGCGCTGCGCAGCGCGGCAATGTAGCTGCGCTCGATCGTGCGGCGCTGGCGGAAGTTGTCGCGCAGCACGAAGGCGGCTTCCACCGGGCGCATCGGCGCGTCATCGGCGCGCAGGCCGGCGCCCCGCGGCATGCGCAGCTGCTTGACCAGGCGGCGCAGCCGCTGCAGCGGCTCGGCGCTGCGGGCCAGGGCCGCCAGCTCCTCGCGAAAATCGCGGCCCAGCCAGGCGCGGGTCCACACCGCGCGGGCGGCCTGGCCCACCGACTGCGCCAGCGGCCCACGCACCTCGACCGCGTAATCCAGCCGCGGCAGGTCGCTGAGGCCATGGCGCAGGTCCAACCGGTCGTCGATGACGTTGATGCCGCCCACGAAGGCCACCTCGCCGTCGACCGCGCACAGCTTCTGGTGCAGGCGGCGAAGCTGGCCGGGCTGCAGCCAGGTCCACCAACCGTGCATGGGCCGGAACACCGCCAGCGCCACGCGGCCGGCCTGGTCGCCGCTGCGCTCGGCCGCCCCCAGGCGCTCCCGCAGGACGCCCAGCGTGGCCTTGGAGCCAAAGCCATCGACCACCAGCCGCACCCGCACGCCGCGGTGCGCCGCGGCGGCCAGCGCGTCGGCCAAGCCCAGCGCGGTCGGGTCGTCGTGAAAGATGTAGGTGGCGAACCAGACCTCGTGGCGCGCGCGGGCGATGGCGGCGTGCATCGCCGGGAACAACTCGTCGCCGCCCTGCAGCAGGCGCACGTCGTTGCCACCGCAGAACACCGGCCTGGGCACGGCCGCCCAGCTCAACCCGCTGGGCAGCTCCGGCGGCGCGGGGCTGGACGGGCCGGCGGCTGGGCCGGACGTCGGCGCGGGCGCGGGCGCGGGCGGCGTCGGCGGGCGTGACGACATGGCGGCGGTGGCCTGGGCGCGTGAGCCGCTCAGGCTGGCGTCAGTTCAGCCACCAGCGGCAGGTGGTCGGACATGCGCGCCCAGGCCTTGCCGCGCGGCACGAAGCTGTGTTGGCAAGCGAACCCGCGGGTGTAGATGCGGTCCAGCGAAAACACGGGCACGCGGGACGGGAAGGTCAGGTTGGGCCGCGCGCCGACCGACACGGCGCGCGACAGCCCCATGGCGCGCATCGGCGCGTCCAGCCGTTCGCCCCAGTCGTTGAAGTCGCCGGCCAGCACCAGCGGCTCGCCAACCGGCACCTCGCGGGCGATGAAGTCGGCGATGCGCTGGACCTGCCGCACCCGGCTGGCGTGCATCAGGCCCAGGTGCGCGACCACGGCGTGCACCAGCCCGCCCTCCCAATGCACTGGCACGTGCAACAGCCCGCGTTGCTCAAATCGGTGATCACTGACGTCGTGGTGCCCGACGTCGCCCAGCGGCCAGCGCGACAGCAACGCGTTGCCGTGCTCGCCCTGGCGGGTGACGGCATTGGTGCGGTAGGCCACCTGATAGCCCTCGGGCGCCAGGAAGTCTGCCTGGGCCTGCTCTGGCCAGCCCTTGTGGCCGTGGTGCCCGCGCGAAAAGTGCCGCGCCTCCGCGTGGTGAAAGCTGCGCACCTCTTGCAGGAACACCAGGTCGGCGTCCAAGGCCTCGATGCCCAGGCCCAGGTTGTGAATCTCCAGCCGCTTGCGCGGCCCCACACCGCGCACGCCCTTGTGGATGTTGTACGTGGCCACGCGCAGGCCGTGGCCGCCGGGCAGCGTCATCGGTGGGGTGCGCATCGCCTCACGCCGCCGTCGACGGGCCGGCGAACCGCGGCAGCTGCAAGATGGCCTCGGCATTCGACGGCGAGAAGCAGCGATCGGCGGCCTCGCGCCACGGCAGCCAGACGTGCTGCAGGTGCTCGCGTGGGGACAGCGTGATCGGGAGCTCGCGCGGCACCTGCAGGCCGAACACATGCTCGGTGTTGTGGGTCACGCCCGGGGCATAACGGTGGCGCCAGACGGGGTAAATCTCGTACACATTGGACAGCCGCCAGTCGCGCAGCGCCGCGGCGGGCACGTCCGGCGAACCGACCAGGATGCCGGTTTCCTCGGCCACCTCGCGGCGCGCCGTTTCTTCCAGCGGCTCGTCGATCAGGTCCTTGGAGCCGGTGACGCTCTGCCAGAAGCCTGGCTTGTCGGCGCGCTCGATCAGCAGCACCTGAAGGTCAGCGGTGTGGATCACGACCAGCACGCTCTCGGGGATCTTGGGCGGGCGGGCGGTGGAGGTCATCGTCATGGGCTTCTGGCGCGAGGCCAGCGGGTGGGCGGCGGGTGCAAACAACCCAGTTTAGCCAAGGCCTCAGCCCTTGCCGCTGGCGTTGCCGCCGCCCTGGGTCGGCACCGGCGGCGGCAGGTCCTTGGCCTGCAGCTGCTTGACCTGGGCGACCAGCTTGTTGTGGGCGTCCAGGAACGCCGCGGCCACCACCTTGCCTTCGTTGCTGTTCGACCAGCCCGCGCCGGCCGCCCCGCCCAGCTTGCCCAGCACCAATCCGCCGATGCCCAGGTCGGTGACCTTGACTGAGCCGGTGGCGGCGGCCAGCTGCTCGGTGGTTTCGTTGTCGGTCAGCAGCAGGGTGACTTGCGCCTCCTTCAGCTTGACGTTCTCGGCCAGGCCCACCAAGGCGCTCAAGAAGGGAATCTGTCCCAGGATGCCGCCGATTTCGCGGCCGGCGTTCTGTTCGCTGAAATTCAGGCTGGGCGTCAGCGTGTACTGCGCCTCGTAGCCCTTGCCCTTCTGCACCGTGCTGCCCTGCTTGCGCAGGATGCCGGCGTCCTTCAATTCCTGCTCCTGCACGGTGGCGCGCAGGCCCGCGGCGCGGTCGACCACGCGGAAACAATTGCTTTGCTGGGCCATCAAGCGCACCAGCGGCACCGGGGTGGGCGGCAAGCTGCTGCCCGACACCATGGTGTAGCCATTGGGGTTCTCGGCCAGCGCCAAGGTGGCCACGGGCGCGTCGCAGCGGGTCAGCTCTCGGGCGGTGTCTTGCGCGCCGGCGGGGCCCGCCGAGCCGGACACGACCGATCCGCCCTCGCCCAGCTGGGTGCTTTGCTTGCCGCAGGCGGCGAGCAGGGCGCCGGCCACCAGCAACGTCGTCAGATGCGGTGGCCGGCGCATGGTGCGTCCTCAGGCCGCCGGGGTCGGCTGCGGGTTGCGCAGACGAATGTGCAGCTCGCGCAGTTGCTTCTCGTCGACGGCGCTCGGGGCGTGCGTGAGCAGGCACTGCGCGCGCTGGGTCTTCGGGAAGGCAATCACGTCGCGGATGCTTTCGGCCTTGGCCATCATCGTGATGATGCGGTCCAGGCCGAAGGCAAGACCACCATGCGGCGGCGCACCGTACTGCAGCGCGTCCAGCAGGAAGCCGAACTTCAGCTGCGCGTCCTCGGGCGAAATCTTCAGCGCGCTGAAGACCTTGCTTTGCACCTCGGCGCGGTGGATCCGCACGGAGCCGCCGCCCAGTTCCCAGCCGTTGAGCACCATGTCGTAGGCCTTGGCGATGCAGGCGCCCGGGTCGGTGTCCATCAGGTCCTCGTGGCCGTCCTTGGGTGCAGTGAACGGGTGGTGCACGGCATTCCAGCGCTGGCCTTCGTCGTCGTACTCGAACATCGGGAAGTCGACCACCCACAGCGGCGCCCACACGTCGTCGAACAGGCCGTGCGACTTGCCGAACTCGCTGTGGCCGATCTTGATGCGCAGCGCACCGATGGCGTCGTTGACGACCTTTTCCTTGTCGGCGCCGAAGAAGATCAGGTCGCCGGTCTGCGCGCCGGTGCGCGCCAGGATGTCGGCCACGGCCTTGTCGTGCAGGTTCTTGACGATGGGGCTTTGCAGGCCTTCGCGGCCCTTGGCCAGGTCGTTGACCTTGATCCAGGCCAGGCCCTTGGCGCCGTAGATCTTGACGAACTCGGTGTAGGCGTCGATTTCGCCGCGGCTCATCTCGCCGCCCTTGGGCACGCGCAGCGCCACCACGCGGCCGCCCTTGGTCGTGGCGGGGGTGCTGAACACCTTGAAGTCCACGTCGGCCATCGCGTCGGTCAACTCGGTGAACTCGAGCTTGACGCGCAGGTCCGGCTTGTCCGAGCCATAGCGGTGCATGGCCTCGGCGTACTTCATCACCGGGTAGTCGCCCAGCTCCACACCGATGGTCGACTTGAACACCTGGCGGATCATGCCCTCGAACATCGCGCGAATTTCTTCCTCGGTCAGGAAGGAAGTCTCGATGTCGATCTGCGTGAACTCGGGCTGGCGGTCGGCGCGCAGGTCCTCGTCACGGAAGCACTTGGTGATCTGGTAGTAGCGGTCGAAGCCGGCCACCATCAGCAGCTGCTTGAACAACTGCGGGCTTTGCGGCAGCGCGAAGAACATGCCCTCGTTGACGCGGCTGGGCACGAGGTAGTCGCGAGCGCCTTCGGGGGTGCTCTTGGTGAGCATCGGCGTTTCGATGTCGATGAAGCCCTGGGCGTCGAGGAACTTGCGCACCTCCATGGCCACGCGGTAGCGCAGCATCAGGTTCTTCTGCATCGCCGGGCGGCGCAGGTCCAGCACGCGGTGGGTCAGGCGCGTGGTTTCACTGAGGTTGTCGTCGTCGAGCTGGAACGGCGGCGTGACGCTCGCGTTCAGCACCTCCAGCTCATGGCACAGCACCTCGATCTTGCCGCTGGTGAGGTTGGCGTTTTCGGTGCCGGCCGGCCGGGCGCGGACCTTGCCAACGACCTTCAGGCAGAACTCGTTGCGCACGCCCTCGGCCGTGGCGAACATGGCCGCGCGGTCCGGGTCGCAGACGACCTGCACCAGGCCTTCGCGGTCGCGCAGGTCGATGAAGATGACGCCGCCATGGTCACGGCGGCGGTGGGCCCAGCCCATCAGCGTGACGGTCTGGTCGAGCAGGGCCTCGCTGACGAGGCCGCAGTAGGTGGTTCTCATGATTCACTCCAGAAACTTGTGGGCCGTGACGGCCACTCGGGCCGGCCAAGGGCCGCGGATCACGGGGCCTCGCAGCCGGCACGCTGGCCGGGCAAAGGCCCCATCAGGGGCATCGCGGGTCCGCGAGCGGACCGGTCGGTTGAGCGCCTGCCCTGCGCCCAACCGCGTCAATTTCGTGCGGGCAGCGGCTCGGCCAGCGGGGTGGTCAGCGGGGGCGCCACCACACCCATCGAAATGATGTACTTCAGGGCCTCGTCCACGCTCATCTTCAGTTCGATCACGTCGGACCGCGGCACCATCAGGAAAAAGCCCGAGGTCGGGTTGGGCGTGGTGGGCACGTACAGGCTGAGGAAGTCGCCGCTCAGGTGCTGCCCTGCCTCGCCACCCGGCTTGCCGGTGACAAAGGCGATGGTCCACGAGCCCTGGCGCGGGTACTGCACCAGCACCGCCTCGCGAAAGGCATTGCCGCTGCTCGAGAACAGCGTGTCCGACACCTGCTTGACCGAGCTGTAGATCGACTTGACGATCGGGATCTTGTTCAGCACCCGCGCGCCCTGCCGCAACCACCATTGCCCGACGATGTTGGTGGCGAACACCCCGGTGATCAGCAGGCCGACCAGCATCACCAGCACGCCGAGGCCGGGCACCTGCTTCAGCGACTCCAGTGGCAGGTGGGCCGAATTCGGCAACATCGCCTGCGAGGCGCTGAGCAGGAAGGCAAAGACCCCGTCCAGCAAGCCCAGCGCGGCGTGCAGCACCCAGATCGTGACCGCCAGGGGCAGCCAGACCAGGAGGCCGGCGATGAGGTACTTTTTCACGGACGTCTCGGGTGGGGCGGCGGGTCAGTCCGACGCCGAGGGGGTGGGCTTGGCCGCCGGGGGCGGGGCCGCCGCGGCAGGCGCCGCCGGGGCCGCGGGGGTCGGGGCTGGCGACGCTGCCGCGGGTGCCGCGGCCGGCGCACCGGCCGCGTCGCCACCGCCTTCGGCGGCGGGCTTGCCCGCGGGCTTGTCGCCGCCGCGGAAGTCGGTCACGTACCAGCCCGAGCCTTTGAGCTGAAAGCCGGCGGCCGTGACCTGCTTTTCAAAGGTCTCGGCCCCGCAAGCCGGGCAGGTGGTCAGCAGCGGGTCGGAAATTTTCTGCAGCACGTCTTTCGCGTGCCCGCAGGTGCTGCAGCGGTAGGCGTAGATGGGCATGACAGTGTCGGGGGTTGGGTTGGCGAACTCAAAACCCTCGATTCTAAGTCGACCCCGCGTTCAAGGGCCTCGCGCCGTCCAATCACCGCCGACCCACAGGCCGTGCCACCACCACCAGCTCAGCAGCAGGCCCAGCGCCACGCCGATCAGCAGCGGCCACACCCACGGCCGGCGACGCTCGGTGCGCAGGCGTTCCTGCACCATGGCCTCGATCAACCGCGGGTCGATGGCCGGGCGCGGCTGCAGGGCCTGGTGCACCAGCCGCGGCAGCTCGGGCAGCAGCTGCACATAGCGCGGCGCCTCGTTCTTCAGGCGGTTGACCAGGCCGGTCCACCCCACCTGGTCGTTCATCCAGCGCTCCAGAAACGGCTTGGCGGTGACCCACAGGTCGAGGTCGGGGTCGAGCTGGCGACCCAGGCCCTCGATGTTGAGCAGCGTCTTTTGCAACAGCACCAGCTGCGGCTGGATTTCCACATTGAAGCGCCGCGAGGTCTGGAACAGCCTGAGCAACACATTGCCCAGCGAAATGTCCTTCAGCGGGCGATCGAACTGCGGCTCGCAAACGGCGCGGATCGCGCCTTCCAAGGCCTCGATGCGCGTGTCGGCAGGCACCCAGCCGCTTTCCACGTGCAGTTCGGCCACGCGCTTGTAATCGCGCCGGAAAAAGGCAATGAAGTTCTGGGCCAGGTATTCCTTGTCGAACTCGGTCAAAGTGCCGACGATGCCGAAGTCCAGCGCGATGTACTGGCCGAAGGTGTCCGGTTCGATGCTGACCTGGATGTTGCCGGGGTGCATGTCGGCGTGGAAGAAACCATCGCGGAAGACCTGGGTGAAGAAGATGGTCACCCCGTCCCGGGCCAGCTTCGGGATGTCGACGCCGGCGTCGCGCAGGCGCTGGGTCTGGCTGATGGGCACGCCCTTCATGCGCTCCATCACGATGACGCCCTGCGTGCACCAATCCCAGTGCATCTCCGGCACCATCACCAGACGCAACTCCGCCATGTTGCGGCGCAGCTGGGCGGCGTTGGCCGCTTCGCGGACCAGGTCGAGCTCGTCGTGCAGGTAGTTGTCGAACTCGGCCACCACCTCGCGCGGGCGCAGGCGCTTGCCGTCGGCGGACAGGCGCTCCACCCAGGCGGCCAGCGTGCGCATCAGCTGCAAGTCGTCGTCGATGACCGCCAGCATGCCGGGGCGCAGCACCTTCACCGCCACCTCACGGCCGTCCTGCAGGATGGCGAAGTGCACCTGCGCGATGGAGGCGCTGGCCACGGGCTGGGCGTCGAAGCTGGAAAAGACTTCCTCGATGCGCTTGCCGAAGGCCTTCTCGATCAGCGCGCGCGCCTGCTCGGCGGGAAACGGCGGCACGTTGTCCTGCAGCCGCGCCAGCTCGTCCACCAGGTCGGCCGGGATCAGGTCGCGTCGGGTCGACAGCACCTGGCCAAACTTGACGAAGATCGGCCCCAGCTGCTCCAGCGCGAGCCGCAAGCGTTCGCCGCGCGGGGCCTCCAGCCGCCGGCCGATGGTGATGATGCGCACCACCGCCCGGACCCAGGGCTTGCGGATGTTCGACAGCGCCAGTTCGTCGAGACCGAACCGAAAAACCGTGAAGACGATGAAGACGAGCCGCGCCAGGTGGCTCATCGTGGCGGGCGCTCCGACCCGCCCGCCCCACCGCGGCCGACGCGTTGCGCGAGCTCGCGCAGCGCCCCGGCGATCCAGGTGCCGAAGCGGGCCAGCTCATGCGAGGGCGCGTTGCCCACCAAGCGCGCCAGGTCGTCCTGGACGTCCCAGCGCAGGTTGTCAAACAGCCAATTCACGTCGCCGGCCAGCAAGGCGTCGCCCGCCACATCGATGCGCGGGCGCCGGCCGGTCAGGCCCTGCACCACCGCCAGCGCCGGGTTGGACGCGTCGATGGTGACCTGCAGGTCCGCCACCGGCGGCACGAAGTCGGCCGAATCACCGTCCCACTCCAGCAGCCCGGCCGGCGTGACGAGGAAGCTCAGGGGCGGCACCGCGGGCAGCAGCGCCGGCCAGCCGGCCAGCGTGATGCCGATGCGCCGCCCGGCGTGGCTCTTCAGGCGGTGGGTCGCCACGGGCTCGGCGGCGAGCACGTGGTTGATCAGCAGCGTGAGCCGCTGCAGGGCGGCCGGGGCGGCCAGCGCTTGAAGGGTGGACAGCATGCGCCGATTTTGACATCGGCCGCCTTGGGCACAATCGCCAGCCATGCAACTCCCCAAGATCCTGCTGACAGGCGCCACCGGCTACATCGGCTCGCACACTTGGCTGGCCCTGCTGACGCAAGGCTTCGAGGTCGTCGGCGTCGACAACTTCTCGAACAGCTCGCCGGCGGTGCTGGACCAGTTGAAGCGTTTGTCCGGCCAGACCCCGGTGTTCGAGCGCCTGGACGTGAGCGACACGGCGGCGCTGGACGCCATCGTCAGCGCCCATCGCGTGAACGCCGCAGTGCACTTCGCCGCCCACAAGGCCGTCGGCGAAAGCGCCCAGAAGCCGCTGGACTACTACGCCAACAACCTGGGCAGCCTGATCAGCCTGTGCCGGGTGCTCGGCCAGCGCAAGGCCACGGCGCTGGTCTTCAGCTCCAGCGCGACCGTGTACGGCAAGCCCGAGCGGCTGCCGATTCGCGAGGACGCCGCGCTCAGCGCGACCAACCCCTATGGCTGGACCAAGCTGATGGGCGAGCAGGTGCTGCGCGACCTCAGCGCCGCCGAGCCCCATTGGCGCATCGCCACCCTGCGCTACTTCAACCCGGTGGGCGCCCACGAGAGCGGCGAGATCGGCGAGGACCCGCGCGGCATCCCGAACAACCTGATGCCCTACGTCACCCAGGTGGCCGTGGGCCGGCGCGCGCGGCTGCAGGTGTTCGGCAACGATTACGACACCCCGGACGGCACCGGCGTGCGCGACTACATCCACGTGCTGGATCTGGCCGACGGCCACGTGGCGGCGCTGCGCCGCCTGCTGTCGACGCCGGGCAGCTTCACGGTCAACCTGGGCACCGGCCGCGGTCACAGCGTGCTTGAACTGGTCAAGGCCTTCGAGCAGGCGAGCGGGCGGCCCGTGCCCTACGACATCGTCGGACGCCGCACGGGCGACATTGACGCCTGCTATGCCGACCCGGCCCAGGCGCGCGACTTGCTGGGCTGGGCGGCCACGCGCGACCTGGCGACCATGTGCAAAGACAGCTGGCGCTGGCAAAGTCGCCACCCTGACGGCCTGGCCACACCCGTGCCCGCACCCGCACCCGCACCTCACTCCATCGATTGAAAGCAGCCATGAGTTCCCAACCCATCACCGTGCTCCCCGTGATCATCGCCGGCGGCAGTGGCACCCGGCTGTGGCCGCTGTCGCGGGCGATGTACCCGAAACAGTTCCTCGTGCTGCACGGCAACCGCAGCCTGTTCCAGCAGGCCGCTGGCCGACTGACTGGGCTGGCTGAGGCGGGCTTGACCGTGGCAGCGCCTTGCGTGGTCGGCAATGAAGAGCACCGCTTCCTGGTGCTCGACCAACTGCGCGAGGTGGCGGGCGCCCAGCACGGCCAGGCCAAGGTGCTGCTGGAGCCCACCGGCCGCAACACGGCGCCCGCGATGACCCTGGCCGCGCTGCACGCCACGGCCGACGGCGCGGACCCGGTGCTGGTGGTGACGCCCGCCGACCAGACGGTGACCGACGAGGCGGCCTTCGCCGCCGCGCTGCGGCAGGCGGTGCGCGTGGCCGACACCGGCGCCATCGTGATCCTGGGCATCACGCCCGACCGCCCGGAAACCGGCTTCGGCTACATCCGCGCAGACGACACGGGGGCAGGCGCCCACAAGGTCGCGCAGTTCGTCGAGAAGCCGGACGCGGCCACCGCCCAGCGCTACCTGGCCAACGGCAGCTACTACTGGAACAGCGGCATGTTCGTGGTGCGCGCCTCGGTGTGGCTGAAGGCCTTGGCGCAGTTCCGGCCCGACATTGCCGACGCCACCGCCAGCGCGTGGGCCGCCCGCAGCACCGACGCCAGCTTCATCCGCCCCGGCCAAGCCGAGTTCTCGGCCATCCCGAGCGAGTCCGTCGACTATGCGGTGATGGAGAAATGCCCGGCTCAGGCAGGTGTCGACCTGCGCATGGTGCCACTGGACGCGGGCTGGTCCGACCTCGGGGCCTGGGACGCCGTCTGGCAGGTCAGCGACAAGGACGCCGACGGCAACGCCAGCGTGGGCGACGCCCTGGTGCGTGACAGCAGCAACACCCTGGTGCACGCCACCAGCCGCCTGGTCGGCGTGGTCGGCCTGCACAACGTGGTGGTGGTCGAAACGCCCGATGCGGTGCTGGTGGCCGACCGCAGCCGCAGCCAAGAGGTCAAGCAGATCGTCGGCTCACTGCAAAAGGACAGCCGCAGCGAGCACACGCTGCACCGCCAGGTGCACCGCCCCTGGGGCTGGTACGACAGCATCGACAGCGGCCCGCGCTTCCAGGTCAAGCGCATCATGGTCAAGCCGGGCGCGTCGCTGAGCCTGCAGAAGCACCACCACCGCGCCGAGCACTGGATCGTCGTCAGCGGCACCGCCGAGGTCACGAACGGCGACCAGGTGCTGACGCTGACCGAGAACCAGAGCACTTACATCCCGCTGGGCCAGGTGCACCGCCTGGCCAACCCGGGAAAAATGCCGCTGGAAATCATCGAGGTGCAGTCCGGCAGCTACCTGGGCGAAGACGACATCGTGCGCTTCGAGGACACCTACGGGCGCCAGTGACAGGTCGGCGCCGGGCTGGCGCTGCCCTTGATCCCGACCCCACCCGAACGCTTGCCGCGTTGGGGCCGTCAGCGGGCAGTGCTCAGAACAGGGCGTGCTGGCGCGCCAGGCGCCAATGCGGCTCGCCGGCGTGGTGGGCCTCGGCGGCGGCCACAGCTGCCGTCAGCGCCAGCGCCGCATGGCCCGAAATCGCCGGGTCGGGCGCCGTTGGTGTGGTCGTCGGTGCCACCGGCGAAGTGGAAGTTGCCGCTGCGCCCACCGCCACGCTGCGCGCCAGCACCCAGACCTCCCGGAACGGGGTGGCCTTGTGCTGACGCGGGTCCTTGATCATCCCGCTGAATTCGACGGTGGCCAGCCAATGGTCGGCCAAGGCGTCGAAGCCGAGCAGGCGGGCCTGCACGTTTTCCAGCTCGCTGCAACCGTCGGCGCCGGACGCCGCCTGGCGCTCGGCCAGCAACTCGGCCAACAGGTCCGGCGTGGTGAGCTGCCGCAGGCGGTCCATGTCGCCGGCGTCCCAGGCGCGCTGCACGTCACCGAAGTGCACGATGGCGTCCTGGATCAACTGATCGGCATCGAGGCTTGCCGGCAAAGCGCTGCCCCAGGGCTTGGTGTCCGGTGCGGCCGGCGGGTCGCCTGCGGGTTGACGCGCGCGACGCTTGCGCGCCACGCCGGCCCGGCCCGCGGCCAGCCAGCCTGCGGCCCGGCTGCCCAGCATGACCAGGCCAGGCATCAGCATTTGATGCCCACGTGCAAGGCAACCACGCCACCGGTCAGCAGGTGCACGTCCACGTGCCCGAAACCGGCGGTCTTCATCATCGCCTTCAACTCGGACGGCCCTGGGTGCATCCGGATCGACTCGGCGAGGTAGCGGTAGCTGTCGGCGTCGCCGGCGACCATCTGCCCGATGCGCGGCAGCACCTTGAAGGAATACCAGTCGTAGGCCTTCTCCAGCGGCTTGGCCACTTTGGAGAACTCCAGCACCAGCAGGCGCCCGCCGGGCTGCAGCACGCGGTTCATCTCGGCCAGCGCCAGGTCCTTGTGCGTCATGTTGCGCAGGCCGAAGGCCACGCTGACCACCTTGAAGCTGTTGCTCTTGAACGGCAGCGTCTCCGCATCGCACAGCGTGGTGGGCAACAACAGGCCTTCGTCCTCCAGGCGAGCGCGACCCTGACGCAGCATGGCCTCGTTGATGTCGGTGTGCACCACCAGCCCGCGCGGCCCGACCTTCTTGGCGAAGGCCCGGGACAGGTCGCCGGTGCCACCGGCCAGGTCCAGGGCGCGGTCCCCATCGCGCAGACCCGCCACCGCCACGGTGTAGGCCTTCCAGGCGCGGTGCAGGCCCATCGACATCAGGTCGTTCATCACGTCGTACTTCGACGCGACCGAGTCGAACACGCCGCGCACCTTTTGCGCCTTCACGCGCTCGTCGACGGTCTCGAAGCCGAAGTGGGTGTTGCTCATGCTGGGGGTCTCCGGCTCAGTGGTGGTGCCCGCAGGACGCGGCGTCGGCCTGCACCATCGGTGCATCGCGGTCGACGCCGGCGGCTTGCAGCCGCGCCTCGTACTGCGCCCACAACTGGGCCTGTTGCGAGCCGAGAAAATACAGGTAGTCCCACGAGAAGATGCCGCTGTTGTGGCCGTCGGAAAACAACGGCTGCACGGCGTAGTTGCCGACCTGTTCGAGCGACACCACACCAACCTCTCGCTTGCCGGTTTGCAACACCTCCTGGCCGGGGCCGTGGCCCTGCACCTCGGCCGAGGGAGAGTAGACGCGCATCAACTCGAAAGGAATGCGAAACGCCTGACCGTCGGAAAACCCGATCTCCAGGACCCTCGACTGCTGGTGCACGGTGAGCGCGGTGGGTTGCGGGGTGGTGGAACTGAGGCCGGCCATCGGGGGGGTCGCGGAAGAAGATGGGGCCTGAGTTTAGCGAAGCCATTCACCGCCACGCCCTCGAAGGGGACACTCGGCGCCCGCCACGACCCTCGGCCCAAGGCGCAAGTCCCGAGGCCCGGTGCGACTCAGATTGCCTGCAGTGCCCGCGCCACCGCGGCGTCGAGGTCTGGCAAGGGCAGCGGCAGGCGCTGCAACGGTGCAGGTTCGGGCACCCGCAGCGCGTCAGCCCACACCGGCTGCGGAAAGTGACTGTCCCACTCAAAACGCGCGATGACGTGCCAGTGCAGGTGCGCCACCACGTTGCCCAGCGCAGCCAGGTTGACTTTGGTGGGCGTCAGCCGGTCAATCAAGACCCGCTCCACCGCCGTCACCAGGTCCATGCAGCGAACCCGGCCGGCCGCCGACAGCCCCGAAAACTCTGGCACATGCCGCTGGTGGATCACGCGGTAGAAGGCCGGAAAGCCCGCCTCGTCGGCGCGGATGACCCGCCAGTCATCGTCCCGCCACACCAGGTGGCCGCCCACCTGGGTGCACAGGGGGCAGGTGGCCCGCAGGCCGGTGACGGAATCGGTGTCGTCTGATGCAGGCATCCGTGAATTATCCGACCGCTAACATCGGCACCCTGCGATGACCGCCATCGAGGCCCGCTGGGTTGCCCTGTCACGGCCCAGGTGCTGGCCCTGCGGCCGCCTTTGCCCCTGCTTCTGTTCCTGCCCCTGCCCATGAACCCCACGCGCCATGCCCGTCGACGTCTGCTGTTGGCCACCGGCCTGTCCCCGCTGAGCGCCGCCTGGTGGCCCGCCACCGCCGTGGCCCGCGACAACGTCAGCGGCGCCTGGGACGCGGTGCTGCGCAAGAAGCTGACCGACGACGCCGTTGGCCTCGTCGGCGTCTTGGTCAGCGCGCAGGGCGTCCGGTTCACGCCGATGGGGCTGATGCGGCAAGGGTCCAGCGACGCGATCACCGAGCAGACACTGTTCGAACTCGGGTCCATGACCAAGGCCTTCGTGGCGCTGGCCTTGGCCGACGGCGTGCTGCGCGGCCACTGGTCGCTCGACGACCCGGTGGAAGACGCGCTGCCCGAGGGCCTCAAGCTGCGCGACCTGCGTGACCAGCCCGTCCGGCTGATCGACCTGGCCACGCACCGCTCGGGCCTGCCGCGCATGCCCACCAACATCCCGGCCCGGGAGATGGCGGACCCTTACGCCTTCTACTCCGAAAAGCGACTCCACGACTTCCTGCGCACCTGGCGGCCGAACCGCAGCCGCGGCGACGCCTTCGAGTACTCGAACCTCGGCTACGGCCTGCTGGCGCTGGTGCTGGCACGCCGGGCGGGCGTGAGCGTCGACGCGTTGCTGGCCACGCGGGTGCTGCAGCCGCTCGGGCTGGTGGACATGCAACTGCGCCGCCCAATCCCGGCTGGCGACGACTTGGCCGCGGTCAGCGCCGCGATCGGCGCTGCCTTGGCGCTGGCCCCGCGCGAGGCCATCGGACACACCAACGAACGCAAGCCCACCCCAGCCTGGCGCTTCGATGCACTGGCTGGCGCCATTGGCCTGGCCGGCACCGCCAAGGACCTCGGCCGCTTCATGCAAGCCGCGCTCGGCTTGATCGACCACCCGTTGCGCGAGGCCTTCGCGATGTGCCTGCAACAGCGCACCGAGGGGGAAAGTCCGCTTCACCCCTTTGGTCTGGCCTGGGAGCAGGCCACGGTGGTCACTGCGAGCCAGCGCCGCACGCTGTTCAATCAGGACGGTGCCACACAGGGCTTCTCGTCGTCGATGTGGATCGAGCCGGCGCGGCGCCAAGGGGCCGCGCTGTTGTGCAACACCTTCACCGAGACGCGCAGCGTCGCGCTCGCGGCCATCGACCCGCCGGTGAAGGCCATCGAGTTCAACCGCATGCACCTGCCGGGCAGCGCGATGAAGGGGTTCACCGGCCCATGGGTCGGCCCGCAGAAGATGCAGCTGACGCTGCGGGTGGCCGGCGATCGCGCTTTCGGCCAGTTCAGCGACAACCCGGAATTCGAGGTGCTGCCGATCGGCCCGACGCGCTTCTTCTTGCGCCAGGATGGCCTGACACTGGAGTTCGACCAGGCCGAGCGCCCCGGTCAGCTGACCCTGCGCCGCGAGGGCACCGAGGTCGTCTTGCGGCGACCCGGCTGAGCGCGCCTCACACCAGCACGCGCTCGATGCCCCCTTGGTTGGCGCGCTCGACGTACTCGGGCAGCCAGTCCGGACCGAGCAGGCGATGGGCCATTTCAACGACGATGTAGTCGGCCTCGAGCAAGCCGTTGTTCAGGTCGTTGCCATAGCGGTTCAAGCCCTGCAGGCAGCTCGGGCAGGACGTCAGGACCTTGACCGGGCCCGTGGCTTGGGCACCGCCGATCGCGCGCAACGCGGCTTCGTCTCGGCGCAGCTCTTCTTCCTTGCGGAAGCGGATCTGGGTCGAGATGTCGGGCCGGGTCACCCCGAGCGTGCCGGACTCGCCGCAGCAACGCTTGCTTTCGAGCACCTTGTCGCCCATCAACGCCTTGACGGTCTTCATCGGCTCCTGCAGCTTCATCGGGCTGTGGCAGGGGTCGTGGTAAAGGTAGCCAGCGCCCGCAGAGGTGTCCAGCGTGATGCCCTTTTCCAGCAGGTATTCGTGGATGTCGACGATGCGGCAGCCCGGGAAGATCTTGTCGAACTGGTAGCCCTGCAGCTGGTCGTAGCAGGTGCCGCAGCTGACCACCACCGTCTTGATGTCCAGGTAGTTCAGCGTGTTGGCCACGCGGTGAAACAGCACCCGGTTGTCGGTGATGATCTTCTCGGCCTTGTCGAACTGCCCGCTGCCGCGCTGCGGGTAACCGCAGCACAGGTAGCCCGGCGGCAGCACAGTCTGGACGCCGGCATGCCACAGCATCGCCTGGGTGGCGAGGCCCACCTGGCTGAACAGCCGCTCCGAGCCGCAGCCCGGAAAGTAGAACACCGCCTCGGTGTCGGCCGTCGTCGCCTGCGGGTTGCGGATGATCGGGACGTAGTCCTTGTCCTCGATGTCGAGCAGCGCCCGCGCGGTCTTCTTCGGCAGGCCGCCGGGCATCTTCTTGTTGATGAAGTGGATGACCTGTTCGCGCAGCGGGGCCGTGCCCACGGTGGACGGTGGCGCCGCTGTCTGCAGCTTGGCCGGCACGCGCAGCAACTGGTTGGCCAGGCGCTGCACCTTGAAGCCAACGTCCACCATGCCGGAGCGCATCAACTTGATGGTTTCCGGGTTGGTGGCGTTGAGGAACATCATCGCCATCTTGTTGCCCGGACGGAAGCTCTTCTGCCCCATCTTGCGCAGCAGGTTGCGCATGTTCATTGACACGTCGCCGAAGTCGATCTTCACCGGGCAAGGGCTCAGGCATTTGTGGCAGACCGTGCAGTGGTCGGCCACGTCCTCGAACTCTTGCCAGTGCTTGACGCTGACGCCGCGGCGGGTTTGCTCTTCGTACAGAAAGGCCTCGACCAGCAAGGACGTGGCCAGGATCTTGTTGCGCGGGCTGTACAGCAGGTTGGCGCGCGGCACGTGGGTGGCGCACACCGGCTTGCACTTGCCGCAGCGCAGGCAGTCCTTGACGCTGTCGGCGATGGCGCCGATGTCGCTCTGCTGCATGATCAGTGACTCGTGCCCCATCAGGCCGAAACTCGGCGTGTAGGCGTTCGTCAGGTCGGCCTTCAGCCCGGCCTGGCGCAGCAGCTTGCCCTTGTTGAAACGGCCCTCGGGGTCGACGCGCAGCTTGTAGGCGGTGAACTGGGCCAGCTCGTCGTCGCTCAGGAATTCCAGCTTGGTGATGCCGATGCCATGTTCGCCGGAGATCACGCCGTCCAGGCGACGCGCCAGCGCCATGATGCGGCCCACGGCCTCGTGGGCCGTCTGCAGCATCTCGTAGTTGTCGCTGTTGACCGGGATGTTGGTGTGCACGTTGCCGTCGCCGGCATGCATGTGCAGCGCCACCCAAACGCGGCCCTTCAGCACGTCCTGGTGGATGGCCTGGCAGGCGTCGACGATCGGCGACAGCGCCGACCCCGCGAAGATGCTGGCCAGCGGCGCGCGGATCTGCGTCTTCCACGAGGCCCGCAGGCGGTGGTCCTGCAGCTGCTCGAACAGGCTGGGGCCGCCGTCGGCCGGCACGTCGTCCAGGTGGTGCAACCAGTGCAGCCACAGGCTGCGCACATCGCGCAACACGGCCATGGCCTGCTGCACGCGGTCTTCCAGCAGTTCCGCCGAGGCGATCTCGCCGGCGTCGTCGCTTTTGCCCAGCGGCAGGCTGCCTTTCTCGAAAAAAGCCTCCAGCGCGTCGACCAGCGCCAGCTTATTGCGCAGGCTCAGCTCGATGTTGATGCGCTCGATGCCGTTGGTGTATTCGCCCATCCGCGGCAGCGGAATGACCACGTCCTCGTTCACCTTGAACGCGTTCGTGTGCTTGCTGATGGCCGCGGTGCGCTTGCGGTCCAACCAGAACTTCTTGCGCGCATCGGCGCTGACGGCCACGAAACCCTCGCCCGCGCGGCCGTTGGCCAGGCGAACCACCTCGCTCGTGACGCGGGCCACCGCGTCGGGGTCGTCGCCGGCGATGTCGCCGACCAGCACCATCTTTGGCAGGCCGCCGCGCTTGCTCTTGGTCGCGTAGCCCACCGCCTTCAGGTAACGGTCGTCGAGGTGCTCCAGACCGGCCAGCAGCACCGGCACGCGGTGCCCCGGCGCCATCTCGACGCCGCCGGCCTTGACGAGGCCGAACATGTAGTCCTTGATGTCGACGATGCTGGGCACCGCGTCCTTGGCATTGCCGAAGAATTCCAGGCACACGGTGCGCGTGTGCGCCGGCATCTTGTGGACCACCCAGCGCGCGCTGGTGATCAGGCCGTCGCAACCTTCTTTCTGGATGCCTGGCAGACCGGCCAGGAACTTGTCGGTGACGTCCTTGCCCAGGCCTTCTTTGCGGAACAGCCGGCCTGGAATGTCCAGGCGCTCGGTGCGCTCCAGCGTCTTGCCGCTGGCATCGTAGTAATTCAAGTCAAAGCTGGCGACGTCCACGTCGTGGATCTTGCCGAGGTTGTGGTTCAGCCGAACCACCTCCAGCCACCGGGCGTCCGGGGTCACCATGCGCCAGGAGGCCAGGTTGTCCAGCGCCGTGCCCCACAGCACGGCCTTCTTGCCGCCAGCATTCATCGCGATGTTGCCGCCGATGCACGAGGCCTCGGCTGAGGTCGGGTCGACCGCGAACACATGCCCTGCCCGCTCGGCCGCATCGGCCACGCGCTGGGTGACGACGCCAGCTTCAGTCCAGATCGTGGCCACGTCGTGGTCCACGCCGGGCAGGCGGCGCCATTCGAGCTCGGTCATCGCCTCGAGCTTCTCGGTGTTGATGACCGCGCTGTTCCAGGTCAGCGGGATGGCCCCGCCGGTGTAGCCGGTGCCACCCCCGCGCGGAATGATGGTGAGTCCCAGCTCGATGCAGGCCTTGACCAGGCCGGCCATCTCCGCCTCGCTGTCCGGCGTCAGCACCACAAACGGGTACTCCACGCGCCAGTCGGTGGCGTCGGTGACGTGGGCCACGCGGGACAGACCGTCAAACTTGATGTTGTCCTTGGCCGTGATGCGACCCAGCACTTTGGTGGCGCGGCGACGCAGCTCGGCCACCTCATCGAACTGGGCGGCGAACCGGGTGACGGCAGCGCTGGCCTGGGTCAGCAACTCGCCGACGGCGGTATCGCGTTCACGGTCGGACTGCGGGGTGCGGCGCTTCTCGATTTCGCCGAGACGGTGATGCAAGGCCTCGATGAGGAGTTTGCGCCGGCGCGGGTTGTCCAACAGGTCGTCCTGCAGGTAGGGGTTGCGCTGAACCACCCAGATGTCGCCAAGCACCTCGTACAGCATGCGCGCCGAACGACCGGTCTGGCGTTCCTCGCGCAGGCGGTTCAATACCTCCCAGGCGCGCGCACCAAGCAGGCGAATGACGATCTCGCGGTCGGAGAACGACGTGTAGTTGTACGGAATTTCACGCAGGCGTGGTGCGGCATGGGCTGCTGCTTCGCCGGCGGCGACCGAGGCCAGTTGGCTCAGGGTGAGGGGTGCGTTCATGAGGATCGGGCAAACCCGTAGGTTGCCCCAAAAGCACTTGAGCGGGGATGGTACCGCAGGGGCACAATCGCGGCCGTCGCGGGGCTGGCCGCCCATCAATGCACGGGGTTATCCCGATGCCGGCCGCCGCGACGCCGCGCCATAAACACGCCTGTCACAAATTTGTCAGATGCTGCATGGCTGCTCAATGCCTGATCGGCAGACATTCCGGAGTTGTCATGAACCTGAAATCGCTCGCATTCGCCGCCACCGTGGCGGTTTTTTCGTCGGCCCCCGCCCAGGCGCAGGTCGAAATCCAGTGGTGGCACTCGATGACCGGGGGCCTGAACGACTGGGTCGTCGACCTTGCCAACGAGTTCAACGCCAGCCAGAAGGCTTACAAAGTCGTGCCCACCTACAAGGGCAGCTACGACGAATCGATGACCACCGCGGTGGCGGCCTTCCGCGCCGGCAACGCCCCGCACATCCTGCAAGTCTTCGAGGTGGGCACCGCCACGATGATGGCCGCCAAGGGCGCCGTGGTGCCCGTGGGCAAGGTGCTGGCTGACGCCGGCTACAAGTTCGACCCCAAGGTGTACATCCCGGCGGTGGTGGGCTACTACACCGCACCCAGCGGCCAGATGTTGAGCTTTCCGTTGAACAGCTCGACCACCGTCTTCAACTACAACAAGGACCTGTTCCGCAAGGCCGGCCTGGACCCGAACAAGCCGCCGCAAACCTGGCCCGAAGTCGCGCTGGCCGCCGCCAAGCTCAAGGGCGCGGGCGTGGCCTGCCCCTTCACGACCAGCTGGCAAGGCTGGACCCAGCTGGAGAGCTTTTCCACCTGGCACAACACGCTGTTCGCCACGCAGAACAACGGCTTCGGTGGCACCGGCGCGCGGTTGGCCTTCAACAGCCCGCTGCACATCCGCCACATCGAGAACCTGGGCAACATGGCCAAGCAGGGCCTGTTCGCCTACCGCGGGCGCGGCAACGCAGCCGACGCGTCGTTCTATTCGGGTGAGTGCGCCATGGCGACGGCCTCGTCGTCCACCTACGCCAGCATCAAGAAGACCGCCAAGTTCGACTTCGGCATCGCCCCGCTGCCCTACTACCCGGACGTGCCCGGTGCGCCGCAGAACACCGTGATCGGCGGCGCCTCGCTGTGGGTGATGTCGGGCAAGAAGGCCGAGGAATACAAGGGCGTGGCCGCCTTCCTGAATCACCTGAGCAACGTCGACATCCAGGCCAAGAGCCACCAGCGCACCGGCTACCTGCCGATCACGCTGGCCTCGTTCGCCGCCACCGAGAAGTCGGGCTTTTACAAGCAGAACCCGGGCACCGACACCGCGGTCAACCAGATGATCCGCAAGACCACCGACAAGTCGCGCGGCATCCGCCTGGGCAACTTCGTGCAGATTCGCGCCATCATGGACGAGGAGCTGGAGCAGGTCTGGGGCGGCAAGAAGACGGCCAAGGAAGCGCTCGACACCGCCGTGAACCGCGGCAACGAGCTGCTCGAGCGCTTCGAAAAAGCCAACAAGTCCTGAGCGCACGGGCACACGCCGTTGGCTTCCGACAAGCGGGTCGTCTTCAAGTCCACCTGGCTGCCTTGGGTGCTGCTCGCACCCCAGGTGGCGGTGATCGGGGTGTTCTTTTTTTGGCCGGCGGGTCAGGCGCTGCTGCAATCCTTGCAGCAGTCGGACGCCTTTGGCACCTCGGTCGAATGGGTCGGACTGGAAAACTTCCGCAACCTCTGGAATGACGCCAGCTACCTGGCCTCGTTCAAGACGACCGCGGTGTTTTCGGTGCTGGTGGCCGGGCTTGGCCTGGGCATCTCGCTGATCCTTGCGGTGTTTGCCGACCGGGTGGTCAAGGGCTCGCGCGTCTACCGCACTTTGCTGATCTGGCCTTACGCCGTGGCGCCGGCGGTGGCCGGGGTGCTGTGGCTGTTCATGTTCGCGCCCAGCATCGGCATCGTGTCCTATGCCCTGCGGTCCGTCGGCGTGGAATGGAACCACCTGCTCAACGGCGGACAGGCCATGACCTTGATCGTGCTGGCCGCGGTGTGGAAGCAGATTTCCTACAACTTCCTGTTCTTTCTGGCCGGCCTGCAAAGCATCCCGAAATCGCTGATCGAGGCCGCCGCCATCGACGGCGCCGGCCCTTGGCGGCGTTTCTGGTCGATCCAGTTCCCATTGCTCTCGCCCACCACCTTCTTCTTGCTGGTGATCAACATCGTCTACGCCTTCTTCGACACCTTCGCCATCATCGACGCGGCGACCCAGGGCGGCCCCGGCAAGGACACGGCGATCCTGGTCTACAAGGTCTACCACGACGGCTTCAAGGCGCTGGACCTGGGCGGGTCGGCGGCGCAGTCGGTGGTGCTGATGGTGATCGTCATCGCACTGACGGTGGTGCAGTTCCGCTTCGTCGAAAAGAAGGTCAACTACTGATGGTCGAGCGCAGCCCCACCCTCGGCCTGCTGGCCCACGCCGTGCTGCTGCTCGGCGTGTTGCTCGTGGCCTTTCCGCTTTACATCACGATCGTCGCGGCCACCCACACGGCGCAGGACATCGCGCAGGCGCCGATGCCGCTGCTGCCCGGCAGCCACCTGATCGACAACCTGCGCACCGCCTGGGTGGGCGGTGAGGCAGGCGCCGCGTCGAAGGCGTCGGTGGGCGCCATGATGGGCGTGAGCCTGGCCACCGCGCTGGTGATCGCGATCGGCAAGATTGCCATCTCCTTGCTGTCGGCCTTCGCGATCGTCTACTTTCGCTTCCCGTTCCGGATGCTGTTCTTCTGGGCGATCTTCGTCACCCTGATGCTGCCGGTGGAGGTGCGCATTGGCCCCACGTACGCGGTGGTGGCCGATCTGGGACTGCTCAACAGCTATGCCGGACTGACGGTGCCGCTGATTGCCTCGGCCACCGCCACGTTCTTGTTCCGGCAGTTCTTCCTGACCGTTCCGGAAGAACTGGTCGAAGCCGCCCGCATGGACGGCGCCGGGCCGATGCGCTTCTTCAAGGACGTGCTGGTGCCGCTGTCGACCACCAGCATCGCCGCGTTGTTCGTCATCCAGTTCATCTACGGCTGGAACCAGTACCTTTGGCCGCTGCTGGTGACCACCGACGAGGGCATGTACCCGGTGGTGGTGGGCATCAAGCGGATGATTTCCGGCGGCGATGCCGCCAATGACTGGAACATCATCATGGCCACCGCGCTGCTGGCCATGGTGCCGCCGGCGCTGGTGGTCATCCTGATGCAGCGCTGGTTCGTCAAGGGCCTGGTCGACACCGAAAAATAAGCACACACCGAATGGCCAGCATTTCCCTGCGGAACGTCGTCAAGCGCTATGGCACCGGTGCCCGCGCCAACCCGGTCATCCATGGCGTGGACGCCGAGATAGCCCATGGCGAGTTCATCGTCATCGTCGGCCCATCTGGCTGCGGCAAGAGCACGCTGCTGCGCATGGTTGCTGGGCTCGAGGAAATCAGCGGCGGCGAGATCGCCATCGGCGACCGCGTGGTCAACGACCTGGAACCCGCCGAGCGCGACATCGCCATGGTGTTTCAAAACTACGCGCTCTACCCGCACATGAGCGTGTTCGACAACATGGCCTATGGCTTGAAGATTGCCCGGATGCCGGTCGACGAGATCCGCCGCCGCGTCGACAAAGCCGCCAGCATCCTGGAGCTGGGTGCACTGCTGCAGCGCAAGCCGCGCGAGCTGTCCGGCGGCCAGCGGCAGCGCGTGGCGATGGGCCGGGCCATCGTGCGCCAGCCCCAGGTGTTCCTGTTCGACGAGCCGCTGTCGAACCTGGACGCCAAGCTGCGCGCGCAAACCCGGCTGGAAATCCAGAAGCTGCACGCGGAGCTGGGCATCACGTCCCTGTTCGTCACCCACGACCAGGTCGAGGCGATGACGCTCGCGCAGCGGATGATCGTGATGAACGCCGGGCGCATGGAACAGATCGGCACGCCCGAGGCGGTCTACCAGCGACCGGCCAGCACCTTCGTCGCCGGCTTCATCGGCTCGCCACCCATGAACCTGGTGAAGGGCGTGGCCGATGGCTCGCGCTTCACCGTCAACGGCCAGGAGTTGCCGTTGCCCAAGGCGGCGCCGCGGGCGGGCGAGCTGATCGTGGGCCTGCGGCCCGAGCACGCGCAGTTGCGGGGGCCGGGTCAGTTGGGCTGGGCCTTCCAGGTTGACCTGATCGAGATGTTGGGGGCCGAGCGGCTGGTGCACGGCCGCGTGGCCGGGCAGGCCTTCACCGTGCGCGTCGACGCCACGCTGACCCCGCCCCGTGCCGGCGACACCCTGACCTTGCAAGGCCCGCCTGAGCGCCTGCATTGGTTCGACGGCGCCACCGGCCACCGCGTCGATTGACGCAGCAATCCATCGCCATGAGCGTGACGCTGCCACCTTGGCCCTACCCTTTCTGGATCGCTCACCGGGGCGCCGGCAAGCTTGCGCCGGAAAACACCCTGGCAGCGTTTCGCGCCGGGGCGGCCTGGGGCTACCGGGCCTTCGAATGCGACGTGAAGCTCAGCCGCGACGGGGTCGCCTTTTTGCTGCACGACGCCAGCCTGAACCGCACCACCAATGGCAATGGTGCGGCCGCCGACCACGACTGGCGTGAACTCAGCCAATTGGACGCCGGCGCCTGGCACGGTCGGGCCTTCGCGGGTGAAGCGCCGGCCTCCTTCCAGGCCATCGCTCGGTACTGTCTGGCACAAGGCCACTGCCTGAACATCGAGATCAAACCCAGCCCGGGCCGGGGGGTGGAAACCGGCGCCGCGGTCGCCCAAGCGGCCGCCCTCGCCTGGGGGTCGACCGCGCCTTGGCCCTTGCTGAGCTCGTTCGACCCGGACGCGCTGGACAGCGCGCGCGCCGCCCAGGCGCAGCTGCCCCGCGCCTTGCTGATGGACCCTTGGTGGGACGGCTGGCTGTCCCGAGCCCGATCACTGGGTTGCGTGGCCGTGATTGGCAACCACCAGCGCATGGATGCGCAGCGCATTGCGGAGATCCACGGGGCTGGCATGCGCGCGCTGGCGTACACGGTGAACGAGGCAGCCTCGGCCCAGGCCTTGATCGACGCCGGAATCGACGGCTTGATCACCGACGCGGTTGACCGCTTTGTGCCGGCGCTGGACCGCGCGGCGGCCAGTGCCGCGGCCGACCCGCTCAGCGAACGCCCAGCTTGAGCATCAACTTCAGGTATTCAAGCTGGCTGTGCAACTCGGTCATGCGGTCGCGCAGTTCGCACAGGCTGCGGGTTCGCTCGTCGAGATCGGGCTCACTCTGAGGCGGCTGGGGGGGTTGGGAAGGTTCTGACGGCATGTCGGGCTCTCCGAACAGGATGCCGTGATCGTCGACCGGGCGGCGCGGCTGGTCAACCCCTGTCCAGGGTGGTGCCCATGCGCCAAACGCGCCGGTTGATCAACCGGCGCGAGGGGTCGTCACGCTGGCCTCAACCCCCAGCCAGTCGTCGGCCGACTCGCGGTCGGGCAGGCGCCGCACCGCGCGGATCACCGGGTGGTGCCAGGCCAGCAACGCGAGCAACAAGGCACTGCCACCGGCAAAGCCCAGTGCCGCGCGCAGGCCGTGATGCTCCCCCAGCCACCCGCCCCACAGCGCCCCGGGGCCGGCGGGCAGGAGGATCAACCAGCGCATCGTGCTCGTCATGCGGCCGAGCAGCGGGGCCGGGGTGACGGCCTGACGCAAGGCCAGAAAGTTGATGAAGATCAGCACCGCCCCGGCGCTGAAGCACACCAACATGCCGGCAAATGCCCAAGCGCCGAGCGCGGACGCCGGTGCGAAGGCGAGCAGGGTCCAGCCGATGCCACACAGCGCAAAACCAGCGACCATGCAAGGCCCAGGCCCCAGCCAACTGCTGATGCGGTGGCCCCACAGGCTGGCAAGCACCGTGCCCGCGCCCATGCCCACGTAGCACAGCCCGACGGCTTGCTCGCTCAAGCCCAGCACGCGCGTGGCAAAAAGGATTTGCACCACCAGCGCGGCCTGATGGCACAGCTGCCAACTGCCCACCACCAAGGCCAGCGTGACGAGCAGGCGGTTGCGCACGACAAAGCGCAAGCCTGCCTTCAACTCGCGCACGAAGGAACTGGCGCCGGCGGCCACCGCCTGTTCGGACACCGTGACGCCACGCAAGATTGCCGCCGAGCTCAACAACAGCACCGCATCGACCAACAAGGCCAATGGCGCCCCCACCAGCTTGATCAGCGCGCCCGCCAAGCCCGGACCCGCCACCTCGGCACCCGAGGTGGCCAAGGCATTCTTGGCATGGGCTTCGACCAGACGGTCCCGGGGAACCACCTGCGTCAAGACGATTTGCGCTGCAGTGCCGGCCAGGGTGTACACGGTGCCGATCACAAAGCCGGCGCCGTACATCCAGCCCATGGACAGCCAACCCATCCACCAGGCGAGCGGCACGCTGGCCACGACGGCCGCCAGCATGCACTCGCCAATCACGTAGACGGGCAACTTGCGCACGCGGTCCAGCCACACCCCAGCAGGCAAGGAGAACAAGACGAAGGGCAGGATCTCCATGGCCGTGAGCCAACCCATCTGGGTCGGCGAGGCCTGGAGCAGCACGGCGGCCGTCAGCGGCAAGGCCAGCATGGTGACCTGCCCGCCGAACGAGCTGATCAGGATGGACGACCAAAGGCGCCGGTAGCTGCGGTCGTGCAACAGGTCGCCAGGGGGCAGACCGATGCGGAAAAGAAACCCAAATCGCCAGCGTCCGCGCCGGCGCCACTCAACAAAATTCATGACCCAACCCTGGTGAGCCCGACAGCCGCCCTGTCCATGACGGGGCAACGCGGGCGACATCGATCAGGGGCGGACGGGCATCACGGGTGCGGCAGGTCCAAAGGGCCGCACCCATCCCGACCACCCCGTTGCAGCGGGGTGGAGAGACATCATCGGGTGCGGTCTAGGAGCTTGGTCATGGCGGACGGCGGGTCGAGACGAAGCCAACGGCGGGCAGCGTGGCCTCGACCTGTGTGCGATCGTAACGGAAAGCCTGCCCAACGGCGTTGCGCTGCGTCGACAGTCCGGGATGAAGGATGCCCTTTCCGGATGCCCTTTCCGGATGCCGCCGTGCCGCTCAGGATCGGTAATCGGCGTTGATGCTGACGTAGTCGTGGCTCAGGTCGCAGGTCCACACGCAGGCGCTGGCATCGCCGCGGTGCAGAACGACGCGCACGGTGATTTCCGCCTGCTTCATGACACGTTGTCCGTCTTCTTCGCGGTAGTCCGCACGGCGACCACCGCGCTCGACCACGTGCACATCGTCGAGGTGGAGGTCGATCAGGGACTGGTCCAAATCGTCGATGCCGGCGTAACCCACCGCGGCCAGGATGCGACCGAGGTTGGGGTCGCTCGCAAAGAACGCCGTCTTGACCAGGGGCGAGTGGGCGATCGCGTAGGCGACCTGCTGGCACTCCTTCACCGTGCGCCCACCCTCCACCACGACGGTGATGAACTTGGTGGCGCCTTCCCCGTCGCGCACGATGGCTTGGGCGAGGCTGGTCGACACGGCCACGACCGCGTCCCTGAGGGCGCGACCGTCTTCAGAGTCCAGGCGGTCGATCGGCGCGTTGCCGGCCTGGTGGGTGGCGATCAACACGAAAGAGTCGTTCGTGGAGGTGTCGCCATCGATGGTGATGCGGTTGAAGCTCTCGTCGGCCGCTTCGCGCACCAGGGCTTCCAGTACCTCGGGGGCGATCACGGCGTCCGTCGCCACGAAGCCGAGCATGGTCGCCATGTTGGGGCGGATCATGCCCGCGCCTTTGCTGATGCCGGTCACCGTGACCGTGCGGCCCCCGATTCGAACCTGACGGGAGGCGGCCTTTGGCACCGTGTCGGTGGTCATGATCGCCGTGGCGGCGTCGGCCCAGTGACCCGGGGCCAAATCGGCCAACGCGGCCGGCAGACCGGCCTCGATGCGGTCCACGGGCAGGCGCTCCATGATCACGCCGGTTGAAAAGGGCAGCACCTGCTCGGGCGCCAGTTCCAGGTGGCGGGCCAAGGCCACGCAACTGGTGAACGCACGCACCAGCCCGTCCTCGCCCGTGCCGGCATTGGCATTGCCGGTGTTGATCAACAAGGCCCGCACACCCACCTTGGCCGCCAAATGTTGCCGACACAATTGAACGGGGGCGGCGCAAAACCGGTTCTGGGTGAAGACCGCGGCCACGCTGCTGCCCTCGGCCAGTGCCATCACCATCAGGTCACGGCGGTGGGCCTTGCGCATGCCGGCCATGGCCGTGCCAATGCGCACGCCGGGCACGTCGTGAAGGTCTTCCGCGCGCAGCGGGGGCAGGTTGACGGGCATGTTCAGCTCAGCTTTCCGTGGCAGGCCTTGTACTTCTTGCCGCTTCCGCAGGGGCAAGGGTCGTTGCGGCCCACGCGGGGCAGGTCCGCCACCATGGTGTCCGGGTCGGTTTCCTGGGCCACGCCGCCGTCCTCGGTGGGATGGGTGTAGGTCACGTTCTGGAAGGCCGCCGAGCGTTGCTCGAGGTCCTCGGCCGCCCGGGTCACTTCGTCCTGGCTTTGGATGCGGATGGTCAACAGAACACGGGTGACCTCCATCTTGACCACATCGAGCAATTGGCTGAAGAGCTCGAAGGCCTCGCGCTTGTATTCCTGCTTGGGGTTCTTCTGGGCGTAGCCGCGAAGGTGGATGCCCTGGCGCAGGTAGTCGAGTGCAGCCAGGTGCTCACGCCAATGCTGGTCGATCGCCTGCAGCAGCACCATCCGCATGAACGGTGTGAACTGCTCCGAGCCCACCCGCTCCAGCTTGTCGGCGAACACGGCGTCGGCCGCCTGAACCACGCGCTCGACCATGTCGTCGTCGGTGATGCTGTCGCTCTTGGCGACTTCCGCTTGCAGGTCAACCTCGAGCTGCCATTCCTCGCGCAAGACCTTTTCGAGGCCAGGCAGGTCCCATTGTTCTTCGACGCTCTCGGCGGGCACAAAGCCGCGCACGATGTCGGTCATCGTGCTGAGCCGGAGGTTGTTGATTTGCGGCACGAGGTCGGCCGCTTCGAGGATCTCGTTTCGCTGTTGGTAGATGACCTTGCGCTGGTCGTTGGCGACATCGTCGTATTCGAGCAATTGCTTGCGAACGTCGAAGTTGCGCGCCTCGACCTTGCGCTGGGCGCTTTCGATGCTGCGGGTGACGATGCCTGCTTCGATGGCCTCGCCTTCGGGCATCTTCAGCCGGTCCATGATCGCGCGCACGCGGTCACCAGCGAAGATGCGCATCAGCGAGTCGTCGAGTGACAGGTAGAACCGCGACGAACCCGGGTCGCCCTGGCGCCCCGACCGGCCGCGCAGCTGGTTGTCGATGCGGCGCGACTCGTGGCGTTCGGTGGCGATGATGCGCAAACCGCCCTGCGCCTTGACCGCGTCGTGCAGCCCCTGCCACTCGTCGCGCAACGCTTGCGAACGGGCCGCCTTGTCGGCGTCGCTCAACGCGTCGTCCGCCTCAATGAACTGAACCTGCTTCTCGACGTTGCCGCCCAGCACGATGTCGGTACCGCGGCCGGCCATGTTGGTGGCGATCGTGATCACGCCCGGGCGGCCGGCCTGGGCAACGATCTCGGCCTCCTTGGCGTGCTGCTTGGCGTTGAGCACCTGGTGCGGCAACTTGGCCTTGTCCAGCAAACCTGAGATCAGCTCGGAATTCTCGATCGAGGTGGTGCCCACCAGCACCGGTTGGCCGCGCTCATGACAGTCGCGGATGTCGTGGATCACCGCATTGAACTTTTCTGCGCTGGTCTTGTAGACCAGGTCCAGCTCATCCTTGCGCAAGGTGGGACGGTTGGGCGGGATGACCACGGTCTCAAGGCCGTAGATCTCCTGGAACTCGTAGGCCTCGGTGTCGGCCGTGCCGGTCATGCCCGACAACTTGCCGTACATGCGGAAGTAGTTCTGAAAGGTGATCGAGGCAAGCGTCTGGTTCTCGCTCTGGATGGGCACGCCCTCCTTCGCCTCCACCGCCTGGTGCAGACCGTCTGACCAACGTCGGCCGGTCATCAGGCGACCGGTGAACTCGTCAACGATCACCACTTCCGGGCCACGCTCGCCCTGCTGCACCACGTAATGCTGGTCACGGTTGTACAGGTGGGCCGCGCGCAGGGCGGCGTACACGTGGTGCATCAAGGAAATGTTGGCCGCGTCGTACAAGCTGGCGCCCTCCGCCAGCAGGCCAGCCTGCGACAGCAAGCGTTCCGCGTTTTCATGCCCGGCTTCGGTCAGGAACACTTGGTGCGTCTTTTCGTCGACGGTGAAATCGCCCGGCTCGATGACGCCCTCTCCGGTGCGCGGGTCGGCCTCACCAATCTGCTTCTTCAGGGCCGGCACCACCGAATTGATGCGCACATACATCTCGGTGTGGTCTTCGGCCTGACCGCTGATGATCAGCGGGGTGCGGGCTTCGTCGATCAGGATCGAGTCGACCTCGTCAACGATGCCGTAGTTCAGCTGACGTTGAACCCGGTCAGCGACGTCCTGCACCATGTTGTCGCGCAAGTAGTCGAAGCCGAACTCGTTGTTTGTGCCATAGGTGACGTCGGCGGCGTAAGCGGCCTGCTTTTCCTCGCGGCTCAGGTGCGGCAAGTTGATGCCGACCGACAGGCCCATGAAGTTGTAAAGGCGGCCCATCCACTCGGCGTCTCGCTTGGCCAGGTAGTCGTTGACCGTCACGACGTGAACCCCCTTGCCGGCGATGGCGTTCAGGTAGACCGGCAGGGTCGCCATCAGCGTCTTGCCTTCACCGGTGCGCATCTCGGCGATCTTGCCGTCGTGCAGGGTCATGCCGCCGATCAGTTGCACGTCGAAATGGCGCATCTTCAAGACGCGCTTGCTGCCCTCGCGGATGGCCGCGAAGGCTTCGGGCAGCAGGTCGTCCAGCGAGGTGCCGGCGGCGAAACGTTGCCTGAACTCGTCCGTCTTCGCGGTCAGCGCCGCGTCATCGAGGGTCTCGAAGCTCGATTCCAGCGCATTCACCCGCTCGACAACGCGGCGGTATTGCTTCAGCAGACGCTCGTTGCGGCTGCCGAAAATCGAGGTTAGAAGCTTGGGCAACATGCGGAATCTGGGTTGCGGCCGGTCAGGCCAGTGGCAGGCCTGGGGCCAGGTGGGCAGTCGACGGCAGCGTGCGCCCGGCCCTGAAGCGCAGCCGAACTTCGCTGAATTGGCGGCGAATCAGGGGGAAGCAAGCCCGGCGGGCTGCAAAAAACCCTTGATTTTAGCCGCCTGCGGCGAACGCGACTCAAGGCTTGGTGCCGGCGGCGTTGCCCAGCAGCAGCCCAGGTCCGCGCTCGCCCGCAGCGAGGAACTTCGCCGGGTCCTGGGGCACGCCTTCGACCATCACTTCGAAATGCAAGTGGGGTCCGGTGGAGCGACCGGTCGTGCCCACCTCGGCGATGAGTTGGCCGCGCTTGACCAGGTCTCCCGCCTTGACCAGGGACTTGGACACGTGGGCGTAGCGTGTGGCCAAGCCGCGGCCGTGGTCCAGTTCGATCATCTGACCGTACTGGGGGTGGATCTCCACTTGCTGCACGACGCCGCCCGCCGCCGCGTGGATGGGTGTGCCCACGTCGGCAGGAAAGTCGAGACCGGTGTGCAGGGCGGCGCGCCCACTGAACGGATCGGCACGGAATCCGAAGCCCGAACCGATGGGACCGTTGACCGGGCGACTGTTGGGCACCATCAGCAGTGCAAGGCGCTTTTCGAACAGCCGGGACTCGACCAAGGCGAAGACGTCGTTGTTTTGGTCTGCCCTGGCGTCGAGCGCACCGACCAGCGCGTCGAGGCTTTCCAAGGTGGGGGGTGAGGTTCCATTGGTCGGCATGGGGATGAATGGCCCACCTTTGCCCGATGCTGACGGGGGCTCTGCGGCCTTCATCAACTGCTGAAGTTCCTGCGGCTTGAGGCCTGCCAGGTTCGAAACCCGCTCGCCCACGGCCTCGAGCTGGATCAGCTTGGCCTGCATTTCACCCAGGCGGCGCGCGATGGCGTCGAGGTTCTCGCGAAGGTAGCGTTCTCGTTGAGCGACTTCGTCGCGGCCCACCATGCGCACGACCTGACTGACCACGGGCCAACCCTCTCGAGCGGCCTTCAGGAAAATCAAGTGGTAGACCGCGCCGGAAAGCATCGTGATCAGTGCCATCAGCGCGACGAGTGCGAGCACCATTTGAAGCCGGGTGAAATGAAGCACCCGTGTCGAGGCAAGGCTGCTGTGCGTGATGAGAACTTGCATCGATACACTCCATGGCAATGAATCCAGCGCGTCCCGCCGTGCCCAACGCACTGCCGATCACCGAGGCATTGAGGCTGAGCGCGCCCTTGAGCGACCTGCGGCGCCGACTCAAGGAATCGGCAGAATGTTTCAAGGCCATTCAGCCCGCGCTCCCGCTGGCGCTGCACCCCCACGTGCAGGCGGGACCGGTGGACGATGGCGGCTGGACCTTGCTGGCCGCCAATGCTTCAGTGGCCGCCAAGCTCAAGCAACTCAAACCCCGTCTGCAGGATCAACTGCTCTCGCACACGGGCAGGGAACGGTTGATTCGCATCAAGGTTGTGCAGCCGGTCCCGTGAAGCTGGGGCGGCCGCCGACGTCCAACCGCAGATTATGCGGGGTGACTTGGCGTGCATGAGCGTTTCCGGCCATGACGAAAGTGCACCGCGCGGATGCAGAATGTCACCTTGTTGCAACCGCTGCTTCGCGCGCCACGCCGAGACCCGTCATGCCCATGCCCACCCGTTCGATCGCCGCCAGCTTGATCTTTTCACTGGCGGCCAGCGGTACGCTTGCCCAGGCTCAACAGGCCGCCGCGCCCGCCGCGGTGCCACTGATCGGGACCGAACGCGGCAGTGCGACAGGCGCGGTCCCCGTGGCGTCGGGAGGCCAAGCCCAGCGGACGGCGTTGGTCCATGCGTTGGTGGCGACGGGCCTGTCTGAGACGTCCGCCCGGGCGCGCGTGCAGTTGCTGAGCAACGACGAGGTGGCCGGGCTTGCCGGCCGCTTGGATGAGGTGCCCGCTGGCGGGGCGTGGTTCGCGCCCTTCCTGGTGGTGGCCGCGCTCATCGCCTTGTTGATCAGCACGCGTGAGGCTGGCGCCGACGCGTCGGCCAGCACCCAGGACGCGCCCGCCGGGTCGGATTTGTTCGGACGCCCCAGAGCCGCCGGGCCCTGAGGCGATGGGTGTCGGACCGCTGGCCAGTGCGGTGATGTCGCGCTGGGTGGGTCCAGGCGTGAATTTGGTGCCCCCGGCAGGATTCGAACCCGCGACCTTCGGTTTACAAAACCGCTGCTCTACCAACTGAGCTACAAGGGCTTGTGACGCGCACTGCGTCGAATTCTATCCAGGCGACCCGCAAGGCGCCGGCTTGGCTGCGCGCCTCGGGATTCGCGTCATTTCACCCGCTTCAAGGCCGGGCGGCCCGCAGGCGGAGGTTCAGGGGGTCGATCGTCGTCGTCCACCGTGGTCGGGTCGGTCGACGCCGCCGGGTCAGCCTGGGTTTCATCGCTGGCCAACCTCAGTCCGCTCGCCTTGGGGGTGCTGCTCGGGGTCGACGGCGCACCAGATGGCGATCCCGGTTGCGCGCCTGAACCGCTGTCGGTGGGCACCGGAAATGCCATGCCCTGGCCGTTCTCTCGGGCGTAGATGGCGATCACATGGTCGACAGGCACGTTGATGTCGCGCGAGCTGCCGCCAAACCTTGCTTTGAACTCGATCCATTCGTTGCCAAGCTTCAAGGCCGTGGTGGCCTCGAACCCGACATTGAGGACGATTTCATTGTTCTTGACGTACTCCATCGGCACCTGGACAGACGCGTCCACGTACACCGCGATGTAGGGCGTGAATCCGTTGTCTGTGCACCAGTCGTGCAAGGCCCGAATCAGGTAGGGCCGGGTGGACGTCCCTTGGTTGGACGGCGGCGTCGGTGGCGTTGAAATCGAGCTCATCGTGACCGGCTTACTTGCGCATCACCTTTTCAGACGGCGTCAGCGCCTCGATGTAAGCGGGGCGCGAGAAAATGCGCTCGGCGTAGCGAAGCAGGGGCACCGCGTTCTTCGACATGTCGATGCCGTAGTAGTCGAGGCGCCACAGCAGCGGAGCGATGGCCACGTCGAGCATCGAAAAATCGTCGCCCAGCATGTACTTGTTCTTCAGGAAGATCGGCGCCAGCTGCGTCAAACGGTCACGGATCTGAGCGCGCGCCTTTTCGAGTTGCTTGTCATTGGGCTTGACACCGCGCGACTCGAGCACGTTGACGTGCGCAAACAGCTCCTTCTCGAAGTTCAGCAGGAACAAGCGGACGCGCGCGCGGGCAACCGGGTCCCCGGGCATGAGCTGCGGGTGGGGGAAACGCTCGTCGATGTATTCATTGATGATGTGCGACTCGTAGAGGATCAGGTCGCGCTCAACCAGAATCGGCACCTCGTTGTAAGGATTCATCAAGGCGATGTCTTCGGGCTTGGCGAACAAGTCCACATCGCGAATCTCGAAATCCATGCCCTTTTCGAAGAGCACGAAGCGGCAACGGTGCGAGTAGGGGCAGGTCGTTCCAGAGTAAAGCACCATCATGGCGGGGATTCCCTCGATTCGAATTAGGCGGCCAACACGGCGACGGCCGCGAACAAACCAAAACGCAGTGGGGTCCCCGTTGGGGCCACCCACTGCGCGAAACCCTGGGCTCAACGGGCCCCAGGATGCAAACAGCCGTTACTTGATGTCTTTCCAGTAAGCCGCGTTCAAGCGCCACGCGATCACGGTGAAGACGGCCAGGAACAACAACACCCACACGCCCAGGCGCACCCGCTGACCTTGCGCCGGCTCGCCCATCCACTGCAGGTAAGCCACCAGGTCGGCAATGGTTTCGTCGTACTGCTGCGCGCTCATCGTGCCGGGCGACACCTGCTCGTAGCCCGCGAACACGTGGACGGTCTTGGCGGCGTCATGGGGGTCTTTGCGGTCTTCAAACTTCGCCACGCGCTGGCCCTGCATTTCCCAGAGCACGTGGGGCATGCCGACGTTCGGGAACGCGAGGTTGTTCCAGCCGGTGGGCTTCGTTTCGTCGCGGTAGTAGGTGCGCAGGTAGGTGTAGAGGTAGTCCGCACCTGTGCCCTGGCCAAACGACGACCGCGAACGGGCGATCACGGTCAAGTCGGGCGGCACACCCCCAAACCATTCCTTCGCCTGCTTGGGGTCAAGACTGACCTTCATCGTGTCACCGACCTTGTCGGTCGCGAACATCAGATTCTTCTTGATCTGATCTTCGGTGAGGCCGATGTCCCGCAGCCGGTTGTAGCGCATGAACGCTGCGTTGTGGCAGTTGAGGCAGTAGTTGACGAAGACCTTGGCGCCGTTCTGCAGAGACGGCAGGTCGTTCATTTTCTCAACCGGGAACTTGTCCCAGGCGATGCCGCCGCCGGCCGCGGTGGCCGGTGCGGACAGGCCCAAGGCCATGACCAGGCCGGCGAGCGTGAGGGATAGCTTCTTGATGAGAGACATCGGCGATTTCACTTCGTGACGGTGCATCGTGGGCTCCGCTCAGTGGGCGGCAAAGGTGACCCGGTCAGGAACCGGCTTGGCATCGCCCAGGCGGCTCCACCACGGCATCAGCAAGAAGAAGCCGAAGTAGATCAAGGTGCCCACCTGCGACACGCGCTCGCCGATGGGCGACGGCGGTTGCACGCCCAGATAGCCCAGGATCAAGAAATTGACGACGAACACGCCATACAGGTACTTGTGCCAGTCGGGGCGATAGCGGATCGACTTGACCGGGCTGTAATCGAGCCAGGGCAGGAAGAACATGATCACCACCGCGCCACCCATCACCACCACGCCCCAGAACTTGGCGTCGATCGAGAGCATGGCCGCGACGGCCACCACGGCGCCACCAACGATCACCGCCTTGAACAAGCCGCTGATCTTCGCCTTCATGGCCCCGAGCACGGCGCCGGCCACAACGCAGGCCACCAGCACGTACATCATTTCCGAGGTGATGGCACGCAGCATCGAGTAGTACGGCGTGAAGTACCACACCGGGGCGATGTGCAACGGGGTCTTCAGTGGGTCGGCCGGGATGAAGTTGTTGTACTCGAGGAAGTAACCCCCGAGCTCCGGCGCGAAGAAGATGATCGCCGTGAAAATCATCAGGAACACGCTGACGCCGAGGATGTCGTGCACCGTGTAGTACGGATGGAACGGAATCCCGTCCAACGGCTTGCCGCTGGCGTCTTTCTTTGCCTTGATCTCCACGCCGTCAGGGTTGTTCGAACCGACTTCGTGCAGCGCGATGATGTGCGCGGCCACCAAGCCCAGCAACACCAACGGCACGGCAATCACGTGGAACGAGAAGAAGCGGTTCAGGGTCGCGTCGCCCACAACATAGTCACCGCGGATCAGAAGCGCCAGGTCGGGGCCGACCAGCGGCACGGCGGCAAACAGGTTGACGATCACCTGGGCGCCCCAATAGCTCATCTGACCCCAGGGCAGCAGGTAGCCCATGAAAGCCTCGGCCATCAGACACAAGAAGATCGCGCAACCGAAGATCCAAACCAACTCGCGGGGCTTGCGGTAGCTGCCGTACATCAGGCCGCGGAACATGTGCATGTACACCACCACGAAGAACGCCGATGCGCCAGTGGAGTGCATGTATCGCACCAGCCAGCCCCACGGCACGTCGCGCATGATGTACTCGACGGACGCGAAGGCGAGCGCCGCGTCCGGCTTGTAGTGCATCACCAGGAAAATGCCGGTGACGATTTGGATCACCAGCACCAGCAGTGCCAAGGACCCGAAGAAGTACCAGAAATTGAAGTTCTTCGGCGCGTAGTACTCGGAAAGGTGTTCCTTGTACAACTTGGTCGCCGGGAACCGGTTGTCCACCCAGGTCATCAACTTCTCGCCCACGGGTGCGTTGGGCGGAGCGATCTTCATTTCAGCCATGCTGGTGTTCTCCTGAGATTGCCAATTGCGCTACTGCTTGCCTGGCTTCAGGCCTTCTTGTCCGCGCCGATGAGCAGCGTGGTGTCCGAGAGGTACATGTGCGGCGGGATTTGGAGGTTGTCCGGGGCCGGCTTGTTCTTGTAGACGCGCCCGGCCAGGTCAAAGGTGGAGCCGTGACACGCGCACAGGAACCCGCCCACCCAGTCGTCAGGCAAAGACGGCTGAGGACCCGGCGTGAACTTGTCCGACGGCGAGCAGCCGAGGTGCGTGCAAATGCCCACCGCCACCAGCACGTCCGGCTTGATCGACCGAAACTCGTTGCGAGCGTACTCCGGCGTCAATTCATCGGGCTTGCGGGTGGATTTTGGATCGGCCAACTGGCCGTCGATCTTGGGCAGGGCAGCCAGCTGCTCAGGCGTGCGTTTGATGATCCAGACCGGCTTGCCCCGCCATTCGACGGTGAGCTTTTCGCCGGGTTTGAGGCTGCTGATGTCAACTTCAACCGCCGCGCCGGCAGCGCGCGCGCGTTCCGAGGGTTGGAAGCTGCTGACGAAGGGAACGGCGACTGCGGCACCGCCGGCAACGCCGGCACAGGTGGAGGCGATCAGCCAGGTTCGTTTGCTGCTATCGACTTGCGGCTCACTCATGAAAAACCTCGAAAGTGACACTTCATTCGGGACAACCCGCGATTCTAGCCGACGCCACAGGCCGCATCGCCGCATGGTCATGGGCTGTTTTCAACCCGGCGCGCCACGGCGCTCGCGCGGCCTCAGCGGAAGCTTGACTTCCCATTCACCTGCTGAATACTGAGCGCGTCGGCGCGCACGCACACCGACACCTCAACAACAGCGCACCAGCGCTCACCGGGAGTTTGCAGGATGAGTTTCGCTTCAGAGTTCAAAGAGTTCGCCATCAAAGGCAATGTCGTCGACCTCGCGGTCGGCGTCATCATCGGCGCGGCCTTCGGAAAGATCGTCGATTCGGTCGTGAAAGACCTGATCATGCCGATCGTGGGGCGGGTCATCGGTGGACTCGACTTTTCGAACTACTACGTGATGCTGGCCAACCCGCCCGCGGGCTACAGCGGCCCGATGACCTACGACGCCCTGACCAAGGCGGGCGTGCCACTGTTCGCCTATGGCAACTTCCTGACGGTGGCCATCAATTTCATCATCCTGGCCTTCATCATCTTCCTCATGGTCAAGCAGATCAACCGCCTGAAGAGCGAAGCGCCTCCGCCGCCGCCCGCGGCACCGGCCGCCACGCCTGAAGACGTGGTGCTGCTGCGCGAAATCCGCGACGCCCTGCGCAAGTGACGACGGCGGGCAGCATGCCGTCAACGCGCCGACGCCAAGCGGCGCGCCATGGCACAAGCAGCCCGCAGACTGGCGGGATCCGCCCGCGCGGTGCCCGCCAGATCGAACGCGGTGCCATGGTCCGGGCTGGTTCTGACGAAAGGCAAGCCCAGGGTCACATTGACACCGTGGTCCACGCCCAAGTACTTGACCGGGATCAGCCCGTGGTCGTGGGTCATGGCCACGACGATGTCAAACTCACCCGGGTGATTGGGTGCATGGCGGGCCCGCATGAAGACGGTGTCGGGCGCGTGCGGGCCGCTGGCGTCGATGCCCTCGGCCTGCGCCGAGCGCACGGCAGGCGCGATCAATCGGATTTCTTCGTCACCGAACAAGCCACCTTCACCCGCGTGCGGGTTGAGGCCCGCCACGGCAATGCGCGGGCGCACCAGGCCCCACTGCCGGGCGCTGTGGTGAGCAATGCGCACCGTGTCGAGGATCAGTGATTCGCTGAGCGCGTCGATTGCCCGACGCAGCGACATGTGGATCGTGACCAGGACGCAGCACAGTTCGTCGTTGGCCAACATCATGCGCACCGGCGGTACCGCGCCGCCACGCGCGGCCAAGTGCTGGAGCATCTCGGTGTGACCCGGGAAGTCCACCCCCGCTTGGGCCAGGGACGCCTTGTGGATCGGGGCGGTGACGATGGCCGACGCTTCACCCCGCAGCGCAAAGTCAACGGCAAGTCGGATGCAAGCCGCGGCCGCCGCCCCGGCACGGGCGTCGATGCGCCCCACCGGCGCGTCGACCAGGTCGGCGGGCAAGTCGTTCGGACGAACAATGGGCAGGCATGCGCGGGGCACCAACGGCAGGTCCATGGGGTGGTCGATGCAGGCCACCGACGATGACGCCCCCACCCAATGAAGGGCACGACGCATGACCTGCGGGTCGGCCACCACCACCGTGTCGGCCAATTGACCGTCCCGCCACAACATGGCGATCAACTCGGGCCCGATGCCGCAGGCGTCGCCCATGGTCACCAGCCATGGTGCAGTCCGGGCGGGCATCGCGGGCGGTGGCGGGCGGGCGACGGACATGGTCAGGCCGGGTTCGGGATGTCGATGAACTGATGGTCCAGGTCGAAGTGCTGCGCCAGGTGTTCACCCAGGGCCGAGGCGCCGTGGCGCTCGGTGGCGTGATGCCCGGCCGCAAAAAACGCCACACCCGTTTCGCGTGCGAGGTGCGCCTGGGGTTCCGAGGCCTCGCCAGTGACGAAGGCGTCGGCGCCGGCCGCGATGGCCGCTTCGAAGTAGGACTGGGCGCCACCGGTGCACCAGGCAATGCGGCGCAGCGGCCGGTCATCGCCTGGAACGGCCAGCACGGGCCGTTGCAAGGCCGCTTGGAGGTCCTGTGCCAAGCGAGTCGCAGTGCACCCCTCGGGGGCATTGCCGATGAAACCCAGGTCTTGGGCACCAAATCGGCCGTCGGCCTGCCAGGCCAGCCGCAAGCCCAGCTGCGCGTTGTTGCCCAGGGTCGGGTGGGCGTCCAGGGGCAGGTGGTAGGCCAAGACGCTGATGTCGTGGGCCAGCAGGCGCGCGAGGCGCTGTTTCATCCAGCCCACCACGCGGCCGTCCTGGCCACGCCAGAACAGGCCGTGGTGCACGAGGATCGCATCGGCGTTGCAGGCGATGGCAGCGTCGATCAGGGCCAGGCTCGCGGTCACACCCGACACCAGCCGCTGCACCAGCGGGCGACCCTCGACCTGCAAACCGTTCGGCCCATAATCCTTGAAACGATCCACCTCCAGCAGGGCATGGAGGTGGGCAGCAATCTCATCACGTTGAGCCATTCCAAGAACTGTACATGCGCAGAACCTGGCTGATCTTCTCGCAGGCGGTGACCGTGGCGCTGGCGGTGCTTTTTGTGGTCACGACGCTCAAGCCGCAATGGCTGGCCCGCTCAGGAGCCACCGCCTTGCCGACCATTGTCTCGATCGCGGCGACGCCGGCCGACCCCGGGGCTTCCGCCAGCGTCATGACCGGCAGCTACAGCCCGGCCGCCCGACTGGCCACCCCGGCCGTGGTCAGCATCGTCACCAGCCGCGCCAACCCGCACGCCAACGACCCGCGCTTCAACGAACTGTTCGGCAACCCCGGCCGCCAACAGTCCGGGTTGGGTTCGGGCGTGATCGCCTCGCGGGAGGGCTACCTGCTGACCAACAACCACGTGATCGAAGGCGCGGACGACATTGAGGTGCAGCTCAGCGACGGGCGCCGAGCCGCGGCCAAGCTGGTGGGCACCGACCCTGAAACGGACCTCGCTGTCCTGAAAATCGAGCTCGACAAACTGCCGGTCATCACCTTCGGTCGCTCCGACGCCTTGCAGGTGGGCGACGTGGTGCTGGCCATCGGCAACCCTTTCGGCGTCGGCCAGACGGTCACCGCCGGGATCGTCAGCGCACTGGGCCGCAGCCAACTGGGCATCAACACCTTCGAAAACTTCATCCAGACCGACGCGGCCATCAACCCGGGCAATTCCGGCGGTGCGTTGGTGGACGTGCAAGGCACCCTGGTGGGCATCAACACCGCGATCTTTTCGCGCAGTGGGGGCAGCCTGGGCATCGGCTTTGCGATCCCGGCGAGCACGGCGCGGCAAGTCATGGAGGGGCTGATCACCGACGGCAGCATCACCCGCGGCTGGATCGGCGTTGAACCGCGCGACCTGACGCCGGAAATCGCCGAAAACTTCAACTTGCCGATCAAGGAAGGCGTGTTGATCACCGGCGTTTTGCACAACGGGCCGGCCAGCGAGGGTGGCATGCGTCCCGGTGACGTGGTCACCAAAGTCCAAGACACGGCGGTGGCCAACACCGCACAACTGCTGGCCGCCGTGGCCGCGCTCAAGCCCAATCAGGCCGCCTCCATCGCTGTGCAACGGGGCAAGCAGCCGCTCACCCTGACGGTGATTGCGACCAAGCGTCCACCGGCACCACGCGAGCGTTGATCACGGGCTGTCGCTGGCAGCCGCTTCGGCGGGTGCCTGTGTGTGCTTGATGAACACCTTGGCGGCCCAGATGCCCAGCTCGTACAACAGGCACATCGGAATGGCCAGTGCCAATTGCGAGACGACGTCCGGCGGCGTGATCACCGCGGCGATGATGAACGCCAGCACGATGAAGTAGCTGCGGAAGGCCTTGAGCTTCTCGATGCTGACGATGCCCATGCGGGCCAGCACGACGACGACGATCGGGACCTCGAACGCGGCACCGAACGCGATGAACATGGTCAGCACAAAACTCAGGTAAGCCTCGATGTCTGGCGCCGCCGTGATGCTCTTGGGTGCGAAACCCTGGATGAACTTGAACACTTGCCCGAAGACGAAGAAGTAGCAGAAGCCCACGCCAATCAGGAACAGCAGCGTGCTGGACACCACCAGCGGCAGCACCAGCTTCTTTTCATGGTTGTAGAGCCCGGGCGCAACAAAGGCCCAGACCTGGTACAGCACCACGGGCAGTGCGAGCAGGAAGGCGGCGAGCAGTGTGATCTTGAGGGGCACCACGAACGGCGAAATCACGTTGGTGGCAATGAGCTTGGTGCCTTCCGGCAGGTGCGACACCAGCGGTGCGGCCAGCATGTCGTAGAGCCCGCTCGGGCCGGGCCACAGCGCAAGCGCTGCAAAGCAGACCCCCACGGCAATGACGCCACGGATCAGCCGGTCGCGCAGTTCGACCAGGTGGGACACGAACGGTTGTTCGGTGCCCTCGAGTTCATCGGGGCGTTGGTCGGGAGCACTCATGCGGGAAAGGGGTCTTCGAGCCCGGGGGCATCAGGAACGGGCGGACGGCGGGCGAAAGCGGGCCACACGCGCCGCGCCGGACTGTGCGCGCGATTTCACGCCGTGCCGCTGTTTGTACCACTGAGGCGTTGCCCCACGCTTCAATCGCCAGTTCTTCTTTGGGTGCTTGTAGTCGGGCACCGGGGGCGTGAGCTGGCCGTTGAAGGTCGGTTTCAGGTCGTCGGTGGCGTCCGGTGAATCGGGCTGCCAGGCGTGTTCCAGCTCGGCGGTGGTTTGGTGAACCTGTTCGGTGATGCTGCGCTCCGCGTTGCGGGCCGCGTCTTCGAACTCCCCTTTCATTTTCTTGAGCTCTTCCAGCTCGATCGAGCGGTTGACCTCGGCTTTCACGTCGGCCACGTACCGCTGCGCTTTGCCGATGAAATGCCCGACCGTGCGGGCCACCCTCGGCAACTTTTCTGGGCCGATGACGATCAGGGCGACGGCCCCGATCAGCGCGATCTTGTCGAATCCAAAATCAATCATGCGTCAGGCCGACGCGCAAGCCTTGCGGCCAGCGGCCCTCACGACTTGGTCTTGGCTTCAACATCGACGGTGTTGGTGTCGGCTGTCTTCTGGGCCGTCACCTGGGCCGCCGGCGCGTCCGCCGCGGTCGTGCCCCCATCGCGCACGCCGTCCTTGAACCCCTTGACGGCGCCACCCAGGTCGCTGCCGATGTTCTTGAGCTTCTTGGTGCCGAACACCAGCACCACGATCACCAGCACGATCAACCAGTGCCAGACGCTGAACGAACCCATGGATATCTCCTGTCTGAAGTGCTGAGAATTCTAGGCGACCCCAGCCAACACCCTGATGTTGGCCTGGACGCTTGACCCACTTGGTCGATAGGTCGTTCCCGATGCCGCTCAGCCCTTGGTCCAGGGGCGCGGCCCGCCCATCACATGCAAGTGCAGGTGCGGCACTTCCTGGCGACCGTCAGGGCCGGTGTTGACCAAAGCCCGAAAGCCGTTCACCACGCCCTGCTCACGGGCCAGCACAGGCGCCAGTGCCAGCATGCGACCCAGCAGAGCCGCGTGCGCCTCGGGCTCGGTCTCGTAAAGCGACGGAATGTGGGCCTTGGGAATGATCAAAAAGTGCACCGGCGCCCATGGCGCAATGTCGTGAAAGGCCAGCAGTTCGTCGTCCTCGTGGACCTTGCGGCTCGGGATCTGGCCCGCAACGATCTTGCAGAAAATGCAGTTGGGGTCGTGGCTCATGGTGCAGTGTCGGTCGAGCGATGCCGCTCAGCGTGGCATCGGCTGGTTGTTGTTGAGGTTGACCCAACCGCGAACGACGCGGTACAGGAACCAGATCGAAATCGCCACCCAGGCGACCCAGCCCGGCAAGAACAGCAGCAGCCACAGCGGCGCGGTCAGCAAGTAAAGGCCGCCGGCCCACAACACGCTGCGGATGCGCCAGGCAAAGTGAGATTCCTGCCAGGTGCCCACGGCCTCGTCCTTTTTGACCAGGTCGATGATGAAGGCCACGATCAACAGGGCGATGCTGGCCTGGATGCCAGGCACCACGGCCGCCACCGCCACCACCGTGTGCAGCGCGTAGCTGATGTGCCCCACCGTCTTCAGCGACTGGGTTTTGTCGTCCACCGAGATCAACTCGTTCATGAACCATCTCCTTCGCGGGTCTTGAGCTTGCGGGCTGCAAACTCTTCCAGTCCGGACAAGCCTTCGCGGCGCTGAAGCTCGGCCAGCACGTCGCCAGGCGTCAACTCGAAGGCCTCAAGGGCCAGCAGGCAATGGAACCAGAGGTCGGCCACCTCGTAGACGATCTTCTGGCGGTCGCCGTCCTTGGCGGCCATGACCGTCTCGGTGGCCTCTTCGCCGATCTTTTTCAGGATCGCGTCGGTGCCCTTGTGGAAGAGGCGCGCCACGTAGCTTTTGTCCGGGTCGCCACCGCGCCGTTGGGCCACCACCTCGGCGAGGCGGGCCAGCACGTCTTGCGATGTCGTTGGGGCGCTTGGGAGGTTCACGGTCTTGTCCACACCCTCATTTGTAGATGCTGGCCGGGTCCTTCAAGACCGGGTCCACCGCTTTCCAACGCAGATCGTCGAGTTGCTGGAAAAAACAACTGTGGCGCCCGGTGTGGCAGGCAATGCCAGGCTCGTGACCATGCTGGGTGACCGTGAGCAATACCACGTCGTTGTCGCAATCGATGCGGATGTCGTGCACCGTCTGCACGTGGCCCGACTCCTCGCCCTTGTGCCACAAGCGACCGCGGGACCGACTCCAGTAGACCGCTTCGCGCCGCTCGGCCGTGAGCCGCAGTGCCTCGCGGTTCATGAAGGCGAACATCAACACGTCCTTGCTGCCTTGCTCCTGGGCGATCACAGGCACCAGGCCCTGGGCGTCCCATTGGATGGCGTCCAGCCAGGCGTTGTGCGGGTCGGCCTGAAGAGGGTCCTTGCGGTTCATGGGCGGCAGTGTAATCAGCCCCGTCCGGCGGGGACCGAGCCCACCTCGGCGTGGGTCGGGCCCGGGTGCCCCCGCTCCTGGGCGAACCAGGCCAGCACCGGCACGGTGCCGGGCAGCACCGGCGACAACTGGACCGGCAGGCTCTGCCACGCCATGGTCTGGCGTTCAAGCATCTGGAACTCGCCCTGCCACTCGTACACCTTGCAGAAATGCAGCCGGACGAGCGCGTGCGGGTAATCGATGACATCGACCTTCCAGGGGTGCGCTGCGCCAATGGTGATCCCCAGCTCTTCCTGCAGCTCGCGCCGCAGCGCTTGTTCAACCGACTCACCCGCTTCCAGCTTGCCACCCGGAAACTCCCAGTAGCCGGCGTACACCTTGCCTTCAGGCCGCGATGTGAGCAAAAAACGCCCCTCCCGGCCATCGGCGTCGCGCTCGATCAGCACGCCAACCGCCACATCGACCGGCACCCGTGCGCGAGGGTCTCCAGCCGGGGTCATGCAGCGTGCCTTCCCGCGTAGTCCTTGGCGAACTGAAAGGCCACACGGCCCGAGCGTGAGCCCCGCTCGAGGGCCCACACGAGGCTCTCCTGGCGGGCCGCCGCGATGGCGGCCTCATCGATGCCGAAACCACGCAGCCATTGCGCCACGATGGCCAGGTATTCCTGCTGGCTGAAGGGGTAGAAGCTGATCCAGAGGCCGAAGCGTTCGGACAGCGAGATTTTTTCCTCGACCACCTCGCCCGGGTGAACCTCGCCGTCTTCCGTGTGCTGGTAGCTGAGGTTCTCCTTCATGTACTCGGGCAACAGGTGCCGGCGGTTGCTCGTGGCATAGACCAGCATGTTGTCGCTCGCCTGGGCGACCGAACCATCCAGCACGGACTTCAAGGCCTTGTAGCCGGCCTCGCCTTCGTCGAAGCTCAGGTCATCGCAGAACACAATGAATCGCTCGGACCTTGGCGCCACCAGGTCGGCGATGTCGGGGAGGTCGACGAGGTCGGCCTTGTCGACCTCGATCAGGCGCAGGCCACGGTCAGCGAACGCGTTCAAACAGGCTTTGATCAACGAGCTCTTGCCGGTGCCGCGCGCGCCGGTCAACAGCACGTTGTTCGCCGAGTGGCCTGCCACGAACTGCGCGGTGTTGCGCACCAGCTTCTCTTTTTGCGCGTCGACTTCGCACAGTGCGTCCAGCCGGATGCCAGAGACCAGACGAACCGGCTCCAGGCGGCCGGCGCCGGCCCGCTTGCGGTAGCGAAAGGCAGTGGACGCGGCCCAGTCGGGGTCGCCCAACGGCCGAGGCAACACCGCCTCCAGACGCGACATCAGCGCGTCGGCGCGCGATAGGAGGTGCTCAAGTGATGACATGCGCCGAGTTTAGGGGCAGCCCGCGCAGCTTCGCCCGGTCTCACACGGCGCACACCATGGACTCGGCAATGGCAAACACGCGGTCCTGCGCCCGCCGCGTGATCGGATGCATGCCGGTGAAGGACCCGAACGCCGGCAACACCCCCTGGTCATCGCTGAAGTGAAAGCAGGGCAGCCGCAGGCGGTCGCGGGCCCGCCCACCCAGGTGCACGCAAGGGTGCCAATGCCCGGCCAGCGACTGGCAGCCCGCCACCGCCTGCGGGTGATGGCACAGCGCCAAGGCCGGGCCGCCTTGTTCACCCAACGGCGCCAGTCGCCAGGGCTCGTCAACGACCGCCATGCCCAGCTCAGGCGTCGGGTCGCCCGCGCGCTCATCGTGGTTGCCGCGAACGAGCGTCAGCTCGAGTTCGGCGTGCGCCCGGCGCCAAGCGCGCAACGCGTCTTGGGTGGGCTGCGCCTGGGCATGGGCGGAGTGCAGGAAATCGCCCAGCACCACCACGTGGCGGGCCCGGAGGCGACGCACGAGCGCGGACAAGCGGTCCAGGGTGTCGCCCGTGGTGCCATGGGGCACTGGCACGCCCCGCCGCCGAAAACTCAGGGCCTTGCCGATGTGGACATCGGCGACCAGCACGGTCTCGCGCTGAGGCAGCCACGCAGCGCGATCGGGCAGCAGCACCAGGGTGTGGCCACCCCACTGCAGCTCGGCAACACCGGACATCGTCTGGTCGCCGGCCGTCACTGCACCATGGCCAGCGCAAGGTCCAGCTGTTCCGTTGGCAGGCGCTTGAAGCGAGAACGGGCAAAGGCTTGCAGTCGCCCCATGGCAAAGGCCGTCAACACGGACGCGTGAACCTGGGCGCTGACCGTGGGCATGGCGTCCCCACGGGCCGCGGCGACCTCGCGCAGCAAGCCGCGCAGCTGCGACTCGATGCGGTCGAGAAACTGGTTGATGCGCTGCTGCAGGCGGTCGTCTTCGTGCACCAGCGCGTCGCCTGCGATCACGCGGCACATGCCAGGGTTGCGCTCAGCGAACTGAAGCAGCACCACGACGATGGTGCGCGCCTTCACCAAGGGGTCGTCGTGGCGCTGGGCGATCTGCTGGGTCAGGCCCATCACGCTGGTCTCGATGAAATCGATCAGGCCCTCGAACATTTGCGCCTTGCTGGCGAAATGCCGGTAGAGGGCGGCCTCGCTGACCTGAAGCTCGCCGGCGAGGGTGGCCGTGGTGATGCGTTGGGCCCCCGGTCGCTCCAGCATGGCGGCAAGGGTCTGCAGAATCTGCAGACGGCGCTCGCCAGGCTTCATGCGGCGCCGCCCGAGCGCAGCGTCCGGCGCCTGATCGGCTTGGGCAGGGTGGGTGGGCGTGCTGCGCATCAATGGGACCGAGAGATGGCCTTCAGCGCCTGGATCCGTTTGATCCTGGCACACACGTAGGCGGGCTTTCGGCGTTGGCGTTCGGTCGCGATGGGGCCCAGGTAGCCCTGCATCCACACGGTGGTGAGGCCCAGCGCGCGCGCCGATCTGAGGTTGACCAGCGTGTCCTCGACCAACGTCGCTCGCGCCGGGCTGCAGCGCAATCGCGCCAGCACATGGCGCAGCATGCGGGCGTCCGGCTTGGGGCGGTGGTGGCCGAACATGCGCATGTCCTCGATGCACACCACCCCTTGGAACAGGCGGGTCAGGCCCAGGCCGTCCAGCACGCGGCGGGCGTAGCTGCGCGGGCCGTTGGTGAGGATCAGCTTGCGACCCGGCAGGCGGGCCAACGCTCGCCGGTCGCCGGCGTGGCAGCGCAATCGCGACTCCAGGCCAGGCAATCGGTGGGTCTCGTCCAGAAAGTGCTGCGCGCGGATGCCGTGGTGTCGCACCAGGCCAAGCAAGGTGGCGCCGTAGCGCTGCCAATAGTGCTGCCGAAGCTGGCTGGCCTCGGCCGTTGACAGTGCCAGGTGGCGCTCGACGTACGCGGTCATCGCCGCGCTGGTGTGGCCGAAGGCCGAGTGGCTCGCGTCGTGCAATGTGTTGTCCAGGTCGAACAACCAGGTGCGCGGCCCGGGCCGCCGGGCCAGGGACCGCGCCGGCACCCGCGGGGAACGCATCAGTGCGACCGGATCATCGTGCCGTAGGCCTGGTCGGTCAGCACCTCCAGCAGCATGGCATGAGGAACGCGGCCATCGATGATGTGGACGGTGTTGACGCCATTCTTGGCGGCGTCCAGCGCGGACGAGATCTTGGGCAGCATGCCGCCACTGATCGTGCCGTCGGCGAACAGATCGTCGATCTCGCGCGCGCTCAGGTTGGTCAACAAGCGGCCTTCCTTGTCGAGCACGCCCGGCGTGTTCGTCAGCAGCATCAGCTTTTCGGCCTTCAGCACCTCGGCCAACTTGCCCGCGACGACGTCGGCGTTGATGTTGTAGTTTTCATTGTTGACGCCGAACCCCAGAGGCGAGATCACCGGGATGAACTGGTCGTCCTGCAGCGCGCGGACGACGCTCGGGTCGATGGACTCGATTTCGCCGACTTGGCCGACGTCGTACTCCTTGGTCGGGTCCTGCAGATCGAACATCTTCAGCTTGCGCGCGCGGATCAAGCCGCCATCGCGCCCGGTCAGGCCCACGGCCTTGCCGCCGGCCACGTTGATCAGGCCGACGATGTCTTGCTGCACCTGCCCGGCCAGCACCCACTCGACGACCTCCATGGTTTCCTCGTCGGTGACACGCATGCCCTGGATGAAGCTGCCCTTCTTGCCGATCTTGGCCAGCGCATCCTCGATCTGCGGCCCGCCGCCGTGCACCACCACCGGGTTCATGCCCACGAGCTTGAGCAGCACCACGTCCTCGGCGAAGTCCTGCTGCAGCGCCGGGTCGGTCATGGCGTTGCCGCCGTACTTGATGACGATGGTCTTGCCGTGGAACTTGCGGATGTAGGGCAAGGCCTGGGCCAGGATCTCGGCCTTGTCGCGCGGCGCGATCTGGGAGACGCTGTCGGGTTGCGCTGGCGTGGTGGATTTCATCGTGTGACCTTGTGGAGGGGTGCGGCCAGCCCGTCAAGCCGGCGAATGCCCAAATTGTAGGCAGCGTCAGTAAGTGCGCCCGCCCTTGAACTGCGCATGGGTTCGGCGGGACAGCGGCGCGGCCTTGGCCATCGCCGCGAACGAGGCGCCCGCGTGCGCATGGCAGATGGCCAGGCCCAGCGCGTCGGCCGCGTCCTTGCCTGGCAGGCCGGGCAACTTCAACAGGCGCATCACCATCTCCTGGACCTGTTCCTTGCGGGCGTGGCCATGGCCGACGATGGCCTTCTTCATTTGAAGCGCGGTGTACTCCGACACGTCCAACCCGGCCGTGACCAGCGCGGTGAGCGCCGCGCCGCGCGCCTGGCCCAGCAGCAGCGTGGACTGCGGGTTCACGTTGACGAAGACGATCTCGCAGGCGGCGGTGGTCGGCTGGTAGCGCGCACTGACCTCGCGCACGCCGTCAAAGATGAGCTTCAACCGCGCCGGCAGCTGGCCAAGGTCGACCGAGCTGGTGCGGATGGTGCCGCTGGCCACGTAGTGCAAGGCAGACCCTTCGGCCTCGATGACGCCGAAGCCGGTGCAGACCAGCCCCGGATCGATGCCGAGGATGCGCGCTGTGACCATGGGACAGGAGTGTGACGCAACGGACGGTCAGGCCTCGCGCTCAGGGCGTGGGGCCAACGCTGCCGATGCCAAAGTACCAGCGCACCGCGTGGAAGAACACCGGTGCGGCGAAGCACAGCGGCGCCACGCGGTCCAGCAGCCCGACCGCACCGGTGACCGACGCCTGGTCGCCCCAGGTGCGCACGCCCGCGTCGCGCTTCAAGGCCATCATCACGAAGCCACCCAAGGTGCCGGTGCCGCCCGCGATGACACCCATCACCAGGGCCGGGATGGGCTTGAAGGGCGTGGCCCAGTACAGCAGCACGCCAACGAAGCCGGCCGCGGCCACGCCGGCGCCCCAGGCGCGCCACGAAAAGCTGCGGCTGATCGCCCGCGCCACCGGCCGGCGCCGCAAGGTGCGCGCAGCCAGGTCTTGCACCAGGTGCGCCGTGGCCACCACCGCCACCAGATAGAACACCATGAAGGCTCCCCGGCCCGCATAGCGCGGCAGGTCCAGCAACAGCAGCGCAGGGGCGTGGCTCATGCCGTAGATGCACACCATGATGGCCCATTGGATCTTGGCGGTGCGCTCCAGAAAGCGGTGCGGGTCGTTGCCGAACGCACTGACCAGCGGGATGGCCAGGAACACGTAGACCGGAATGAACACGGTGAACAGGTCGAAGAATCGGCTGCCCGCCAACACGAATTGCGCTGGCAGCACGACAAAGAAGGCGAGCAGCAGACTGCGGTGGTCTGCCCGGCGTGTGTGGGTCAGCGTGATGAACTCGCGCAGTGCCAGGAAGGCGACGGTGCCGAACAGCAGCGTGGCCACCACCGCCCCCAGCGCCCAGGCCACCCAGAACAGCACCGCGCCGGTCCACAACACGCGCAGGTCGCGCCAGAGGCGTTCCTGGCTCAGCTGGCGCTCGGGCGTGGGCTCGCCAACGCCACGCCACACCGCGACCAGCGACAACAGGCTCAGCACCCCGAACAGGCCAACGAACAACAGGGCGACCTGGTGGTTGATGCTGAAATCGCGCAAGGCACCCATGGCGTGAACGGCTCGGCGACGGGCTCAGCGCGACGTCGGTGGCGCCAGCCGCAAGGCCAGCACCGCCTCGCGAGCGCGCGCCAGGAAGGCCCGCTTGTCTTCGCCGGCTAGAAGCTGCAGCGGCGCACCGAAGGTGACCGAGCACAGGATCGGCACCGGAACGACCTCGCCCTTGGGCATGACGCGCTGAACGTTGTCGATCCACGCGGGAATCAAAGGCACCTCGGGAAACTGCTCGGCCAAGTGAAACAGGCCCGACTTGAAGGCCTGCGGCTCGCCGGTGTTGCCACGCGTGCCTTCGGGGAAGATCACCAGCGAATCGCCGCTGCGCAGGGCGTCCAGCAGGGGCTCGAGCGGGTCCTGGTCGTCGGTGCGTTGCCGGTTGACATAGACGGCGTTGAAGATTTCGCGGGTGATCCAGGCCTTGAGCGGGCTGGCGGTCCAGTAGTCGCGCGCCGCGATGGGCCGCGTCACCGCGCGCAAGTCACCCGGCAGCGCCGCCCAGATCAGGATCCAGTCGAAATGGCTCTGGTGGTTGGCGAAATAGATGCGCTGCTCGGCCTTGGGCGGCGAGCCGCGCCAATGGCCTTGGGCCCCGGTGATCAACCGGGCCAGTCCCGCGAGCAACAGGCCTGCGGCCTCGGGCAACGTCATGGGCGGATTCTGCCTTGCGCCCGGCGCCTCCCCTGCGGACACCCAGAGACCACGGGGCGCTCACCAATCAGTGGCGGAAGTGGCGCACACCGGTCAGCACCATGACGATGCCGCGCTCGTTCGCGGCGGCGATCACCTCGTCGTCGCGCACCGAGCCGCCAGGCTGGATCACCGCGGTGGCGCCCGCCTCGCAGACCACGTCCAGGCCGTCGCGGAACGGGAAGAACGCGTCGCTGGCCACCACCGAGTCGGCCAGCGTCAGGCCGGCGTTTTCCGCCTTGATGCTGGCAATCCGTGCCGAGTCGATGCGGCTCATTTGCCCCGCGCCCACCCCCAGTGTCATGCCCGCGCCGCAGAAGACGATGGCGTTGCTCTTGACGAACTGCGCCACCTTCCACGCGAACATCAGATCGGCCAGCTGCTGCGGTGTCGGCTGGCGGGTGGTCACGACCTTGAGGTCGTTCACCGACAGCACATGGTTGTCGGCGGACTGAATCAGCAGGCCCGAGCCGACGCGTTTGATGTCCTGTGCGTTGCGGCCCTGGGCCCAGGGCGACAAGGCGTCGGGATCGACCTGGTCGATGGCGATCTGCAGCACGCGGGTGTTGGGCTTGGCCGCGAACACCGCACGCGCGTCATCGGTGTAGCCCGGGGCGATCAGCACCTCGACAAACTGCTTGGCCACGGCCTGAGCGGCCGCGCCATCGACGACCGTGTTGAAGGCGATGATGCCGCCGAAGGCGGAGGTCGGGTCGGTCTTGAAGGCCTTGCCGTAGGCGTCAAGCGCCGTCGCACCGAGGCCCACGCCGCAGGGGTTGGCGTGCTTGACGATGACACAGGCCGGCCCGTCGGTGCGGGCAACAAAGGACTTGACGCACTCCCAGGCCGCGTCCGCATCGGCGATGTTGTTGTAAGACAGTTCTTTGCCCTGCAGCTGGGCGGCCGTCACCAGCGAGCCGGGCGCCGGGTGCAGGTCGCGGTAGAACGCCGCGCGCTGGTGAGGATTCTCGCCATAGCGCAGATCCTGAAGCTTGACGAACCGGCCGTTGCTCTGCGCGGGGAACTCGCTGCGGCTGCCATCCGGCTGCAACGCCGACAGGTGATCGCTGATCGCCGCGTCGTAGTTGGCAATGCGGTTGAAGGCAGCGACCGCGAGGGCGAACCGGGTGGCCTGGCCCACGCCGCCGGCCTTCAACTCGGCCAGCACGCCGTCGTACTGGGAAGCGTCGGTCAGCACGACCACGTCCTTCCAATTCTTCGCGGCCGACCGCACCATCGCCGGGCCGCCGATGTCGATGTTCTCGATCGCGTCCTCCAGCGTGCAGCCGGGCTGGGCCACGGTGGCCTCGAACGGGTAGAGGTTGACCACCAGCACGTCGATGGTCGGGATGCCGTGCTCCGCCAAGGCGGCCAGGTGGGCGGGCACGTCGCGCCGGGCGAGCAGGCCACCATGGACCTTCGGGTGAAGGGTCTTGACGCGGCCGTCCAGCATTTCAGGAAAGCCGGTGTGGTCGGCCACCTCGGTGACGGGCAGGCCGGCGTCGGCCAGCAGCTTGGCGGTGCCACCGGTGGACAACAAGGTCACGCCCAGGGCGTGCAGGCCGCGCGCCAGGTCGACGACGCCGGTCTTGTCAGACACAGAGATGAGGGCTTGCATCAAGGATCTCGCAGGAAATGAATGGGGTGTCGTGACGATCGCCACGCTGTCTGGGGGCACGACCGGCTCAGGGCGTGAGCTTGTGCTGCAGCAGCTTTCGACGCAGGGTGTTGCGGTTGATGCCCAGCCATTCCGCGGCGCGGCTTTGGTTGCCTTCGGCGTGCTTCATCACCACGTCCAGCAGCGGCTTTTCAACCACATTGAGGATCATGTCGTACATGGCCGCCGGCTCCGTGCCGCCGAGGTCCTTGAAGTAGACCTCCAGGCTGTCTCGGATCGAATCCTCGATGTTTTTCTTGTTGCTCATGCGTGTTGTTGTCGTGATTGCATCCGGCGCGGCGCGCCATCCACACCAGGGCGGCCGTCATTGGCCGCGTGGTGGTCGAGCGCAGCCTTCACGATGGGCGTTGCGTCGGCGTTGTCGCTGGGCAAGGGCCAGGTCTCATGGCGGCTGGCCAGCTGGTCGCACCAGGTGGCAAAGGCCCGGGCCTGGTCGGCGCTGTTGTCGATCAGATTCATCGCGGCACGAAAGTCCTCGCCACCGGGCAAGCGCTTGACGGCCCAGCCGATGTGCTTGCGCGCCGTTCGAACGCCAGCGTGTTCGCCGTACAGGGCGTAGTGGTCATCGAGGTGCTCCAGCAGCCATTGCCTGGCCTGCGCCACGCGGGGCGGCGGCAGATGTTCGCCGGTGCGCAAAAAGTGGTCGACCTCTCGGAAGATCCACGGTCGACCTTGGGCGGCGCGCCCGATCATCACCGCGTCGGCGCCGGTCGCGGCCAACACGGCCCGCGCCTTGTGTGGGGTGTCGATGTCGCCGTTGGCGACCACGGGAATGCGCAGCGCGGCCTTGATGGCCGCGATCGTCTGGTACTCGGCCTGACCGGTGTAGCCCTGCTCGCGGGTGCGGCCGTGAACGGTCACCATCGACACGCCGGCCGCTTCGGCCGCCGCCGCCAGCGCGGGCGCATTGCGGTGGGCCGCACACCACCCCGTGCGCATCTTCAAAGTCACCGGCACGCCACGGCCGGCACAGGCGTTGACGACGGCGTCGATGATGCGCAAGGCCAACGGCTCGTCCTGCATCAAGGCCGACCCGGCCCACACATTGCAGACCTTCTTGGCCGGGCAACCCATGTTGATGTCGATGACCTGTGCACCGCGGTCGATGTTGTAGGCGGCGGCCTCGGCCATCATGGCCGGGTCGGTGCCTGCAATCTGCACGGCGATCGGTTCGACCTCGCCGTCGTGGTTGGCTCGGCGGCTGGTCTTCAACGTGTGCCAAAGGTCACGGCGCGACGTGACCATTTCACTGACCGCGTAGCCTGCGCCCAGCCGCTTGCAGAGCTGCCGAAACGGGCGGTCCGTGACGCCAGCCATTGGGGCGACGAACAGACGGTTGGCCACCACGACGGGGCCGATGCGCAGGGTCGCCATGGGGCGTCGTGGGCTGGGTTGCTCAAAAAGGAGGCAGAAGTATAGCGAGTGCCGACATCGACCGCTCAGGCCGACCCACCTGACGCGTGCCCGGATAATTCGCGGCGATGAGTTCCTGGCTCGAAGCCCAAGTGGGCGTTTTGCTGGCCGCGCTGGCCTTGCCGAAGTTCGGCTTGAGCACCGTCTTCGTGGTCGCGTTCATCTCGGCCACTTTGCTGCCACTGGGCTCTGAACCGGTGGTGTTCGGGCTCATCAAGCTGAACCCGGCGCTGTTCTGGCCCGCCATCGCGGTGGCGACGCTCGGCAACACGCTGGGGGGCGCGGTGAGCTGGTGGATGGGGCGCGGCGCCCACCAGGCGATGGAGCGCTGGCGCGACCGACCGCTTGAACTGCGCGCCTTGCGCTGGCTGGAACGGTTTGGTCCCAAGACCTGCCTGCTGTCGTGGCTGCCTGGGGTGGGTGATCCGCTGTGCGCGGTGGCCGGCTGGTTGCGCATGCCGTTCTGGCCCTGCGTGGCCTACATGGCCATCGGCAAGTTTTTGCGTTACGTCGTCATGACGTCGGCGTTGCTGTGGCTCTTCCCGAACGCGGGCGCATCGCCATGAATCGGACCGACAACGCCCGCCAGAAAGCCCGCTGACGCGGGTCAGCGGGCGAGGACCTCACGACCGCATCGGTCAGGCGGCGGCCAGGGCGGCGCCGTCGGCGGCCTTGGCCGCGGCCTTCGGCGCCTTCTTGGCTGCTGCAGGCTTGGCAGCCGCCTTCTTAACGACGGCAGGCTTCGGCGTGGCCGCGGTCGGTGCGGCGGACTTGGCCTTCGTCGAGGCGACCGGCTTTGCAGCGGCCTTCCTGGCCGGTGCGGCCGCGGGCTTGGCGGCCTTTGCCGTCGGCTCGGCCTTGGCCGGCTTGGCCGCGCCCTTCGACAGTTTGGCCACCTGAGCCGCCAGGGCGTCGATGCGCTTGCTCAGCGCGTCCACGTCCTTGGCCGCAGGCACGCCCAGCTTGTTCAGCGACTTGGCAACGCGCTCTTCAAAGATGGTCTCGAGCTTGTCCCAGTGCTGGCCGGCTTTCGACGAGACGTCGCCCGCCATGTTGCTCATGCGGCTGGTGACTTCGCCGAGCTTTTCCTCGGCCACGGCCTGGGTCTTGCGCTGCAACGTGACGCCTTCCTTCACCAGCGCTTCAAAGACCTTGCCGCCCTCTTCCTGCGCCTTGGAAAACGCGCCCATGCCGGCCAGCCAGATCTGCTGGGCCGAATCCTTGACCGAGCTGGCCAGGGCGCTGTCGAACAGGCCGGCGGGGCTGGCGGCCTTCTTGTCGGCCATTTGCTTGAGTTTCTTGACCATGGGGATCTCCAGTGGGTTGGGGTTGACCAGGTGGGTCGATGTCGATGGGCCTCACTATAGAAGTCGCCCCTGGAGGCGTCAGCCTAATTGCCTAGTGAGTTGCCTCTACGGCGCTCCGGGTAAGCGCGGTCGCGGGGCCGCGAGGCTTTGGACAAAAATCCTGGGCCACGGCCAACCACCCCGGACCACCAGGAGCCCTCATGCATTACTTCGTCACCGGCGCGACCGGCTTCATCGGCAAACGCCTCGTCAAGGCCCTGCTCGCACGCCGAGGCGCCACGGTGTCTTTCCTGCTGCGCCCCGAAAGCGAAGGCAAGGTGGCCGAGCTGTTGAACTACTGGGAGTTGTCGGGCACGGCGAAGTCGCGGGCGGTGCCGGTGTACGGTGACCTGAAGGGCAAGAAGCTGGGCGTGTCCGCCGAGGACCTGAAGAAGCTCAAGGGCAAGGTCGACCACCTGTACCACCTGGCGGCGGTGTACGACCTGTCGGCAGACGAAGAAAGCCAGGTCGCCGTCAACATCGAGGGCACGCGCAACGCGGTGGAGTTTGCCAAGGCCGTCGAGGCGGGTCACCTGCACCACGTCAGCAGCATCGCCGCCGCGGGCTTGTACGAGGGCGTCTTCCGCGAGGACATGTTCGACGAGGCCGAAGGCCTGGACCACCCCTATTTCATGACCAAGCACGAGAGCGAAAAGATCGTGCGCAAGGAGTCCAAGGTGCCGTGGACGGTCTACCGCCCGGCGATGGTGGTGGGGGACTCGACCACCGGCGAGATGGACAAGATCGACGGGCCCTACTACTTCTTCAAGCTGATCCAGCGCATGCGCCAGATCCTGCCGCCCTGGATGCCCAGCATCGGTCTGGAAGGCGGGCGCATCAACATCGTGCCGGTGGATTTCGTGGTCGCCGCCCTCGACCACATCAGCCACAGCAAGGCCGAACTCAAGGGCAAGTGCTTCCACCTGGTCGACCCCGAGGGCTACCGCGTGGGGGACGTGCTCGACATCTTCAGCAAGGCCGCGCACGCGCCGAAGATGAACCTGTTCATCAACGCCGCCTTGCTCGGCTTCATCCCGCGCAGTGTCAAGAAGGGCATGATGGCGCTGGCGCCAGTGCGGCGGGTGCGCAACGCGGTCATGAAGGATCTGGGCCTGCCCGAGGACATCTTCACCTTCGTCAACTACCCCACCCGCTTCGATTGCCGCGACACCCAGGCCGCGCTCAAGGGCAGCGGCATCGCGTGCCCGAACCTGCGCGACTACGCTTGGCGCCTTTGGGACTACTGGGAACGGCACCTCGACCCGGCGCTGGCCATCGACCGCAGCCTGCGCGGCACGGTGGGCGGCAAGGTGGTGCTGGTCACCGGGGGCTCGTCGGGCATCGGCCTGGCCGCCGCGGTCAAGTTCGCCGAGGCCGGCGCCGTCACCTTGATCTGCGCCCGCGATGAAGACAAGCTGGCCGAGGCCCGCAAGGAGATCCTGGCGGCCGCGGGCAAGGACGCCACCGTCCACACCTTCAGTTGCGACATCGCCGACGAGGCCGGTTGCGCGTCGCTGATGGCCTGGATCCACGAGAACTTCGGCGGGGTCGACTTCCTGATCAACAACGCCGGCCGCTCGATTCGACGTGCCATCGAAAGCAGCTACGACCGCTTCCACGACTTCCAGCGCACGATGGACCTGAATTACTTCGGCTGCCTGCGCGTGACCATGGGCCTGCTGCCTGGCATGGTGGCCAAGAAGAAGGGCCACATCGTCAACATCAGCTCCATCGGCGTGTTGACCAACGCGCCGCGGTTCTCGGCCTACGTTGCCAGCAAGGCCGCCCTGGACGCCTGGACGCGCTGCGCGTCCAGCGAGTACGCCGACCAAGGCATCACCTTCACCACGATCAACATGCCGCTGGTGCGCACGCCGATGATCGCGCCGACCAAGATTTACAACAACGTGCCCACGCTGTCGCCGGAAGAGGCCGCCGACATGATCGCCGAAGCCTGCGTGGCCAAGCCGGTGCGCATCGCCACGCGCCTGGGCATCTCGGGCGAACTGATGCACGCGCTGGTGCCACGGGTGGCGCAGATCGTGATGAACACCAGCTTCCGCATGTTCCCCGACAGCTCGGCGGCCAAGGGCGACAAGAGCGGCAAGGCGACCCTGTCGCCCGAAGCCATCGCGATGCAGCAGATGATGCGGGGCATCCACTTCTGACCCCGAGACCCTCGGGCACTCGGCGGGCGAGCCCCGCGGCCAGGCGCCCCCCGGCCTTGCGGCGACAATCGGCGCATGTACGCATTGTTCGAAGACGCAGGCAAATTTCTCGCAGGGCGGGTGATGTCGGAGGCCGACAGCTCGCTGCAGGTCGAACTCGACTCGGGCAAGCGGGTGAAGGTCAAGGCAGCGCATGTGCTGCTGAAGTTCGACAAGCCGCAGCCGGCCGAACTGATGGCCCGCGCCCAGGCGCAGGCCGCCGAGATCGAGCTGGACCTGGCCTGGGAGTTCGCGCCAGACGCCGAGTTCGGCTTCGCCGAGCTGGCGCGCGATTACTTCAGCGCGAATGCGGACGTGAGCACCCAGGCCGCGATGCTGTTTCGGCTTTACGAGGCGCCGCACTATTTCCGTCGCCTGGGCAAGGGGCTGTTCAAGAAGGCGCCTGAAGACGTCGTGAAGGCGGCGCTGCTGGGCATTGAGCGCAAGAAGCAGGTCGCCGCGCAGATCGAAGCGTGGGCGAATGAACTCGTCGCCGGCGCCTGCCCCGCGCCGGTGCGCGAGCAGCTCTACAAGATCCTTTTCAAGCCAGACAAGAACGCGCCAGAGTACAAGGCGGTGGTCGACGCGGCCCGTCAGGCGCAGCGCGCGCCGCTGGACCTGCTGACCGCCGCCGGGGCGATCACCTCGCCCTACCAGTTCCACTGGAAGCGTTTCCTGTTCGAGAACTTCCCACGGGGCACGGGCTTTGCGCCCACGGTGGCGCCGCCGATCAAGGACAACCTGCCGCGAGCCGCGGTGCAGGCGTTCTCCATCGACGACTCGGCCACCACCGAAATCGACGACGCGCTGTCGGTGCAGGGCCTGGGCAGCGGCACGGTGGTGTTCGGGGTGCACATCGCCGCGCCCGGCCTGGCCATCGCCCCCGACAGCGCCCTCGACAAGCTTGCCCGCGACCGACTGTCAACGGTCTACATGCCCGGCCACAAGCTGACCATGCTGCCCGACGAGGTGGTGCAGAGCTACACGCTGATGGCGGGGCGCGATTGCCCCGCGGTCTCGCTGTACGTGACGATGGACGAGGCCACGCTGGAGGTGACGGCCAGCGAAACGCGGCTGGAGCTGGTGCCCATCGCCAGCAACCTGCGCCACGACATGCTGGACGCGGTCGTCACCGAGGCCAGCCTGCTTGGCGAGGCGCCGGCCGACTACGCGCACGCCGCCGAATTGCGCTTTGCCTTTCGATTGGCACGTCACTTGAAGGCCGGGCGCGAGGTGCTGCGCGGCAAGCCGGAAAACTTCAACCGCCCCGACTACAACTTCCGCCTCGACGGTGTGGCTGGCGCCGAGCCGGCGGGCGACGAAACGGTCGTCATCAGCACCCGCCAGCGCGGCTCGCCGCTGGACCTGATCGTCGCCGAGGCGATGATCCTGGCCAACAGCACCTGGGGCGGTTGGCTCGCAGACTGTGGTGTGCCGGGCATCTACCGCAGCCAGGCCAGCCTCGCGCCGGGCATCAAGGTGCGCATGGGCGTGAAGCCAGCGCCACACGCCGGCATGGGCGTGGCGCAATACACCTGGGCGACGTCGCCCCTTCGGCGCTACGTCGACCTTGTCAACCAATGGCAGATCATCGCCTGCGCCCGCCACGGGCGTACGGCGGCGTTGGTGGCACCGTTCAAGCCCAAAGACGCCGCGCTGTTCGCGATCATCTCGGCCTTTGACACCGCCTACGCGGCCTACAACGGCTTCCAATCGGGCATTGAGCGCTATTGGACCCTGAAGCACATTGAGCAACAGGGCCTCCAGGAACTGGACGCCACGGTGATGAAGGACGGCCTGGTGCGCGCAGACGCGCTGCCGCTGGTGTTTCGTGCCCTTGGCGCCGAACAGCTGGCCCGCGGCAGCCACGTGCGGGTGCGCGTCATGGGCCACGATCTGTTGACGCTGGACCTGCAGGCGCGTGTGCTGCAAGCGCTGGACTCGGCTCAGGCCGCTGCCAGCGGCGAGGCAGACGCCGAGGCCGACGACTTGGGCGAAGGCGATGCGGCCGGCGCCGGGCCGCTGACGCTGGCCATCGACGTGCAAGAAGGCGCCAGCGAGCCGGCGTCGGCCGCCCACACCGCGGCCGCCTGAGGCCGCCGCCCACGCCCGTCAGGCCATGCTCAAGGGAAGGCGATTGTCGACATTCCAGTGGTGCATGCTGGTGTCGGTGGCCGCGCACGCGGCGCTGATGACGGTGCGCTTCGTCGACCCTCAGCGCTTCAACCGCCTGTTTCAGGACACGCCGCTCGAAGTGGTGCTGGTGAACTCGCGCTCGGGCGAGGCGCCTTTGGTGGCGCAGGCGATCGCCCAGGCCAACCTCGCCGGGGGCGGTGACGCCGACGCGGGCCGCAGCAGTTCGCCGCTGCCGGCGTCCAACACGACCGAGGTCGGCGACGCCGACGACGAGACGCGCCGCAAGATCGAACAGCTCCAACAAGCCCAGGTTCGTCTGCTGGCCCAAGTGCGTCGTGAGATCGCCGCCCTGCCCTTGCCCGACCCCCAGCGCGACGACGGCAGCCCGGAGGAACGGGCCGAAGAGGAGCGGCGGCGGCAGCTGCTGCAATTGCTCGCCGAGATTGAAAAGCGGGTCAACGAGGACAACGCCCGGCCCAAGCGCCGCTACATCAGCCCGGCCACCCGGGAGGAGCTGTACGCGCAGTACTACGACCAGCTGCGGCGCAAGATCGAGGACCGCGGCACGCGCAATTTCCCCGAGCACCAAGGCCGCAAGCTGTATGGCGACCTGACGATGAACGTGACCGTCAATGCGATGGGACAGGTCATCGACACCGAGGTGGTCCGGTCGTCGGGCCAGCCGATCCTCGACCGCTATGCCGAGGCGATCGTTCGCGCCGCCGCGCCCTATGGCGAGTTCACGACCGCCATGCGCCGCAAGGCCGAGGAACTGGTGATCACCTCCCGCTTCCGCTTCACCCGCGACGAGGCCTTGAAGGCCACGGTCAGCAACTGAGCCGACCGGTCGCCTGCCCATGACGCCATCGATGAACCAGACAGCCTCCCCCGCCACCCAGGCGCAGCTCGACCGCTACGTGGTGGTGGGCAACCCGGTGCGCCACAGCCAGTCGCCCGCCATCCACGCGGCCTTCGCCTCGGCGACCGGGCAGCCGCTGCATTACGGGCGGCTGGAATCGACGCTGGACGGTTTTGGCCCTGCGCTGCGCGCGTTTGCCGCATCGCAGGAGGGCCCCGCCGGCGAGCGCGGACCCGCGCGCGGCTGCAACGTCACCGTGCCCTTCAAGTTCGAAGCGCTGGCGATGGCGAGCCAGTGCAGTGACCGGGCGCGGCTGGCCGGGGCGGCCAATGTGCTGCGCTTCGACGCCGCCGGCTGGTTCGCCGACAACACCGATGGCAACGGCCTGGTGCGCGACATCCAGGTCAATGCCGGCCGCGGCCTGGCCGGCCAGCGGGTGCTGATGCTGGGGGCGGGCGGCGCCGCAGCGGGCGCCCTGGGGCCGCTGCTGCAGGCCCGACCCGCCGAGCTGTGGGTGGTCAACCGAACCGTCGACCGCGCCACCGACCTCGTCGACCGTCACCGGGCCTGGGCACGGGCGCATGGCGTCACCCTGCGCGCGGGCGCGATCGCCGACGCCAACGCCGCCTTCGACGTGGTCATCAACGCCAGTGCCAGCAGCCTGCAAGGCGTCGACGTGCCACTGAGCGGCGCGGTGCTGCGGCCCGACACCCTGGCGCTCGACATGATGTACGGCCCCGCTGCCGCGCCATTCCTGGCCTGGGCAGACCACCATGGGGCCGTCGGGCGCGATGGCCTGGGCATGCTCGTCGAACAGGCGGCCGAGTCATTTGCGCTGTGGCGCGGCGTCCGGCCAGACACGGCCGCCGTGCTGCGCGGGCTGCGCGAACGCCTGGCCGCGGGCTGACGGGATGAACGGCGTGAGGACGACCTCCGTGCTCGCCCAGGTCGGGCGCCTCATCGGCCTCGTGCTGCTGGCGGCGGTGGCACTGCAGCTGTACTTCGCCGCGCGCATCGCGCTGATGACCGTGCTGGACCCAGCCACGACCAGCTTCCAGCGCTCGGAAGCCTGGCGCCTGCTCAGCGGCCCGGCGCCCATGAACTGGCGCCAGACCTGGGTGCCGGCCAGCCAGATCTCGCCCCACCTGAAGCGGGCGGTGATTGCCAGCGAAGACGCCGGCTTCGCCGACCACAGCGGCGTCGAATGGGACGCACTTGAAAAGGCCTGGGAGCGCAACCAGCAAGCCGAGGCCCGCGCCCAGCGCCTCAACGAGCAGCTGGACCGGCGCCTGGCCCGCAAGCCGGCGGGCGCCACACCGGCCGCACCGCCGCCGCGTGTGGCCCCGAAACTGGTCGGCGGCTCGACCATCACGCAGCAATTGGCCAAGAACCTGTTCCTGAGCCCGGAGCGCAGCCTCGCCCGCAAAGGCCAGGAATTCCTCATCACCTTCATGCTCGAAGCGCTGCTGTCCAAGCAGCGCATCCTGGAGATTTACCTGAACCACGTGGAATGGGGCGAGGGCATCTTCGGCGCTGAGGCAGCGGCGCAGCGCTACTTCAAGCTCCGTGCCGCGCAGCTCGGGCCCTACCCGGCGGCGCGCCTGGCGGTGATGCTGCCCGCGCCCAAGCGTTTCGAGAAGCGCCCCGATTCCGCCTACGTCAGCGGCCGGGCCGGCACGATCGTGGCCCGCATGGGCACGGTCGAATTGCCCTGAGTCCCCGGCCGGCATCGGTGAATACCCGCTGCCTACAATGCCTTCATGAACGAACGCCTGTCTGCTGAGATCGCCGCCACCGCCGCCCGGCTGGTCGTCGAGGAAGGCATGGAATACGGCCCTGCCAAGCGGCGGGCCGCCCGCGATTTGGGCAAAGGCACCGTTCGCAGCGGCGACCTGCCCACCAACGACCAGCTTGAGGACGAAGTCCGGTCCTACATCGACACCTTTTGCGCTGACACCCAGCCCGGCGAGCTGGTTGCCTTGCGCCGCGTGGCCGCCCTGTGGATGGAGCGCCTGGCCGAGTTTCGGCCCCACCTGACCGGGGCCGTGTGGCGGGGCACGGCCACGCGGCTGAACGCCGTGCACCTGCAGCTGTACTGCGACGACACCAAATCCGCCGAACTCGCTCTGATCGACCGTGGGGTTGACTACGACGTGGGCTCGACGACCGGGCCACGCGACCAGCCGGTCGACGTGCTGAGCGTCGACAGCCCCAGCGCCGAACTCGGCGAACGGGTGACCGTCCACCTCACCATCCTGGATTACGACGACCTGCGCGGGGCGTTGAAGCCCGATGCCCAAGGCCGAACCCCGCGCGGCGACCTCAGCGCCCTGCGCGCCCTGTTGAATGGCTGACCATCACACGCCCATGAGCACACCTTCCCCAACCCGGCGGTCGTTGTTGGCCAGCGCCGGTGCCATTGGCGGCCTGGCTGGCGTGGGTTTTTGGACCCTGCGCGGTGCGCAACCAGCCACTCCTACGCCGCCAGCGCTGTCTGCCGCCACCCCAGGCACCGACCCGTGGTCGCTGCAGTTCGAACGGCCGGGCGGCGGCGAGCTGAGGTTCGCGGACTTGCGCGGCAAACCGCTGCTCGTGAATTTCTGGGCCACCTGGTGCCCGCCTTGCGTGAAGGAGCTGCCGCTGCTGGACGCCTTCCACCGCGACCAGTCGCCGCGCGGCTGGCACGTGGTGGGCCTGGCAGTCGATTCGCCCACACCGGTGCGCGACTTCTTGGGCCGCAAGCCCCTGGGCTTCGCGGTCGGCCTGGCCGGGCTGGACGGCGTCAATCTGGCGAAGTCTTTTGGCAATGACGGTGGTCAGCTGCCCTTCACGGTCGTCTTCGACCGCACGGGCGCGCTGCGCGAGCGCCGGCTGGGGGTGGTCGACGAGGCCTTGCTGTCGACTTGGGCACGTTTGCACACCTGAGGCGGGGACTCGGGCCCACCAACTGCGTTTGGCCCACTTGTGCTGGCTTTTGCTGACAAAGCGCATAAACTCCAGCCTTCCTTCATTTTTCCCGACCGCATGGATCGAGAACCGCGGGCACCCGAGCGCGGCGCTCACTCAATGGGCAGGGTGCGCGTTTTCAGCCTGTTCAGTCGAAGTTGGCCGCAAATCAGATGAACATGGCGCCGATTGCGCAAACATCGGCCCCACCGTCATCTTGAGATCACCGCGCTCACTGTCAGACTTGCCATGCCCCGCGCGCACGTCGCCCGGGCCGCCCTTTGCGCTGACATTTTGCCGGCCGCCGTCGAACTCGAGCGGACCGGACTCTCCCTTCACCTCGCCGGAGCCCCCATGGACCTTCGCAAGCTCAAGACCCTGATCGACCTGGTTTCCGACTCGAACATCTCCGAACTGGAAATCACTGAAGCCGACGGCAAGGTGCGCATCGTCAAGTCCGATCCCAACAAGCTGGTGGCCGTTCAGGGCGCGCCGATGACGATGGCCGCCGCCCCCGTGGCCGCACCGGCGCCGGTGACCGCCGCACCCGCGCCCGCGGTCGCGCTGGAACCGGAGTCGACTGCGCACACCGTCAAATCGCCGATGGTCGGCACGTTCTACCGCTCGTCCAGCCCCGGCGGCAAGCCGCTCGCCGAAGTGGGCACCGTGGTGAAGGAAGGCGACGCGATCTGCATCATCGAGGCGATGAAGATCATGAACGAGATCGAAGCCGACAAGTCCGGCACGATCACCCGCATCCTGTGCGAGAACGGGCAGCCGGTGGAGTTCGGCCAGCCCCTGTTCCACATTGAGTGACGCGGCCGGCGCAGCACGCATGTTCAAGAAAATCCTGATCGCCAACCGCGGCGAAATCGCCCTGCGGATCCAGCGCGCCTGCCGAGAGATGGGCATCAAGTCGGTCGTGGTCTACTCCGAAGCCGACCGCGACGCCAAGTACGTCAAGCTCGCCGACGAGGCGGTGTGCATCGGCCCGGCCGCGTCGTCGCTGAGCTACCTCAACATGCCGGCCATCATCTCCACGGCCGAGGTGACCGACGCGGAGGCCATCCACCCGGGCTACGGTTTCCTGTCGGAGAACGCCGATTTCGCCGAGCGGGTCGAGCGCAGCGGGTTCACCTTCATCGGCCCGACGCCGGAGTCGATCCGCGTCATGGGCGACAAGGTGGCGGCCAAGGCCGCGATGATCCGCTCGGGCGTGCCCTGCGTGCCCGGCAGCGAAGGCGCCTTGCCGGACGACCCCAAGGAAATCATCCGCCAGGCCCGCGCCATCGGCTACCCCGTCATCATCAAGGCGGCCGGCGGCGGTGGCGGGCGTGGCATGCGGGTGGTGCACACCGAGGCCGCGCTGATCCACGCGGTGCAGACCACGCGCAGCGAGGCGGGGGCGGCCTTCGGCAACCCGGCCGTCTACATGGAAAAGTTCCTCGAGAACCCGCGCCACATCGAGATCCAGGTGATGGCCGACCAGCACCGCAATGCGGTGTGGCTGGGCGAGCGCGATTGCTCGATGCAGCGCCGGCACCAGAAGATCATCGAAGAAGCACCGGCGCCGGGCATCCCGCGGCGCGTGATCGAACGCATCGGGGACCGCTGTGCGGCGGCATGCAAGAAGATCGGCTACCGCGGCGCAGGCACCTTCGAGTTCCTGTACGAGAACGGCGAGTTCTTCTTCATCGAGATGAACACGCGGGTTCAGGTGGAGCATCCGGTGACGGAGTTGGTCACGGGGATCGACATCGTGCAGATGCAGATCCGGGTGGCGGCCGGCGAAAAGCTGCCTTTCACGCAGCGTCAGGTGCAGATGCGCGGCCACGCCATCGAATGCCGGATCAACGCCGAAGACCCGTACAAATACACGCCGTCCCCGGGGCGCATCACCACCTGGCATGCGCCGGGGGGACCGGGCGTGCGGGTCGACTCGCACGCGTACACCAACTACTTCGTGCCACCGCACTACGACTCGATGATCGGCAAGATCATCGTGCACGGCGACACCCGCGACCAGGCGCTGGCCCGCATGCGGATCGCCTTGTCCGAGACGGTGATCGAAGGCATTCTGACCAACATCCCGCTGCACCGCGAACTGATGGTGGACGCGAAGTTCATCGAAGGCGGCACCAGCATTCACTACCTTGAAGGCTGGATGGCGGCGCACAAGCGCTGATGCCCGGTGCCCGACGATGCTTGAACTTCAACTGCTCTGCCCCGAAGACCTGGTCGAGTCCGTCAGCGACGCGCTGATGGAGGAACTGGACGCGCTGTCGGTGTCCGTCGAAGACGCCGATGCCGACACCTCCGCCGAGCGCGCGCTGTTCGGCGAACCAGGCATGCCGGCGCCGCGCAGTGGCTGGCAGCGGTCGACGGTGAAAGCCTTGTTCGGCAGCGAAGCCGAGGCCACCGAAGCCGCCACCTTGCTGATGGCCCAGGACTGGACCACCGGCTTGGAACTGCGCAGCCTCGTGGAGGTGGAAGACCAGGACTGGGTTCGGTTGACGCAGTCGCAGTTCGCGCCAGTGGAAGTCACGCCGGATTTCTGGATCGTGCCCAGTTGGCACGAGCCGCCAGCGCACGCCGCGCGGGTGATTCGGCTGGACCCGGGGCTGGCCTTCGGCACGGGCACCCATCCGACCACCCGCATGTGCCTGCGGTGGATCGCGCGCCACGCCGACGTGCTCGGCGACCAATGGACCCGGGTGCTCGACTACGGCTGTGGGTCTGGCATTCTGGCCATCGGTGCCGCGCTGCACGGGGCCCAAGTCATCGACGCCCTGGACATCGACCCGGCCGCGGTCACCTCAACCGAGCTCAACGCACGGGCCAATGGGGTGAGCCTGCGCGCCGGTCTGCCGGACGCGGCCGCGGGGACGTACCCGCTGGTCCTCGCGAACATCCTGGCCACGCCGCTGAAGTTGCTCGCACCGCTGCTGTGCGGGCACTTGGCCGAAGGCGGGCACCTGGTCATGGCTGGCATTTTGGAGCGGCAGGCCGACGAATTGACGTCGGCCTACGCGCCCTGGGTGGCCATCGAAGTCAGCGACCGCGAAGATGGATGGATTCTGATGACCGGACGTCGCGCCGCCACGACGGTCTGACCTCGTCGGTGACGTCTCGCGTGGCATGATTCCGCCATGAGTCTTGCGACCCGCTGCACCTCGTGCGGCACGATGTTCCGCGTTGTGCAAGACCAGCTTCGGGTGTCCGAGGGCTGGGTGCGCTGTGGTCGCTGCGACACCGTGTTCCAGGCCCACGACGCGCTGATGGACCTGGTGGAGAGTCCGCCCCTCTCCAGCGAAGACGGTGAGTTCGCCCCACCCCCGTCAGCATTGGCGCGGGGGATCACGGCGTCGAACACACCGAGGCGGCCGAGCGAGCCTTTGGGCGTCTCATCGCCTTCGCACGACACGGATTTCCCACCCACCGAATGGGCTGGCACCCAGGCGCCGTCCTTCGACGACTCAGCGCCACCCGACACCACACTTCGGCAGCCCGAGGCGGTTCGCGCGCCCGATCCCGCACCCGATCGCGCACCCTCTGGCGAAGCCGCCTCCGCCGCCCCGTTGTCCGCTGCGGCGTCCAGTGCATCGTCGGTCAAGCCGGGCTTTGTCAGACAGGCCGAACGCCAGGACCGTTGGCGCAGCCCGGCCACGCGGGCCGCGATGGGATTCATGGCCTTGGTGCTGGCGGGGCTGCTGGCCGGTCAGGTGGCCTTCCATCACCGCGACTGGGTTGCCGCACGTTCCCCAGCGGCCAAGGCCTTGTTCACCCAGGTTTGTGCGCGGTGGGGGTGCACCGTCGAAGCGCCCCGCACGCTGCGCCACGTCACGCTGGAAGGCAGCGGTCTCGCGCGGGTGGCTCAGGACAGCCAGGCGGTCCGCCTGACGGTCAACCTGCGCAACCGTGGCAGCACCGACATCGCCGTGCCGTCCATCGACCTCAGCCTGACCGACGCCACCGGACAGTTGATTGCGCGGCGCGCGTTGTCGCCCGCCGACTTTCGCGTGGAGCCCGCCGTGATCGAAGGCAACAGCGAACGCCAGCTGGAGTTGTTGTTGTCCGCGGGCGACCAGGCTGTGACGGGCTACACCGTCGAACTCTTCTACCCTTGAGCCCGCTTCGTGACGCGGCTTGGACCAGCCGCCTGGGTCACCCCTGCCCTCTTCGCCCTGAATTCTTACTTGACCTGGAGTACCCATGCCGGCACTGATCTGCGGATCCCTCGCCTTTGACACGATCACGATGTTTCCTGGCCGATTTGCGCAGCAAATCATGCCGGAACAGGTGCACATCCTGAACGTGAGCTTCCTGGTGCCGACCCTGCGCCGCGAGTACGGTGGCTGCGCCGGCAACATCGCCTACAACCTGCGCGCGCTCGGGGGCGAGCCGGTCGTGATGGCGGCCGTGGGCAGCGATGGCCAGGACTACCTGCGGCGCTTGGTCGATTGGGGCGTCGACACGCGCCACATCGGGACCGTCGGCGACAGCTACACCGCCCAGGCCATCATCATCACCGACACCGACAACAACCAGATCACGGCATTCCATCCGGGCGCGATGCAGTCGGCGCACCTGACGCCGGTGCCAGAGCGCACGGACCTGCGCATCGCGATCATCGCGCCGGACGGCCGCGACGCGATGCTGCAACACGCCGCGCAACTGGCCGAGTTGAAGATCCCGTTCATCTTCGACCCGGGCCAAGGTCTGCCCATGTTCGACGGGGCCGAGCTCAAGCAGTTTGTCGCCCAGGCCACCTGGGTGGCCTTGAACGACTACGAAGCCCGCCTGTTGTGCGAGCGGACCGGCGAGACCTTGGAGTCCCTGTCCCGTTCGCACCTGCAAGGGGTGGTGGTCACGCTCGGCGCGGACGGCTGCGAGGTCTGGCAGCAAGGTGAGCGCACCCACATGCCTGGGGTCCAGGCCACCGAAGTGGTCGATCCCACCGGCTGTGGCGACGCCTTCCGCGGCGCGCTGTTGTATGGCTTGGAGCGCGGCTGGCCGCTGCTGCGCTGCGTTGAATTGGGCAATCGGCTGGGCGCGCTCAAGATCGCCCACCGTGGTGGCCAGAATCACCCCATCGACGCGATCGCCTTGGGGGCTTGACGTTGTGCATGACCGCCTGATTGCGGCATGAAAAAACCCGGCCGAGGCCGGGTGGGGGAGTCGGTGTGAGCCGTGGTCGGCTCATGCCGACGCTCAGGGCTTGTTGCCGGTCGGGAAAGGCCAGGCGGCCTGCGGGCTGAGTGCCGTCTTGGCAGCCGGCGCGGCAGGCGCTGCAGCGGGCGCGGCAGCAGGTGCTTTCTTGGCGGCCTTCTTTGCAGCGGCTTTCTTGGCGGCAGGCTTGGCCGCGGGCTTCTTTGCTGCAGCCGCCTTCTTGGCGGGCGCGGCCTTCTTCGCAGGCGCAGCCGCCTTCTTGGCCGGGGCTGCCTTCTTCGCAGGCGCCGCCGCCTTCTTGGCCGGTGCCGCCTTCTTCGCCGGGGCTGCCGCCTTCTTGGCCGGTGCCGCCTTCTTCGCCGGAGCCGCCGCCTTCTTGGCCGGTGCTGCCTTCTTCGCCGGGGCTGCCGCCTTCTTGGCCGGTGCCGCCTTCTTCGCCGGCGCCGCGGCCTTCTTGGCCGGAGCTGCCGCCTTCTTGGCCGGGGCGGCTTTCTTGGCCGGAGCGGCCTTCTTTGCAGTTGCCATTAGATTTCTCCTTGATCAAGTGAAAAAAGCACTGCCCGGCGAACGCGATGAGCACACGCCCGGCAGTTATTCACCACCCGATGCGGTGCCAGATCGGCCACATTCGGTGCGGTGAATCGGGATCACTGCGTGAAGGGTGCTTCTTTGTCACCGCGCCACGAAGTGCAAATCTTGATCTCTTCTGCTTGTCCGGCCTTGGGGTCCAGCGACCGACTCAATCCCAGGACAGGGCACCACCGGATTGGTACTCGATGACGCGCGTCTCAAAAAAGTTGCGTTCCTTTTTCAGATCGATCATCTCGCTCATCCACGGAAACGGGTTTTCTTCGCTCGGGAACAACTCCTCCAGGCCGATCTGCATGGCACGGCGGTTCGCGATGTAGCGCAGGTAACCCTTGAACATCGACGCGTTCATGCCCAACACGCCACGCGGCATGGTGTCTTCGGCGTAGCGGTACTCGAGCTCGACCGCCTTCATGAACAAGGCCTTGATCTCGTCCTTGAACGAGGCGGTCCACAGGTGAGGGTTCTCAAGCTTGATCTGGTTGATCAGGTCGATGCCGAAATTGCAGTGCATCGACTCGTCGCGCAGGATGTATTGGTACTGCTCGGCGGCGCCGGTCATCTTGTTCTGCCGCCCCAACGCCAGGATCTGCGTGAATCCGACATAGAAGAACAAGCCCTCCATCAGGCAAGCGAAGACGATCAGGCTCTTCAGCAGGGTCTGATCGGCTTCGGGCGTGCCGGTGTGGAAGTTCGGGTCCATGATCGCCTCGATGAAGGGGATCAGGAACTCGTCCTTGTCGCGGATCGACGTGACCTCGTGATAGGCGTTGAAGATCTCGCTTTCGTCCAGGCCCAAGGACTCGACGATGTACTGGTACGCGTGGGTGTGGATGGCCTCTTCAAAGGCCTGGCGCAACAGGAACTGCCGGCACTCGGGTGCGGTGATGTGGCGGTAGGTGCCCAGCACGATGTTGTTGGCGGCCAGCGAGTCGGCGGTGACGAAGAAGCCGAGGTTGCGCATGACGATGCGGCGCTCGTCGTCGCTCAGGCCGTTGGGGTCCTTCCAGGTCGCGATGTCGCGCGACATGTTCACCTCTTGCGGCATCCAGTGGTTGGCGCAGGTGGCCAGGTACTTTTCCCAGGCCCACTTGTACTTGAACGGCACCAGCTGGTTGACGTCGGTCTGGCCGTTGATGATGCGTTTGTCGGCGGCCTTGACGCGGCGCGCTTCCTTGCTGATGGCGGCCGCGTTCGTGGCGGCCGCAGCGGCGGCCACCTGGGTCGCCTTCAACGCGGCCAGTGCGACCGAGGGGGTGGACGTGAATGCGGCCGACTGGGTCAGCGGCTGAGCCACTGGGGTGGCGGGTGCGGCCACCGCTGCGGTGGCCGTCGAAGACACAGACGGTGACGGTGACAACCCGCTGGCGTGGCCCGTGGTGGACGGCTTCTGCGCGGGGGCCGAGGTGGGCGATGTCGAGGGGCTGGCTTCTTCTTCCCAAACCAACATGGTGTGTTTCCTGTGCCTTTGAATTATCGGAGTGTTGTGTTCAAACACCAAGCAAATATTGACAAGGCAACGGCCTCATGGCCGCGCCTTGTTGCTCGTCACTGACAAGCTTCGCAAGTGGGGTCGTCGATGGCGCAAAACTTGATGTCGGTGGCCGCCAATTCCTCCACCGCGGCAGGGGCCGCGGCCTGGGCAGCAACCGCACTGGGCGCACCGCTGGACACCGAGTTCAGCTGACCACTCTTGATGGTCGACTTCTCAGCGTGCGTGGCACCCACCGTGCGCAGGTAATAGGTGGTCTTCAGGCCGCGCAACCAGGCCAGCTTGTAGGTCTCGTCCAGCTTCTTGCCCGATGCACCGGCCATGTAGATGTTCAGCGACTGGGCTTGGTCAATCCACTTTTGACGGCGCGCCGCGGCCTCGACCAGCCACTCGGTCTCGATCTCGAACGCCGTGGCGTACAGGGCCTTGAGGTCCTCGGGCACGCGGTCGATGCGACGCAGCGAACCGTCGAAGTGCTTGAGGTCCATGACCATCACGTCGTCCCACAAGCCCAGCTTCTTCAGGTCGCGCACCAGGTACTCGTTGAGCAGCGTGAACTCGCCCGAGAGGTTGGACTTGACGGCCAGGTTGCCGAAGGACGGCTCGATCGAGGCGCTGACACCCACGATGTTGGAGATGGTCGCGGTCGGTGCAATGGCCACGCAATTGCTGTTGCGCATGCCGTGGGTGGCCACGCGCTGACGCAGCGCGGTCCAGTCCATCGACATGCTGCGGTCGACGTCCACGTGCCCCCCGCGGGCTTGCGCCAGCAGGTCGATGGAGTCGATGGGCAGGATGCCGCGGTCCCACAGCGAGCCGCGGTAGCTGCTGTAGCGGCCACGCTCCTCGGCCAGCTCGGTCGACGCCCAATAGGCGTGGTAGCACACCGCCTCCATTGAACGGTCGGCAAAGTCCACCGCGGCCTGGCTGGCGTAGGGCACACGCAACTCGTGCAACGCGTCTTGAAAACCCATGATGCCCAGACCCACCGGGCGGTGGCGCAGGTTGCTGTCGCGGGCCTTCTTGACGGCGTAGTAGTTGATGTCGATGACGTTGTCGAGCATGCGCATGGCGGTGCCGACGGTCTTCTTCAGCTTGACCTGGTCGATCTCGCCGTTCAAGAGGTGCTGGGCCAGGTTGACCGAGCCCAAGTTGCACACCGCGATCTCGTTGTCGTTGGTGTTCAGCGTGATCTCGGTGCACAGGTTGGAGCTGTGCACCACGCCCACGTGCTGCTGCGGGCTGCGCACGTTGCAGGCGTCCTTGAAGGTGATCCAGGGGTGGCCGGTCTCGAACAGCATCGACAGCATCTTGCGCCACAGGTCCTTGGCGGGCATGCGCTTGAACAGCTTCAGCTCGCCGCGGTCGGCCTTGGCTTCATAGGCGGTGTAAGCGACCTCGAAGTCGGCACCGAACTTGTCGTGCAGGTCGGGGCAGGTGGAGGGCGAGAACAAGGTCCACTGGCCGCCTTCCATCACCCGCTTCATGAACAGGTCCGGGATCCAGTTGGCCGTGTTCATGTCGTGGGTGCGGCGGCGGTCGTCGCCGGTGTTCTTGCGCAGCTCCAGAAATTCTTCGATGTCGAGGTGCCAGGTTTCCAGGTAGGCGCACACCGCGCCCTTGCGCTTGCCGCCCTGGTTGACGGCCACCGCGGTGTCGTTGACCACTTTCAGGAAGGGCACCACGCCTTGGCTCTTGCCGTTGGTGCCCTTGATGTGGCTGCCCAGGGCGCGCACGTTGGTCCAGTCGTTGCCCAAACCGCCGGCAAACTTGCTGAGCAGCGCGTTTTCCTTCAGGGCCTCGTAGATGCCGTCCAGGTCATCGCTGACCGTCGTCAGGTAGCAGCTCGACAATTGGGAGCGGCGCGTGCCCGAATTGAACAGCGTGGGCGTGCTGCTCATGAAGTCGAAGCTGGACAGCACCTCGTAGAACTCGATGGCGCGGGCTTCACGGTTGATCTCGTTGAGCGCCAAACCCATGGCCACGCGCATGTAGAACGCCTGCGGCAGTTCGATGCGCTGCTCGTCGATGTGCAGGAAATAGCGGTCGTACAGCGTTTGCAGGCCGAGGTAGTCAAACTGCAGATCGCGTTCGGGCTTCAGGGCCGCGCCGAGCTTGGCCAGGTCGAACTGCAGGAGCTTGTCGTCCAGCAACTCGGCCTGCACGCCCTTCTTGATGTAGCCCGGGAAGTAGTCCGGGTAGCGCGTTGCCATGTCGGACTGCAACGCCTCGTCGCCGAGGATTTCCTTGCGGATGGTGTGCAGCAGCAAACGCGCCGTGGCTCGGGTGTAGCCCGGGTCCTTTTCGATCAACGTGCGGGCTGCCAGGATGGCGGCCTTGTGAACCTCGTCGATGGGCACGCCGTCGTAGAGGTTGCGTTTGGTTTCCTGCAGGATCGGGTCGGCCTTGACCTCGGCGCCCAGGCCTTCGCAGGCCGCTTGCACCACCGTTTGCAGGCGCGCCCAGTCCAAGGGCATGCGCTGGCCACGGTCGATCACGTTGATGCCCACTTCGGCGGGGGCGGCGGCCTGGCCTTGACGGGCACGCTCTTGTGAGCGGCGTTCGCGGTACAGCACATAGGCGCGCGCCACTTCATGGTGGCCACCGCGCATCAGGCCGAGCTCAACGTGGTCCTGGACGTCCTCGATGTGGAAGGTGCCACCGCCCGGGCGTGAGCGCAACAGGGCGCGCACCACCGATTCGGTCAGGCCGTCGACCGTTTCCCGCACGCTGGCCGAGGCCGCGCCCTGGGTGCCGTGCACCGCCAGGAAGGCCTTCATCAAGGCCACGGCAATCTTGTTGGGCTCAAAGGAAACGACGGCGCCGTTGCGGCGGATGATCTGGTAGCCCTGGTAGGCCGACACCGTTGCAGCGGGGGTCGCGCCCGCTGCGCGGGCGATCGGGGCCGTGCCCGTGGCGGTGGAGATGGTGGTCGATTGCATGGTTGCGCCTGTGGTCAGGAGTTCAATGTTGTTGATCGAACGGCCAGACACCCGGTCTGAAGCGTTCGCTCCCCGTGGCCCTTGAAGGGCCTGTTGTTGTCTTGATGCGGTTGTCGTGCCGTGGCGGCGTGACGCCGTCGGTGAGCCGTTGAATCTGGATTGGCCATGCGCCTTGCTTGCTCACCAAGGTCTGCTGGCTCATGGACGGTGGATGGCCGGCTGCGGACCCTCTCAGCGCGCCAGCGACTGGGCCTTGAACCGAGCCGTGAGGATATCACGGGACACACTATATCTAGGGGCCGAAGGGTGTTCAAGCACTACCGATAGCGTCACAGACCGGGCGCGCGGGTCACCAGCGCGGGCCGCATCGAGCGCTCGTCGCGGCCCAATCGGCGGGGCGACGCGGGTTTCGATTCAAGGCCCGCGCCCCGCTTGCGATTGCGACCGAAATCGCGCTGCAAGCCGCGTCAATTCTGGCCTTCTCGCGGCCGGCTTGCACGCCGCGGCAACCCGGCGCGAGGGCTGCGGCGTCATGGCCGCTGGCGACACCCCGGAAAACTCCCAGGCATCCTCGCCGGCCCAGGCGGAACCGAACCCGCCCATGGCGCAAATCGAGCGCGCGACCATCCCAAGCCGCGAGCAAATCGCCGCCAGTCGAAGCCAGCACCAGGGTCGCCCTTGCGACCGGGCGCAATGTGCTCATGCCCAACCACCTCGCACAGCGGATAACGGCGCGCCAAGGCCCCCATCAGGGCAATCAGCACCGGGTACTGGGCCTCGTCGAAACGCTCGCCTTCCAGCCCCTCCAGCTCGATGCCGATCGAGTGGTCGTTGCAGTTGTCGATGCCGCGCCAGCGCGACCGCCCAGCGTGCCAGGCGCGGCGCTCGCAAGACACGTACTGCACCAGCCGCCCGGTGCGCCGGATGACAAAGTGAGAAGACACCTCCAGACCGGCGAGCGCCGCAAAGCTGGGGTGGGCCAAAGGGTCCAGCCGGTTGCAAAACAGCCGCTCGATGGCATCACCGCCGTACTGGCCCGCCGGCAAGCTGATGGAATGCAGCACCACCACCGTGGGCTGCACGCCGACCGGCCGCGGCCCGTGGTTGGGCGACGGGATGGCGCGCGCTGGGGCGTACCAACCCTGGTCCCAGGTTCGACGCTTCATGGCGGCGACGGTGGGTCTGCCGACGGCACGCCGTCGCGCTCGCCGTCGTTGCCGCCCACTTGCAGGCGCGCCATGCGGTAGCGCATCTGGCGCAGCGACAAGCCGAGGCTCGCACCGGCGGCGGTGCGGTTGTAGCGGTAGCGTTCCAGGGCCCGGGTCAGGATGTCGCGCTCCACCGCGTCGAGGTAAGCCTCGAGGTTGGACGGCAACTCGGCCACGACCGGCGCCACCGTGGCAACGGGAGGGCCAGCGTCCACCGTGGGCACCTCTTCCGCCGGCAGCGCCGCGGGCACGGTGAGCTCGCCGCCGTCGGTGTCGGACAGGCCCAGCGCATCGGTGTCGATCGTGTCCGTGTCGCCGAGCGCCACCACACGGTGCAGCAGGTTCTCGAGTTCCCGCACATTGCCGGGAAACCCATGGGCCGACAGCTGGGCCAGCGCCCGCGGCGTCAGGCGCGGCGCAGGGCTGACGCCAGCGTCGCGCGCAATGCGGCCCAGCACCTGCGCGGCGATCTCAGGCAGGTCCTGCAAGCGCTCGCGCAAGGGCGGCACCCGGATCTGGATGACGTTGAGCCGGTAATAGAGGTCTTGGCGAAACCGCCCCGCCTGGACCTCGGCGGCCAGGTCCTTGTGGGTGGCGCTGAGCAGGCGCACGTCCACCGGCTGCTCGCTGACGGCGCCCACCGGCCGCACCGCGCGCTCCTGAATGGCGCGGAGCAGCTTGCTTTGCATGGTCACCGGCAGGTCGCCGATTTCGTCAAGGAACAGGGTGCCGCCCCTGGCGGCCTGGAAAAAGCCGGCGCGGTCGTCGGCTGCGCCCGTGAACGCGCCTTTGCGATAACCGAAGAACTCGGCCTCGAGCAGCTGCTCGGGGATCGCTCCGCAGTTCACGGCGATGAACGGGTGCGCGGCGCGCGCGCTGACCTCGTGGATGGCCCGAGCCACCAATTCCTTGCCCGTGCCGGACTCCCCTTGCACCAACACCGGCGCCATGCTGCGGGCCACCTTGTGCACCAGGCTGCGCACCTGCTGCATGGCCGGGGATTCGCCCGCCATGCGCGAGAGCGCGGTGCTGCCCGCGGTCGAGGCCTTCGCGGTGCGGGGCGACGGCGATGGCGGTGTCGCCCCAGCCGGCGGCCCCGCACTGGCCGGCACCGCGGCGGGCGCGGCCGGCGCAGGCATCGGTGTTGTCCGACCCAGTGCCGAGGCCACCACCGTGCGGAACTGCTTCAGGTCCACCGGCTTGGTCAGGTAATCGAACGCGCCGGCCTTCAGGGCCTCGACCGCGTTCTCGGCCGAGCCGTACGCGGTGATGACGATGGCCTTCTCGCTGCGGCCGGTTTCCTCCAGGCGGTGCAGCAGGTCCAGCCCGCTGCCGTCCGGCAGGCGCATGTCGGTGATGACGGCCTGGTAGCTGCGCTCAGACAGGCGGATCAGTGCCTCCTCGACCGAGCCGGCGGTGTCGATCAGGTAGCCCTCGCGCAACAGGGTCAGTTCGTACAGCGTGCGCAGATCGGGCTCGTCGTCCACGACCAGCACGCTCAAGGCGGCGGCGCTGCGCGTGCGGTTCAGGTCGGTCAAAGGACTGGCTCGGCAGGAAGATCGGTGGGGTGACGCTCAAGCGCCCGCGGGAACGACCGCGCGCTTCATCACCACCGAGAACACATTGCGGTTGGGCTCGTTGGACGGCCGGGCGCGGTAGTCGATGCTCGCGCCGTAGCGCTCGCAGAGTTCACGGCAAATGTACAAGCCCAGGCCCGTGCCGCGGCTTCGGTTGGAAAAGAAGGGCTCGAACATGAAAGGCTCCACGTCAGGCCCGATCGCCTCGCCGTCGTTGGCCACGCTGATGACCGCGCGCTGGTCGTCGGGCGAAAACAGCCTGAGCACCACCGACCCCGGGGCGCCGCTGGCATGCCGGATCGCGTTGTCCAGCAAGTTGATCAACACGCGGCGAAGGTGTTCCGGGTCGAACAGGGCGCCCAGCGGTTCGTCGGGCAGGTCCAGCAGCACCGGGCCATCCGGGGCAACGACCACCCGCACCGCGGCCGCCCAGTCGCGACAGGCCGAGCCGACCAGCGCGGTCAGGTCGATGGCCACCGCGTCGCTGCTGCGTCCGGGTGCCACTTCCATCACGTCATCCACCAGGCGCTTCAGGCGCGCCACGTTCTCGGACACCATGTGCGTGAGCTGGCGCTGTTGTTCCGTGGTGGCGTCTTCGGCCATCAAGGCGTTGGCCTGAGAAATGGTGGCCAGCGGGTTGCGGATCTCGTGCGCGATGCCGGCCGACACGCGCCCCATCGCGGCCAGCTTTTCCTGGCGCAGGCGGGCCTGCATGTTGCGAAGGTCCTCGAGCAGCAGCACGCAGTAGTCCTCGCCAGACCGCAACTCGCCCCGTCGGGCAAATCGCACCCGAACCCGCACGGTGCGCACGATCGCAGCGTCGAAGCTCAGCACCACGTCGCGGCCTTCGTCTGGCCAGGCCGACTCGGCAAAGGCCCGGTCCACCGCGCCCAGCAGCTGGGACCAGGCGTCGAGCGCATCCAGCCGGAACGGCGCAGGTCGGCACATGCCGGACGGTGCCAGCAAGCGCCTGGCCGCCGGGTTGGCCGCCCGCACGCCGCCACGCAGGTCGACGATGAGCACCCCGTCCTGCATCTCTTCAATGACCAGGCGGTTGAGCTGGACCTGCTGGCGGGCCAGCTCCAGGCTGCCGCGCGCGGCCAATTCCTCGCGGGCCAAACGCGCCGCGACCTCGCCCGCCACCACGGAGATCATGAACAGGCCGCTGCCCGCCAGGCCAGCCTGGGTGAGCAGCGTGGGCGCGTCGCCACCGGCCAGCGCCTCCAGCACAGCGTGGATCAGCAGCACCAGGGTCACCGCCGCACACGTCCCCAGGCCCATCAGGCGCGGTGTCAGCACCGAGGCCATCAGCACCGGCAACACCAGCATCGCGGAGTAGTTCAAGCTGGACGCCGGGGCCAGCACGTGAAGCGTCAGGAAGCACAGGCTGTCCACCCCGATGGTGGCCAGCCACTGCCCCAGACTCAGGTGCGAAGGAGCGTTGGGCGAAGCCGGCGCCCCGCGGAATCGTGGCAGCAGCCACATGCTCAGCACCAGCGTCGCGTAGGCGATGTTGAATGAGGCGATCACCGCACTGGGCCGGGTGCCGAAGAAGCCGCCCACCGCGAGCATCACGACCAGGATCACCCCCAGGGCGGCCCGCGCCCCAAGGAACGCCAGGTAGATGCGCTGAAAGGTGGTCGGGCCTGAGCGCGCCATGTCGGTGAGGTCGCGCCCGAGCCCCGCCGCCGCGGCCGCCGCCTGCGGCTCGGCAAAGAAGCTCAGGCCATCGGTGGCAACGCCACGGTCGCTGGCCCGGCGGTCGTACAGGCGCTGAGCGGCGGGCCCACCCGCGTGGTCGCTGCCCCGTGCGGCGGCTCGCCGGTCGTGGCGGCGTCGGTCGCCGGGCCGCGGCGACGCGGGCTCACTCATGGTCCTGGGGGGCCTTGGCGTCGTGCAGGGCCTGATGGGCGGCGCTGCAGTAAACCCCGCTGCGGCCGGGCAAAGCCTCGCCCCGAGGCAGATGGACACCGCAATGGGCGCAGGCCAGCATCGCCTCAGCGGGAATCGCGGCCGGCGCCGGCGCCGGTGCCGGCCGCGCCGGGTCAGGCGCGCGCTCGGCATCCCGCCTGGGACGCGACCAGCGCGTCAGCATGATCACGGCCACCACGATCAGGACCAGCACCAGGTACTTCATGGCGTCATGGGCGCGGTCACGCCACCGGCCGGTGCAACAACACTTCGACCACGAAACGCGAGCCCACGTAGGCCAGCAGCAGCAGCACCGCGCCGATGTACAGCCAGCGCGTGGCGTGCGGCCCGCGCCAGCCCGCCACACGGCGCCCTACCACCAATCCCGCGAAGACCAGCCAGCCCAGCAGCGAAAACACCGACTTGTGGTCCCAACGCCAAGGGCTGGCGAACCACCAACCCAGCAACACCGCCGCCGTGAGGGTGACAAAGCCGGCCTCGACGAAGCGAAAGGTGAGGCGCTCCAGGCGCAAAAGGGGCAGGCCCTGCGGCGCCACCGCGGCGCCCGGCTTCTTCAGGCGCATCTGGCGGTCGGCGCGATTGAGCAGGCTGGCGTGCAGCACCGCCGTGCCAAACAGGCCATAGGACGCGATGCCGAGCACCCAATGCAGCGGCGCCCAACGCGACACGGCCGTGGTTCGGAACTCGCCCGGATAAAGCCAGGCCAGCATGACCGCGGCCGCGCCGAGCAGGGCCAGGGCCCGCCGCGCGCGGTCCAACGGAAGAAAGCGGCTTTCCAGCAGGTACACCGCCAGCACGAGCCACAAAGTGACGGACAGGGCCGGGGCAAAGCCAAACCGGGCGCCGATCTCGGGCAACCCGAGGCCAGTGATGTCCGCGACGATCGCCACGGCGTGCGTGAGCCATGCCACCACCAGGCACATGCGCAACTCAATCTGACGCTGCGTGGGCAAGGCGGCGCCAAACAGGTAGGCGGCCAGGGCCAGCGCGGTGGTGAAGCTCAGCACCGTGGCAAGGGAGCCCGCGGCATCGGCAGATAAACTCATGGGCCGAGTGTACTTTCGCACTCAACCCCCAGCACCCATGGCCTCCACCCTCACCGACCGCCTGAGCCGACTCGTCAAGACGATGCGGGGCCAGGCCCGCATCACCGAAGACAACGTCCAGGACATGCTGCGCGAGGTGCGCATGGCTTTGCTCGAAGCCGACGTGGCGCTGCCTGTGGTGCGCGACTTCATCGCCCGTGTGAAGGAAAAGGCCCTGGGCACGGAGGTGGTGGGGTCGCTGAACCCTGGGCAGGTGCTGGTCTCGGTGGTCAACCGCGAGCTGGCGGCGACCATGGGCGAAGGCGTGGCCGACATCAACCTGGCCGCCCAGCCCCCGGCCGTGATCCTGATGGCTGGCCTGCAGGGCGCGGGCAAGACCACCACCACGGCCAAGCTGGCCAAGCACCTGATCGAGAAGCGCAAGAAAAAGGTGATGACGGTGTCGGCCGACGTGTACCGGCCGGCGGCCATCGAGCAGCTCAAGCTGGTGAGCAAGCAGGCCGGCGCCGAATGGTTCCCGTCCACCCAGGACGACCGCCCGGTGGACATCGCACTGGCTGCGCTGGACTACGCCCGCAAGCACTACATCGACGTCCTGCTGGTGGACACCGCGGGCCGTCTGGCCATCGACGAGGCCATGATGCAGGAGATCACCGCGCTGCACGCTGCGGTGAAGCCCGTGGAAACCTTGTTCGTGGTGGACGCGATGCAGGGCCAGGACGCGATCAACACCGCCAAGGCCTTCAAGGACGCGCTGCCGCTGACGGGCATCGTGCTGACCAAGATGGACGGCGATTCGCGCGGTGGTGCGGCGATGTCGGTGCGGCAGATCACCGGCGCGCCGATCAAGTTCGCTGGCACCAGCGAGAAAATTGACGGGCTGGAGGTCTTTGACGCCGAACGCCACGCCGGCCGCATCCTCGGCATGGGCGACATCGTCGCGCTGGTCGAACAGGTCACGCAAGGCGTGGACATGGCCGCCGCGCAGAAGCTGGCGGAGAAGGTCAAGAGCGGCGACAGCTTCGACCTGAACGACTTCCTGAGCCAGATCTCGCAGATGAAGAAGATGGGCGGGCTGTCCGGGCTGATGGACAAGCTGCCCTCGCAGATGACGGCCAAGGCCGGCAACATCGGGCAGGCCGACATGGACCGCGCCGAGCGCGATGTGCGTCGCATGGAGGGCATCATCTGCTCGATGACCCCGCTGGAGCGCCGCAAGCCCGAGCTGCTCAAGGCCGCGCGCAAGCGCCGGGTGGCCGCCGGCGCCGGCGTGCAGGTTCAGGACGTCAACCGCATGCTCAACCAGTTCGAGCAAATGCGGGACATGATGAAGAAGATGAAGGGCGGCGGCCTGATGAAGATGATGAAGCGCATGGGCGGCATGGGCGGCATGGGCGGCATGCCGGGCCTGCGCCGCTGAACCCCGGCGTTCGCCTGGCGCCCGCTGAGGGGCTCAGCCCAGCAGCGCGTTCGCAAATTCGCGGGCGCGGAAGGTCTGCAGGTCTTCCAACTTTTCACCCACGCCGATGAAGTAAACCGGCACGGGTCGCCACGACGGGTTCGCTTTGGCGCGTTCGATGCCCCACAAGGCGATGGCGGCCAGGACGCCACCCTTGGCGGTGCCGTCCAGCTTGGTCACGATCAAGCCCGTCAATTGCAGCGCCTCGTCAAATGCCTTGACCTGGGTGAGCGCGTTCTGCCCGGTGTTGCCGTCGATGACCAGCAGCACCTCGTGCGGCGCATCGCCCTGCGCCTTGGTGATCACGCGCTTGATCTTCTTCAGCTCCTCCATCAGGTGGAGCTGCGTGGGCAGGCGCCCGGCGGTGTCGGCGATCACCACGTCGCAACCGCGGGCCCGGCCAGCGACCACCGCATCGAAGCTCACCGACGACGGGTCGCCACCGGCCTGGCTGACGAACTCGACCGGTGCGGCGTCGGCCACGGTGCGGCCCGCGGCACCCGCGTCCGAGCGCTCGGCCCACACGGCCAGCTGCTCGCGCGCCGCGGCTCGAAAGGTGTCGGCGGCGGCGAGCAGCACCTTCTGCCGGTGATCAGCGAGGTAGCGGGTGAGCTTGCCAATGCTGGTGGTCTTGCCCGCGCCGTTGACACCCACCACCATCATCACGGTCGGCGAGTGGCGCCCGACCTCGACCGGCTGCTCCAGTGGTTGCAACAGGTCGGTGATGGCATCGGCCAGCAAGGCCTTGACCTGCAAGGGCTCGGTCGCCTTGGCGTCCTTGACGCGGCGTTTGAGGTCGGCCAGCAGGTGCTCGGTGGCCTTGACGCCGGCGTCGGCCACGAGCAGCGCGGTCTCGAGTTCCTCATACAGCGCATCGTCGATGCGGGTGCCGGTGAACACCTGGGTGATGGCGCTGCCGGTCTTGCGCAGCCCGCCGCGCAGCTTGTCGAACCAGCCCCGACGTTCGGCCGCATCGGCAAGTGGCTCGGCCGGCGGGTCCGCCAACGCGCCCGACGTCATGCCAACGGCCAAGCCGCTGCGCAAGCCGCTGGGGGCGCTGGTGGGCGGCAGGACGATGGGGCCCGTCGGTGCCCGCGCGACCACGGCCGGCGCGGTCGGCGCCGGGTGGGTTGGTGGTGTTGAATCGACCGCGGCAGTGGCCGGCACGAAGGCCTTTCCCGACGCCGCCGCGGCGGCATCGGGCAAGGCCACGGGGAGCGCCGCGGGTTCGACCGCGGGCGGTGGCGTCACCGCGGCCTTGCGTTTGAAGAAGCTGAACATCGGTACCGATCAAAGAGGCTCATCAGGGTACAACAGCGGGCTTGGCCCACGTGCCACAAACCGAGCTATAATTTTGGGCTTGAGGCGCTTTAGCTCAGTCGGTTAGAGCGACGGAATCATAATCCGCAGGTCCGGGGTTCGAATCCCTGAAGCGCCACCAGAACAAAGACAGCCCGCACCGGCCTTCGCCGTGCGGGCTTTTTCTTTGGCGCGCGCCCGTCTGATGCGCGGTCTTTGGTGCGTAGTCCCCTTCCTACGGCGCCTTGCCCAGCCCACCGACGCACGCTCGCGGTCGACGCCGATGTCGCGCGCCGGTCGGACTGCCTAAAGTGAACCCATCGCCACCCACCCCGTGGCGTCAACCGCAACCCGGGGCCCCAAGCCCCGAATCACTGGAGGTAGCCATGCTGCATTACGCGGTCGTGTTTTTTGTCATCGCCCTGATTGCCGCCCTGTTCGGCTTCGGTGGCATCGCCGCCGGCGCGGCTGGCATCGCCAAGGTGTTGTTCGTGGTGTTTGTGGTCATGGCCGTGGTCAGCTTTGTCATCAGCCTGATCCGCAAGACCTGAGTCCCAACTGAAGGAGATCCCCATGAAGTCATTCCTGCGTTCTGCCGAACCCCAAGGCGTTGTCGAAGCGGTGGCCAACGGCGCCGAGCAACTGGCCGACCGCGCCCTGAACGGCGCACAGCACACCGTGGAAAGCACCCGCCGCGTGACGGACGACGCTCTGGACGCGCTGTCCGGCGGTCTGGACGAGCTGCGCAACAAGCGCCGCGACCCGTTGGCGGCAGTGGTCGACGACGTGGCCGACTTGGCCCGCCGTGGCATCGAAAGGGCCCGCGACACCAGCTCCGAGCTGCGCTTTCGTGCCGAACAGGCTGGCGAGCGCACCGCCGCGCGGATTCAGGAGCAGCCGGTCAAGTCGGTGCTGATCGCGGCCGCGGCCGGTGCGGCCTTGGCGGGTCTGTTCAGCCTGTGGGCCAGCCGCAACCGCCAGAACGTGTGATCCCGGCCTGGCGCCACCCTGCGTTTCACGGCACCTGACCCGCACCCCGCGGGATCTTCCCCCGTTGGCCCATGCCGACGGGGGTTTTTTCATGGGCCGGCGCCGGCTATCCTGGCACCTCCACGCCACCCTCCACTCACAGCGTTCCGCCCCGATGTCGCCGAGCCGAACACCTTGCGCCCAACGCCCGTGGGCAGCGGTCAGGCTCGCGCTCGGACTGGCGGTGGCCGGCGCCGCCGCCACGCTGTGGTCGCCGCGGGTGCAGGCCGATGGGGTGCTGGTGGGCACGGTCACACGCGTTCACGATGGCGACACCGTGAGCCTGACGCAAGGCAGACACACCGTGGTGGTGCGGCTGTCGGCGGTCGACGCGCCTGAAATGAGCCAAACCCACGGCCTGGACGCGCGGCGGGCGCTGCACGCCTGCGCTTTCGGCCGCCACGTGGTGCTCACCGTGCACGCCACCGATCGGCATGGCCGCACCGTGGGCCAGTTGGACGCGGGCGGCCAGGATTGCGGCTTGGTGTTGCTTCGCCAGGGCCTGGCTTGGCATGCCAAGGCCTATGCACGGGATTTGCCGCCGGCGGACCGCCTGGCCTATGAGGCCGCGGAGCAATCGGCCCGTCGCCGTCAGCTCGGGCTGTGGTCCGGGCCGACGCCGGTGCCCCCGTGGACCCACCGCGCCACCCAGCGCCGCAACGACGACCGCTGAGGCTCAGCGCGTGGCGGCGGTGGCTGCCGCTGTGGTGAAGGTTGGCCTCAGGCCGCCGAGCGCCGTTGCCGTCCCCCCCACCAGGCCAGCACCGCCTGGGGCCACTGACGCCAGCCGGTGGGCGGTCGGCCCCACTTGGGCACCCAGGCGTGGGTGTTGGACACCTCGATGCCAGGCATCACGCCATCCCATTCGTGCCGCTGCACCACATGCCAGTCGCGGCCCAGCCGGACCGCGCCGAGGCGGTCGAACAGCACGACCATCGAGCCTTGGATCAAAGGCGCGGTCAGCCGCGCGAAACCATCGGACCGAATCAGCGACTCGGCCTGCTCATCGCTCAAACCGTCCAGCATGTTGCGCAGCAGACGCGCCAACTCGGCGGTGTCGCTGAGTTGGGGGTCCTGAGGCGCGAGGTGGCTGATGCTGCCGTTGTGCATCAGCATCAGGCCCGGGCGGACCACGTAGGGGTGCGCCAAGTCGGGGGTCACCGGCCCATAGGTGGCCTTGCGAACGTGCAAGTAGACCTCGCGGTCCAGCGGCAGCCGGGCGTTGTAGGCCATGAGCTCGTGCAGGTGCATCCCGCGCTCCCACACGACCTGCCCGTCTTCGACGTGGAACGCCCCCCAGCCGTGGCTGTTGCGCTGCCAGGCGTTCTCAAGGAAGTCGGGCGCGATGCGGCGTTCAGCGGGCTTCTTGATGATCAGGCACATCGTGGTGGGGCAGATCGGTGTCCGAAGGACTCACTATCGGTCGATTGGAAGATCGACAGCAAGTTCAATACCGGCAGCTTTACCGTTCAAACCGAAGAATCAGCGCGGTGTGTCGCCGGTACACAACGCCCAACGCAGTGCCCCCACCTCGGGATGACAGGCGAATCGTCTGCTAACTTCGGGCCACAAGACACCGAGGAGAGGGCGTGACCCTGTTGAACCCCAGCCTGCAGCGCCTGACCGAGTCACAGTTGACCGGCATGCGCCGCGGCGTCGAGAAGGAAAGCCTGCGCGCTCGCCCGGGTGGCGCGCTGGCCACCACCCCGCACCCCGCGGCTTTGGGCAGCGCGCTGACCCACCCGCACATCACCACCGATTTCAGCGAGTCCCAGCTCGAGCTGGTCACGGGCGCGCACGCGAGCGTGCCGGACTGCCTGGCCGAACTGCAGCGCATCCACCAGGGCGTGTACCGCGTGCTGGACGCGGCCGGCGACGAGCGGCTGTGGGTGTCGAGCATGCCGTGCAAGCTGCCGGCAGACGACCAGATCCCCTTGGGCCAGTACGGCAGCTCGAACGTCGGCCAGGCCAAGACCGTGTACCGCACCGGGCTGGGCTTTCGCTACGGCCGGCGCATGCAGACCATTTCGGGCATCCACTACAACTGGTCGATGCCGGGCGTGTCGAGCGAGGCCTACTTCGGGCTGATCCGCAACTTCCGACGCCATTCGTTCTTGCTGCTGTTGCTGTTCGGGGCGTCGCCGGCGGTGTGCTCCAGCTTCGTCGATGGCCAGCCGCACGGGCTCACGCCGTTGGGCGAGGGCGGGCTGCACCTGCCCCACGCCACCTCGCTTCGCATGGGACGCCTGGGCTATCAAAGTGACGCCCAGGCCAGCCTGGCCGTCAGCTACAACAGCTTGGCGGGCTATGGCGCCTCGCTGCACGACGCGCTGACCCGCCGCTACCCCGCCTACGAAGCCATCGGCGTGCGCGGGCCCGACGGCGCCTACCGCCAGCTGGCCACCAGCCTGTTGCAGATCGAAAACGAGTTCTACGGCACGATCCGACCGAAGCGGGTGATCTTCCCCGGCGAACGGCCGCTGCACGCACTGCGCGAGCGCGGCGTGGAATACGTCGAGGTGCGCTGCATGGACCTCGACCCCTTCGAGCCCATCGGCCTGTCGGCCACCACCGCGCACTTTCTCGACGTGTTTCTGCTGCACTGTTTGCTCAGCAACAGCCCGCCGGACACACCGCAAGAAATCGCCGCCCTGGCACGCAACCAGCACCGCACCGCCGCCCAGGGCCGCGAGCCCGGGCTGGAACTGGAGCGCGGTGACGGCCGCGTGCGCCTGAGCGACTGGGCCGCGGCGCTGATCGACGAATGCGTGCCCATCGCCGCGCGGCTGGACGCCAGCCTGGGGGGCACGGCCCACCGCGACACCGTCGCCCAGATGCGCGAGCGCCTGGCCCAGCCCCACACCTTGCCCTCGGCCCGGGTGCTGCACGGCATGCAGCACCAGCACGGCGGCAGCCACCTCGCCTTCATCGACGACCGCTCGGAGCGCACGCGCCAGCAGCTCACCGCCCTGCCCTGGTCGGCGCAGGATGAACACGCCTTTGCCGAACTGGCGTGGGCGTCCGTGCACGAGCAGGCACGCATCGAGTCGATGGACAGCCTGCCTTTCGAGCAGTACCGCCTGGAGTACCTGGCGCCGCGGCGCCTGGGTGAAGGCTTGGTGCCGCCGGTCTGATCGTCAGCTGGCGCGCAGCTGCGGCCGGCGGAACATCGTCGTGGAGTCCGCGTCGTCGACGTCGTCGATGACGTCCGGACCCACCAGCGTCAAGGTCAGGGCGTCGGCCACCCGGATGCGCGCGCCGGCCACCACGGGCACGTCGGCGCCCTTGTCGACCGGCCAGCCATTGACCTCGGTGCTGCTGTCGGACAAGGCCCGAAGCCGCAAGCCATCGGCGAAGCGGCGCAGCTCGAAGTGCCAGCGGCTGATCTGACGCGAGAGCTCGGGGTCAGGGTGGGACAGCACGATGTCGTTGGCGCGCACGCCGTTGTGCTCCGGCAGGCGGCCAAAGGTGACGATGTCCTGCTGGGGCAGCACCAACTCTTCGGTCGTCTCCTCGATGCGCAGGCGGCGCGGAAACACCAGCGGATCGCGCCAGTCGAGCGCCAGCACGTCCACCGGCTGGGCCACGCCCTTCAGCACGACGCTGCCCAGCACGCGGCAGCTCAGGCGGTTGGCGCGGCTCAGTTCCTGAAAGACCTCGCGCGTCATGCGAATCTCGCCGGGCTCGGCGGACGAGGCCACGCGCGCGCACAGGTTGACCGAATCACCGGCCACCTCGACGCCGTCCGTCAGCACCGGGCCCCAGTGCATGCCCACGCGCACCTGCAGCTGATGGTGGCGACCGCGGGACGTGTTCTCGCGGGCCATCTGCTCCTGGAAGGCGATGATGCCGCGCACCGCCATGTCGGCATTCGGGAACACACAGAAGGCACCGTCGCCCGCCGTGTCGACGATGCGGCCCTGCACCGGATGGATGCAATTGCCCAACAAGTCGAAATGGAGCTGCTGCAGCTGCCGGCCCGCGGCGTCGCCGAAGCGAGCGAAGTACGGGGTGGAACCCACGATGTCCGAGAAGACGAGCAGCGCCTGCCGTTCAAAACGGCGAACCAGTTCCTGCTGAAGTTGGTTCTGCAGACGGATGATCTCCGTCATCGTGAGCACAGCGAGGTCGATCATGGGTGCAAGCTCGGTCCTGGCGGGTCGCCAGGCATCCTGGATTGTGCACCGCGTGACGTGGCGGTCGCCACCATCCGCTTTAGCATGAACACCCCGCTGGACACGCGTGGACAGAGCCTTCACCCGACACGCCCACCGACCCTTCAACCCACGTCGACTGCCCCATGCCCCTGATCCGCATTGAACTGTTTGAAGGCCGCACGCCGGCCCAGAAGCGCGCCCTGGCGCAAGAAATCACCGACGCCTGCGTGCGCACCCTTGGCGCCTCGCCCGACAGCGTCGACGTCATCTTCGTCGACGTGGCCAAACAGGACTGGGCCACGGGCGGCGTGCTGTGGAGCGACCGGGCGCCGCCCCCGGCATCCGCCTGAGCCCCGGCGCGGCGCTCAGCCACCGGCCGGGTTCGGCCCGCGCCAGGCGCGTTCGAACGGCAGGCGCCAGGCGTGCGGCGCGATCAATTGGTGCACCGGCTTCGGGCCCCAGGACCCCGGCTGGTACAGGCGCACCGGTGGCGGCGCGTCCAGCAGCGGCATCGACACCTGCCACAGCCGCTCGATGCCCTCGGCCGTCGTGAACAGGGTGCGGTCGCCGCGCATCGCGTCGAGGATCAACCGCTCGTAGGCTTCCAGCACTTCGCCGATCAGCCCGGTGTCATGCATGGCGAACTGCAGGCTCAGTTTGTCCAGCCGCATGCCCGGGCCGGGCCGTTTGCCGTAGAAACTCAAGGACATCTTCGAGGCGTCGGCGAGGTCAAAGGTCAGGTGGTCGGGCCCTTGCGCGCCGACGCCCGAGCCCGGCGGGAACATGCTTTTCGGCGGCTCGCGAAAGGCAATCGAGATGATGCGCTGTCCCTCCGCCAAGCGCTTGCCGGTGCGCAGGTAGAACGGCACGCCGGCCCAGCGCCAGTTGTCGATGTGGCACTTCAGCGCGATGAACGTCTCGGTGTCGGACTCGGGGTCGACGCCCTCCTCGGCGCGGTAGCCGCTGTACTGGCCGCGCACGACGTCGGCCGGCTGGATCGGCAGCATGCTGCGGAACACCTTGTTCTTTTCCTCGCTGATGGGCGCGGGCTCCAGCGAGGTGGGTGGCTCCATCGCCATGAAGCCCAGGATCTGGAACAGGTGCGTGACCACCATGTCGCGGTAGGCCCCGGTTTGCTCGTAGAAGCCCGCGCGCTTGCCCAGGCCCAGGGTTTCGGGCACGTCGATCTGCACGTGGTCGATGAAGGTGCGGTTCCAGATCGGCTCGAACAGCCCGTTGGCAAAGCGAAAGGCAAGGATGTTCTGCGCCGCCTCCTTGCCCAGGAAGTGGTCGATGCGGAAGATGCGGTCCTCGTCGAACACCTCGTGCAGGCGCCGGTTCAGCGACTGCGCGCTGGCCAGGTCGGTGCCGAAGGGCTTTTCCATCACGATGCGGGCGTGCTCCACCAAACCGGCCTCGCCCAGCATCTGCACCGCGGGCAAGGCCGCGTTGGGCGGGACGCTGAGGTAGTGAAGGCGGCGGCAGTCCGGGCCCAGCGCCTGTTCGGCCCGCGCCACCGCCGCCTTCAGCGCCGGCGCACCCGCAGCCAGCGGCACGTGGTCGAGGCACGCGGCGAAGGCGTCCCAGTCGGCAGGCTTGGGGCGGCGGCTGGAGAACTCGTCCAGTGCCTGCCGGGCGATGGCGCGAAAGCCATCGGCGTCGATCTCGTCCAGCGACACCCCGATGATCCGGCAGCCGGGAATGAAGCCCGCGCTGGTCAGGTGGTACAGCCCCGGCAGCAGCTTGCGCCGGGCCAGGTCGCCCGTGGCCCCCACGAGAACCACCACCTGTGGATGCCGGGGGCCGACCCCGGGCGTGATGCGTGCCATGCGATGCCTTCCTGAGTGACGGTGGCGCTGCGACGCCGAGGCCTGCCGCGATGCAAATCGCGGACCACGGCGGCGCATGGTCTCACCCTGCGGGCCAAGTCGTTGCATATGCCCGGTTCCAGGCCGCGCGGAAGGGCCCGGCCCCCTGTGCACCGCTGGGGGCCTCTGATAGATTGATTCGGCCCCCGAACTTCACCACCGCGACCCCATGCAGCTCACGCTCCGGCAAGTGGCCGCCCTGTCGTCCGACCGCGTTCGACGGCACGGCGTCGACCTGAGCCGCGACGTTGACGCGCGGCTGAACGCGGCCGATGGCCCGCCGACCGACACCACCCCCGCAGGCCGGCTGGCGCGACTGGCGGCCGTGCGCGCCAGCCGGGCCGCGTCGCTGCATCGGGCCGCCGGCGCGGCGGCACGCTGGCTGCAGGTCGACGCCGACCACGCCGCCCGCCTGTGGGAACGCGCCCTGCGGTCGGGCGCGCCCTGGCGCGAGGCGCAAGCCGCTGCACACCTGGACGCCGCCGCCGCGCTGGGCGCCGCCTGGTTCGCCGACGAACGCCTGCGCCCACCGCCCGCGGACCTGCCGCTGGCCGACCCGCTGCGCTCCCTGCACTTCGTGTTGCCCGACGTCGACGCCGAAGCGGCCGGACGCTGGGTGGCGGCCCACTGGTCGTCGCCGTTCCGTGACGCCGCGCGCCGCGCCGAGGCCTTCATGCCCGGCGCCTGCTACGCCCTGCGCCGCGCGCTGGACGACGACTTCGCCAAGGACTCGGTGCGTGCCATCGCCGCAGCGGTGTTCACCAAGGACCAGGCGACGGCCCTGCAACGGCATGCGCTGGCCGAACGCGCGATGGTCGCCAGCCTGCCCCAGACCACGCCGCGGCTGGAATCGGCCTGCCTCGCCGGCGGGCTGGTGTTCGGCGTGGGGCGGTGCGTGCGCTTGATTCAGCAGCACCTGCCACCCGCCGGCGGGCCCCGCCAGACCGTGGACGACCAGGTCGCCCACCTCAAGGAGGCTCTGAATGAGCTGGTTGCAGACGCTCACCACTGACGCCCAGCGTGGCCTCGAGCTGGACCCTGGCGGCGGGACCCCCGACCCCGCGGGCACCGACCTGGGCACCGAGGCCTGTCCGGGCTGCCCCACGCAGCCAACGCTGGTGCTCGTCGAGTTCGCGGATCAACCCGGGGCCAAGCCGGCGTTCTCGGGTGCGCGCAAGCAGTTCGTCAACCTCAGTTCGGCCGACCTGGTCGGCCGCGACCCCGCGGTCACCTCGGCCAACCAGCTCGGCCGCTCACCGCCCATCACGGTGCGCGTGACCCCGCCCCAGGCCGTCCCGGTGCGCTTGCGGCTGGTGCGCGAGGACCACCCGCACGGCTTCCCGGACACCAGCGCCACCCTGTCGACGCGCGAGCGGCGGCTGGCCCACCTGGTGCTGGACGAGACCGAGCACACCGCATCCACCGACGCCCAGGGCGAGCTGCTGCTGGAGCCGGGCATCGAGCTGCCGTCGATGGGTGGCTACCGCTTTCGGGTCGAGGGCGCGCTGACGGGCGGCGCGTTCGTGCGCAGCAGCAACGCGGTGGACGTGCGTCGGCGGGTGTCGATCCGGCCGGTGGTGCGCTATGCCGAGGGGCAGGCCGGCGCCTTCGAGGCGCTTGACGCCATCACCAGCGACCTCGACCCGCTGGACCTCGAACTGCACCGCACGGCCACGCTGACGGACACGGAGCTGGGTGTGTGCGAGGAATCCGAGCTGAGCGAGCACCTGCACCGGGTTGGCGTCAACGCCATGGACAGCGACCCGGACGTGCAGGCGCTGCGCCCGCACTGCCTGAGCGTGATCGTGGGCCAGTTCGTCACCGACTCGACCGAGTCGCTGCGCTTCGAGCGCGTGCTGGCCCGCGAAGGCGACGGCTTCGACCAGTTTCCCCAGGTGGACCTGCGGCGCGGCGACCGGCGCTACGTGGTGGTGCCCCTGACCAGCCGACGCCAGCTGCTCGAAGCCCGGGCGCAGTTCGCCGGCGAGCGCGGCTGGCGCACCATCCCGCTCGAAGACATCCTGGGCGCGGACAATTTTGCGGACAGCGTGTCGGTGGACCTGCGCAGCCTGCGGCCCTGGCCGGCCACGGCGCGCAGCCTGCGGGTGCAAGTGAGGCTCAAGGTGATCTCCCATTGGGCGGTCGGTTGGGCCTACAACGACTTCCCCGTGATCTACCTGAACATGCGCGACCCGAACACCGACACCATCCTGGCCGCGGACAGCGCGGCGGCGCTGGTCATCCACGAACTCGGGCACAAGTTGCACCTGACCGCCACCGGCGCCCGCGGCCAGCCCGACCGCCAGCCCCACCACTACCCCACCTTCACGTCGCACCACGTGCACCACCAGGGTCCGCATTGTTCGACCGGGGTGCCGAGCGGCACCCCGTTGTGGCAGGACGCGGCCCAGACCGCCTCCACCTGCACCATGTGGGGCTCGCTGAAGACCATCCGGCTGTTCTGCCCGGAGTGCAAGACCTCGCTGCGCAAGGTCGACCTGTCCCGCGGCTTTTGACGCGGCCCGAACGACCCCGCCCGCCCCCTCCACCAGGACCCCACCGTGAACGCCACGACCCCGCCGAGCGTGCTGCCGAGCGTCTTCTACCAGGAGCTCGACGACGAGGACTTCCCGGAGATGAGCCTGGGAGCGGACGACATGGGCATCGCCGCGCAGCTGCTGCAGCCCGCGGACGACCGCCGCATCGCCGCGCCCCGCGGCGCCACCGTGCTGCTGCTGCGCTTCGGGCTGATGCAAGACGAGGTGGCGGGCAGCCCGTGGCTGATCGAATTCGTGGTGCCCGACGCACACGGGCGGCCCGAGGCGCACCGCTGGCAGCTGGTGCCCGTGCCGCCCGACGGCAACCATTCCCAGCGGCTCACGCGCCCGCCGTCGCGGCCGCCGGTGCCGGGCATGGTCTACCGCGGTGCGCTGTGGAGCGACCTGGGCGCGATGCAGCGCCGCCGCCTGCTGCGCCCGGGGCTGGTGCTGACCGTCGGGCGCGGCCCGCGCGCCCGGGCCCAGGTCACGGTGCGCTGACGGCTTGCTTGAGCCCCCGGCAAGGTCTTGCCCGGCCTGGCCGGCGGGCGGCGCGCGGTGCTGTCAGCATCTGGGCCGATGATGTTCCGCAGTACTTCCCCCCGCTCGACGCCGCTGCCCGATGGGGCGCCGACCGCCCCGACCACCCAGCCCACCCCGGCCGAGCGTTGTGCCGAGCTGTCGGTGCTCTACGACGGCGCCTGCCCGCTGTGCCGGCGAGAAATCGCGCTGTACCAGGGCCTGGCGGCCAGCCAAGCCATCGCCTGGACCGACGTCAGCCAAGCCGACGCGGCCGTGCCCAACCCGAACGACCGCGCCAGTTACCTTGCGCGCTTTCACGTGGTGGCCGCCGATGGGCGCGTGCTGTCGGGCGCCGAAGCCTTTGTGGCGCTGTGGGCCGCGCTGCCCGGCTGGCGCTGGGCGGCGGCCCTGGCCCGCCTGCCCGGCGTGACGCCGCTGATGGAAGTGGCCTACCGCGGCTTCCTGCACCTGCGCCCCGGCCTGCAGCGCTGGGCACGGCGGCTGGACACCCCCGGCGTCCCGGCCGATTTGGTCGGCGAGCTGCGCTCAGACCACGCCGGAGAAACCGGCGCCGTGTGGATTTACCACGGCGTGCTGGCCATCGCCCGCGACCCCGCGCTGCGCGACTTTGCCCAGCGGCACCGCGCCACCGAGCAACACCACCTGGACCTGGTCAGCGCGCTGCTGCCGCCCGCCCGCCGCAGTTGGCTGCTCGGGCCGTGGCGGCTGGCCGGCTTCGCCACCGGCGCGCTGCCCGCGCTGTTCGGCCCCCGGGCGGTGTACGCCACCATCGAGGCGGTGGAACGCTTCGTCGACCACCATTACCAGCAGCAACTGGACCGCCTGGACGGCCGCCCCGAGCACGCCGCCCTGCGCCAGCTGCTGGCCGAGTGCCAGGCCGACGAGTGCGAGCACCGCGACGAGGCGGCCGCCTTGCAATCCGGCCCACCTGGGCCGCTGCTGCGCGCCTGGTGCGCACTGGTCGGGCGCGGCTCGGCGGTGGCGGTGACGATCGCCCGCCGCCTCTGAGCCACCGGTTCGCTCAGGTGCCGCGCACGTGAGGGTTGCTGCGGCGTTCCTCGCCGAAGCTGCTCTCCGGGCCATGGCCGGGGATGAACACGGTGTCATCGCCCATCGGCCACAGCCGCTCGGTGATGCTGGCGATCAAGGTGTCGTGGTCGCCGCCGGGAAAGTCGGTGCGGCCAATGCTGCCGGCAAACAGCACGTCGCCCACGAACGCCCGCCGGGCCTCGGCGCTGTGGAACACCACATGGCCGGGCGTGTGCCCCGGGCAATGCCGCACGGCCAGCCGGCTGCGGCCCACGTCGACCGCGTCGCCGTCGGCCAGCCAACGTGTGGGGGTGAAGGCCTCGGCCGGCGGAAAGCCGAACATGCGCGACTGCTGAGCCAGGCCGTCGATCCAGAACTGGTCGCCTGGGTGCGGCCCGACCACCGGCAAGGACAAGGCCTTGGCCAACGCCGCCGTGCCGCCCGCGTGGTCGATGTGCGCGTGCGTCAGCAGGATCTGCTGCAACACCAGCCCACGGCGCTGCACCTCGGCCTGCAACCGCGGCAGGTCGCCGCCCGGGTCGATGACCGCGGCCTCCAAGGTCTGGTCGCACCAGACGATGGAGCAGTTCTGCTGGAAGGCGGTGACGGGGATGCTGGTGTAGCGGAGCATGGGCGCGGTGGTGAATTCAAGGCAGCGTGCGGCCCGAATTCTGGCGCAGCGGCGCTGGCATGCCGAAGTCGGCCGCCACCGCCGCACCCAGCGCCCCGGCTCAATCCAGTTTGATGCCCAGGTCCACCGCCAGCTTGATCCACACCGGCACGTCGCGCTCCCAGTCGGCGCGGGTGTCCTTCAGGTTCTTCGGCTTGTTGGGGATGGCGAATTGCTCGCGCAGCTTGGCGGCGCGCTCGGTCTCGGCACCTTGCACCGCCACGCGGGACAGCGCCTGCAGCACGGCCTCGGGGGTGCCGGCCGGGGCCATCAGGGGCAGGCCGCCCTCCAGGCTCCACAGGCGGCCGGTCAGGCCTTGCTGCAAGGCGGTGGGCACGTCGGGCAGCTTGGGGCTGCGGTAGTTGCCGGTCACGGCGATGGGCTTGACGCCGCGCGTGGCCACGGTGGCGAAGGACTGGTAGCTGCCCACGGCGATCTGGATCTGGCCCGACGCCAGGTCGACCCACATCGGGCTTTCGCCACGGTAGTGCACCGACTGGATCTTGGTGCCGTCGCTGCGGTTGATCTGGTCGGCCACCATGTGCGGGACCGAGCCCGGCGCGTAGGTGCCCATCGAACAGGGGTTTTGCTTCGCGTAGGCGATGAACTCCTTCAGGTTGGTGGCCGGCACCTTTTCGCTGACGCCGATGACCAGCGGGCCCGATGGGAAGAACACCACCGGCACCACGTCCTTGTCCAGGTTGTAGGGCAGCTTGCTGTAGAGCACGCGGTTCTGCCACACCGTGCCCGAGGTGGTCATCAGCAGCGTGTGGCCGTCGGCGGGCGACTTGGCCACCGCGTCGATGGCGAGGATGGCGCCCGCCCCGGGCTTGTTTTCGACCACCGAGGTGCCACCGAGCTGGGTGCTGAGTTGCTCGGCGAACATGCGCGCGTACGCGTCGGTGAGCCCGCCCGGCGGGAAGGCCACGACGATCTTCACCGTCTTGCTGGGGTAGGCCGCCTGGGCCCGCAGCGGGCCCGCGGCGAGGGCCAGGGCGAGCCCCGTGCCGGTGGCGAGGAAGTGGCGGCGGTCAAAGTCTTGGGACATGCAGGATCCGAAAGGGGCCGGTGGCCGTGGATGAAGGCGGGACGCTGGGCGCGCGCGAGACGCCGAGGGCGCTCGGGCCCTGGCGCACCCGGGCGCTGGCTGCCCGCATTGAATGCAGCGGGGCGCCGGGTGGCAAGTCAGGTCAACCCTGAGAGGCCGCCATGCCCTGCTAAGCCGTCACCGTGGCCAGCAGCACGTCCGAGGCCTGCACCATCACCGTCACGGCGGCGCCCGGCTGCAGCGCCAGCGCGTCCAGCGACCCCTGCGTGACGATGGCCACGACCGGCAGGCCGCAGTCGGTCTGCACCTGCACCTCGGCGTTGACCGCCCCGGGTGTGACGCGGGTGACGCGGCCCTCCAAGCGGTTGCGGGCCGACACCCGGGCGCCTTGCAAGTCGGTGGCGATCAGCACCGACGACGACTTCACCAGCGCGATCACCGTCTGCTTCAGGCGCAGGCCGAGGGCGTCGGTGCTTTCACGGGTGACCACGGCGGCCACGCGCGCGCCGCCGGGCATCAGCACCTCCACCTCGTCGTTGACGGCGCCGGCGCGGATGGCCGCCACCGTGCCCACCCACTGGTTGCGCGCACTCGTTTTCACGTTCAGCACCTTCAGCAGCGAAAAATCGGTGTCCAGGTTCATGGCGTTGTCCGAGATCAGCCGCACGAAGCGCTGGTGCACCGCCTCGACCTGCTGGCAGCGCTCGATCAAGCGGCGGCCGTGGTCGGTGACGACGGTGCCGCCGCCCCCGCGCCCGCCGCTGCTGCGCGCCACGAGCGGCTGGCCGGCCAGCGCGTTCAGCGCGTTGATCGCCTCCCAGGCCGACTTGTAGCTGATGCCCACCGCGATGGCCGCCTGGGTGATGGACCCGTGCTCGGCCACGGCGCGCAGCAGGGCCAGGCGCTGCGGGCCGCCGGTGGGCTGGCCGTCGATCAGCAGCGACAGCGCGGCCTGCACCGAGAGCAAGGGCGCCGGGGCCGAAGCGGGCTTGGGGCGAGATCGGTGGGCGCTCATGGCGTGGGCGAGGCGGGCCAGGCGCGGGCCATGGCCGGTGGGTCCACCACCTGCCCCGCGTGCAGGTGCACCACCGCTTGCGCGAGGCTGGCCACGTCGTCGTCGTCGTGGGTGATCAGCAGCAGCGGCAGGTCCAGGGCGGTCTGCA
>CALRPU020000004.1:0-176905 GCA_943370175.1 Hydrogenophaga intermedia | reverse complement strand
TGAGCCCCGCTGCGCCGGCCCGCTGCTAGACTGGATTGCATCGAACGCCGCATCTCCTCCATGAGTTCATCCCTGACGTCCGTCGACCCACCGCTGGCAGCCACGCTGCCCCCAGCCGTGGCCGATCGTGCCGAGGGCCTGGACCTGCAGGCCGCGCTGCAGCTGCTGATCCAATCGGGCCAGCAACTGCCCAGCGGGCTGGCGGTGGGCTCCACCGAATGGCTGCAGGCCGTGATCAACAGCCTGTGCGAGCTGTCCAGCCGCGACGCCTTGACTGGCCTGGCCAACCGCCGCCAGTTCGAACTGGCCTTGTCCCGGGAGGTCGACCGGGTGGCGCGCGCGGGCGAGCCGGCGCTGCTGCTGGTGGTGGACATCGACCACTTCAAGAAGGTCAACGACGTCTACGGCCACAACGGCGGTGACGTGGTCATCAAGGCGGTGGCGCAGGCCCTGCTGGACTGCGTTCGTCCCATGGACACCGTGGCTCGCCTGGGCGGTGAAGAGTTCGCGGTGATCCTGCCCAACTGCCCGCCCGTGTTCGGGCAGAACGTGGCCGAGCGCATCCGCACCCGGGTGGCCAACACGCCCATTCCCTTGCCCATCGGCGGGCCGGTGAGCGTCACCATCAGCTTGGGCGGTGCCTTTGCGCCGCAATGGGTCCGGTCGTCGGCCCTGTTGTGGATCGAGCGCGCCGACCAACAGCTCTACCTTGCGAAATCCGGCGGACGCAACAAGTCCTGCCTGGAACAGCCTTCCTTGCTTCAGGTCAGTGCCGAAGAAAAGAGCCTGTTGTTCGCAACGTCCCAGTTTCAGGATCTCGAATGAATACGCCCCGACCCACCCCCGATTCGGCCTCCGCCGTGCCCCCTGGGCGCCGCGCGCGCATCGTGGCCGTCACCAGCGGCAAAGGCGGCGTGGGCAAGACCTTCATGTCGGCCAACCTCGCGGCGGCGCTGGCCCGCCGCGGCGAACGTGTGCTGGTGCTCGACGCCGACCTCGGCCTCGCAAACCTCGACGTGGTGCTCAACCTGTTCCCCAAGACCACGCTGCACGACGTCTTCACGGGCAAGTCCACGCTGGACGCGGCCTTGCTGCCCGCACCCGGCGGCTTCGATGTGTTGCTGGCAGGCTCGGGGCTGGTCGAGTACTCGCGCCTGACCCCGGAAGTGCGCGATCAATTGCTCGAGGTCATCGAAAAGGTGGCGCCGCGCTACGACCGCATCCTCCTCGACACCGGCGCCGGCATCTCCGATGTGGTGCTGTACACCGTGTCGCTGGCCGACGACGTGTTGGTGGTGGCCACGCCCGAGCCCACGTCGCTGACCGACGCCTACGCCACCATCAAGGTGCTGGCCAGCCAGCAGCAGCGCCGCTTGATCTACCTGGTGGTCAACCAGGTCAACCGCAGCGGCGAGGGCAAGGTGATTCGCGGCCAGTTGCAACAAGTCATCGACCGCTACGTCACCCCCACGCTGGCCCGCGAACTGGACGGCACCGCGGAGGCCGTGAAGCTGATCCTGGTGGGCGAAGTGCCCGCCGACCCCTCGGTGCGCGAAGCCATCCAGAAGCGGCAACTGTTGATGCAGATGCTGCCGGGCTGCCCCAGCGCGCGCGCGGTGCAGGCCGTGGCGGAGCGGCTGTCCACCTGACGAGGCCCGAATGAGCGACGCGCTGCAGAGCACCCCCCAACCGCCCGACGATCAGGACGAGGCCAGCGCGCTGTACCGCGCCGTGGGCGGTGACGTGGGCGTGCGCGGTCTGGTGGACCGCTTCTACGACCTGATGGACCTGGACCCGGATTTCGCCGAGTTGCGGGCGCTGCACCCGACCTCGCTCGATGGTTCGCGCGACAAGCTGTACTGGTTTCTCAGTGGCTGGATGGGCGGTCCCCCGCTGTACGAACAGCGCCACGGCCACCCACGCCTGCGCGCCCGCCACCTGCCTTACCCCATCGGCGTGGCCGCCCGCGACCAGTGGATGCTCTGCATGATCCGCGCGATGCGCGAGCAGCACCTCGATGAGGTGCTGGTGGTGCGGCTGGCGGAGTCCTTTTTCAAAACCGCCGACTGGATGCGCAACGTCGGCGCCTGAGGCCGCACCTCACGCCAGCGCACTCAAGTGCCCGGCACCGCCGCGGCGGGCGCGCTTCCGCAGGCATCGACCCGCGGCCGCAGCAGCACCAGCACCGCCCCGTGGCCGCCATCCGCCGCGCGCGCCTGAGCGAACGCCATCACGTCGTTGCGCTGCACCAGCCAGGTCTTGACTTTCGACTTGAGCACCGGCTCGCGCCCGGGCGACCCGTTGCCCTTGCCGTGGATCACGCGCACGCAGCGCAGGCCGTGGCGGGTGGCGCGTCGCATGAACGCGGCCAGCTCGTCGCGCGCTTCGTCGCGCCGCAGGCCATGCAAATCAAGCTCGGCCTGGATGGCCCAGACGCCGCGACGCAACTTGCGCACCACTTCCGGGCCGACGTCGCGCCGCCGAAACGACAGCGCGTCGTCGGTGTCCAGCAGCGATTCCACGTCGAACTCGTCCGAGATCGCTTCGATCAGCACCGCGGCTTCGTCGCGCTCGCGTTGGCGTGGCTCGGCCTCGGGGCGGGGCAGCGGGGGCGGCAAGGGCGCGCCGCGTCGCAGCGGGCTGACCTCGCCGACGCTGAGCTCGAACAGGCGGCGTTCGCGGTCTTCGCGCAGCCGACGCTCGCGCGCCTCGGCTTCCCGGCGCAGGCGCTCTCGCTCGGCGTCCGCCAGGGCGCGTTGCAGGGGCGCGAGGTCCTTCAGGCTGTTCACGCGTGCCTTGGGCGGGCGGGGTGGCGGGCTCACATCAAGCCTTTTTCGGCGAAGGACACGACCTCGTCCGCCCCGACCACCAGGTGGTCCAGCACGCGCACATCGACCAGGGCCAGGGCGGCTTTCAGCGTCTGGGTCAGGTGCTCGTCGGCGCGCGACGGCGTGGCCACGCCCGAGGGATGGTTGTGCAGCAGGATCACGGCCGCGGCCCCCAGCTCCAGCGCGCGCCGCACCACCTCGCGCGGGTAGACGCTGGTTTGCGTCAATGAGCCCCGAAACATTTCTTCCCAGTGGATGAGCCGGTGTTGCGCGTCCAGGAACATGACGGCGAACACCTCATGCCCGAGGTGGGCCAGTTGCAGCCGGGCGTGCTCCTTGACTTGCAGCGGTGACTCGAACACCGGGCGCTCGCGCAGCCGCTGGCCCATCGAACGGCGCGCCAGCTCCAGTACGGCGCTCAGCTCGGCGCGCTTGGCGGGCCCGATCCCCTTGACCCGCTGCAGCTCGCCCGCCTGGGCGCGCAGCAGCCCGCCCAGGCCGCCAAAGGCGGTCAGCAGTTGTTCGGCCAGTTGCAGCACCGGGGTGCCACGCACGCCGGTGCGCAGCAACAGCGCGATCAGTTCGACGTCGGCCAGCGCGGCCGGCCCTTGGGCCAGCAGCTTTTCTCGCGGACGTGCGTCGGTAGGGATGTCTTTGAGCACATGATGGGCCGCGAGCGACCCCACTTAAAATCCGGTGAGTCTATCCAAGCGGAAATCCCTTTGAACCACGTCCAGCCCGGCTCCTTCCTGACCTTGCACTACCGCCTGGCCGGTCCCGATGGCGCCGACGTCATCAACACCTTCCACGACAAGCCGGCCACGCTCTCGCTGGGCACGGGGGAGCTCGCGCCCGCCGTGGAACAGCGCTTGATCGGCCTGGCCGAAGGCAGCCGCGAGCGTTTCGAGCTGGCCGCCGGCGAAGCCTTCGGCGACCGCAACCCGGATTTGCTGCAGCGGGTCAAACGCAGCCTGCTGGCCGAGCTGGGCGACCCGGACGAAACCTACGCCGTGGGCGACGTCGTGCAGTTTCCGACGCCCGACGGGCAGGGCGCCTACGCTGGCGTCGTGCGCGAGCTGGGCGAAGACTGGGTGTTGTTCGATTTCAACCACCCGCTGGCGGGCCAGCCCGTGAGCTTTGAAGTTCACCTGATCGGAGTGCTGTGATGTCGCCCACCGTGCAAGAAGTGCTGTTGGCCGAGCCACGTGGCTTTTGTGCCGGCGTCGACCGCGCCATCGAGATCGTGGAGCGGGCACTCGTGAAATTTGGCGCGCCGATCTACGTGCGCCACGAGATCGTTCACAACACCTACGTGGTCAATGACCTGAAGGCCAAGGGCGCGATCTTCATCGAGGACCTGGCCGAGGTGCCGCCCGGCGCCACGCTGGTCTTCAGCGCCCATGGCGTCAGCCAGGAGGTGCGGCGCGAGGCACAGGCCCGCGGCTTCAGCATCTTCGACGCCACCTGCCCGCTGGTCACCAAGGTGCACGTGGAGGTGGCCAAGCTGCACAAGGAGGGCTATGAGTTCATCATGGTCGGCCACAAGGGTCACCCCGAGGTCGAAGGCACGATGGGGCAGCTCAGCAGCGGGATCCACCTGGTGGAAGACGTGCACGACGTCGAGTCGGTGCAGGTGGGGCAGGTGGAAAAGCTGGCGGTGGTCACGCAAACCACCTTGTCGGTCGACGACGCCGCCGAGATCCTGGCCGCAGTCAAACGCCGATTCCCCACCGTGCGCGAGCAAAAGCAGCAGGACATCTGTTACGCCACCCAGAACCGCCAGGACGCTGTCAAGGTGCTGGCGCCTCAGGTCGACGTGCTGGTGGTGGTGGGCAGCCCGACCAGCTCCAACAGCAATCGGCTGCGCGAGCTTGCCGAGCGCCTGGGCACGGCCGCCTACATGGTCGACAGCCCCAGCGACCTGCGCCCCGAATGGTTCAACGACAAGCGCCGCGTCGGGCTGACCGCCGGCGCCTCGGCCCCCGACATCCTGGTTCAGCAGGTGATCGAGCGCCTGCGCGCGCTGGGCGCCGTGTCGGTGCGCCGCATGCCCGGCGTGGTCGAAACCACGCAGTTCCCGCTGCCCAAAGGCCTGAAGACCGGTTGACGGCGCTGCCTACAATCCGGGTTCCCCTGGATCAGCGGCCGCCGAGCGCGGCCCCAAACGCATGCTCGACATCAATTTGCTGCGCAAGGACCTCGACGCCGTCGTCGCCAGTCTGGCGCGGCGCAAGTCGCCCCAGCCGTTTCTTGACGTGGCTCGGTTCCAGTCGCTGGAATCGGAACGCAAGCGTGTGCAAACGCAGACCGAAGACTTGCAGGCGCGCCGCAACAGCCTGTCCAAGCAGGTGGGCATGCGCAAGGGCAAAGGCGAGGACGCCAGCGACTTGCTGGCCGAGGTGGCGGGCATCGCCGACGCGCTGAAGGCCTCGGCCGAACGCCTGGAGGTGATCCAGGCCGAGCTCTCGTCGATGCTGATGGAGCTGCCCAACCTGCCGCACGCGAGCGTGCCCGACGGCACGGACGAGACCGGCAACGTCGAGCAGCGGCGTTGGGGCAACCCGCGCCAGTTCGACTTCGCGGTGCGCGACCACGTGGACCTGGGCGCGCCACTCGGCCTGGATTTCGACACCGGCGCCAAGCTGTCAGGATCGCGGTTCTCCTTCCTGCGCGGCCCCGTTGCCCGACTGCATCGGGCGCTGGCGCAGTTCATGTTGAACACCCAGACCGATGTGCACGGTTACACCGAGTGCTACACGCCCTACATCGTCAACCGCGAGGTGCTGGAGGGCACGAGCCAGCTGCCGAAATTCAAGGAAGACATGTTCTGGGTCAGCCGCGGCGGCGACGAGGCCCAGACCGAGCAGTACCTGATCTCCACCTCGGAAATCTCGCTGACCAACTCGGTGCGCGAGCAGGTGCTGGCCGAAGCCGAACTGCCCATCAAGTTGACCGCCCACAGCCCGTGCTTCCGGTCCGAAGCTGGCAGCGGGGGCCGGGACGTGCGCGGCATGATCCGGCAGCACCAGTTCGACAAAGTCGAGATGGTGCAGATCACCCACCCGGACCACAGCTTCGACGCGCTTGAAGAGATGGTTGGCCATGCCGAGGCCATCCTCCAGGCGCTGGGCCTGCCCTATCGCGTGGTCCTGCTCTGCGCGGGCGACATGGGCTTCGCTGCCACCAAGACCTACGACCTGGAGGTGTGGCTGCCCGCGCAGAACACTTACCGCGAGATCAGTTCGTGTTCAAACTGCGATGCCTTCCAGGCCCGCCGCATGCCGACCCGCTTCAAGACGGCCCAGGGCAAGAATGAACTGGTGCACACCTTGAACGGCTCCGGCCTGGCCGTGGGCCGCACGCTGGTGGCGGTGCTTGAGAACTGCCAGAACGCCGACGGCTCGATCACCGTGCCCGAGGTGCTGCGCCCGTACATAGGCGGCCTGGACCGCCTCGTCCCCTGACGCCATGAACGCGTCCGACGCCGACGCCCTGGCCGCGCAATTGCTCGCCGCCCGCGCGGTTGGTGCGCGCTTGCCGCTGCCCAGCGCCGCCGGCTTGGACCTGGCCGGCGCCTACCGGGTGGCCGATCGCATTCGCACGCGGCGCACCGCGCGTGGCGAACGCCCCCTGGGCTACAAGATCGGTTTCACCAACCGCAGCATCTGGCCCACCTACGGCGTTTATGCGCCGATCTGGGCGCCGGTGTGGGACAGCAGCTTGACCTTGCTGGAGGGCACCGAGGCCGTGGTGTCCGTGGCCGGCTTCGTGCAGCCCCGGATCGAGCCAGAGATCGTCTTCGGCTTCAGCCAGACGCCGGACGCGGGCGCCGACGACGCGTCGCTGATCGGCTGCCTGGCCTGGGTCGCGCACGGCATCGAGATCGTCCACACCCACTTCGACGACTGGCGCTTCACTGCGCCGGACGCGGTGGCGGATTTCGGCCTGCACGGCGGCCTGTGGGTGGGGCCGCGGGTGCCCGTGGCCGCCTTCAACGACCTGGCCCGCGACCTGCCGGCCCTGACATTGAGCCTTCATGGCGACGACCAGCACCGCGCCACCGGCACGGGCGCCGCTGTGCTTGGATCGCCGTTGAGCGCCCTGCGCCATTGGCTGGACGCCATGGCCCGACAGTGCCCCGCGTGGACCGTGAAGCCCGGCGACGCCGTGACCACCGGCACCCTGACCGACGCGCTGCCCGTGGCCGCGGGTCAGGCCTGGCAAACCCAACTGAGCAGCGGCCCGCTGCAGGGCTTGTCGATTCGGTTCGTCGCCTGACCGCTCACGGCGTGACACCGCGATGAGGTGGCTCCAGTCTGAGTTATACTCATGGGCTGCGGCGACGACCTGCCCGCAATCGAACACCAGGAGAGGTGGCAGAGTGGTCGAATGTACCTGACTCGAAATCAGGCGTACCGCAAGGTACCGTGGGTTCGAATCCCACCCTCTCCGCCAGAAAGCTGATCGAAACGGGCCCTCGCGGCCCGTTTCTCGTTTCTGCGCACCATCCCGCCCCGCCCCACCGCAGCCCATCCCGGGACCGCCGGCGCCGCCCCCAACGGGCCACAGCACGGCGGGGTGTGGCGTCGCCCTGGGGCTTGCCGGGCCGCCACTCCGTCGTGAGCCTCCGCCGCTGACGACCATTCACCCTTGCGCTGCGTCGCGCCGAGCGCGGCGCGAGCCTGCCGTGCCCTTCCGTTCAAAGCATCAGAACTTGTCTTGTGGGCCGCTGAGCAACTCGTTCGTGGGCCCAAATGTCATCTTTAATATTTTCCTAAAGTACACGCAACTAGAGACGATAAAGATGACATAGATGATGAATTCGATGTGAACGGCGGTCCCATGAAGCGAATTTTCCTGGTCGACGACTCGGCAACGATGTTGATGAGTCTGAAAGGCACGCTGGAGATCAGCGGCTTCGAGGTCGAGACGGCCGGCGACGGCGACGCCGCCCTGACGCGGCTGAAGGGCGGTTTGCGCCCCGACCTGATCATCACCGACATCAACATGCCGCGGCTGGACGGCATCGGCTTGATCAAGGAAGCGCGCAAGCTGCTGCGCTTCACCCCCATCCTGGCGCTGACGACGGAAAGTCAGCAAGGCAAGCGCGACGAGGCCAAGCAAAGCGGGGCCACCGGTTGGTTGGTGAAGCCGGTGGGGGGTGCGGACTTGGTGCGGGTCATCAAGCAAGTGCTGCCCGGCACCTGAAACCAGCAGCGCCCCACCATGAAGCTTCAACAACTCGCCCTCCGTCTCGAAGGCCGGCAGTTTGGCTTGCTGCTGCCGATGCTGGCCACCTGGGTGGCCTGGTTGTGCTGGCCGTCGATGGTGCCTTGGACCACCCTGGTGGCCTTGCTTGCCGGCTTCGGCCTCGGGTGGGCGTTTCACGGCACCCGGGCGCGGTGGAAGATCACCCCCAACGCCCGCGACGCTGACGTGGTGGCCCAGGACATCCAGACGCTGCACCAGGCTTTCGGGGTGCTCCGCAAGCAAGTGGAGGCGACGATCCGAACGTCCGAGTCCGCCGTGATGACGATGATGACGCGCATGCACCGCGTTCACTCGCGAACCGCCGAGTTGCAAGCGCAGGTGGTGGCCGCGGTCAAGCACAGCCAGGCCATGTCGGCGGACTCGGTGGCGCGCGCCGGGCAGCACACGGCCGCCGTCAATGCCCTGGCCGACCACCAGCGCGAGGTCGAATCCACGCAAGGCGAATACCAGGCCCGTGTCCAGGCGGTCGCCCGGCAGGAGCGTCAGTTGACGCCGCTGGCGGCCTTGATCACCGAGATCGCGCGCCAGACCAACCTGCTGGCCATCAACGCCTCGATCGAAGCGGCCCGCGCCGGCCCGCAAGGCGCGGGCTTCAAGGTGGTGGCTGCCGAGGTGCGTCGGCTGTCGGGCCAAACCGAAGAGGCCGCCCGGCAGATCAGCGACGGCATCGCCGCCGCCGCCGGTGTGATCGACCAGGAGCACCGGCAGGCGGAGCAGGTTGGCGAGCGCGAGTCGGCCTCCCAACAGATCACCGACATCGCCGACCACCTCGGCGTGATGAGCCGCACCCTCACCGACGTCATTCCCTACCTCGGCCAGCTGACGGCGCAGATGGACGATGGCATGAGCGCGGTGTCCGAAGACATCATCAACACGCTGGGCGACATGCAGTTCCAGGACATCAACCGCCAACTGTTGGAACAGATCGGCTCGGCGATGGACAGCCTGTCCACCCACTTTGCCCAGATCTACCAGTTGATCGACGGCCAGGCCCCCCCACCGCCGATCTTGCTGCGCGAACTGCTGGAGCGCTGGACCGACAACTACGTGATGCACGCGCAACGGGTCGCGCACCTGGAAGGCGCCTCCGGCGGCGCCTCGGCGCCCGACCGACCGGCCGCCAGCGAGCGTCGCGACCCGGCGCCTGCCGCCAACCCGCCCGCCGAGCTGGTGCTTGCCACCCAGCATGGCCCGCGAATCGAGCTGTTCTGAGGTCAGCCATGGGCATCCGATACCTGAAGAAGTACGCCGCCCTGGAGGGCGTCGTCTCGGTCGAAGACGCGGAGGGACTGGGCCAGTGGCTGCAGGCCCAACACCGGCCCGCGGTCCATCTGGGGAAATGCGCCCACGTGCACAGCGCGGTCCTGCAGGTGCTGCTGGCCTTGCGGCCGCGCGTGATGGCGCCGCCCCCGCAAGCGTGGCTGGCCGCGGTCCTCGCTTCGCCCCCATCCCCCCAGCGCTGAGCCTTCAGTCTGGTTTCTTGGGCACGTCTTCAAGCGCCCGCATTTCCCCGCGACACCCACAGGAGGTTTCCATGTCGCTCGTCATGAAGCACCGCGAACCTGCCGCACCGGCCCGCGCGGCCACGCCGCTCCCGGGTCTGACCAAGACCATGGCCCGCGACGCCGACGCCCACCGGCGCCGCGCGCGCACCGTCGCCAAGCAGCAGCAGGCGGCCGAGCGGGTGGCCACCGCATCGAACCAGCTGTCCGCGGGCATCAACGAGGCCGCGTCCGCGGCCGAGGAGCTCAAGCGCGCCTCCGACCAGATCGCCAGCGGCGCCGAGGAGGCGTCGGGGGCCGCGCAGGAGTCCGCGGCGGCCATCGCCCAGGTGGTGGGCGCCATCGGCCGGCAGCTGTCGGCGGCCGACCTGGCCAAGTCCAAGTCCGAGGCGGGCCAGCAGCTGGTGGTTCGAATCGACGCCGAGGTCAGGTCCACGGTCGCCAACGTGGGCACGGCCGCCAAGCGCCAGGCCGAGAGCGTCAAGATGGTGGCCGAACTGGAGCGGCAGGCCGCCAACATCGGCGACATCGTCAAGGCGGTGGCCCGCATCGCCGACCAGACCAACCTGTTGGCCTTGAACGCGGCCATCGAAGCCGCCCGCGCCGGTCAGCACGGCAAGGGCTTTGCCGTGGTGGCTGACGAGGTGCGCACGCTGGCCGAAACCAGCGAGAAAAGCGCGCGGCAGATTCAGGAGCTCGTGGGTCAGATCCAAGGCGAGGTCAAGCTGATCGCGACCGGCATCAACGACGCCGCCGAGGGCGTGCGCAGCGAAGTCGACAAGAGCGCGGTCATCCTGCAGCAGCTCGACCAGATTCGCACCGATGCCGCCGAGATCGTCAGCGGGTCGACCGAGATCGCCTCGGCCTCGCAGCAGGCCAGCGTCGCGGCGCAGCAGGCGATGAAGGGCAGCGAGCACATCGCCGCCGCGGCTCAGGAACAGTCGTCGGCCGCCGAAGAGGCCGCCAAGACCGTCGAGGAGCAAAGCGCTGCCCTGGCGGAATGCGAAAAGACGGCGCAAGGCCTGGCCGACGTGGCCGATGAGCTGAAGAACAGCAGCGACATCGCCAAGAGCGCCGAGGACGTGGCGTCGGCGGCGGAGGAGTTGTCGGGCGCCGTCAACGAGATCAACCGCTCTGCGTCCCAGATCATGGTGGCGCTGGACCAGATCCGGAAGGGCGCGCAGACGCAGGCGGCCGCGGCCACCGAGTCGGCGGCGGCCATCACGCAGATCGAGCAAAGCGCGCGCATCACCGAGCAGCGTGCCCGCACGGGGCGCGAGCGCACCGAGGCGATCAAGGCCTTGCTGGGGCAGAACAAGGCAAACATCGACAGCCTGGTGGCGAGCATTTCTCACGGGGTCGAGTCCACCCGCGTCAGCTCCTCGCAGATCAAGGAGCTGGAGCTGGTGAGCCGGCGCATCGACAAGATCGTCGATGCCATCACGCAGGTCAGCATCCAGACCAACATGCTCGCCGTCAACGGCAGCATCGAAGCCGCGCGGGCCGGCGAGTACGGCAAGGGCTTCGTGGTGGTGGCCACCGACATCCGCAACCTGGCCCACGACTCGGCCGAGAACGCCGACCGCATCAAGGACCTGGTCAAGGGCATCCAGGACCAAATCGCCACCGTCGGACGCGACCTCGCCGAAATCATGGCCGCGGCCCTGGCCGAGGTCGACAAGGCCCGCTCGATCACGAGCAACCTGGTGGCGATGGAGTCGGACGTCGAAGCCATCGCCAAGGGCAACGTGGAGTCGGTGGGCGCGTCGCAGGAAATCGTGGCGGCACTGGCTCAGCTGAAGATCGGTGTCGACCAGGTGGCCGCCGCCGCCCAGCAGGCAGAGAAGGCGTCTGAACAGGCCGCAGCGGCCGCCAAGCAGCAGGCCCAGGGCGCGGAGGAACTGAGCGCAGCGATCGAGGAAATCGCCTCGCTGGCCGACGAGCTGCAAAGCAACTGAGGCCTCGGCGGCACACGGGAACAAGGCAACAAGGAGCATGGCCATGGCCACCACCCGCTCAACGCCCGACGTGGGCGATCCGCCCACTTGGGCGGACCCTGAGCCAGCGAGCGACCTGCAATTCGTCACCTTCGGGGTGGCCGATGAGATGTTCGCCGTGCCGATGGCGCCGGTGCAGGAAATCATCCGCGTGCCCGAGGTGGCGCGCATGCCCCTCACGCCGGTCGCCCTGAACGGCTTGGCCAACTTGCGCGGGCGCGTGCTGCCCATCGTCAGCCTGCGCCGGTTGTTCGGCGTGGACGACCGGCCGCACGACGACGCCACCCGGGCGCTGGTGATCAACCTGGGTCAGGCGCTGGGCTTCGTGGTCGACCGGGTGGCGAGCGTGGTCAACATCGAGCCGGCGGACATCCGGCCGGCCACCGCCATCCAGAGCATGGTGCACGCCGACTTTCTGACCGGGGTCATCAACCGACCGCAAAGCGACGGCAGCCGACAGCTGATCCTGGTGCTGGACTTTCAGCGCCTGATCGCCGGGCAGTTTCAGCGCGCGGTGGCCGGCGGCCGGTCGGAGCGGGCCTGGTTCGGGCCCCTGAAGGCCGACGAGGCGTCGGCCCACAACGAGGACCTTCGCCTCGTCAGCTTCACGGTCAGCGCGCAGGAGTACGCTATCGACATCTCCGCGGTTCAGGAGATCGTGCAGGTGCCCGCGGCCATCACGGCCGTGCCGAACGCCGCGCCCCACCTGCTGGGCCTGATGTCCCTGCGTCAGCGCTTGCTGCCGCTGGTGTCGCTGCGCAGCCTGTTCGGCATGGACGAGGGCGTGGCCGACGAACACCAGCGCATCGTCGTCGTGGGCCTGCCCGATGGCGGCCAGGTCGGCCTGGTCACGGACACCGTCAAGGAGGTGCTCAGCGTGCCGCGTTCGCTGGCCGAGCCGGTGCCGGAGGCCTTGGCTCAAGGCGGACAACTCGACGAGATCGAGTCGATCTGTCGCCTGGAGGGCGGCCGGCGGCTGGTCTCCATCATCGCGACCCCCAAGCTGCTTGGCTTGCCCGCCCTGACCGACGCGGTCGGCTCGGCCAGCGCCGCGGCCTCTACACCGGAACCCGACGCCATGACATCCAGCCCCAGGCCACAGGCCACCCAGCGCCACGCACCGCCCGCCGACGACGACACCCAGGTGGTGATCTTCCGCCTCGGCGCCGAAGAGTTTGGCGTGCCGATCATGAGCGTGCAGGAGATCGTGCGTGTGCCGGACCTGCTGACCCGCGTGCCGCGCACCCCCCGATTTGTCGAAGGCGTCATCAACCTGCGCGGCACGGTGCTGCCGGTGATCGACCAGCGCCGTCGCCTGGGCATGGCGCCCATCGCCCGCAACGACCGCCAGCGCATCATGGTCTACACCGTGGCCGGGCAGCGCACGGGCTTCATCGTCGACTCGGTCGCCGAGGTCCTGCGCATCGGCCGGCGCCAGATCGACGCCGCGCCCGACATCGGCGAGGCGCAAGGTCGCCTGATTGGCGAAGTGGCGAAGCTCGACGGTGACAAGCGCCTGGTCATGCTGATCGACCCCACCCAGTTGCTGGGCACCCGAGAGCTGCGCTCACTGGCGGCGCTGGACGGCGACGCTGCGGCCGAGCAGGCCCCCGAGTCGATGGCCGCCGAAGCCCCGGAGCCGGCCCCGGTGCTGGCCCAGGCCGCGTGAGCGTCGAGGCACCGCACGATGACCCGAGTGCTGGTGGTGGACGATTCCGCCTTGATGCGCCGCGTGCTGACCCAGGTGCTCAGCCACGCCGGCTGCGAGGTGGTGCAGGCCCGCAATGGCGAAGAGGGCCTGCGGCGGCTGCTGGAAGACGAGCCCGACGTGGTGACCCTGGACATCAACATGCCTCAGATGGACGGGCTGACGGCCTTGTCCTTGATGATGCAGGCGCGTCCCACGCCGGTGGTCATGGTGTCCTCGTTGACCGCGCAGGGCGCGCAGTCGACCTTTGAGGCCCTGGCCCTGGGCGCGGTGGACTTCGTGGCGAAGCCCGGCGGCACGATCTCCTTGAACCTCGAGGAGGTCTCGGCCCAACTGGTCCACAAGGTGCGCACGGCGGCCCGCGCGCGCCTGCGGTCCCCGGGCGTGTCGCGCGCGCCAATGCCGCGGCCCGCGCGAACCGAGCGACCCGAGACCATGCTTCGCCAGGCCGTGGTCCCTGCCGTGGGCCCGCTGGCCCAGGCTCGGCTGCAGGCCAGGGCGCCAGCACCGGTGGCCACGGGCCCGGCCGCCAAGCCACCAGGGCGCCTGCCTGGGCTCGTCGTGGTGGGGGTGTCCACCGGCGGACCGCGCACGTTGGAAGCCATCCTGCCCGCGTTGCCCGCGGACTTTCCGTGGCCGGTGGTGGTGGCCCAGCACATGCCGGCCCACTTCACGGACGCCTTCGCGCAGCGGATGGACCGCCTGTGCGCCTTGAAGGTCAGAGAGTGCGGCGACAGCCTGCCGCTGGAGCCCGGCCACATCGTGATCGGACGCGGTGGCACGGACATGGTGGTGGCGGAGCGGCTGGGCCGCTTGGTGGTGCAGCCGCGCCCGGAGTCGCCAGACCACCCATGGCACCCCAGCGCCGACGTGCTGATGGCCAGCGCGATGCGCCATGTGCCGGCCGAGCGCCTCGTGGGCGTGCTGCTGACCGGCATGGGCAACGACGGGGCGCGGACCATGAGCGAGCTCAAGGCCCGTGGCGGTCGAACGATCGCGGAATCGGCGCAGACGGCGGTGGTGTTCGGCATGCCGCTGGAACTCATCGAGCGCGGCGGCGCCAGTGCCGTGCTGCCCTGCGATGCCGTGGCGGCGCAGCTGTGCGAGTGGACATTGCACGCCTCCGGCGTGGAAAGGCATTGACCCATGGGACTGAAACGAACCGCCCACGAGGGCGTTGCCCTGCGCGAGGTGGTGGACCGAGCGCAGTCGCGCACGCTGGACGGGCTGATGGTGCTGGTGCGCCAGGGCGACGCCGAGCAACGCCGCTGGGCCGCGCGCGACCTGGTGGACCACCCCCAGTCGGCCAGCCTGCTCGGCGAGTGCCTGCTGAACGAAGCCGCCATGCCGGTGTGCGAGGCGATCTTCACCACGCTCAAGGCGCATGCGACGCCGTTGGCGGTGTCGGCCTTGCTGCCCTTGCTGCGCAGCGAGCGTGCCACGCTTCGCAACGGGGCCATCGAGGCGTTGGCCAGCATGCCGCAGGAGGTTGCACCGCGCATCGCCGCCTTGCTGCGCGACAGCGACCCGGACGTGCGCCTGTTCACCGTCAATCTGCTCGGGGAGTTGCAGCACCCGCAGGTGCCCGACTGGCTGATCGATGTGGTGGACCACGAACCCCAGGTCAACGTGGTGGCCGCCGCCATCGACGTCTTGGCCGAGGTGGGCGCCCCGCCGCACCGCGACGCATTGCAGCGTGCACGCCAGCGCTTTGCGGCCGAGCCCTTCATCGCCTTTGCCGTGGACATGGCCATGCACCGCATCGAGGGCGCCTGATGAGGGCCGCCGCATTGCAGCAAACGCCGAAGATCACCGACGTGGACTTCGAGAAGTTTCGCGATTTCTTCTACCGTAAGACCGGCATCCACTTCGACGACTCGAAGCGCTACTTCGTGGACAAGCGGCTGATCGACCGCATCGAGGCCACCGGCGCCGGTGACTTTCGCAGCTACTTCATTGCCTTGAGGTTCGACAGCCGCGAGCAAGAGCTTCAGCACCTCATCAACGCGATGACGGTCAACGAGACCTACTTCTTTCGCGAGTCCTACCAGTTCGATTGCATGGTCAACAGCCTGCTGTCGGAGATCACCCAAACCCGGCGCAAGGGCAGCCGCATCCGCATCTGGTCGGTGCCCTCGTCGACCGGCGAAGAACCGTACTCGATTGCCATCTACCTGCTGGAGCGTTGGGCCGCCATCGACGACTACGAGGTGGAGATCCTGTCGTCCGACATCGACACCCAGGTGCTCGAGTCGGCTCAGCACGGCGTCTACTCGGCGCGGTCGGTGGGGCAACTGCCCAAGGCCTACCTGGACAAGTACTTTGAACGCCTGTCGCCGGGCGAATTCAGGATTTCACGCGACCTGGTCTCGGCGGTGGAGTTCTCGCATGTCAACCTGACCGACGCCGCCCACACGCGACGGATGCGCAACATCGACCTGATCTTCTGCCGCAACCTGTTGATCTATTTCGACGAGCTGTCCAGGCGCGTGGCAGCCGAGGCGATGTACGACGCCATGAACCCGGGGGGCTTCATCTGCCTTGGCCACTCCGAGTCGATGAGCCGCATCAGTTCGCTGTTCTCGGTGCGCAAGTTCCCCGACGCGATGGTCTACCAGAAACCCCACGACCCCCAGCAACCATGAGCCGCCACATCCTCGTGATCGACGACGCCGCCACCGTGCGGATGTACCACCGCAAGATGCTGGGCGATGCGGGCTGGCACATCGAAGAGGCGATCAATGGCGTCGAAGCGCTCGAGAAGGTGCTCGCACGGCCCCGAGACCTGCCCTTCGACCTGTTCGTGGTCGACATCAACATGCCCAAGATGGACGGCTACACCTTCGTGCGCGCTTTGCGCCGCCAGGCCCAGAGCGACGCGCCGGTGCTGATGGTCAGCACCGAGGCACAAGCGCAGGACAGCACCGCTGCCCAGCAGGCGGGGGCCAACGCCTACCTCGTGAAGCCGGCCAAGCCGAGCGAGCTGGTGCTGACGGCCGCGCTGCTGCTGGGCGACGCTCGGGCGGCCCAGCGCGCCATGGACACGATGATCTTGACGGGGGTGGCGGCATGACCACAAGCGAATTGCTGGCCCAGTTCATCGCCGAGGCGCGGGAGTGCCTGGAGCAGGTGGGCGCACGGCTGCTGGACGTGGAGCGTTCACCAGACGACCCGGCCCTGCTGAACGACCTGTTTCGGCTGGTCCACACGCTCAAGGGCAACTGTGGCCTGTTCGACTTCAAAGACCTGGAGCGCGTGGTGCACGCGGGCGAAGACGTGCTGGACCAAGTGCGTCGACAGCGCCTGGCCTACAGCAGCGCGGTCACCGATGCGCTGCTGGACGCCATGGATTACGCCAGCGAGCAGATCGACGCCATCGCCCGCACCGGCGCGCTCAACCGTGGCACCCTGGACCGGTCGCAGGCCATCGCGCAGAACCTGCGCAGCCTGCTTGGCGGGCCGGTGGCAAGTGCCGCGCCGGTGCCGGTGCCGGCGCTGGTTGCCGCGCCGCCCACGCCAGCCACGGCCCCTGCCGCCTGGCTGGACGAGGTGCCCGCCGACTGGCGCCAGCCCGGGCGGGTGATTGCGCGCTACTGGCCGGAGCGCGAATGCTTTTTCAAAGGCGAGGACCCGTGGGGCCTGGTGACTCAAACGCCGGGACTGGTCCAGTTGCAGGCGGTGCCCCAGCAGCCTTGGCCGGCCGCCGACGCCTTCGATTGCTATCAATGCAACCTGGCTTTCACTTTCGCCAGCGACTCACCGCTGGCCTATGTGCAGGACCACTTCCGCTGCGTGGCCGAGCAGCTGGACCTGCAGGTGATCGAAGAGCGCCCTGAGCCCGCCCGCCTGGCAGCGGCCCCCGAGCGCGGACAGGCCCTGGTTCGGCAGCGCATCAGCCAACTGTGGCAAGAGCAGCTGGGCGTGCTGAGCGTGCCCGATGCAGGCGCCGCCAGCGTGCGCGCGGCGCGCCGCTGCATGGTCCACTTGCTGGAGTGCTGGGGCGGTGAGTCCGCCGACGAGGGCCGCCGCGCGCTGGTCCGCCTGCCCGACGGCGCGACGCCACTGGCCACCTGGGCGACCACCGCCTTGCCGGTGGCCGAGGCGGCACCCCGCGCGGCGGCGCACCCGGCAGACCACGCGGCCGGCGACGCCACGGTCAACGCCGGTGCGCCGATGTCGCTGGAGCGCCGCAACAAGCCAGGCGGGCTGCTGGCCGAGGACCCCAACGCAGCGAGCGTGCCGGTGCTGAAGGTTGGCCAGGACAAGGTCGACCGCCTGATGGACCTGATCGGCGAAATGGTGGTGGCCAAGAACGCCTTGCCTTACCTGGCCCAGCGCGCGGAGGACCATTTCGGCCAGCGCGAGCTGTCGCGCGAAATCAAGGCGCAGTACGGCGTGATCAACCGCATCGCCGAGGACATGCAGCACGCCATCATGCAAGTGCGCATGCTGCCGGTGGGCACCGTCTTCCAGCGCTTTGGCCGCCTTGTGCGCGACCTCAGCAAAAAGCTGGGCAAGGACGTGCAACTGGTGATCGAGGGCGAAGACACCGAAGCCGACAAGAACGTCATCGAAAGCCTGGCCGACCCGTTGATCCACATCCTGCGTAACAGCCTCGACCACGGCCTGGAGGCGCCCGAGGTTCGCGTGGCCGCAGGCAAGCCGGCGCAGGGCATCCTGCGGGTCAGCGCGCGCCAGGAGGGCGACCGTGTGCTGCTGGACATCAGCGACGATGGCGCCGGCGTGGACACGCAGCGTGTGCGGCTCAAGGCGGTGGAGCGCGGCTTGATCCCGGCCGACCGGGCCGATCAGCTCAGCGAGCAGGAAGCGGTTCAATTGGTCTTCCTGCCGGGCTTCAGCACCGCGGACACCATCTCCGACCTGTCGGGGCGCGGCGTCGGCATGGACGTGGTGCGTTCGGCGGTGGAGCGGGTCAATGGCAGCGTCGAGCTGAGCAGTGTGCGCGGGCAGGGCACGAGCTTGCGCTTGACGCTGCCCCTGTCGATGGCCGTGACCAATGTGATGATGATCGAAACCGCCGGCCGCCGGTTTGGCATCCCGATGGACTTGATCGTCGAGACCGTGCGGCTGCCCGCCGAGGACATCCACCACTTCAAGCGCGCGATGACCGTGGTGCTGCGTGGCCGCATCGTCCCGCTGCGCTCATTGCATGAGCTGCTGTCGCTCGGTGCCTCGCCCTTGCTGAACGATGCGGGCGAGCACGCCGTGCTCGTGATCCGTCACGGCCACGACAACGTCGGCCTGATGGTGGACAACTTTGAAGGCACCAGCGACATCATCCTGAAGCCGCTCGAAGGCGTGCTCGCCGGCATCATCGGCTTCGCCGGCACGGCCCTGATGGGCGACGGCAGCGTGCTGATGATCCTCAACCCGAAGGAGTTGCTGTGACCTGAGGCGCCTGCCTCGCGGCCTCAAGCCGTCGCCGTCGCCGTCGCCGTCGCCGTCACCGGCCCGCTGCCGGCGGCACCATCAACCGCGCCAAGCCCGCCAGCAGGTCGATGTTCGGTGTGGCCAGGCCCAGGTGCCGCGCCACGTCTTGGACGGCGCCGACGATGGCGTCGATCTCCATCGGTCGGCCGGCCTCGCGGTCTTGCAGCATCGAGGTCTTGAAGGCGCCCAGCTTGCGCGTGATGGCGTGGCGTTCCTCGGGTTGCTGATCGATCGGGCAGCCGATGTGCTGGCCGATCAGGCCGGCTTCGCGCATCACGGCGGAGGTGAAGCCCCGCACGGCGTCGTCGTCCAGGATGCGATCGCAGGTGGCGCCGGTCAGCGCGGACAGCGGATTCATCGTCAGGTTGCCCCACAGCTTGAACCAGATGTCGCGCTGGATGCGGTCGGCCACGGTGAGCTTGAAGCCGGCGTCGCTCAGCAGCGCAGCGGCGGCTTGCAGGCCTGGGCTGCCTTGGCCATCGGGCCGCCCGATCACCAGGCCTTCGCCTTGAACGTGTTGGACGACCCCGGGCGCGTCGACGCGGCAGCTGGCGTGCACCACGCAGCCGATCACCCGATGGGACGGGATGGCGGCTTGCAGGCGGCCGTCCGGGTCGACGCTGCGCAGGCGCAGGCCCTCGCAGGGGCCGCCCAGGCCGTCGAAGAACCACCAGGGCACGCCATTCATGGCCACCAGCACGCGGGTCTCGTCGCCCATCAGATCGGCCACCGCGGTGGCCACCGACGCCAAGGCCGGCGCCTTCACCGCGAGAACAACCAGGTCCTGTGGGCCCAGCGCGCGCGGGTCGTCGCTGGCGTGCACCGGCACGGTCACCGTGCCCCCGCTGCCGTGCAGCACCAGGCCATCGCGGCGCAGCGCGGCCAGGGTGTTTCCGCGCGCCAGCGCGGACAGGCGCACCCGGTCCGGCGGCAGTCGGCTGCCCAGCCTTGCGCCGATCCAGCCCCCAATGGCGCCGGCCCCCACGATGCAGACCCTCATTGCAAGTCCTTTCCGCGCCAGGGCGCGTCAATTCACCGAACGATTCACCAATCTTTACCACCGCATCATCGCGGCTTCACCGGGTCGCACGACCATCCATCTCACAGTCCCAGCCCGGTGACTGACCCATCGCCCCAGGAGTTCACCATGTCTCATTTTCCCGTTGTCGCCGCACGCCAAGGCACGCGGTCTTGGCGTTTGATGTTGTCGAGCCTGGTGGTGGTGGCCGCTGCCGCCGCGGCCTGGCCGACGTGGGCTCAACCGCACGGCCCCGGGGGCGAGGGGGGTCATGCCCCGATGATGTGGGGCGGCTCGCCGCGCCACATCGACCGCCTGCTGGACAGCGTCAATGCCACCGACGCCCAACGCGCGCAGATCAAGCAGATCACCGCCGCTGCCGCCGTTGACATGAAGGCCCAGCGCGAGTCCGGGCGCGCCCTGCGCGAGCAGGCGATGAAGGTGTTCACCGCCCCAGTGATCGACGCCAACGCCGCCGAACAACTTCGGCTGCAGATGCTGGCCCAGCACGACAAGGCAAGCCAGCGCACCACCCAGGTGATGCTGCAGGTGGCGCAGGTGCTGACGCCCGAGCAGCGCGCCAAGCTGGGCGAGCAGATGGCCAAGCGCGCCGCGGCGATGCAGGATCGGATGAAACGCCACCACGGTGACGGCGCCGCGCCCAGGTCCTGAGCCAAGCCGCCGGGGTATTCTTGCCCTGGCGGCGCGCTTTGGCGCCCTGTCCTCGGTTCCGCGTTCCCTTGTCCACCGGCCCTGCGGGCCTGAAAGCCGCTTGCGATGAGTTCACGCCTGCTGTTGATCGATGACGATGTCCGACTGTCGACCATGGTGGGCGACTACCTGCGTGCCGCGGGCTTCGACGTGGAGGCGGCGGGCTCGCTGGGCCAGGGGCGGGACAAACTGGGCGCGACCGCCTACGACGCCCTGGTGCTCGACCTGATGCTGCCCGATGGCGACGGCCTGGACCTGTGCCGCGAGTTGCGCGCCAACGCCCGCACGCGCCACTTGCCGCTGCTGATGCTGACCGCCCGCGGCGAGCCGCTGGACCGCATCGTCGGCCTGGAGCTGGGCGCAGACGACTACTTGCCCAAGCCCTTCGAGCCGCGCGAACTGCTGGCCCGCGTCAAGGCGCTGCTGCGCCGCGCCGCGCCGCAACCGGCGGACGACGAGGTGCTGCGCTTCGGTCGGCTGGAAATCGACCTGGGTGCCCGCATGGCGCGCCTGGATGGTCAGCCCTGCGACCTCACGGGCCACCAATTTGATTTGTTGGTGGTGCTCGCCCAGAGCCCCGGCCGGGTGCTGTCGCGCGACCAGATCATGGACGCCTTGAAGGGCCACCCGCTGGAGGCCTTCGACCGTTCCATCGACGTTCACATTTCGCGCATCCGCGCCGTGATCGAAGACGACCCCAAGGCGCCGCGCCGGGTGCTGACCGTTCGCGGCGCCGGCTACGTGTTTGCCAGAAAGCAGGACGCCGATGAGGCGGAATGAGCGTCCTGTGACCGCGCCGTGAGGGGGCCGCGCCGATGAAGACACTGACCCTGCGCATCTACCTCACGGTGGTCGCCGTGCTGCTGCTGTTTGCCGCGGTGTCGGGCTGGTTGTTCCAGCGCCAGATGGACGCCGAGCGCAGCCGCGCCGAGTCGATGTTGTCCGACCGCATGGCGGCCTGGGCCGACCTGATCCAGCGCTCGTTGCCCGGCGCCGCAGCGCCCGCGGACGAACAGATTGAAGCCGTTCGCGAATGGTCGTCACGCTTGCGCCTTCCCCTGGCGCTTGACGCCGTGGACGGCCGTCGGCTGGTGACCTCCGAGCTGTTCGAGCGCCGCGAGGCGGAAGGCACGGCGCGGCCGTTCGCGGTGGCGCTGGAAGACGGCCGCACCCTCTGGGTCATGCGCCCTGGGCCGCGCCGCCTGCATGGCGGCGGCGGGCCGCCCGGGCCGGGCGCGCTGATGGCGGGGCCCTCGCCACCCATGGGCGGCGAGCGCGGCGGGCCGCCGGGGCCGGCGCCGCAGCCCTTCGGCTTCTGGCCCGCGGCCTGGCCGCGCGGTTTGGCTTGGGTCGTGCTGCTGGTCGTGTTGTTCTTTGCAGTGGCCGGTGCGGCCTGGCCAGTGGCGCGCGCCCTGACGCGCCGCCTGGCGGCACTGAAGCTGGGGGTGGAGCGCTTCGGCGCTGGCCAGCTCAGCCACCGCGTGCAAGTGACAGGTCAAGACGAGGTGGCGGCCGTGGCAGCAAGCTTCAATCAGGCGGCAGCGCGCATCGAGGCACTGGTCCGGTCGCACCAGAGCCTGCTGGCGAATGCCAGTCATGAACTGCGCTCGCCTTTGGCCCGCATGAAGATGGCGCTGGCCATGCTCGACGACGTGCCCGCCGCCCAGCGCCCGGCGCTGCAACGCGAAGTGCACAAGAACATCGCCGAACTGGACGCGCTGGTCGAGGAGGTGCTGCTGGCCAGCCGCCTGGACGGCGCGGCCGAAGGCCCGGTGCGCGAACCGGTCGACCTGCTGGCGGTGGCGGCCGAGGAGGCCGCGCGGGTCCATGCGGAGCTGAACGGGGAAGCCGTGCAGGTGACAGGCGAGGAGCGCCTGCTGCGCCGTGCCGTGCGCAACCTGCTGGAAAACGCCCGCCGTTACGGTGGCAAGGACGTGGTGATCAGCGTCGGCCGGGCGGCCGACCGAACCGAGGTCCGCGTCAGCGACCGCGGCCCCGGCGTTCCGGAGGGCTTGCGCGAGCGGATCTTCGAGGCGTTCTATCGGCTGCCCGGGCATGCGGAGCAGGCCGGCGGTGTGGGCCTCGGCCTGAGCCTGGTCCGCCAGATTGCCGAGCGCCACGGCGGTTCCGTGCGCTGCGAGCCCCGCCAGGGCGGCGGCAGCTGCTTCGTGCTCAGCCTGCCGCCCGCGTGAGCTCGGCGGGCGGTGCGCGGTGGCGCAGGGTCCAGGCCATCAGGCCGATCAGGCCGACGGCCGCCAGCAGCAGCCCGGCGGTCGACGCGACCCAGAACCCGCGCGCGCCCTGCAGCGCGGCCGGCACCACCTTCAACGGGTCGAAGGCCAGCAGGTAGCCGCCGCCCAGCCCCACGCCCCACAGCGCGACCACGAAGATCACCATCGGGGCCGTGGCAATGCGCCAGGCGCGCAGCACGAAGGCCGCGACGCCCTGGGCCGCGTCGGCCGCGTGAAAGAAGGCCACCCAGGCCAGCAGCGGCAGCGCCGCCGCGGCGACGGCCGGGTTGCTGGTGTAGAAGCCCATAACGGCCTCTCGCTCGAGGAAGATGGCCGTGCCCATCAGGCCCGCCATGGCCAACCCGATCTGCAAGCCGTGCCAGCCAATGCGACGCGCATCGCCCAGATCGCCCGCGCCAATGCGTTGCGCCACCAGCGTGCCGGTGGCGTTGCCCAGGGCCAGCGGCATCATGAACATCAAGGCGACGAGGTTGGCGGCGATCTGGTGCCCGGCCACCGCGGTGGTGCCCAGCCGCGCGATGAAGATCGCCATGAAGCTGAAGCCGGTGACCTCGATCAAGATCGTGGCACCCATCGGCAGGCCCAGCTTCAGCTGCGCCCGCAAGGCCGGCCCGTCGATGGGGTGGAGCATCGCCCGACCCGAGCGCAAGGGTGGCTCAAACGGGGCATAGAACGGGTCGCGCCGCAGCAACCACGCGGCGACCAGCAGTTGCGCCCACATCGCCACGGCGGTGGCAATGCCGCAGCCCACCACGCCCATGGCCGGCAAGCCGATGGACGGCAGCCCGGACACCAGCGCCAGCGACAGCGGCAGTTTCAGCGCCAGCGCGCCGAGTTGCAAGGTCATCACCGCCTTGGGCCGCGACACCGCGGTGTTGAAGCCGCGGTAGGCGGCGAACAGCAGCGAGGCGGGCAAGGCCACCGCCAGGGCCAACAGGTAGCCGCGCACTTTGGCTGCCACCTCGGGCGTGGCCTGCGACAGCGCGAGGAAGGGCGCCGGGAAGGCCAGCACCGCGCTGCCCAGCACCGCCAGCATCAGGGCCAGCCACACCGCCTGGTGCAGCTGGTGGCCGGCCGCCCTCAGGTTGCGTGCACCAAAGTACTGCCCGCTGATCGGTGCGACCGCCAGCACGATGCCCATCAGGCCGATGAACACCGTGACGTAGGCGGCCGAGCCCACCGCCAACGCCGCGAGGTCGGCGGCGGCGTGCCGCGCCACCACCAGCGTGTCGACCGTGCCAAACGCCACCACCGAAATCTGGCCGATGAACACCGGCCACGCCAGTGGCGCGATGCGGCGCAAGCTTGAGGCGAGACCGGTCTCGCCCGTGGTCTCCGCGTTGCCTGCGGACCGCGGCCGATCGGCGGACGGTCCGCTCACCGGTCCGCGCCTGCGTCGCCGTGCGGGGCGGGGCCGGGCTGGCCTTCTCGAGCGCGCTCGGCATAGCGGTTGAAGCGCCAAGCCGTGCCGTCCATCGTGATGCGCCGCCAGGTGGCGCGCTTTTCGCCGGGGGTCATCGACGGCCAGTGTTGAACCTCGTGGAAGGTGCGTCCGCACCCCTTGCAAACCTCGTCGCCCTGGCTGGTCGAACAGATGGCGATGCACGGCGCGTCTGGCGTGGTGGCGTACCAGGCCAGCCAGGCGTCGCGAGCGCGGCGGGGCATGGTTGCCTCATCGCATTCCGGCTCATGGTAGTAGACCATCAGCGCATAGACCTCGGCGAGGGCGAGCACCTCGGCGCAGGCGGTGATGCCGTCCGGCGAAGGGCTGCGCTCGCGCCACCAGTTGATGGCCGACTCGAGGTCGGTGATGTGGATGCCGGCCATCGTGGGTTCGTCGCGAGTGGGGGACCGCCCCATCAGGCGGCGCTCGTCGCCACCAGCGCAGCCAGCGCCGTGGCCACGGCCTGGGCGTCCGCCACCGCGGTGACCGGGGCGTCGGCCAGTGCCAGCGGGCCTTCGGTCTTCAATCGCTTGACCCAGCCGCCGGCCACGCGCGCGTCGGCCAGCCCCGTGCTTTGCAGCAGCAGTTGGCCGTCGCCATCCACCAGCTTGAAATAGAACAGGCCATCGGCTTCCCGGTACTGCTTGAAGCTCGCCAGCGTGGCCTGCTTCACCGCAGGGCCCGCCGCCGCAACCTTCGGGGCGATCGCCATCATGGGGCGCAGCCCGACAGCGCGGCGCAGGCTCTCCAGAAAGGGCCGCGCCACCGCGCGCGCCTTGCCGGCACCGGCCACCAAGATGTCTTCGATCTGTTCGGGGCGGGCCATCAATCGCTCGTAGTGGTCTCGCATCGGGCCCACTTCGCGTTCGATTTGTTCAACGAGCCGCTGCTTGGCTGCGCCCCAGGCCAGGCCGGCGCGCAGTTCCTGTCGGAAGGCGGCGCGCTCGGCGGCGGTGGCGAAGCTGTCGAAAATGGCCACCAATGCGCTGCCCTCGGGGTCTTTGGGCTCGCCGGGACCGCGGGAGTCGGTGACGATGCGCGCCACCGCGTCCTTCAGGGCCTGGCTGCCGCCTTCGAAGAGCGGAATGATGTTGTCGTAGCTCTTTGACATTTTCCGGCCGTCGAGGCCCGGCAGCAGCGCCACCGACTCTTCGATGTCGGCCTGCGGCAGAACGAACAGGTCGTGGCCCTGTCCGAACAGGTGGTTGAAGCGCTGGGCCACGTCACGTGCCATCTCGATGTGCTGGGCTTGGTCCTTGCCCACCGGCACGCGGTGGGCATTGAACAGCAGGATGTCCGCGGCCATCAGGATCGGGTAGCTGTACAGGCCCATGGTGATGCCGGCGTCGGGGTCTTCGCCCGCGGCGGTGTTGGCGTCCAGTGCGGCCTTGTAGGCGTGCGCGCGGTTCATTTGGCCTTTGGCGGTCACGCAGGTCAGCAACCAGGTGAGTTCCGGGGTCTCGGGGATGTCGCTCTGGCGGTAGAAGATGACCTTTTGCGGGTCGAGGCCGGCGGCGAGCCACGTGGCGGCAATTTCAAGGCGCGAGCGCTCGATGCGGGCCGGGTCGTCGCATTTGATCAGGGCGTGGTAGTCGGCCAGGAAGTAGAAGCCCTGCACGTCGGCCTGCCGGCTGGCCGCCACGGCCGGGCGGATGGCGCCGACAAAATTGCCCAGGTGCGGCGTGCCGCTGGTGGTGATGCCGGTGAGGACGCGGGTTTTCATGGCGGGCAATGTTTCGGAGCGGGCAGGGCAGAAGGGCGGTCACGACACCGCCGTCGCGACGACGGGCATCGCCGAGGCGGGGACGCGATTCTAGGAGGCGCGGCCCGCCGGCGCAGTTGCAGGGCATGCTGCATGCCTGCCCTGCACCGATCGCAGTGCACCGGCCGTCCTACACTGCCGGCCCATGCAGCGCATCGTCATCCTGGTGTCGGGTCGGGGCTCCAACATGGAAGCCGTGGCCCGCGCCTGTCAGACCGAAGCCTGGCCCGCAGAGGTCAGCGCCGTCATCAGCAACCGTCCCGATGCGGCCGCCCTGACCGTGGCACAACGTCTGGGCATTCCGACGCAGGCGCTGGACCACACCCGCTACGCCGATCGCCTTCAATTCGACGCGGCCCTGGCCGACGCCATCGATGCCCACGCGCCGCATTGGGTGCTCCTGGCCGGCTTCATGCGCATCCTCACGGACGGCCTGGTGCAGCGTTACGAGGGGCGCATGGTGAACGTCCACCCGTCGCTGCTGCCGGCGTTCCCCGGCCTGCACACCCACCGCCGAGCCCTCGAGGCCGGCTGCAAGTTGGCCGGGGCCACCGTCCATTTCGTCACGCCCACGCTCGATCATGGCCCGGTGATCGCGCAAGCCGCCGTTCCCGTGCTGCCCGACGACGACCCGAAGACGCTGGCCGAGCGCGTGCTGGCCCGCGAGCATGTGATGCTGACCCATGCCATGCGGTGGCTGGTGCATGGCGAATTGCAGCGCGAGGGCAACCGGGTCGTTCATCGGCACGGCGCCACCCAGCTGTTCTGAGCTGCCGGGATAATCCCAGCCATGCACCCGAACGCCCTGGTGGAATTGGCCACCGAACTCCTGCACCGCGTGATGCAGTTTGACTCGCCCGCCGACGGCATCGTCTCGTCGTTCTTTCGTCAGCACCGCGACCTCGGCCCGCGCGAGCGGCACACCTTGGCCGAGACCACCTACACCGTGCTGCGCAAGCGGCTGCTGTTTCAGCACCTGGCGCAGTCGGGCAAAGGCGAGATGGTGCGTCGGCTGGTGCTCCTGGGCTGGCAGGGCAACGAGGGCTTTCTGCGGGCCGCCCTGGCCGAGCCGGAGCAACAATGGCTGGAGCGTGTCTCGCAGGTGGACGCCAGCACCTTGGCCGAACCCTTGCGCCACAACTTGCCCGACTGGCTGGCCACGGCGCTGCACGCCCAGCTGGGCGGGGATTTTTGGCCACTGGTCGACAGCCTGGCCCTGTCCGCGCCGCTGGACCTGCGCGTCAACACCATCAAGGCCAAGCGCGACGAAGCGCAGGCCCTGCTGGCCGCGGCGCGCATCGAGGCCCGACCCACGCCGTTTTCCCCGCTCGGCTTGCGCATCGACGGGCGCCCGGCGTTGCAAAAGATCAAGGCCTTCACCGACGGCGTGATCGAGGTTCAGGACGAGGGCAGCCAGCTGCTGGCCCTGTTGGTGGACGCCAAGCGCGGCGAGATGGTGGCCGACTTCTGCGCCGGCGCCGGCGGCAAGACGCTGGCCCTCGGCGCGGCGATGCGCAACACCGGGCGCCTCTACGCCTTCGACACCTCAGGTCACCGCTTGGCGGCCCTGAAGCCCCGGCTGGCGCGCAGCGGGCTGTCCAATGTGTACCCCGTCCAGATTGCCCACGAACGAGACGAACGCATCAAGCGCCTGGCCGGCAAGATTGACCGGGTGTTGGTGGATGCGCCTTGCTCCGGTCTGGGCACCCTGCGCCGCAACCCGGACCTGAAGTGGCGCCAATCGGCCGACGGCGTGGCCGAAATGGCGCTGAAGCAAGCTGCGATCCTCGCGAGCGCGTGGCGCCTGGTCAAGCCCGGTGGCCGGCTGGTGTACGCCACGTGCAGCTTGCTGGAGGCCGAAAACGAAGCGGTCGTCGAGGCGTTTCATCGCGACCACAGCCGGGATGCCGAGGTGTTGCCAGCGGCAGAGTTGCTCACCCGCGCCCATGTGGAGCAGGCGGACACCCTGTGCAGCGGCAACCACCTTCGCCTGTGGCCGCACCGCCATGCCACCGACGGCTTCTTCGCCGCCGCCTGGCAAAAGCGCTGAACGACGCGACGGTCGGCGCTCGGCCATGGCGCCGTCGGCGCTGACCCACTTTGACCTTGCTCAAACCGCTGCGCAAATCCCACCCACGGGCGAAACTGGCCCACCAGTAACCCGCATTTTCAGCAGGACTTTGCGAGGGGGGGTCACCTACAATGCACCCGTGCTCAGCTTGGGCGCATGCCATTGAAGGCCGATAGATGACAAGCGTGTTGACCGTTTGGGATGGTTTGATTTCATGGCTGGCCAATGGCCTGCTGGGAGCGAGCTGGTGGCAAGTCCTTTTGGCCACCTTGGTGATGACGCACATCACCATCGCCGCCGTGACGATCTACCTGCACCGCTCTCAGGCCCACCGGTCCCTTGACCTGCACGCCATCCCGTCGCATTTCTTCCGCCTGTGGCTGTGGCTGACCACCGGCATGGTCACCAAGGAATGGGTTGCCATCCACCGCAAGCACCACGCCAAGTGCGAAACAGCCGACGACCCGCACAGCCCGGTTGCCAAGGGCATCAAGACCGTGCTGCTGACCGGCAGCGAGTTGTACCGCGCCGAGGCCAAGGTCCAGGAGACCCTGGACAAGTACGGCCACAACACCCCCAACGACTGGATCGAACGCAACTTGTACAGCCGCTACAGCTGGCAAGGGGTGGGCGTGATGCTGCTGGTGAACATCGCCCTGTTCGGCGCCATCGGCCTGACGGTCTGGGCGGTTCAAATGTTGTGGATCCCGATCACCGCGGCGGGCATCATCAACGGGCTGGGCCACTGGTGGGGCTACCGCAATTTCGAGGCGGTGGACGCGTCGACCAACATCTCGCCTTGGGGCATCCTGATCGGCGGCGAAGAACTGCACAACAACCACCACACCTACCCGACTTCGGCCAAGTTGTCGGTCAAGAAGGGCGAATTCGACATCGGTTGGCTCTACATCCGCTGCCTGGAGACGGTGGGCTTGGCGAAGGTGCGAAAGACGCCGCCGATGTTGCGCCTGGGGGCCGTCAAGCCGGTGGCCGACGGTCAGACGCTGGAAGCGATCATCGCCAACCGCTACGAGGTGATGGCCAAATACGCTGGCAATCTGCGCCGTGCCTGCCGCGCCGAGGTGAATCGCCTGAAGGCCGAAGGCGCTGCCGCGGGTGAAACCAAGCTGGCTGACCTGAAGCTGGCGATGCGCTGGCTGCACCGCGACGCCGACAAAATCCCCCATGCCGCTCGCGCCCAGGTGGCTGCCGTCGTGGACCGCAGCCCCCGCCTGGCCCAGTGGGTCGCCATGCGCGAGGAACTGCGTCAGCTGTGGACCCGCACCAACGTGTCCGCGGAGCAATTGGTGCTCGACCTGCAGGCTTGGTGCCACCGCGCCGAAGACAGTGGCATTGCCGCGCTTCAGGACTTTGCGCGCAAGCTGCGTGCAGCGCACGCTTGATCTGCGCTGATCAACCGGTCGGTGGGGGCGCGTCCTTGACGCGCTGAAAAGTCGACTGGAGCACCCGTGCATCGGTGCTGGCCCGGTGCCGCTCCAGTTTCAACTCGCGGCTGACCTGTTGTTTGATGCTGTGCCACCGGGCGGCTTCATGCTCGTGCAACAGCGCCCTCAGGTTGTCCAGCTTGAATTTCGGGCTGCAGCCCGCCTCGTCAAACAGCGCCGCCAGCCAGCTGTAATCGTTGGCCCAGCCGTCGCTGTAGACAACCATGCCTGCCAGCGCATCGTTCAGCATCGCGGCGATTTCCGTGATCGGGCGCCCGTGCCGCTGCACGACGTCCCTGCTCAGGTGGTGGAGCAGTTCGGCTTGGGGATCCCAGTGCTGCCAGTGGGGCGCCGGCCGAATCAGCGCGCAACGTGCTCGACCATCCGGCAGCACGAACCCCACTTCGATGGGGTAGCTGTTCTTGCCGAAGCCAGACGCCTCCATGTCCAAAATGGCAGGCAGACAGGTTGGCATGGGCATGAGCCAGCATAAGCAAGGCTTGAGCCGAGGGTCGGCAGGGGTATCCCTTGGCCTTGGACGCCGGAGCTTGATCGCCATCGGCACGGGTTCGGGTTTGTCCGGACCGAATTTCGATGCCTAGGTGACGCCGGAGGGGACCAAGCTGCGGTTAGATCGCTTCATCGATTGCCACTGGAGCGCTTGCATGTCCCACCCGACCGCCGAAAGCCCCATCTCGCGACCCCACCACCGGCATTGGCCCACTCGCCTGCCGCGGGACCTGGTCATTCCCGAGACCTCGTTGTGGTTCAACCTGGAGGTGTCTGCAAGGCGCTACCCGAACAAGCCGCTGTACCTGTTTTTTGGGCGGTCGTTTTCGTTCGCGCAGATCCTGGACGAGGCCGAGAAACTGGCCGGCTGGCTGCAACACATCGGCGTGGCCAAGGGCGACCGGGTGCCATTGTTCATGCAAAACTGCCCGCAGTACGCGGTGGCCTACTACGCGATTCTCCGAGCCGATGCAGTGGTGGTGCCGGTCAATCCGATGAATCGGGCCGACGAATTTGGCCACTACATCACCGACCCGCAAGCCAAGGTCGCGATCTGCAGTGCGGACCTGGCCGGCATCGTGCACGGCGCCAATGCCGCCTTGCCGGCCGAGCACCAGCTCAAGCAAGTGCTGGTGACACGCTATTCGGACGCGATGGACCCCGCCGACGCCATCGACGCGGGCGATGCCCCACCTCCCGCCATGGACGCGTGGCTGCGCTGCGACCCGCCGCTTCCCACTGGCGGTTCGGCGTGCTGGACCCGCTGGGCCGACGCGATCGGCGCTGGGCACCGCCCGGGACCGCACACGGCGCAGCCCGACGACCTCGCCATCCTGCCTTACACCTCCGGGACCACCGGCGCCCCGAAAGGCTGCATGCACACTCACCGCAGCCTGATGCCCAATGTGGTGGGCGGTGGGGTGTGGTCGGCCGCTGGCGCCGAAGCGGTGAGCCTCGGCGTGGTGCCGATGTTCCACATCACCGGCATGATGTACGGGCTGCATGCGCCGATCCTGGGCGGCAGCACCGTGGTGCTGATGCCGCGCTGGGACCGCGAACTCGCGGGCCGTTTGATTTCGCGCCACCGGGTCAGCCACTTCACGTGCATCCCGACGATGATCATCGACCTGTTCGGCAGCCCGAACTGGTCGACGTTTGACCTGTCGAGCCTGCGATACCTCAGCGGCGGGGGCGCAGCGATGCCGCAGGCGGTGGCCGAGCGTTTGCAGAAGGAGTTCAACATCACCTTCGCCGAGGGCTACGGCCTGACCGAAACCGCGGCGCCGACGCACGCCAACCCGCCGGAGCGGGCCAAGCTGCAGTGTCTGGGCATGCCGATCTTCGGCGTGGACTCACGGGTGGTCGATCCGGTCACCTTGAAGGAGTTGCCTCCCGGCGACGTGGGTGAAATCATCACCCGGGGACCGATGCTCTTCAAGGGCTATTGGCAGCACCCAGAGGCCACGCGGGCGGCGTTTGTCGAGGTGGACGGCCACACCTTCTTCCGCACCGGCGACCTCGGTCGCATGGACGAGGACGGCTACTTCTTCATCACCGATCGCCTGAAGCGCATGATCAACGCCAGCGGCTACAAGGTCTGGCCGGCAGAGGTGGAAATGCTGCTCTACAAGCACCCGGCGGTGCAGGAGGCCTGCATCATTTCGACCAAGGATGCCTACCGGGGCGAAAGCGTCAAGGCGGTGGTGGTGTTGCGCGCCGAGGCCCGAGGGCAAACCAGCGAGGCCGACATCATCGCCTGGTCCCGCGACCACATGGCGGCCTACAAGGTGCCGCGCGCGGTCAGTTTTGTGGACGCCTTGCCCAAGTCGGGCTCGGGCAAGGTGATGTGGCGACTGCTCCAGGATCAGGAGCAGTCGGCCACGTGAGGGCCATGGCGTGGCCGGCCCGCACTCGGTCGGTGTCAGCTGCGCACGACGATGTCGTTGCGCACCGACTTGACGCCATTCACGCCGCGGGCAATCGACTCGGCGGTCGCCTTTTCCGCCCCGTTCTTGGCGAAGCCGGACAGCAGCACCGTGCCATTCAGCGTTTCAACGCTGATGGCGGCGGCGTCCACCGATTTGTTCTCCACCATGCGGGCCTTGACCTGCGTGGTGATGGTGGCGTCGTCAATGTACGCACCCACGGTGGATTGACCACGGGTCACGGCGCAGCCCGGCAGGGCGATCAGGGCAACAACGGAAGCCAGGGCAGCGAGGCGGGTGGACATGGTCATCATGGTTTTCTCCTTGGGGTTGAGCACTTCGGCTCGGGTAGGAGAAGCTTAGGGGGCGCCATGGGCGGTCGCCATCGGACGAGGCGGCCTTGCGGTGTCGGTGGCCGGTGCACTGTGCTGTAGGAGGCGGCCGACGCCGTGCGTTGACGCTCAGTGCGGTGGCGACGGTTCGGCCGCATCGACGGCGCTGGCCGCATCGGCCACCGCCGGCGGGGCTTCTGGCAGCATGGCGCGGATGCTTGTGCCTTCGCCTGGCGCGGTGGTCAGCACCATGCGGCCCCCCTCGGACTCGACCCGAAAGCGCATCCCCAGCAGGCCGTGGGCGGAACTGTGGTGCTGCTGGTCGGGGTTGAAGCCAATGCCGTCGTCCGTGACGCTCACCTCGATGCCGTCCGGGTGCCTGGCCACGCGGATCGTCACCGACTGTGCCTTGGCGTACTTGGCGATGTTGGTGGTCGCTTCCTGCACCAGCCGATAGGTCGTGAGTTCGGCCGATGACGACAGGTTCACTTCCGACAAGTCGGTGCTCACCTGCAGGCCCGAGGCTTCACCGAACTCGCGCGCCAGGATTTCCAAGGCGGCGACGAGCCCGAGGTTGCTCAGCGACGACGGGCGGAGGTCTTCGACGATGCGCCGTTTCATCGCGATGCCGCTGTTCAGCGTCTCGGTCAGGTGGCTCATGCGGGTGACCACCTCGGGCGACGCGTCGGGCAGGCGGGACTTCAGCCGCGCCACGTCCAGCTTAGCCGCGGTGAGCAAGGCGCCCAACTCGTCGTGCAGGTCGCGCGCCAGTCGACTGCGCTCGTCCTCGCGGGCGGTCTGCAGGTGACGGGCCAGTTCGGTGAGCTGCTGGGTGCGCTCGCGCGCCAGCGCTTCGAGCTGGTCGCGTTCGCGCTCCAGCGCCTGACGCTGCTCGTTGCGCAACTGCTCCACCGCCGAGCGCTGGCGAAGGTACAGCAGCAGTGCCAGCAGGCTCAAGGCCGTCATCGTGCCCACACCCAGGCGACCCAGCCGCAAGGTGGTGTAGACCTCCGCGCGTTCGCGCTGGATGCGGTCGGCTTCACGGTCGATCAGTCGGGTGGAGGCGCGCCGAACGGCCTCCATTTGCTCGCGGCCGATGTCCGTCAGCAACAGCTGCAGCGCGCTGTCGGTCTTGCCGTCCTGGAACAACGCCAGGGTGGACTGCATCTCCGAGACCTTGCGGTCCACGCTTTGACGCAGCTCGATGACGTCGGCGCGCGCGGCGGCGTCGCGCTCGTAATAGACCGCCAATTCGGACGTGCGGCGCCGCAGTTCGTCGATGGAGTTTCGGTACGGCTGCAGGTACTCCTCGCGGCCGGTCAGCAGGTAGCCGCGCTGGCCGGTTTCGGCATCCACCATCAACCGCAGCAGCGTCAAGGTGTCGACCCGCGCGATCGACATGCGGCCCAGGTTGTCCAGCGATGCCATCGCCTGGCGGTAGGCCACCTCGCTGATGAACAACAGCATCAGCGCCAGCACCGCCAGCACGGGAAACGCCAGCGCGCTGCGCTGCAGCGACAGCAAGCGCTTCAACTCGCGACCTGTTCCACGCCGTCTTCCTCGGCGAAGCGGATGCAATAGTTCACCAGCGAGTCGATCTCGTTCGACTTGTCGAACACGCGGTCTGCGCCCAGTTCGGTGCACTTGCGCCGCATGTCCGCGGTGGCGTAGTTGCTCAGGACCACCACCTTCGGTCTTGGCTTTTTCAGCGATGGCGACGCCAACACGCCGAGGCCCGAGCCGCTTTTCAGGAAGATGTCGACGATCACCAAGTCGCAGTCGGCGGCGTTGCGCCCCAGCCAGAAGGTGGCCACCGACTCGTTGTCCGCGGTGCCAACCACCTCGACCGGCGCGAGTTCTTCGAGTGTGGCGATCAGGTTTTCCCTGATGACCGGACTGTCTTCGACGATGTAGGTCTTTAGCTTGGTCATCGTGGGCTGATGGGCAAAAGGATGGACACCTTTGTTGCATGCCCGATTCAAGCGGTCAGTGTCTCACTCTGCCCTGCGTCGAGGTGTCGTCTGCCAGACGATTGGCCTGTCAGCGTTCTCCTACAGCGCGTTACAACCGGCTCGAACCGCAGCGCGTTGCCGCGCGAATCGCTCGGTGGTCCTCAACGCCGGCTCACTTGCACGGTGACCTGCATCCCGGCGTAGGCGTCCTTGGGACCGTACCAGCTGCCCGAGATCGGCGCGGCCTGGCCCGGGTCGCGGGCGACGCCCACCCGGATCAGCTGGTTGCCGCCGAGCAGGTTGTTCGTCGGGTCGAAGGGCACCCAGCCTGCGCCGGGCAGGTAGGCCTGCAGCCAGGCGTGCGTGGCACCGGCACCGACGGTGCCATCGGCTTCGCCATCGTCGAGCGCGGGGTCGTACAGGTAGCCCGAGACGAAGCGCGTGGCGATGCCCAGCCGCCGTGCGGCCTCCATCATCAGCAGCGCGAAGTCGCGGCAGCTGCCACTGCCGGCGTCCAAGGTTTCGAGTGGGCTCTGGGTGCCTTCCTCGTCTCGGGCGGCGTAGCGGAAGTTGTCCCGGATGTGCTGGTTCATCGTCACCAGCAGGTCGCGTGTCAAGGTCGGGCCGTCTTGCCGGATGAACTGGCGCGCCCAAGCGGTCAGGCGGCCGTCGGGGTCGTCGTGGTGCGGGCGCAGGTAGTGCTCGAGGTCGTAGCGGTCTTCGCGCGCGTACGAGAACGGGAACTGCTCCGCCGATGGCGACAACGGCAGCTCGAGGTTGTTGGTGTGCGCGTGCTCGATGCTGAACGAGCACACAATGCTCAAGGTGTCCGAGGCCTCCAGCGGCTGCACCAGCGCCACGGAGTTCGAATGCGGGTCCTGGATCATCCGGACCGCCGCCTCCGGGCTCACACTGAGGTCGGTGGCCAGCACGCGCAGGTCATGGCTGTCACGCGGGCGAAAAATCACCCGGTGTTCCCCGAAGCTGACCGGCGCGTTGTACCGGTAGACGGTGGTGTGGACGATGTCGTAGCGGACCGGCATCGGGTCGCGTCAGACGCCCAGCAGTTCCACTTCGAATTGCAGAGTGGCGTTGGGCGGAATCACGCCGCCGGCGCCGCGGGCCCCGTAGCCCAGCTCGGGGGGAATGATCAGCACGCGCGTGCCGCCCACCTTCATGCCTTGCACGCCTTCGTCCCAGCCGCCGATGACCATGCCGGCCCCCAGGTTGAACTTGAACGGGCTGCCACGGTCCTTGCTGCTGTCGAACTTCGCACCGCGTTCGCCGTCGTTGTAGAGCCATCCGGTGTAATGGACCTTGACGGTCTGTCCGGCGCGGGCCTCGTCGCCCGTGCCGGGGATGGTGTCGTCGTATTGGAGTCCGGAGTCGGTGGTGATCATGGCAATCCTTCGTGGTCTGCAAGCCAAGCGGCGATGTTGCGATGCTATCGGCTTTGTTGCGACTCAAGGCGCCTCAAGACGGGTCGGGTAGACCGTGCGCCATGCCGACACGGCCTGCCTGAGCCATTCGCCGAGCCCGTCGGCCCGGACGTTCAGTCCAAGCGCCTGACCCGCCTCGCCCAGAGCGCGCAACGGTGACTCCAGCCTCAGCGGGGTGGCGCCGTTCTGCTTCGACAACTTCTGGCCGTCAGCGGCCAGCACCAGCGGCGCGTGCAGATAGTGCGGTGTCGGCAGCCCGAGCGCGCGTTGCAGCACGATTTGCCGAGCCGTGTTGTCGGCCAGGTCTTCGCCGCGAACCACGTGGCTCACGCCCTGGTCGGCGTCGTCGACCACCACCGCCAGCTGGTAGCTCCAGCAGCCATCGCTGCGCCGCAGCAGCACGTCGCCCACGCAAGCCGCCACATCCTGGCTTTGCGCGCCCAGCCGGCGGTCGTGCCAATCGACGCGCAACGGCTGCCCGGGCACACCGGTGCGCAGGCGCAAGGCGTGGCGTAGGGTCGGGTCGATGTCCGCGCGGTCTCGGCAGGTGCCGGGGTAGGGCCATTCGGTGTGGCGTGCCTTGACCCGCCCCCGGGCCAGCCAGTGCGCCTGGATCGCGCTGCGGGAACAGGTGCAGCGGAAGAGCAGCCCCTCGCGGTCCAGCCGAACGGCCGCCGCCTGGTAGCCGTGTGTGCGCCGCGATTGCCAGGCGGGCGCCGCGTCCGGTACCAGGCCGCATTGCGCCAGCTGGTTCAGGATCAACGCATCGCAGCCCGCGACACAGCGCGGGGCGTCGAGGTCTTCGATGCGCACCAGCCAGCGGCCCTGGGCCGCGCGCGCGTCCAGCCAGCTGGCCAAGGCCGCCACCAGCGAGCCGGCATGAAGCGGGCCGGTGGGGGAGGGCGCGAACCGCCCGACGTAGGTCATGTGGCCGATGTCACGGCGGTGGTCCATCGACCTTGCAAGCCTCGGTCATGGCTGGGCGCTCAGTCGACGAAGGACGGCCAGGGGCCGCTGTGGCGCTCCAGCAAGGCCTGTCGCGTGGCCGGGCTGTCCAGCTGGCTCAGCCACCAGCGCAGGGCCAGGCCCATCGGGCCGCCCGGGCCGCCGCCTTCGCGCCAGGCGTAGCCCAGGTGGGCCACGGGGTTGCCGCGCTCGGTCGGCTTGCAGACCAGCCGCCCGGCGGCAATGTGTTCTCGCGCCAGTGGTTCCGGCAGGTAGCCACAACCCATGCACCGGATCTGGGCCTCGATCTTGGCCGCCGTGCTGGGCACGGTCAGCACGTCCTGGCCCGGCAGCAGGTTGACGGTGACCGGTGCGAGCCGCTGCGCCGAGTCGGCCACCGCGACCGCGCGGTAGCGCATGCGCTCGGTGTCGCTGATGGGCTCGGTCGCCTTGGCCAGCGGATGGTGGGGTGCGACGGCAAACACGAACTCGACGTCGCCGAGGGGCCGCACCTGGACCGCCGCCGGCACCGGGCGGTCGCTGCTCATGCCGACGCCGATGGCGAGATCGGCCTGCCCGTTGATCAGCACCTCCCAGGTGCCGGCCAGCACCTCGGTGCGCAGGCGCAGCCGGGTGCCGGGGCCATTGCCGTCCTTGCCCAGCGCGAAAAAGGCTTCGCACAGTTCGAACACCGTCACCCGAGACATCACGCCGTCGAAGGCCACGGTCAGTTGGGTTTCCCATCCCGTGGCGACCCGCTTGACGCGGTTGGACACGGCTTCCATCTGCTCCAGCAGTCGCCGGCCTTCGTGCAGCAGCTCCTCGCCGGCGGCGGTGAACTGCGCCTGGCGCGAACGGCGGTCGAACAGCAACACGTCGAGGGATTCTTCGAGCTGCCGCACGCTGTAGGTCAGTGCCGAGGGCACCTTGCCCAGCTCGCGCGCGGCCGCGGCAAAACTGCCAGTGCGGGCAATGGCGTCGATCATGGCGAGGGCATCGGGCGTCAGGACGTTGTGGGGCATGGGAGGAAGCGCGTGGCCATCGTTTCATCTTATTTGAACGCATGCTTCAAGCCCTCGCCGATGTTGGATCGACCTTGCCGACCTACATTGAAGCCATGGGCGGGGCATGTCGCCGCCGTCGATCAAGGAGCATTCAAGATGATCACGTTGCGCAAGTCGGGGGACCGCGGTCACGCCGACCACGGCTGGCTCAAGAGCTTCCACAGTTTCTCGTTTGCCGATTACCACGACCCCCGTCACATGGGCTGGGGCAACCTGCGCGTCATCAACGAGGACCGCATCGCCCCGGGCACGGGCTTTGGCACCCACGGTCACCGGGACATGGAAATCATCAGCTATGTGCTCGACGGCGCTCTGGCGCACAAGGACAACCTCGGCAATGGCACCGCGATTCTGCCCGGCGACGTGCAGCGCATGAGCGCGGGGCGCGGGGTGCTGCACAGCGAGTTCAACCATTCGCAGACGGGCGCAACCCACTTCCTTCAGATCTGGGTGATTCCGGACGAGCGTGGCGTCGACCCGGGCTACGAGCAAAAGCACTTCGACGCCGACGCCAAGCGCGGACGCCTGCGCCTGGTGGCCAGCCGTGACGCGCGCGACGGGTCGGTGCGCATGCATGCCGACGCCTCGCTGTACGCCGGGCTGTTCGACGGTGACGAGTCGGCCGAACTGGCCCTGGACCCGGCGCGCAAGGCTTACGTGCAACTGCTGCGCGGCAGCTTGCGGCTGAACGGTCAGCGCCTGAATGCGGGCGACGGGGCCCTGATCGAGGCCGAGTCCATGCTGCGCCTGACCCAGGGCGAACAGTCCGAGGTGCTGGTGTTCGACCTGGCGGCCTGAGCGGCGAGCCTGCCGGCACGAAGCCGGCTTGGTAGAGTGTACGGATGGACACCGCGCTGAAAGTGATGAGCCTGCTGCCCTGGGCGGATTGGGTCGCCGTGGGTGTGTTCCTCGGGGGCTGGACGGGCTACGCCCTGTTCGCCCGCCATTACGCGCAGACCCATGCCTCCATCCTGGCCAGCACCAACCGGATCCGTCGCCAATGGATGGTTCAGACGACCTGGCGCGAGGTGCGGGTGGTCGACGGCGTGGTCATCCAGAACCTGTCCACCAGCCCCTCGTTCTTCGCGTCCACGACCATCCTGATCATCGGCGGCCTGCTGGCGGTGCTCGGCACGACCGACAAGGCCAGCGAGCTGGTTCGGGAGATCCCCTTCGCGGCCCGAACCTCGGTGCTGGTCTTCGACTTGAAGATCGTGCTGATGCTGGCCATCTTTGTTTACGCCTTCTTCCGCTTCACCTGGTCGATGCGGCAGTACACCTTCGGCGCGCTGCTGGTGGCCTCGGCCCCGGAAGCGAAGCAGTTCCTCGAACAGGGCTTGTCGCGAGAGCATTTCGCGGACAAGGCCGGGCGGGTGGTGGGGCTGGCGGCCGAGACCTTCAACGATGGCTTGCGCGCTTACTACTTTTCATTCGCGGCGGTGGGGTGGTTTTTGTCGCCGCTCGTGTTCGCCCTGGCCACCGTGGGCGTGATCTACGTGTTGTACCAGCGTGAGTTCCACTCCGACGTGCTGGGCGTGCTCAATTCTTGATCCACCTCAGCGGGCCAGCCGCAGGCCGCTGAACTGCCATTGCGCCTGCGGTGGAAAGAAATTGCGGTAGCTGGCCCGAACGTGCCCGGCCGGCGTCGCGCACGAGCCCCCGCGCAGCACGTACTGGTTGCACATGAACTTGCCGTTGTACTCGCCGACCGCGCCTGCCGCGGGGGCGAATCCGGGGTAGGGGGCATAGGACGACTGGGTCCACTCCCACACGTCGCCAAACATCTGCACGGGTTCGCGCTCGGCGGGTTGAGCCGGTGGCAGCGGATGAAAGGCACCGCGCTGCGCGAAGTTGCCCGACAGTGCGGCGGTGCCGGGCAACCGCCGCGCAGCGAATTCCCACTCGGCCTCCGTTGGCAGGCGGGCGCCGGACCAGCGCGCAAAGGCGTCGGCCTCGAAGTAGCTCAGGTGGCACACCGGCGTGTGCGGGTCGATGTCGATGCAGCCTTGCAGGGTGTGGTTCACCCAGCGGTCACCGTCGCGCAGCCAGTACATCGGCGCCTCCCGCCGACCATCGCGCACCCAGTCCCAGCCCATCGACAACCAGAGCTCCGGTCGCCGGTAGCCGCCATCCTCAATGAAGGCCAGGAACTCGCCGTAGTTCACCGGTCGCGACGCCAGCTCGAACGGCGCGAGCCAGGCGGTGTGCCGCGGGCTTTCGTTGTCGAAGCTGAACGTGCCGTCCAGCGCCTCGTCGTGACCGAGGTCGAACAGCCCCCCGTCGAAACCGATCCAGCGCACGGGCTGCGCCTGCACCAGGCCGATGGGCCACCGCTTGGCATAGCCTGGGTGCAGCGGGTTCAGGGACAGCAGGTGCTTCAGGTCGGTCAGGACGAGTTCCTGGTGCTGCTGCTCGTGGTGCAGCCCCAGCACGACCAGCGTGGACAGCGCGGCCTGGTCGGCACCGTGGTCCCGGGCCAGCAGGGCCCGCATGCGCTCATCGACTGCGCCGCGGTAGCCCAGCACTTCCTCAAGGGTCGGGCGGGTCACCAGGCCGCGTGCCGCCCTGGGCGCTTGCTCGCCCACGCCCTGGTAGTAGCTGTTGAACAGCACCTTGTAGGCCGGCTCGTGGGGCTGAAACGCGGTTTCGAAGCGTTCGAGCACGAAGGTTTCAAAGAACCACGTGGTGTGGGCAAGGTGCCACTTGGCCGGGCTCGCGTCCGGCATCGATTGCACCTGACAGTCTTCCGGGCTCAAGCCGGCGACCAGCGCGACGGTGGCGTCGCGCACGCCGATGTAGCGATCAATGAGCGCGGCGGCATCGCCCGCGGGCGTCACCGGCGTCGCGGCGGCCACGCGCCCCGTGGGCTTTGCCATGTTCATACCCTCCTCCTTGCGATGCGGCCTGCGCCGACGTAGCCCATGCCGAACTGGGTGGCCGTCCATTGAAAGTCGTCCAGTTCCGCCTCGAACAAGCTCCATGGTCGGTGCAGCTGATGCGCGTGGACGTTGTAGGGGCGGTTCTTCAGCCAGGCCAGCAGGTTCAGCGGCGCCAGCCACCAGGGGAAGAACTTCATGCCCGCCAGCACCACCCGTGCACCGGCCGGCGCCTGGCCCAGCAGGTTCGACACCGCCGCCGGTGTGCGCGAGATGTCGTGGATGTAATGGCCGAGCAATGCCTGCGGTGGCGCGCCAAAGCGCACGGTTTCGGCCGGCGACTGGCTGAGCTCAATGTGGAATCCCTGGTCGCGCAGGACCCGAGCGCGCCGTTGCGCCTGCTCGAACATGTCGGGACTTTGCTCGAACGCGATCAACCGACCCGTTGGACCCACCCGCGCGAGCAGCGGCTCGAAGCTCAGCCCGGTGCCACAACCGATGTCCACCACCGTCTCGCCAGGGCTCAGCGCCAGCAGCTCGATGCAGCGCATGCGGATGGGCCAGGTCGGTCCGGCGGTGCTGTCGTAGGCGGCGGCGGTGTGGCGGTACTTTTCGATGGACCGCTGGTTGGTCGGGCTCAGGTTCATGTCCGGCATCGGGCAGAGTCGTTGGCGCTGGGGGTGACCTTACATTCAGGCGTGTCCTGCCGTGCCGCCAGCCCAGGGTCCAGGGCCACGCGTTCATCGAACACGAAGCAGTGGCCCGCAAAGTGGCGCCCGCCCACCGTTTCGAAGTAGCGCAGAATGCCCCCGTCCAGTTGCAAGACGTGGTCGATGCCCGCCTGGGTCAGGTAGATGGCCGCCTTTTCGCAGCGGATGCCGCCGGTGCAATAACTGACGACGGTCTTGCCGGCAAAGTCGTCGCGCCGCGCGAGCGCGGCTTCGGGCAGCTGGGTGAAGCGGGCAATCCCCAGGTGCACCGCGCCCTCGAAACGGCCTTGTTCGACCTCGAAGGCATTGCGTGTGTCGAGCATGACGACGGGCCGCCCATCGTCGTCGCGGCCCTGGTCGAGCCAGCGGGCAAGCGTCTGGGCGTCCACCGCGGGCGCCCGGCCGGCGGCCGGGCGGATCGTCGGGTGGTTCATGCGGATGATTTCGCGCTTGTGCTTGACCCGCAGGTGCTTGAAGGGGATCGCATCCGACCAGCTTTCCTTGGCCTGCAGCGGCGCAAGCCGCGGGTCTTGGCGCAGCCAATCCAGGGCCGGGCGCAGTTCGTCGCGGGGGCCGGCCAGGAAGACGTTGATGCCTTCCTCGGCGATCAACACGGTGCCCTTCAGGCCGGTGGCGCCCAGGCGTTCGGCGACGCGGTCGCGCAGCGCTGCCGCGTCCGGGAGCTCGGTGAACAGGTAGGCGGAGACGTTGAGGATGGCGGCCACGCGTCGATTCTAGGAACACCCCCTGCCTACAATCCTGGTCATGCCTTTTGTCCACCTGCGAACCCACACCGAGTTTTCCATCGTCGACGGCAGTTTGCGCATCGACGAGGCCGTTGCCGCAGCGGCGGCCGATGGCCAAGTGGCGATGGCGATCACCGACCTGAACAACTTGTTTGGCGCGGTCAAGTTCTATGGCGCGGCACGCAAGCGCGGGCTCAAGCCCCTCCTCGGCGCCGATGTTTTGCTGGAGCCCGAGGGCAGCGAGCGCCGCCACGACAAGCAGCCCAGCCGCCTGCTGCTCCTGGTGCAATCGAGCCAGGGTTACCTGAACCTCTGCGAGCTGTTGTCCCGTGCCTGGATCCACAACACGCAGCGGGCGCAGCCTTGGCTGCAATGGGCTTGGCTGGAAGAACTGGGCGAGGGATTGATCGCCCTGTCGGGCGGCGACCTTGGCGCCGTGGGTCAGGCCTTGCTGGCCCGAGACACGGCGCGTGCCGAGGAATTGGCGCTGCGGCTGGGCGCGATCTTCCCTGGGCGCTTTTATGTGGAGCTGCAGCGCGCTGGATTGCCGGGCCACGAGGCCCACGTGCGCGCTGCCGTGCCGATGGCCTCGCGCCTGAACCTGCCGGTCGTGGCCACCCACCCGGTGCAGTTCCTCACGGCGGACGACCACGAAGCGCACGAGGCCCGCGTGTGCATTGCCGAGGGCGAGGCGCTGGCCAACCCGAAGCGGGTGCGCCGCTTCTGCCAGGAACAGTCGCTGCGCAGCCAGGCCGAGATGGAATCCGCCTTCGCCGATCTGCCCAGCGCGCTGGCCAACACGCTCGAGATCGCGCGGCGCTGCAGCTTGCAGCTGGTGCTGGGCAAGCCCCAGTTGCCGGACTTCCCGACGCCGGTCCAGCCCGACGGCACGCGCATGCCAATGGCGGACTATTTCCGCCTGGCGTCCCACGAGGGTTTGCAGGTGCGTCTGGCGCAGCTTTACCCCGACGAGGCCGAACGCGAACGGCAACGTCCCCGCTACGTGGAGCGCCTGGACTTCGAGATCGGCACCATCTTGAAGATGGGCTTTCCTGGCTATTTCCTGATCGTGGCGGACTTCATCAACTGGGCCCAAAAGAACGGCTGCCCCGTCGGGCCGGGCCGGGGATCGGGCGCTGGGTCGTTGGTGGCGTATGCGCTGAACATCACGGGCCTGGACCCACTGCGCTACAACCTGCTGTTCGAGCGCTTCCTCAACCCCGAACGGGTGTCGATGCCCGACTTCGACATCGACTTCTGCCAAGCCAACCGGGATCGGGTGATCGACTACGTCAAGCAGAAGTACGGGCGTGACGCGGTCAGTCAGATCGCCACGTTCGGCACCATGGCCGCCAAGGCGGCGCTTCGCGACGTGGGCCGCGTGCTGGGCATGGGCTACGGCCACGTCGACTCCATCGCCAAGTTGGTGCCAGCGCCGCCGGGCAAAAGCGTGACCCTGGCCAAGGTGCCCGACAACCCCGATCCGGGCCTGATCTACGCCCGCAAAGAAGCCCCCGAGCTCGAGCAGCGAGAAGCAGCGGAAGAGGAGGTGGCCGAGCTGCTGTCCCTGGCGGCCCGCGTCGAAGGCCTGACCCGCAACGTGGGGATGCACGCGGGTGGCGTGCTGATCGCGCCGGGCAAGATCACCGATTTCTGCCCGCTCTACCTGCAGCCGGGCAGCGACAGCGCCGTGAGCCAGTTCGACAAGGACGACGTCGAGGCGATTGGCCTCGTCAAGTTCGACTTTCTGGGCCTGGCCACGCTGACCATCCTGGAGATCGCCAAGGAGTTCATCCGCGCGCGTCGCCCCAAGTGGCCCGACTTCGACTACGACAAGCTGCCGCTGGACGACGCCAAGGTCTACCGGCTGTTCGCGGAAGGGCGCACCGAATCGGTGTTCCAGTTTGAAAGTGCGGGCATGCAGCGCATGCTGCGCGACGCCAAGCCAACACGGCTCGAGGACCTGATCGCGCTGAACGCGATGTTCCGGCCCGGGCCGATGGAGAACATCCCGAGCTTCTGCGCACGCAAGCATGGCAAGGAAGACGTCCGCTATCCCCACCCGTTGCTGGAAACCGTGCTGGGCGAGACCTACGGCATCATGGTCTACCAGGAGCAGGTGATGCAGGCCGCGCAGGTGCTGGGGGGGTATTCGCTGGGCGGCGCCGACTTGCTGCGTCGGGCCATGGGCAAGAAGAAGCCCGAGGAGATGGCCAAGCACCGCGAGATCTTCCGCCAAGGGGCGGCCGACAAGGGCATCTCAGCCGAGATCGCCGACGAAGTCTTCGACCTGATGGAGAAGTTCGCCGGCTATGGCTTCAACAAGTCGCACGCGGCGGCGTACTCGCTGCTGGCTTACCACACCGCGTGGATCAAGGTTCATTGCACGGCAGAGTTCTTCGCCGCCAACATGACCGTCGAGACGGACGACACCGACAAGCTGCGGGTGCTGCTGGCCGATGCCCGTGCCTTTGGCGTGGAGGTGATGCCGCCGGACGTGAACCAGGGCGTGTACCGGTTCGAGCCGGTGTCGGACCGTGCCATTCAATACGGCCTGGGCGCGGTCAAGGGGACCGGGCAAGGCGCGATCCAGGCCATCGTGTCAGCGCGCCAGGAGGGCGGTCCTTTCACCAGCCTGTTCGACTTCTGTGCCCGCGTCGACCGCCAGCGCATCAACAAGCGCGTGGTCGAGGCGTTGATCAAGGCCGGCGCCTTCGACGCCTTGCACCCGGACCGCGCCAGCATGATGGCCAGCGTTGCCCTGGCGCTCGAGTGGGCTGACACCCAGGCGGCCCATGCCAACCAGGGTGGCCTGTTCGATTTTGCCGACGACAACAGCCATGCGGCCTCGACTCAGGAGCCCCCGCTGGTGGTGGTGCCCGAATGGACCATCCGAGAGCGGCTCGGCTTCGAAAAGGCCGCCCTGGGCTTCTACCTGTCCGGCCACTTGTTCGACGAGAGTGCCAATGAAGTTCGACAGTTTGCCAAGCGGCAGATCGCCGACCTGCTGGACAGCCGCGAGCCCCAGCTGCTCGCTGGCATCGTGAGCGAACTGCGCATCGTCAATGGGCAGCGTGGGCGCGTGGCGATCTTCAAGCTCGACGACAAGACCGACGCCATCGAAGCCGTGGCGAACGAGGACCTGCTGAACGCCAGCAAGGACTTGCTGAAAGACGACGAATTGATCATCGTGCAGGGCAAGGTGCAGAACGACCGGTTCTCAGGCGGCTTGCGGCTGAACCTGGTGCAAGTGTGGAGCCTGGCCGAGGCGCGGTGTCGCTTCGGCAAGCACTTGCGCATCGAGGTCACCGGCCCGACTCCCCCGCTGGTGGATGTGCTGCGCGAATTCCCCGTTCACCGCCGGGCGCAGGAGCAGGGCGACGTGCTGCTGGGCCTGCCGGTACGCTTGGTCTTGCAGCGTTCGACCGCCCGCGCGGAGATCGATCTCGGGGACGACGGTCGCTTCTTTCCCAGCGACGCCGCGCTCCAGCGCTGGCGCGAAGCCAGCCATGGCAAGGCGCGTGTTGTTTACGAACTGTCACCAGCGCCGGCCTGATTGGCGCACCGTCGGTCGACAGCGGCGGTCTGCGAAGCGTTAACAGGGTGCAATCAACGGGGCATTTCATGAAGAATGTGGTTTTGAGTTTCGTCGCTGCGGTGCTGGTCGGTCCTGCGGTGGCGGCCGATGTGGGGGTGTCGATCGGCATCAACCAGCCCGGCTTCTACGGGCGGGTCGACATTGGCCGCGCTGTCGCGCCGCCGGTGCTGGTCTACGAGCAGCCGGTGTGGGTGGCGCCTCCGGCGGTGCGCGTCGACCGTCGGCCGATCTATTTGCATGTGCCACCCGGCCATTCCCGCAACTGGAAGCGGTATTGCGGCCAGTACCAAGCCTGCGGCCAACCTGTGTACTTCGTGCAGGATGGCTGGTACCGCGACCACTATGCGGGCCGCGGCGGTCGCCCGGACAAGCGTCACCACGGGCGCGACGGCGACTGGCGCGACGGCGACGGGCGGGGCCGGGGTCATAACGACGATCGCGGGCACGGCCGGGGCCACGGCAGAGGTCAGGGCCACGGCCGCGACTGAGCGTCCAGTCGGCGAGGTCACGCTGGCCGCCGGCGCCGTGGCGGCCCAACCCGCGGCACCGGTCAATTGCGGATGGCACGTCCGCGCCGGCTGCCTACACTTGGCGCAATGGCGCTGCCCTGTGAACCACCCCAGCATCGTTCGGGCGGCAAGGTGCGCCCCGACCCCCTGACCGGCTTGATCCTCAGCGGCGGCGGCGCGCGTGCCGCTTACCAGGTCGGGGTGCTGAAGGCCCTGGCCGCGATCCGGCGGGACGCCGGCGTGGTCGATGGGGCCAATCCATTCCCGGTGATTGCCGGCACGTCGGCGGGGGCAATCATCGCCGCCGCCCTGGCGTGCCGCGCCGATCAGTTCGACCGCGCGGTCGACGATCTGGTTGCGGTTTGGCAGGGTTTTCACGCCGACCAGGTGTACCGGACCGACGGCATTGGCATCGTGCGCAGTGGCGCGCGCTGGTTGACCATGTTGTCGCTGGGTTGGGTGATTGCCCGCTGGCGGCGAGCGCGCCCGAAGTCCTTGCTGGACAACCGCCCGCTGTGGGGCCTGTTGCAGCGCCTGATCGACACCGCTCGGCTCGACCAGATGTTGCAGGCGGGGCACCTGCGTGCGCTGGCCGTCACGGCGTCGAGCTACGGGTCGGGGCAGCACGTCACCTTCTACCAATCGCACGACCCCATCGTGCCGTGGACGCGCTCGCAGCGCAGCGCGGTCAAGGGCGAGATCGCGGTGGAACACCTGATGGCGTCGGCGGCGATCCCGTTTGTCTTTCCCGCGGTACCGCTGCCATTCGATGGGCGCCACGAGTACTTCGGCGATGGATCCATGCGCCAGACCGCGCCGATCTCGCCAGCGGTGCACCTGGGGGCGCAGCGCATTTTGGTGGTTGGCGCGGGACGCATGCACGAACCGCCCGGCCCCCGCTCAGGCAGCGAGGAATATCCGAACCTCGCGCAGATCGCCGGGCATGCGATGTCCAGCATCTTCCTCGACGCGTTGGCCGCGGACGTGGAGCGCTTGCAACGCGTCAACGCCACCTTGTCGCTGCTGTCGCCCGAGGCGCGCGCCGCTTCGCCCTTGCGGGCCATCGATGTGCTGGTGATCTCGCCCACCCAGCGCCTGGACGACATCGCCAGCCGGCACTTGGCAAGCCTGCCCGCGCCGATACGGGCCTTGTTGCGGGGGGTGGGCGTGTCAGGCGCTGGCCAGTCGGCGCGCGGCGCCGCGCTGGCAAGCTACCTGTTGTTTGAGTCCCCGTACACCCAGGAATTGATTGCCCTGGGCGAGTCCGATGCGTTGCAGCGCCGAGACGAGGTGCGTCAGTTTTTCGGGTGGTCGGAGGTCACTGGCGCGGCGCCGTGGGCTCCACCGCCTTGTTCTCGCCCGGCTTGACCGGGCTTGGCTTGTTCGAAGCGAACTTCGGTGCGGCGGCCGGCTTCGCGTCGCCTTTGTAGCCGCCTCCGTTGACGGTGAGCCCGCCTTCCGAGAATTTGCCCGCGTTGCCGGGGCCCACGCCCTTGACCCGGGTGATCAGGTCGTCCCAGTCTTTGAACGTGCCCTTTTTGCGTTCGTCCAGCATGCGGCCGGACATCGCCGGGCCGATGCCCTTGACGCTTTCGAGTTCGGCCTGATCGGCTTTGTTGATGTCGACGGCCGCCATGGCAACGGCGGCAAACAGGGCCAGGATGGTGGCGAGCAGGGTCTTGAACATGGGTGTCCTCGTGAGGGGTGGTTGGGAGTGCCGGAGCGCCTGCTTCGGTGGCCGAGGCGCGGGCGTCGTGGCAATCCCAGTACACCTCAGGGCTGTTCCGCCAGCCACCCGCTGTAGCGGGTCACCCCCTCCCCCACGGTGATGAACTCATGGGGGTAGCCAAGGGCCCGAAGCCTCGACATGTCCGCCTGAGTGAAGCACTGGTACTTGCCGACGAGGGCCGCCGGAAACTCGACGTACTGGACCAGGCCAGCGGCCACCATCTGGTCCAGCGACAGGGTGGGCTCGTCGTGCCGCGCGCGGTGCGCGTTGACGGTGGCCAGCGCCACGTCGTTGAACGGTTGGGCCCGTCCCGTGCCGAGGTTGAAGATGCCGCTGTGCTGGGGGTGCTGGACAAACCACAGGTTCACGCGCACCACGTCGTCAACGTGGATGAAGTCGCGCGACTGCTCGCCCGGTCCGTAGCCGCCATAGGCCGCAAACAACTTGACGTGCCCCGCGTCCCGAAGCTGATGGAAGTGGTGAAAGGCCACCGAAGCCATCCGCGCCTTGTGCTGCTCGCGCGGACCGTAGACGTTGAAATAGCGGAAGCCCGCCACCTGGGTCGATGCCGTGGGCAGCATGCGGCGCACGACGTTGTCGAACAGCAGTTTGGAGTAGCCGTAGACGTTCAGCGGCTGCTCGAACGCGGGCACCTCGCGGAAGGCGCTGCTGCCGCCATAAGTGGCCGCGGACGACGCGTACAGCAGCCGCGTGCCCTGGGCCTGGCAAGCGTCCAGCAGCACCTTGGAGCAGCCGTAGTTGGTGTCCATCATGAAGCGCCCGTTGTGCTCCATCGTGTCGGAGCAGGCGCCCTGGTGCAAGACCACGTCAACGTGTCCGAAGTCCCCTCGGGTGAAGCGCGGGTAGAAGTCGTCCTTGTGGACGTAGTCCGACAGTTGCGCGCCGAGCAGGTTGCGGTACTTCATGCCGTCAGTCAGGTCGTCGACCGCGATCACGTCGTCGATGCCGATGGCGTTGAGCCCGTGCACGAGGTTGCTGCCGATCATGCCGGCGGCGCCGGTGACGATGACCTTCATGAGCGAATCCTTTTCATGTTGACGCCAGTTCGTCGTAGCTGACGTGGGCCGTGCCGAACTTGCCGACGACGATGGCGCCTGCCCGGTTGGCGAAGGGCATGGCCGCGCGCAAGTCGAGCCCGGCGGCCATCAAGGCGGCGAGCGTGGCAATGACCGTGTCACCTGCGCCGGTGACGTCGAAGACTTCGCGCGCCTGCGCCGGCACGTGCGTGTGGCGAGGCAGGTCTTCTGCCGCGTCGAACAAGGACATGCCTTCCTCCGACCGGGTCAGCAGCAGGCCCTGAAGACGAAGCCGCTGCCGCAGGGCCTGGGCACGGTCGTGCAGCTCGGCCTCGCTGGACCAGGCGCCCATTGCCTGTGCCAGTTCGGCCCGGTTCGGCGTGATGACGGTGGCGCCGGCATAGCGGCTGTAGTCGCTGCCCTTCGGATCAACCAACACGGGCAAACCAGCCGCCCGCGCCAACTCGATCATGCGGGGAATGTGGGTCAACCCCCCCTTGCCGTAGTCAGAGAACAGCACCGCGTCGTGCTGAGGCAGGGCGCGCTCGTAATCGTTGAGCATGCTGGCCAGCACCTCGTGCTGCGGCTGGTTCTCGAAGTCAATGCGGATCAATTGCTGCGCGCGACCGATCACCCTCAGTTTGACGATGGTGTAGAGCTGTGGGTCCTGGCCGAGCAAGGTGGACACGCCCTGGTCTTCGAGCAATTGCCTCAAGCGCCGCGCGGCGTCGTCCTGGCCAACCACGGTCATCAGGGTGGCTTGGGCGCCGAGCGTCTTGACGTTCAGCGCCACGTTGGCCGCGCCGCCCAGGCGCTCTTCTTCGCGGGTCACGCGCACCACGGGCACGGGGGCTTCGGGCGAGATGCGGTCGACGGCGCCAAACCAGTAGCGGTCCAGCATGGCGTCGCCCACGATCAAGACCCGCGCGGCCGACAGGCGCGCGCGGGTGGGCAGGGGAGTCGATGTCGGTGCCGTGCTCACAAATCCTCCAGTCGCCGGGGCGGGTAGCTGTCCCAGCTGAGACAGCCAGGGCACTGCCAGAAGTAGTGCTGTGCCTCGAAGCCGCAGGCGGCACACCGGTAGCGCTGCAGGGGCTTGGCCGCGGCCGCCAGCGCCTGGTCGACCAGGGCTCGCTCCTCGCCGACGGACTCGCCGCCGCCGGGCCATTGCAGAAAGGCGCGCACCGCCGACAGGCTCGGGTGCTGTTGCACCTGTCGGCGCAGCCGCTCACGCTGTGCCGTGGCGGACGGGTCAAGCACCGCCATGGCAGCGAGAACGTCCATGCTGGGCTCCCGCTCGGCCAGGCCGCGCAGCGTGTCCAGTGCGGTGGCCCCCTGGCCGGCCGCCTGGGCACTGCGGGCGAAGTCCACCGCCACCAGGCTGAAGGCCGCCGGGTGCGAGGCGAGCAAGCGCCCCCATGCGTCGAGTGCGTCGGCATGGTCGCCGCGCTGGGCAGCGCGCTGGCCGGTCACCACGAGGGGTCGCGCAGAAAGCGGGGCGGCGTCCCGGGCGCGCCGAAGCGCATCGTCGGCGTCGGCGGGCTGCTGGCGGGCGTCAGCCTCAAGGGCAAGCTCGCACCAGTAGTGGCCGATCCTCGAGGCGTAGGAGCCGGTGCCGCTGCGTTCCAGCTTGTTGGCAACATCGACGGCCGACCGCCAGTCCCGGGACCGCTCGTGCAGGGTCAGCAGTGCCAGCCGCGCCTCCGTGTCGAAGGCGGTGCCTTCGAGGGCCCGCCAGCATTGTTCGGCGCGGTCGAAGAGACCGGCCGCCATGAAGTCCTGGGCGAGGGCGTGCTGGGCGCGGTCGCGGTCGGTGCGAGGCAGGTCCGCGCGGCTCAGCAAGTGCTCGTGCACGCGCACGGCGCGCTCGTACTCGCCTCGTCGGCGGAACAGGTTGCCCAGCGCAAAATGCAACTCCGAGGTGTCGGGGTCCTGCTGCACGGCCTCGATGAATGCATCGATGGCCTTGTCCTGCTGCTCGTTGAGCAGCAGGTTCAGGCCCTTGAAATATGCCCGCGGCGAGTCTCGCCGCTCGCGTCGCCATTGGCGAAGGTCCAGGCGTGATGCCAGCCAGCCAAGGAAGAAGGCGAGCGGCAGGCCCAGCAGCAGCCAAGCCAGGTCAAAGTCCATCGCGTGGGGGGTGTTCGGTGTCGGGCGACCTGGTGGTGCCCAACGGGGCGGGTGAGGGGGTCTCGGTGGGCTGGCGCTGGATGCGCTGGGCAACGCGTCGGTGGCGCCACCAACTGGGCACCATCGCGAAGACGCCGAAAGCACAGCCCAGGGCGAACGAGGCCAGCACGATGAACACCATCGGCGAGCGCCACTCGTGGCCGAAGAACCAGCGCACGGCCGCTTCTTGCTGGTTGTTCAGCGCGAAGGCAAACAAGGTGAAGAAGATCAGGGCCCTACCGAGCCAGACAAACAGCCGCATTGCGCCTCCTGCAAGAATTCTAGGCGCAGGGCACAGCCACAACCCCCCGCTTCAAACCGGGTCCGCTTTGGCTGCCTCGCCGGTGGGGGCGTGCGCATCCACGGCTTCGCGCAGGGCCTTGCCGGGCTTGAAATGAGGGACCAGTTTCTCCGGAATCAGCACCTGTTCTCCAGAGCGCGGATTGCGCCCCATGCGCGGCGGCCGGCGGCTGATGGCGAAGCTGCCGAAGCCTCGGATCTCGATGCGGTGCCCACGCGCGAGCTCGTCGGACATCTTGTCCAGGATCGTCTTGATGGCGAATTCGGTGTCACGGTGCGTGAGCTGCGGAAAGCGCTCACCCAACAGATCCACGAGGTCGGAACGGGTCATGGTCGGTGCGGCGTGATGTGAAAACGGCCACCTCGCCCAGGGGCGGGATGGCCGTCGGGAGACCTCGGCGCCGGCCGCGCTGGCGACCGACGCTCAGGCACCAGACAATCAGTTGTTCTGGTTGTCCAACTTGGCGCGCAACAGGGCGCCCAGGCTGGTGGTGCCGGCGGTTTCGCGTTCGTTCGACTGCGACAGGCGCTGCATGGCTTCCTGTTGGTCGACGTTGTCCTTGGCCTTGATCGACAGCTGGATCGAGCGCGTCTTGCGGTCGATGTTGATGATCAGGGCGGAGACTTCGTCGCCTTCCTTCAGCACATTGCGGGCGTCTTCCACGCGGTCGCGGGAGATTTCCGAGGCGCGCAGGTAGCCGGTCACGTCGTCGTTCAGCTGGATCTCGGCGCCACGGGCGTCGACGGTCTTGACCTTGCCGCTGACGATCTGGCCCCGGTCGTTCACCGAGGTGTAGCTGGTGAACGGGTCGCTGTCGAGTTGCTTGATGCCCAGCGAAATGCGCTCGCGCTCCACGTCGACGGCCAGCACGATCGCTTCGACTTCTTGGCCCTTCTTGTAGTTGCGAACGGCCGCTTCGCCCGGCTCGTGCCAGGACAGGTCGGACAGGTGCACCAGGCCGTCGATGCCCGCGGCCAGGCCGACGAACACGCCGAAGTCGGTGATCGACTTGACCGGGCCCTTGACGCGGTCACCACGCTGCACCGTGGTCGAGAACTCTTCCCACGGGTTGGCCTTGCATTGCTTCATGCCCAGGCTGATGCGGCGCTTGTCTTCGTCGATCTCGAGGACCATGACTTCGACTTCTTCGCCCAGCGAGACGATCTTGGACGGGGCCACGTTCTTGTTGGTCCAGTCCATTTCCGAGACGTGCACCAGGCCTTCGATGCCCGGTTCGATCTCGACGAAGGCGCCGTAGTCGGCGATGTTCGTGATCTTGCCGAACAGGCGGGTGCTGTTCGGGTAGCGGCGGCTCACGCCGTGCCACGGGTCGTCGCCCAGTTGCTTGATGCCCAGGCTGACGCGGTTCTTCTCGGCGTCGAACTTGAGGACCTTGGCCTGCAGTTCCTGGCCGACCTGAACGACTTCGCTCGGGTGGCGGACACGGCGCCAGGCCATGTCAGTGATGTGCAGCAGGCCGTCGATGCCGCCGAGGTCGACGAACGCACCGTATTCGGTGATGTTCTTGACCACGCCGTTGACGATGGCGCCTTCGGACAGGGTTTCCAGCAGCTTGGCGCGTTCTTCGCCCATCGAGGCTTCGACCACGGCGCGGCGCGACAACACGACGTTGTTGCGCTTGCGGTCGAGCTTGATGACCTTGAACTCCATGGTCTTGCCCTCGAACGGGCTCATGTCCTTGACCGGACGCGTGTCGAGCAGCGAACCGGGCAGGAAGGCGCGGATGCCGTTGACCAGCACCGTGAGGCCGCCCTTGACCTTGCCGTTCACCGTGCCGGTGACGAACTCGCCGGACTCGAGCGAGGTTTCCAGCGACATCCACGACGCCAGGCGCTTGGCCTTGTCACGCGACAGGATCGTGTCGCCGTAGCCGTTCTCGATGGCGTCGATGGCCACCGACACGAAGTCACCGACCTGGACTTCTAGCTCGCCCTGGTCGTTCTTGAATTCTTCGATGGGCACGTAGGCTTCGGACTTGAGGCCGGCGTTGACCACCACGAAGTTGTGCTCGACGCGGACCACTTCGGCGGAAATGACTTCGCCGGCTCGCATGTCAGAGCTCTTCAGCGATTCCTCAAAGAGGGCGGCGAAGGATTCCATGCCCTCGGTGGCGGGCATCTGGGTTTGTGGCATGAGGACTTTCAGCGGCGGCAGGTGAAAACGAGCCGCGGGGGTTGGGGGTGAAACAACCGCCGGTTCAGCGTGCCTTGAAGGATGGCACTGAGGGGAATCGACGGGCCTTGCGGCCTTTCGGCCGGTGTTGCCCGACCAATGCACCCGACCAAGCCGGGCCCATCAGTCGAACGAACTGCGTTGCTGCCAAACCGCCAACACCCACTCGACCGATTCATCGACCGACAAGGACGTGTTGTCCAGCAGCACCGCGTCTTCGGCAGGCTTGAGAGGCGACGCCGCGCGGGTTTTGTCCCGCAAGTCTCGCGCCTCAAGCTCCGCACGGAGGTCGTCGATGTTAGCGGCAATTCCCTTCGAAATCAACTGCTTATGCCGGCGCTCGGCCCGCGTGGCCGCGCTTGCCGTCAGGAAGATCTTCAGGGCGGCACCCGGGAAGATGGCCGTGCCCATGTCGCGCCCATCGGCCACCAGGCCTGGCAGGCGGTGGAAGGCCAATTGACGTTGGCGCAGGGCCTCGCGCACCGATGGCAGCCCCGACACCTTGGACGCCAAGGCCCCCACGGCTTCGTCGCGCAGCGCGTCGGTGACGTCAACGCCAGACAGCCAGATCGCAGGGCCCTCGAAGTGAAGGTCCAGACCTTCGGCCAGGGCGGTCAGCCCCTTGGCGTCATCGGCCGCCACGCCAGCGTTCATGGCCGCCAGCGCCGTGGCGCGGTAGACCGCGCCCGAGTCGAGGAAGTGATAGCCCAGGCGCTGCGCCACGGCGCTGGCGACGGTGCCTTTGCCCGACGCGGTGGGTCCGTCGATGGTCAGCACAGGGATGTCGGCCAGGTCGGCGCGCGCCAAGCCGAACAGGGCCTCAAAGTAGTCCGGGAAGGTTTTGCCCACGCACCGCGGGTCGAGGATGCGCACGCCCACCGGCGTGTCGGTGCGCAACCCGTTGAACGCCGCGAGCGACAGGCACATGGCCATGCGGTGGTCGTCGTAGGTGTGGATGCGCGCGGCGCGCCAGGCGGTGGGTGGCGTGATGACGAGGTGGTCGGCACCCTCAACCACCGTGGCGCCGAGCTTGCGCAATTCGGTGGCCATCGCCGCGATGCGGTCGGTTTCCTTCACGCGCCAGCTGGCGATGTTGTCCAGCCGGCTGCTGCCGTCGGCGAACAGCGCCATCACCGCGAGCGTCATGGCCGCGTCGGGGATGTGGTTGCAGTCGATGTGGATGGGCGCAAGCGGAAACTGCCCGCGCCGCACTTCCATCCATCCTGGGCCCATCGTCACTTGCGCGCCCATGGCCCGCGCGGCGTCGGCAAAGCGGATGTCGCCCTGAATCGAGTCTTCGCCGACGCCCTCGATGCGCAGCGGCGCCTCGGTGGCCGCCAAGGCGCCCAAGGCGATGAAGTACGAAGCCGATGACGCGTCGCCCTCGATCCGCACTGTGCCCGGCGAGGTGTAGGTGCTGCCTTTGGGCAGCACGAACCGCTCCCAGCCATGGCGCTGCACCGCCACGCCGAAACGATTCAGCAGGTTCAAGGTGATTTCGATGTACGGCTTCGAGATGAGCTCGCCTTCCACCTCGATCACGCGGTCGGACTCCGCGCACACGAGGGGCAGGGCCAGCAGCAGTGCGGTCAGGAACTGACTGGACACGTCACCGCGGACCCGGATCGGGGCTGAGCCGGCCATCACCGACCCGCCTGGCAGCAGGTGCAGCGGCGGAAAGCCCTCGGTACCAAGGCAGTCGACACGACACCCCAATTGCCGCAAGGCATCGACCAGGTCGCCGATCGGCCGTTCGTGCATGCGCGCCACGCCCCGCAGCCGAAAGTCACCGCCTTGGGTGGCGGCGAGCAAGGCCAATGCCGCCGTCAGGGGGCGCATCGCGGTGCCTGCGTTGCCCAGGAACAGATCGGCTTGCCGCGTGCTCAGGCGGCCACCAAGACCCGTGATGTGCACGCCGTCCGACCGGGTGTTGACGCTGCAGCCGAGTTGGCGGAGCGCGTCCAGCATGACCCGCGTGTCGTCGGAGTCGAGCAGATCCTGAACCAAGGTCGTGCCCGCACTCAGGCCCGCCAGCAGCAGTACCCGGTTCGAGATGCTCTTGGAGCCGGGAAGCCGAATGGTTCCCCTCACCGTCTGCATTGGGGGAAGGTCGAGAAACTGGGTCTGGTACATCGTGGGGGCTACTCGCCGTGGCACTTGCTGCCGCGCGGCAGTTCGGTCGTTCGGTCGATTGGTCGTTCAGCGGTCGGTGTTGCGCTTGCCACCGGCGGGTTGCCAGTGGGCACGGCCGTCGGAGGCAATCCGGATCAGGCCCTCCAGGGCCTCGAGGTTGTTGCTTCGCATCACGTGCTCCATGGCCTCCAAGGCATGGCGGAAACGTTGCGACTGCTTGAGCACTTCTTCGCGGTTGGCCGAGAGAATGTCTCGCCAAACCGTGGGGTCGCTCGCTGCGATGCGGGTGAAGTCGCGGAATCCCGGCCCTCCCATCGCCAGATAGTCCGCCCCGGCCGGCTGGCCCAGCATGGCGTTGAAGTAGGCGAACGCAAGCAGGTGTGGCAAGTGGCTGACGGCGGCGAATGTCGCGTCGTGGTTCTCGGGCGACATCTGACGGACCTGGGCGCCGACAGCCTGCCAGAGGGCCTCAGCGGTGCGCAGCAGGCCTGGGCTGGTCTGGCCAATGGGCGTGAGGATGACCTGCCGCGATTGGTACAGGCGGGCGTCCGCGTGTTCGACGCCGGCGACCTCCTTGCCGGCGATGGGGTGCGCAGGAACGAAGTTCATCAGGCGCTCGCGAAGCACGCGCCGCGCGGTGTCGACCACGTCGCGCTTGGTGCTGCCCACGTCCATCAACAGGGCGTCGTGGCGCATCACGTCCCGCACGCCGCGCAACACGGCCTCGGTGGCGGCTACCGGCACCGACACGAGGATGACGTCGGCGCCCTCGGCGGCTTCACCCGGGCTGGCCGCTGCTTCGTCGATCACACCCAGCGCGCGGGCCTTGTCGAGGGATCGCGTGGAGTTGCTCAGGCCAATGACCGAGTCGACCAGCCCGGCGCCCTTCATGGCGAGTGCGAACGACCCGCCGATCAGGCCGCAACCAATCACGGCCAGGCGCTTCACGTGGAGAACGGAGACGTCGGTCACGGCGGTCAATGGCTGTCGATGGGGTAGGTCCCGAGCACCTTGAAGAAGGCACAGGCCTCGCGCAGCTCGCTCAGGGCCGCCGCCACGTGGCGCTGGTCGGGGTGGCCTTGCAGGTCGATGTAGAAGTAGTACTCCCACTGGCCCGAGCGGGCCGGGCGGGACTCGAACCGGGTCATCGACACGCCGTGTTCCTTCAGCGGCGACAGCAGGTCGTGCACGGCCCCCGGCTTGTTGGGGACAGAGACCACGAGGCTGGTGCAATCGTTGCCTGAGGCCTTGGGTTGCGGGTGCTTTTCCGGGTGGGCGACGATGGCAAACCGGGTTCGGTTGTGGGCATCGTCCTGAATCGCTGGAGACACCACGTGGAGGCCGAATTCGGTGGCCGCGCGCGTGCTGGCGATGCCGGCCAGGCGCGCATCCTGGCTGGCAAGCCGAGCGCCTTCCGCGTTGCTGGACACCGGACGCCGTTCCGCCAGAGGCAGGTGATGGCTGAGCCACCCGTGGCATTGGGCCAGCGCTTGCGGGTGGGCGCACACCGCCTCGATGCCGGATGCGCTGTTGTCTTTGCGCAGCAGGTTGTGGCGCACGTACAGGCTGGTTTCGCCGATGATGATCAGCGGCGTGGTCAGGAACAAGTCGAGCGAGCGGGTGACCACCCCTTCGCTCGAGTTCTCCACTGGCACCACACCAAAGTCGGCCGCGCCGGCACTCGTCGCGTGAAACACCTCGTCGGCATTGGCGCACAAGACGCGCGTGATCGACGATCCGAAAAACCCCAGGGCCGCTTCTTCGCTGAACGTGCCCGCCGGCCCGAGGTAGGCCACCCGCGTGGGCGACTCCAGTGCGCGGCAGGCCGACATGATTTCGCGCCAGATGGGCGCCACGCTGTCACGCAGCAGCGGACCGGCGTTGCGGCGCTTCATGCCGTCGATGACCTGCGCCTCGCGCTCGGGCCGGAAGGCCGGCGAGCCCTCGTGCTTCTTGACCTCGCCCACCTCCTGCGCCAACGCCGCCCGGCGGTTCAGCAGGCTGAGCAGTTCGACGTCCACGGCGTCGATGCGCTCGCGCAGGGCAAGCAGCGCGGGGTGGGTCGGGGGCGTCGTGTCTGCCATGGACGTTGAGCTCAATTCGGCAATGGGTGGGGCGTTGCGGCCTGCGGTCACTTGCCGCCGGAGGCGCCGCCGGTCGGGGCTTTGGGTGCGGACGCTCTCGCCGGCGGGGGCGAGGTCGGCTGCGCCGGGGGCAGGCCAAGCGCCGTGCGGATGGATTGGTCCAGTGTCTGCAGCTTGGGGTCGACCACCGGGCGCGCGTCGGCCACGAGCTTTTGCACGAATGCGTTTTGCAAGTCCGGGGTCACCTGTTGGTACTTCTTGTTCAACGGCGAGTCCAGCCAGGCCAGCAGCTGCTTGAGCTCTTCTTCGCTGAACTTCTCATCGTAGGCCGCGCCGAGGGTGGTTGGCGCGAGCTTGAGCGCGCGGTCGCGCAACAGGGGGGCGGCCTCGTCGACGTACTTCTTGGCGCTGTCCTGGATCTTCTTGGCGGTGGCGTCGCGTTGCTCTGGTGCGACGCGCGTCTGCAGCACCTGAGCGGCTTCGCGCAGCAACTGCGCCGCCGGCTGTTCAACCAAGCTGCGGGCCAGTTGCTCGATGCCCGGGGTTTGCAGCTGAATGAGCTTGGCGATCAACTCTTTCTTGGCCGGCGTGCTCTGGGCATGGGCCAACGGACACCATGCGGCTGCAGACGCCGCGACCATGGCCAAGGCGATGCCGCGCCTGATCGTTGACGTGGGGGTGAGGGTCAATTCGGGTCCTGGTTGCCGGAGGGGTCCGGGTCGATCAAGGGGTCGCCGGCGTCGGCCGACGGGTCGGTCTCGGCGTCCGCGGAAAGCGTTGCGTCGGCGTTGGCGTCGTTTTCGACGATGCGTTGCAAGCCGATCAGTTTGGAGCCGGCGTCGAGCGCCATCAAGGTCACACCCTGGGTCGCACGGCCCAGTTCCCTGATTTCCGACACGCGCGTGCGCACCAGCACGCCCTTGTCGGTGATCAGCATGATCTCGTCGTCGGGTCGAACCAGCGTGGCCGCGACGACCTTGCCATTGCGCTCGCTCTGCTGGATCGCGATCATCCCCTTTGTGCCGCGGCCGTGGCGGGTGTACTCCACGATGCTGGTGCGCTTGCCGAAGCCATTTTCGGTGGCGGTCAACACGCTTTGCGCCTCGTCCTCGGCGACCAGCATCGCGATGACGCTCTGGCCCTCTTCGAGCATCATGCCGCGCACGCCGCGGGCATTGCGCCCCATGGGTCGCACGTCGTCCTCGTCAAAACGCACCGCCTTGCCGCCGTCGCTGAACAGCATCACGTCGTGCTGGCCGTCGGTGAGCGCGGCGCCAATCAGGAAGTCGCCGTCGTCCAGGTCCACCGCGATGATGCCGGCCTTGCGCGGGTTGCTGAATTCGTCCAGGCCGGTCTTCTTGACCACGCCCTGCGCACTGGCCATGAACACGTACTGGCTGGCGGGGAAGCTGCGCGCTGCACCGGTCAGCGGCAGCACCACGTTGACCTTCTCGCCAGGCTGCAGCGGGAACATGTTGACGATTGGCTTGCCGCGCGAATTGCGCGACCCTTGCGGCACTTCCCACACCTTGAGCCAGTACACCCGGCCGCGGGTCGTGAAACACAGGATGTAGTCGTGGGTGTTGGCGATGAAGAGCTGGTCGATCCAGTCGTCGTCTTTCGTCTGCGTGGCCTGCTTGCCGCGGCCGCCGCGCTTCTGCGCCCGGTACTCGCCCAAGGGCTGGCTCTTGATGTAGCCGGTGTGGGACAGCGTGACGACCATGTCGGTCGGCGTGATCAGGTCCTCGGTGCCAAGGTCCTGCGCATTGAGCACGATCTCGCTGCGGCGCGCACCGACCTTGGTCTGACCGAACTCCTGCTTGATGGCGGCCAGCTCGTTCGACATGATCGTGGTGACCCGCGCCGGTGTCGCCAGGATGTCCAGCAAGTCGGCGATCTCGGCCATCACATCCTTGTATTCACCCAGGATCTTGTCCTGCTCCAGGCCGGTCAGGCGCTGCAGGCGCATCTGCAGGATCTCGCCCGCCTGGTCCTCGCTCAGGCGGTACAGGCCGTCGGCTTGCAGACCAAAGCTCGGGTGCAGACCCTCGGGGCGAAACGCATCGCGGCCGCCGGGGGTCTGGCCTTCGGCCCGCGACAGCATGTCGCGCACCATCGACGAATCCCAGCTTTTGCCCATCAGGGCGGTCTTGGCCACGGGGGGCGTGGGCGAGTTCTTGATGGTTTCAATGAACTCGTCGATGTTGGCGAGGGCCACGGCCAGGCCCTCCAGCACATGACCGCGTTCGCGCGCCTTGCGCAATTCGAACACCGTGCGCCGCGTCACCACCTCGCGCCGGTGCTCCAGAAAGATGGCGATCAGGTCCTTCAGGTTGCACAGCTTGGGCTGGTTGTCGATCAGCGCCACCATGTTCATGCCGAAGGTGTCCTGCAGCTGCGTCTGCTTGTACAGGTTGTTCAGCACCACCTCGGGCACTTCGCCGCGCTTGAGCTCGATCACCACGCGCATGCCGGACTTGTCTGATTCGTCCTGAATGTGGCTGATGCCCTCGAGCTTTTTCTCATGAACCAGCTCGGCCATGCGCTCGAGCAGGTTCTTCTTGTTCACCTGGTAGGGGATTTCGTCGACGATGATGGCCTGACGCTGACCCCGGTCGATGTCTTCAAAGTGGCACTTTGCGCGCATCACCACGCGGCCGCGGCCAGTGCGGTAGCCCTCCCGCACGCCCGCCGTGCCATAGATGATGCCGGCCGTCGGAAAGTCGGGCGCGGGCACGATCTCGATCAGCTCATCAACGGTCGCCTCCGGGTGACGCAACAGGTGCTGGCAGGCGTCGATCACCTCGTTGAGGTTGTGCGGCGGGATGTTCGTGGCCATCCCCACCGCGATGCCGCCTGACCCGTTGACCAGCAGGTTGGGCAGGCGCGACGGCATCACCAACGGCTCTTTTTCGCTGCCGTCGTAATTGGGCCCGAAGTCCACTGTCTCCTTGTCGAGGTCGGCCAGCATCTCGTGGGCGATTTTCGACAGGCGGATTTCGGTGTATCGCATGGCCGCGGCGTTGTCGCCGTCGACCGAGCCGAAGTTGCCCTGGCCGTCGACCAGCATGTGGCGCATCGAGAAGTCCTGCGCCATGCGAACGATGGTGTCGTACACCGACTGGTCGCCGTGCGGGTGGTACTTGCCGATGACGTCGCCCACGATGCGGGCCGACTTCTTGTAAGGCCGGTTCCAGTCGTTGTTCAGCTCGTGCATGGCGAACAGGGCGCGGCGGTGCACGGGTTTCAAGCCGTCTCGCGCGTCGGGCAGGGCGCGGCCCACGATGACGCTCATCGCGTAATCGAGGTACGACCGCCGCATCTCTTCTTCGAGGCTGATCGGCAGGGTTTCTTTGGCGAACTGTGTCATGCGGCAGTGGCCCCACCGCGCAGGCGGCAAGGGCCCGAAAGGACCAAGTTCGCGATTCTAAGTGGCCGCAGATGTGGCACCTGCGCAACATTGCACGCCGGCTGCGCCGCCGCCGTTGGCGATTTCAGGTTCGCTCGGAGCCCTATGGCACAATCCGGCAAGTGGCGGGCACCTGCAAAAGCAAGGGTTTGCCAGTATTTTCCGGATCAGTTCGGACGTTTTGCAGAAATCACTGCGCTTTCCCTCGAGAGGAGAACCATGAAGAAACTGAACAATGTGGCGTCGCTCTTCGCAACCGCTGCTCTCGCCGTTGCAAGCACGGGCGCCTTTGCCCAAGCCAAGACCATCGACAACTGGGTGAACAGCAATGGCATCGTTTGGAAGAACGGCACCAATGAGCTGTGCTGGCGCGATTCTTCGTGGACTCCGGCCACCGCGGCTGCAGGCTGCGATGGCGCCCTGAAGGCTGCCGCCCCGGCCCCCGCTCCGGCCCCGGCACCTGCTGCCGCACCGAAGCCCAGCGCCCCGGCCCCGGCGCCCGCCGCCGCTCCGACCGCCCCGCCGGTTGTCGCGCCTGCCGCCCCGACGAGCGAGAAGGTCACCTTCGCAGCCGACGCGTTCTTCGACTTTGACAAGTCGGTGCTGAAGCCGGAAGGCAAGGCCAAGCTGGACGACCTCGTCAGCAAGATGTCGGGCATCAACCTGGAAGTCATCATCGCCGTGGGTCACACCGACTCCGTCGGCAGCGATGCTTACAACCAGAAGCTGTCGGTCCGCCGCTCGGAAGCGGTCAAGGCCTACCTGGTGAGCAAGGGCGTCGAGAAGAACCGCGTCTACACCGAGGGCAAGGGCGAAAAGCAACCGGTGGCCGACAACAAGACCTCCGAAGGCCGCGCCAAGAACCGCCGCGTGGAAATCGAAGTGGTGGGCACGCGCACCCGCAAGTGATCGCTTGGGCTCACGCCCATTCGAATGAGCCCCGCCTTGGCGGGGCTTTTTCATGGCCGCAGCGCGCCAGCTCGCCGAGGCCTGCTGGGGCCTGAAAGGCTGTGGGCCGCGGGCATCGGAGGACAGTCTCCGACCGATCAAGCGTCAAAAAAGCAGGCAACAAAAAACCCGCGCGGTGCAGGCACCGGGCGGGTTGGCGAACAACCGAGCGGCTGGGGATCAGCGCAGCTTGGTTTCCTTGTACATCACGTGCTTTCGCGCCTTCGGATCGAACTTCATGATTTCGATCTTTTCAGGCGTGGTCTTCTTGTTCTTGTCGGTCGTGTAGAAGTGACCCGTGCCGGCAGAAGATTCCAGCTTGATCTTTTCGCGTCCACCCTTGGCCATGATTCAGTTCCTTGATTCAGCGGGGTTCACAGTTCGCCGCGGGCGCGCAGGTCGGCGACGACCTGTTCGATGCCCACTTTGTCGATCAGGCGCAGCGCCGCATTCGAAATGCGCAGGCGCACCCAGCGGTTCTCGGTTTCGAGCCAGAACCGGCGGTATTGCAGGTTCGGCAGGAAGCGACGCTTGGTCTTGTTGTTGGCGTGGGAAACATTGTTTCCCACCATCGGGCGCTTGCCCGTGACTTGACAGACGCGTGCCATCACGCTTCTCCCATCTGTGAATCGGATCTGGTTTGGGGCAGAGACTGCAGAGCAGGTGGTGGCGATGCCGCGAACCGTCCACCTGATGGAATCCCTGTGGGGCTGGCTTCCGTTCAAGGAAGGGCAGCCACTTTCGGCAAAGACTATGATTATAGCCAGAAATTTGCCGAAATTTGTGGCATCACTGCTCCAGGAAGCGCTGGGCGTCCAGGGCGGCCATGCAGCCTGTGCCGGCACTGGTGATCGCCTGGCGGTAGATGTGGTCCTGCACATCGCCCGCGGCGAAGACCCCGGGGACGCTCGTCTGTGTGGCCATGCCGTTCAGGCCGCTGCGCGTGACGATGTAGCCGTCTTTCATCTCCAGGTGGCCCTTGAAGATGTCGGTGTTGGGCTGGTGGCCGATGGCAATGAAGCAGCCCTTCAGCGTCAGGTCGTTCGTGCTGCCGTCCTGCGTGTTCTTCAGCCGAACCCCCGTGACACCGCTGGCGTCGCCCAGCACCTCGTCCAACGTTTGCCACAAGTGCAGCTGCATTGAGCCGGCGCGTACCTTGTCCATGAGCTTGTCGATGAGGATGGCTTCCGCCCGGAACTTGTCGCGGCGGTGCACCAGATGCACCTTGCTGGCGATGTTCGACAGGTACAGCGCCTCCTCGACGGCCGTGTTGCCGCCGCCCACCACGCACACCTCCTGGCCGCGGTAGAAAAAACCGTCGCAGGTGGCGCAGCCGCTGACGCCGCGGCCCATGAACTGCTGTTCCGACGGCAGGCCCAGGTACTTGGCCGAGGCGCCGGTGGCGACGATCAAGGCGTCGCAGGTGTACTGGCCAGAGTCACCCGTCAAGGTGAACGGGCGCTGGCTGAAATCGACGCTGTTGATGTGGTCAAAGACGATGCGCGTGTTGAAGCGTTCGGCGTGCTGCTGGAACCGCTGCATCAGGTCCGGGCCCATCACGCCAGCGACGTCGGCCGGCCAGTTGTCGACCTCGGTGGTGGTCATCAGCTGCCCGCCTTGCGCCATGCCCGTGATTAGCATGGGTTCCAGATTGGCGCGTGCGGCGTAAATGGCCGCGCTGTACCCGGCGGGACCGGAGCCGAGAATGAGGACCTTGGCATGTGGCGTCGTGGTGGTCATGAGGGTCAGGTGGCGCCAGGGGCGCGCACGTCAATGTCGGATGGGCCGAGAGTTTCCCATGCGGGGGCCGCCCAAGAAGTTGTGTCGGTTGATCTCGGCGATAGCCTGAACGGGGCGTGCGCGGTATAAAACGCAGTTGGTCGATGCTCGATGACGTGGATGGTCGCCGGTGGCTCGGGCGGCGTGTCCGCTCGCCGTTGACTCCACGGCAGATCGTGCAGCGCGCACCCACGGATACCAAGAAACGAGGAACGTTCATGGCCATGCTCTCCAACCTCGACCTGATTCGTCGGGTCCCGCTGTTCTCCATGCTCACCAATGAACAGGCCCAGGGCATTGCAGACAGCGTAGTCAAGCGTCGGTTCCGACGTGGGGAACTGGTGATCGAAGCCGGCAAGAAGTCGAATGCCCTGTTCATCCTGCTGACGGGCCGCGCCCGCGTGATTGCCGCGGACGCGCGGGGCAGGGAGGTCATCCTCGCCGTGCTGCAGGCCGGCGATTACGTGGGTGAGATGAGCCTGATCGACAACGAACCGCACTCGGCCACGGTGCGCACCGAGATCCAGTCCGACATGCTGGTGCTGGGCCGTCCCGAGTTCGCGCGCTGCCTGCCGGAAAACTCGAGCCTGTCGTACGCCATCATGCGCGGCTTGGTGCAGCGCCTGCGCAATGCCGACCGCCAGATCGAGTCCCTGGCCCTGCTTGACGTCTATGGTCGCGTGGCGCGCAGCCTGCTCGACATGGCCGAGCAAGTCGGCGACGCCAAGATGATCCGAGGCAAAGTCTCCCGACAGGACCTGGCCAAGATCGTCGGCGCTTCGCGCGAGATGGTCAGTCGCGTGATGAAGGACCTGGAAGAACGCGGCATGGTCCACACCCGTGAGGACGGCTCGGTGGTGATCACCGAGCGGCTCGGCTGAGCCCGGTCCCTCGCCGGCGGGGCCCTGACCGCGTCGCCGACAGGGCGACTTCCGCCACAATCCTCGAATGAGTTTTCCCCTCGGTTCGCTGCGATCAGACACCGCTGCGCCGGGCGCGTCCCACGCGTCCGCGCCCGACCCCACCAAGGCGCCTGGACAGCCCGGTCAGTGGCGCGCCCAGCTGATGGTGCTCGTGGGCGGGGTCGCCTGCCTGCTGGCCTTGATCGCCTTGCTGACCCATCACGCGGGGGACCCCGCTTTCTCCACGTCCGGCAGCCGCACGGGCGGGCTGCACAACAAGGCTGGGCTCATTGGCGCCTGGCTCAGCGACCTGGGCCTGTTCTTGTTCGGGCACTCGGTGTGGTGGTTGTGGCTGGTGGGCCTGCGCCGTTGGCTGGGGGCACTGGCCAGCGCCCTGCGCGGTGGCTTGATGGGCGCCGCGCCGGCGGCGCCCAGCCCCGAGCCGAACCTGGTGATGCGGTGGGTGGGGCTGGGCTTGTTGATGCTGGCGAGCTGCGCCCTGGAGTGGACGCGGCTGTACCACTGGGACACCGGCCTGCCGGGAGGCCAGTCCGGCGGGGCGCTGGGTCAGGTGGTCGGCTCGATGAGCCAACGTGGGCTGGGTTTCGCTGGCTCCGGCGTCTTGTGGATCACGGTGTTCGTGGTCGCGCTGGCCTTGGCCTTCGAGTTTTCCTGGGCCCGCCTGGCCGAGCGCATCGGCGCTGGTTTGGACGCCTTGCGCCTGAAGCGCGTCGAGCAAAAAGAGCGTGCCGAGGACCTGCGCGTCGGTGAACAAGCCCTGCGCGAGCGTGAACAGGTGGTCGACACCGCACAGCACCACTGGCAAGACGTGCACCCGCCCGTCGTCATCGACCCGCCGCCGCCCGACGTGCCCCGCAGTGAACGCGTGGCCAAGGAAAAGCAGAAGCCGCTGTTCACCGAGCTGAGCGACACCAAGCTGCCACAGGTCGACCTGCTGGACGCGGCGCCGAGCGGTCGCGTCGAGACCGTGACGCCGGAGACGGTGGAAATGACTTCGCGGCTGATCGAGAAGAAGCTCAAGGACTTTGGGGTCGAAGTGCGTGTGGTGGCCGCGTCGCCCGGCCCGGTGATCACCCGCTACGAGATCGAGCCGGCCACGGGCGTCAAGGGGTCGCAGGTCGTCAACCTCGCGAAGGACCTCGCGCGCTCGCTGAGCCTTGTCAGCATCCGCGTGGTCGAGATCATCCCGGGCAAGACCACGATGGCGCTGGAACTGCCCAACGCCAAGCGCCAGATGATTCGCCTGTCGGAGATCCTGGGGTCGCAGGTCTACAACGACGCGGCTTCGCAGCTGACCATGGGCCTGGGCAAGGACATCGTCGGCAACCCGGTGGTGGCCGACCTCGCCAAGATGCCGCATTGCCTGGTGGCCGGCACCACCGGGTCGGGCAAATCGGTGGGCATCAACGCGATGATCCTCAGCTTGCTGTACAAGGCCGAGGCGCGCGACGTGCGCTTGATCTTGATCGACCCGAAGATGCTCGAGATGAGCGTCTATGAAGGCATTCCACACCTGCTGGCCCCGGTCGTGACCGACATGAAGCAGGCCGCCAACGCGCTCAACTGGGGGGTCGGCGAGATGGAGCGCCGCTACAAGCTGATGAGCAAGCTGGGCGTGCGCAACCTGGCTGGCTACAACAAGAAGATCGCCGAGGCCGCCGAACGTGGCGAGACCCTGGGCAACCCGTTCAGCCTGACGCCCGAGGAGCCCGAGCCGCTCGAGCGCCTGCCTTGCGTGGTGATCGTCATCGACGAGCTGGCCGACCTGATGATGGTCGTGGGCAAGAAGATCGAGGAGTTGATCGCTCGGCTGGCGCAAAAGGCGCGTGCGGCAGGCATTCACTTGATCCTGGCCACACAACGCCCCAGCGTCGACGTCATCACTGGCCTGATCAAGGCCAACATCCCCACGCGCCTGAGCTTCCAGGTCAGCAGCAAGATCGACAGCCGGACCATCCTGGACCAGATGGGCGCCGAAGCCCTGCTGGGTCAGGGCGACATGCTGTACCTGACGCCCGGGGGCGGCGTGCCGATGCGGGTGCATGGTGCCTTCGTCAGCGACGAAGAGGTGCACCGCGTGGTCAGCTACCTCAAGGCACAGGGCGAGCCCGACTATGTTGACGGCATCCTCGAAGGCGGCACCTTGGATGGGGACGGGGGCGACGTGTCCACCGCCGACCTGCCCGGCGGCGGCGGCGGGGAAAACGACCCGCTCTACGACCAGGCCGTGTCCGTGGTGCTGCAGCACCGCCGCGCGTCGATCTCGCTGGTGCAGCGTCACTTGCGCATCGGCTACAACCGCGCCGCGCGGCTGCTGGAACAAATGGAGAAGTCGGGGGTCGTATCGGCCATGGCCACCAACGGCAACCGCGACATCATCGTGCCGCCCCGACCCGAATGAACCCCTTGTGCTCGCCCATCGCCGATTCGCCCGCGGCTGACACCGTCCGCCGTTGGGCCACGAGCCTCGGTGTGGCCCTGGGCATGATGCTCGGCGTCACCGCGGCGCGCGCCGACGCGGTTGACGACTTGCGCGGCTTCGTGCGCGACGTCAAAAGCGCGACCGCCAGCTTCACCCAAACCGTGACCTCGCCAGACGGGGCCAAGAAAAAAACCTCCAGCGGCAGCTTCGAGTTCTCGCGGCCGAATCGGTTTCGGTTTGTCTATGCCAAGCCGTTCGAGCAGGTCATCGTGGCCGATGGACAAAAGGTTTGGATCTACGACGCCGACCTCAATCAGGCGAGTTCGCGCAAGTTCTCCCAGGCGCTGGGCGCGACCCCGGCGGCCCTGCTCGCTGGGGGCGCCCTCGACAAGGACTTCGACCTCGCGGCGCTGCCTGACCGCGACGGGCTGGCCTGGGCCCAGGCCACGCCGAAGGCCAAGGACGGGGGATTCCAGTCGGTGAAGGTGGGTTTCAAGGGCGGCCAGTTGGCGGCCATCGAAATCACCGACGCCTTCGGCCAGCGTTCGGTGCTGCAGTTCAGTGCCTTCACGCCGAACGCGACGGTCTCCGCGGAGCGCTTCCGGTTTGTGGTGCCGGCGGGCGCCGACCTCATCGAACAATGACGCCCTGAGCGCAGGCCCCGGCCTGGGTCCGCGTTCCGATGCGGCGACAATCCGCCGATGAGTTCCCTGCCGTTGCCACTGGGCGAGGCGAGCCCCGTCCCAGGACCCGTCCCCGACGCCGCCGGTCGACCCGCAGCCACCGACGATCCGGCCGCGCCGCTGGCCGAACGTCTTCGGCCGAGGCGCTTGGCCGATGTGATTGGCCAGCAGCACCTGCTGGCCCCGGGCAAGCCGCTGCGCAGCGCCTTCGACGCCCGGCGGCTTCACTCCATGATCCTCTGGGGCCCGCCCGGTGTGGGCAAGACCACGCTGGCCCGCCTGATGGCGGACGACTTTGATGCTCAGTTCATCACCATCTCGGCCGTGCTGGGGGGTGTCAAGGACATCCGCGAAGCGGTGGACCGGGCGTTGGTGGCCCAGGCGCAGGGCCGTCGCACCGTCGTCTTCGTGGACGAGGTCCACCGCTTCAACAAGGCGCAGCAGGACGCCTTTCTGCCACACGTTGAGGCGGGTCTGTTCACCTTCATCGGCGCCACCACCGAGAACCCGTCCTTCGAGGTCAACGCCGCCTTGTTGTCCCGCGCCAGCGTTCACGTGCTCAAGACCCTGGCCGACGACGAGCTCTCCGCGCTGCTGGACCGCGCGCGCGGTGTATTGCAAGCTCCTCCGATGAGCCCGGCGGCCCGCGACCGCCTGATCGGGCACGCCGACGGCGATGCGCGCCGGCTGCTCAACGCTTACGAGAACCTGGTCCGAGTCGCGGTGACCGACAGCCTGGCGCCGGCCGCCGAGATCGACGAGGCGCAGCTCGACAACGCCTTGGGAGAGCAACTGCGCCGCTTTGACAAGGGCGGCGACCAGTTCTACGACGCCATCTCGGCCTTGCACAAGTCGGTGCGCGGCAGCGACCCGGACGCGTCGCTGTACTGGTTCGTCCGCATGCTCGACGGTGGTGTCGATCCCCGTTATGCGGCGCGGCGCCTCGTGCGCATGGCGGTGGAGGACATTGGCCTGGCCGACCCACGTGCGCTGCGTCTGGCGCTGGACGCCACCGAAACCTATGAGCGCTTGGGATCGCCCGAGGGCGAGCTGGCGCTGGCCGAAGCGGTGATCTACCTGGCGGTCGCGCCGAAGTCGAACGCGGCCTACCGCGCCTACAAGGAGGCGCGGGCCTTGGTGGCCGCCCAGGGCAGCCGGCCCGTTCCGCTGCGCCTGCGCAATGCGCCGACGCGTTTGATGAAGGACCTCGATCACGGCAAGGGCTACCGCTACGCCCACGACGAGGACGGCGGCTTTGCCGCCGGTGAGCGTTACTGGCCCGACGACATGCCAGAGGCGCGCCTTTACCGCCCCGTGGGGCGCGGCCTGGAAATCAAGATCGGCGAGAAGCTCGAGCAGCTGCGCGCCTTGAACGCATCGGCGGCCGCCGGCGGGCAAAACAAGCCAGAGTAAGCGCCGCCGGGCGCCCGCGTGCCAGCGGGAATACCCGCCGGGGTCAGCCCCCGGTCGGTGGCTAGAATCCGCCGCGCCCGGCCACGCAAGCAAGCATCTTCGCGGCGCGCCGAGCCTGGCGGGCTTTTTGCTCCGGGGAGCGAAGGCCCCGATGCCAGGGCATCAGCAGGCATCCACCTGCCATCGAATCAGGAGACCCCGGATGGAAATCTTTCTTCAACAGATCATCAATGGTCTGGTGCTCGGCAGCATGTACGCGCTGGTGGCACTGGGCTACACGATGGTCTACGGCATCATCAACCTCATCAACTTCGCGCACGGCGACGTGCTGATGGTCGGTGCCCTGACCAGCTGGTCGGTCATCACGGTGTTGTCCGATTCGGGCTTGCCGGGCTGGATGCTGCTGTTGATCGCGTTGGTCTGCGCGATCATCGTGTGCTGCACCTTGAACTTCACCATCGAGAAGCTGGCCTACCGGCCACTGCGAACCGCCCCTCGCCTGGCCCCCTTGATCACCGCCATGGGCATGAGCCTGTTGCTGCAAACGCTGGCCATGATCATCTGGAAGCCCAACCCCAAGCCTTATCCGTCGGTGCTGCCGATCGACCCCATCGAAGTCGGCGGCGCCGTGATCAGCGTCACGCAGTGCCTGATTCTGGGCATCACCGCGGTGGTGCTGTCGGCCCTGATGTACCTGGTCAACAAGACCAAGCTGGGCCGCGCGATGCGGGCCACGGCCGAAAACCCCAAGGTGGCCGCGCTGATGGGGGTCAAGCCTGACATGGTGATCTCGGCCACCTTCATGATCGGCGCGGCGCTGGCCGCAGTGGCCGGCGTGATGTGGGCGGCCAACTACGGCACGGTGCAGCACTCGATGGGTTTCCTGCCCGGGCTGAAAGCCTTCACGGCAGCGGTGCTGGGCGGCATCGGCAACCTGGCCGGCGCGGTGGTGGGCGGCATCCTGTTGGGGCTGGTCGAGGCCCTGGGCGCCGGCTACCTCGGCGCCCTGACCGGCGGCGTGCTGGGCAGCCAGTACGCGGACATTTTCGCCTTCGCCGCGCTGATCCTGGTGCTGACCCTGCGGCCGTCCGGCCTGCTGGGCGAGCGCGTGGCCGACCGTGCCTGATCAGGAGCGCATGACATGATGAAAAACAAGCTGGTTGTCTTCCTGATCGCGGGCGTGGCCTTGCTGGCCTTGCCCTTGCTGGCGCAATCGATCGGCCAGGGCTGGGTGCGCATCCTGGCGCTGGCGCTGCTGTACGTGCTGCTGGCGCTGGGCTTGAACATCGTGGTTGGCTACGCCGGCCTGCTGGACCTGGGCTACGTGGCCTTCTACGCCGTGGGCGCCTACATGTACGCGCTGATGGCGTCGCCGCACCTGTCAGAGAACTTCGAGTCGTTCAAGGCGATGTTCCCCAACGGGCTGCACAGTCCGATCTGGCTCGTGGTACCGCTGGCGGCCTTGTTGGCGGCGTTTGCGGGGGTCATGTTGGGCACGCCGGTGCTCAAGTTGCGGGGCGACTACCTGGCCATCGTGACGCTCGGCTTCGGCGAAATCATCCGCGTGTTCATGAACAACCTTGAACAGCCGGTGAACATCACCAATGGGCCGCGCGGGCTGGACCGCATCGACTCCATGCAGATGTTCGGCCTGGATTTCTCGAAGTCGCTCTCGATCGGCACGTACCAGATCTCGTCGGTGGCGATGTATTACTACCTGTTCCTGGCGCTGGTGGTGATCAGCGTGGTCATCTGCCATCGGCTCGAACTGTCGCGCATCGGCCGCGCCTGGATGGCCATCCGCGAGGACGAGATCGCCGCCAAGGCCATGGGCATCAACACCCGCAACATGAAGCTGTTGGCCTTCGGGATGGGCGCCAGCTTCGGAGGCGTCTCGGGCGCGATGTTCGCGGCCTTCCAGGGATTCGTGTCGCCGGAGTCGTTCAGCCTGATGGAGTCGGTGATGATCGTGGCCATGGTGGTGCTCGGCGGCATCGGCCACCTGCCGGGTGTGGTGCTGGGCGCCGTGCTGTTGGCGGCGCTGCCGGAGGTGCTGCGCTACGTTGCCGGTCCGCTGCAGGAAATGACCGGTGGCCGGCTCGACTCCGCCATCTTGCGGCAGCTGCTGATCGCGCTGGCCATGATCGTGGTGATGCTGGTGCGCCCACGCGGCCTGTGGCCCGCGCCCGAGCACGGCAAGGCCGCGCCGGCCCCCGTTCCCACCCCCAGCCGCTGAGGAGATCAACGCATGAGCCAGGTCATCCTCAAAGTCCAGGGCGTGTCCAAGCGCTTTGGCGGCTTGCAGGCCTTGTCCGACGTCGGCATCACCATCGAGCAAGGCCAGGTCTACGGCCTGATTGGTCCCAACGGCGCCGGCAAGACCACCTTTTTCAACGTCATCACTGGGCTCTACGTGCCCGATTCGGGCAGCTTCGAGCTGGGCGGCAAGCCCTACAAGCCTTCGGCGGTGCACGAGGTGGCCAAGGCTGGCATTGCCCGCACGTTCCAGAACATCCGTCTGTTCGCCGACATGACCGCGCTGGAGAACGTCATGGTGGGGCGCCATGTGCGCACCCAATCGGGGCTGTTCGGCGCGATCCTGCGCACCCCGGGCTTCAAGGCCGAAGAGGCCGCCATCGCGCAGCGCGCACAGGAGCTGCTCGACTACGTCGGCATCGGCCGATTTGCCGAGTACAAGGCGCGCACGCTGAGCTATGGCGACCAGCGTCGGCTGGAAATCGCGCGGGCCTTGGCCACGGACCCCAAGCTGATCGCGCTGGACGAACCTGCGGCCGGCATGAACGCCACCGAGAAGGTGGTGCTGCGCGAGCTGATCGACCGGATCCGCCGCGACAACCGCACCATCTTGTTGATCGAACACGACGTGAAACTGGTGATGGGCCTGTGCGACCGCGTGACCGTGCTGGACTACGGCAAGCAAATCGCCGAGGGCACGCCCGCCGACGTGCAGCGCAACCCGAAGGTGATCGAGGCCTACCTCGGCGCTGCCCACGCCGCGCACTGAGCGCCCGCCCCACTGACCGCATGCAAGGCCGGGCGCCGCGGCCCGGGCCATTGCGAGGAACTCCGATGACCACTTCCCAAACTTTGCTCGAGGTGACGGGCTTGAAGGTCGCCTATGGCGGCATCCAGGCCGTCAAGGGCGCGTCCTTTCAGGTGCATGACGGCGAACTCGTCAGCCTGATCGGTGCCAACGGCGCCGGCAAAACCACCACGCTGAAGGCGGTCACCGGCCTGCAGGCGGTGGCCGACGGCGACATCCGCTTTCTGGGCCAGTCCATCAAGGGCCAGGGGCCTTGGGACCTGGTCAAACAGGGCCTGGTGATGGTGCCCGAGGGCCGCGGCACCTTCACGCGCATGACCATCACCGAAAACCTGCAGATGGGCGCCTTCATCCGCGACGACAAGGAAATCGATGCCGACATCGACAAGGTCTTCGCCATCTTTCCGCGCCTGAAGGAGCGCCGCAACCAGCTGGCCGGCACGATGTCTGGCGGCGAGCAGCAGATGCTCGCCATGGGTCGCGCGCTGATGGCCAAGCCCAAGGTGCTGCTGTTGGACGAGCCGTCGATGGGCTTGTCACCGATCATGGTGGACAAGATCTTCGAAGTGGTCGCCGACATCCACAGCCGCGGCGTCACCGTGCTGCTGGTCGAGCAAAACGCCAGCCGCGCGCTCAGCCTTGCCACCCGGGGCTATGTGATGGAGTCCGGCGAGGTCACGATGAGCGGCGACGCCAAGTCCCTGCTCAACGACCCGAAGGTGCGCGCAGCCTACCTGGGGGAGTGATCGGCCCGGGCTACGTGGAAACCACACAACGCTGGCGAGGCGCGGTTCCTAGAATCCGGCACAAGCCAAAAACTGCCGGGAGACAGCGTTGAAGATCAAGAGCCAGAGGGATTTTCTTTCGGGACTGATGTTCCTGGTCGTGGGGTTGGGGTTCGCTTACGGCGCCACCAACTACTCCATGGGCAGTTCGGCGCGGCCCGGCCCCGGGTACTTCCCGCTGATCCTGAGCATCCTGCTGGCCATCCTCGGCTGCGTGGTGCTGTTCAAGGCACTGACCATCGAAACCGACCACGGCGATCCGGTCGGTCCGATCGCCTGGCGGCCGCTGATCGTCGTCGTCGCGTCGATCTCGGTGTTCGGCTACACCATCACCCACCTGGGTCTGGTGCTGGCAGTGCCCATCCTCATCACCATGGTCAGCTTTGCCGGTGACGAGTTCCGCTGGAAGGGCGTGATCATCGCCAGCATCGTGTTGACGGTCTTCGCGTGGTTCGTGTTCGTGTTCGGACTGAAGCTCACCATCCCGATGTGGCCAGCGTTTGCGGCCTGATCGACCACCGAACGAACACTGGGACTGAGTCATGGATCTCTTGAACAACCTTGCCATGGGTTTTGGGGTGGCTTTCACCTTCCAGAACATGGCCTATGCCTTCTTCGGTGCGGTGCTGGGCACCTTGATCGGCGTGCTGCCCGGCCTGGGCCCGGTCGCGACGATCGCGATGTTGCTGCCGTCCATCTACGCGCTCGACGCCACGCCGGCCTTGATCATGTTGGCCGGCATCTACTACGGCGCGCAGTACGGTGGCTCGACCACCGCCATCCTGATCAACGTGCCGGGCGAGTCCTCGTCGGTGGTGACCGCCATCGACGGCTACCAGATGGCGCGCAATGGCCGTGCCGGTGCGGCGCTGGCGGCGGCCGGCCTGGGTTCGTTCTTTGCAGGTTGCGTGGGCACGATCATCATCGCGGCATTCGCGCCGCCGCTGACCGAGCTGGCCTTCAAGTTCGGCCCGGCCGAGTATTTCTCGCTGATGGTGCTGGGTTTGATCGGCGCGGTGGTGCTGGCCTCGGGCTCGCTGATCAAGGCGATCTCGATGATCATCTTGGGCCTGCTGCTGGCGCAGATCAACACCGACGTGATCTCCGGCACGGCCCGCTACAGCTTCGACATCCCGGAGCTGACCGACGGCATCGGCTTCGTCGTGATCGCGATGGGCGTGTTCGGCTTCGGTGAAATCATCGCCAACCTGGGCCAGCCGGCCGAAAACCGCGAGGTCTTCACCAAGGACGTGAAGGGCCTGTGGCCCACGATGCAGGACTTGAAGGACGGCTTCCCGGCCGTGCTGCGCGGCACCTCGCTCGGCTCCTTGCTTGGCGTGTTGCCCGGAGGCGGCGCGCTGTTGGCCTCGTTCGCGGCGTACACCGTCGAGAAGAAGATGAAGATGCGCCCAGGCGAAGTGGCCTTTGGCAAAGGCAACATCCGCGGCGTGGCGGGTCCGGAGTCGGCCAACAACGCTGGCGCGCAGACGTCGTTCATTCCCATGCTGACGTTGGGCATCCCGCCGAACGCGGTGATGGCGCTGATGGTGGGCGCCATGACCATCAAGGGCATCCAGCCGGGCCCGCAGGTGATGACGGCGAACCCGCAGCTGTTCTGGGGCCTGATCGCCTCGATGTGGGTCGGCAACGCGATGCTGGTGATTCTGAACCTGCCGCTGATCGGCATCTGGATCAAGCTGCTGACGGTGCCCTACCGCTTCCTGTTCCCGGCCATCACCTTGTTTTGCTGCATCGGCGTGTACACGCTGAACAACAACACCTTCGACGTGTTCATGACGGCCATTTTCTGCGTCGTGGGCTACACCTTCTACAAGCTGAGCTGCGAGCCGGCGCCGCTGCTGCTGGGCTTCATCCTCGGCCCGATGATGGAAGAGAACCTGCGCCGCGCGCTGCTGCTGTCGCGCGGCGACTGGAGCACTTTTGCGACCCGCCCGCTGTCGGCCGGCTTGCTGTTGGCCGCGGCCTTGATGATCGTGGTGGTGATGTTGCCGTCGATCAAGAACAAGCGCGAAGAAGCCTTCCAGGACGACTGACGGCGGCTTGCGGCCCCAGCCCCGACACGGAGCCCTTGCGGCTCCGTTTTTCATGGGGCTGCCTAGAATCGGCGCGTACCGCCCGCCGCGCCGTGCTGCCGGCGGCCTCACCTCGAAAGCTGCTTGTCATGACTTCCCCCTTCGACTGGTCGTCCGGTTACCCCAGCCAGCGCCTGCCCGTGTTCGGCCGCAATGTGGTGTCGACTTCACACCCGCTGGCCGCGCAGGCCGGGCTGCGCATGCTGCTGCGCGGTGGCAACGCGGTGGACGCGGCCGTGGCCACCGCGGCGGTGATGACCATCGTCGAGCCCGTCAGCAACGGCTTGGGCTCTGACGCGTTCTGCATCCTCTGGGACGGCCAACAGTTGCATGGTCTGAATGCCAGTGGTCGCGCCCCCCAGGCCTGGACCCCCGACTATTTCCGCCGCAAGCACGGTGCCGACCAGGACGCCCCGCCCAAGCGCGGGTGGGACAGCGTCACCGTGCCCGGCGCGGTGTCCAGCTGGGTGGCCTTGAGCGAGCGTTTCGGCAAGCTGCCCTTTGCTGACTTGATGGCACCGGCCATCGAGGTGGCCGAGCGCGGCTGCGCGGTGCCCATCGTCGTGCAGGAAAAATGGGCCGCGGCCGTGCCCTTGCTGGCCGATCAGCCGGGCTTTGCCGAGACCTTCATGCCCCGCGGACGGGCACCGGCCGTGGGCGAGCAGTTCAAGTTCACCGCCGCCGCTCGCGCGCTGACCCTGATCGCGCAGACCCGAGGCGCCGCGTACTACGGCGGTGAGATTGCCGAAGCTGCCGAGCGCCACGCCCGGGCCCATGGCGGCGCCATCACCGCGGCCGATTTCGCGGCCTACCGGCCGGAGTGGGTCACGCCCATCGGCAAGGATTACCGGGGCCACACGCTGCACGAGATCCCGCCAAATGGCCAGGGCATCGCCGCCTTGATTGCGCTGGGCATCCTCGATCACTTCGATGTGGCCGGCTTGCCGGTGGACGGCACCGATTCGCAGCACCTGCAGATCGAGGCGATGAAGCTGGCCTTTGCCGACGTCTACCGCCATGTGGCCGAGCCCGCCAGCATGGCGTGCACAGTCGAGCAGCTGCTGGACCCGCACTACCTGGCGGGCCGCGCCAAGCTGATCGACATGAAGCGGGCCCAGGACTTCGGCGCGGGCAACCCGGTGAAAGGCGGCACGATCTACCTCAGTGCGGCCGACGAGAGCGGGATGATGGTCAGCTTCATCCAGAGCAACTACATGGGCTTTGGCTCGGGCGTGGTGGTGCCGGAATTCGGCCTGTCGATGCAGAACCGCGGCCACGCCTTCAGCCTGCGCGACGGCAACATCAACCAGGTGGCGCCGGGCAAGCGGCCGTTTCACACCATCATCCCGGCTTTCCTGACGCGTGACGGCCAGCCGGTCATGAGCTTCGGGGTGATGGGCGCCAACATGCAGCCGCAAGGCCACCTGCAGACCCTGGTGCGCATGTTGGACTACCGCCAGCACCCGCAGGCCGCCTGCGACGCGCCGCGCTGGCGCTACAACGAGGGCCTGGAAATCAATGTGGAACGCGCGATGAACCCTGCCACCGTGCAGGGCCTGGCCGAGCGCGGCCACCGCATGGAGGTCATCAACGACAGCTACCAGGACTTTGGCGCCGGCCAGTTCATCTGGCGCCTGGGCGATCCGTCGGTCGAGGGTTACGTGGCCGCCAGCGACTCGCGCCGGGACGGCGGGGCGATGGCGTACTGAAGCGATCCGAGCACGACTTGAGCCTGCACCTTCGCGCGCCGCAAGGCCGGGCCGCATCGTGCCCTTGCCGGCGGTTCCACGGTGGTCGGCGCTGCACCACGGCACGGCGCGGGGCCGGGGCGTGACGCGGGCCATGTCCGCGACCGCCACCCTGCCGTGGCCTGGCCTGCTGCTGGCCCTGGCGGGCTCGATCGCGTTTTCCGGCAAGGCCATCATCGTCAAGCTGGCCTACCGGCATGGCGTCGACGCGGTCACCTTGATCATGTACCGCATGCTGTTCGCCTTGCCCCTGTTCCTGGCCTTGAGCTGGTGGGCGGGGCGCGGCAAGCCGGCGCTGTCGCGGCGCGACGTGATGGTCGTCTGCGGCCTGGGTTTCACTGGGTACTACCTGGCGAGCTTTCTCGACTTCAGCGGGCTGCAGTACATCAGCGCCAGCTTCGAGCGGCTGATCCTGTACCTCAACCCGACCATCGTGCTGCTGCTGGGCGTCGTGCTGTTCCGGGCGCGCGTCACCGCGCGGCAGCTGGCCGCGCTGGCGGTCAGCTACTGCGGCGTGCTGCTGGTGTTCGGGCACGAGGTGACGCTCGCCGGCCGCGACGCCGTGCTGGGCGCGGCGCTGGTGTTCGGCAGCGCGGTCAGCTACGCGGTCTACCTGGTCTTCAGCGGCGAGGAGGTCAAGCGCCTGGGCGCGTTGCGCCTGACCGGCCTGGCCACCTCGGTGGCCTGCCTGCTGTGCATCGCGCAGTTCTTCGTGCTGCGCCCGGTGTCGGCGCTGGTGGTGGCGCCGGAGGTGATCGGCCTGTCGGTGGTCAACGCGCTGGCCTGCACCTTCGCGCCGGTGCTGATGGTGATGATGGCCATCGAGCGCATCGGGGCCACGTTGACGGCGCAGGTCGGCATGGTCGGGCCGCTGTCGACCATCCTGATGGGCGTGTGGCTGCTGGGTGAGCCTTTCACCGCCTGGGTGCTGGCCGGCACGGTGCTGGTCTTGTCGGGCATCTGGCTGCTGGCGCGCGCGCGTTGACCGCGGCCGCAGCGCCGCTTCATTTCAATCAACCAAGCAATCACTGAATCGGGAGCAAGGCATGGACCTCGGGATCAAGGGCAAATGGGCGCTGGTGTGCGCCGCCAGCAAGGGCCTGGGCAAGGGCTGCGCCCAGGCGCTGGTGGCCGAGGGCGTCAACGTGGTGATCACCGCCCGCGGCGCGGAGGCCCTGGAAGCCACCGCGGCCGAATTGCGCGCCCTGGGCGGTGGCCAGGTGTTGACGGTGGCCGGCGACATCACCACCGCCGCGGGCCGTGCCGCCGCGCTGGCCGCCTGCCCGCAGGTGGACATCCTGGTGAACAACGCCGGCGGGCCGCCCCCCGGCGACTTCCGCGACTGGGACCGCGACGCCTGGATCAAGGCGCTGGACGCCAACATGCTGACGCCCATCGAGCTGATCAAGGCCGTTGTCGACCCGATGATGGCGCGCGGCTACGGCCGGGTCGTCAACATCACCTCGGCCGCGGTGAAAGCGCCCATCGACATCCTGGGCCTGAGCAACGGCGCACGCAGCGGCCTGACCGGCTTCGTGGCCGGCCTGGCCCGCAAGACGGTGGCCCAGGGCGTGACCATCAACAGCCTGCTGCCGGGGCCTTTTGACACCGACCGCCTGGCCACGACGATGGCCGGCGCCGCGAAGGCCAGCGGGCAGACCCTCGAAGCGGTGATGGCCCAGCGCGCCGCGCAGAACCCGGCGCGCCGCTTCGGCACCAAGGAAGAGTTCGGCGCCGCCTGCGCCTTCCTGTGCAGCGTGCACGCCGGCTACATCACCGGCCAGAACCTGCTGATGGACGGCGGCGCCTACCCGGGCACCTTCTGAGCGCCCCCAGGGCCGGGCGGCGCCCAGCCCACCCCCGCGGGGGCCAAGGAAACTTGGGGCGGCCCGGCGTTTCCTCGAGCGTTCGCGCGCCGCGCCGGTCAGCGGCGCGCGGGCTGCCGCGAGGTGACGACGATGCCCGCGCAGATCAGCGCGAAGGCCGCGCCGTGGTACCAGTGCGGTGCCTCGCCCAGCAAGGCGGCGGACAGCAGCGCCGCGAACAGCGGCGTCAAATTGCCGAAGAAGGCCGCCGTGGCGGGGCCCGCGGCCGCCACGCCGCGCCCCCAGCAGTAGTAGGCAATGATTGACGGGCCGATGGCCACGAAGACCAGCGCCGCCGCCACGCCCGCCGACCATTGCACAGGCGCCGGGTTCAAGGCCTGCTCGGCCCCGGCGGCCAGCGTGGCCCAGCTCAGGCCGAACAGCATCTGCACCAGCAGGAAGTCGGCCCAGTTCCATGCCGGACGTTGGGCGCCTTGCATCGACGCAGGCGGTCGCGCCAGCATCCAGCTGTAGACGGCCCACGAAGCGATGGCCAACAGCATCAGCAAGTCGCCCGCCACCAGATTGACCGAGGCCAGCACCTGCAGGCTGCCGCGTGACAGCACAAAGGCCACGCCCGCCAGCGACAGCACCGCCCCCAGCACCTGCGCCGCGCGCGGACGCTCGCCATAGAACAGGGCACCGACCACCAGCATCCACACCGGTGAACTCGCCGCCAGCAGCGTGATGTTGAGCGGGGTGGAGGTCTGCACCGCCATGTATTGCAGCGCGTTGTAGCTGCCCACGCCGACCAGGCCGAGCGTGGCCAGGTGCTTGAAGCGCTGGCCGATGGCCTGGGGCTGCCGCAGTGCGCGCCAGCCCAGCGGCAGGATCAGCAGCAGCGCCAGCGTCCAGCGCAGCGCGTTCAGCGTCAGCGGCGGCACCTGGCCCACCATCAGGCGGCCCACCACCGCGTTGCCAGCCCACATCAACGGGGGCACGCTCAGCAGCAGCGCGATCTTCGGGGTCACACGGTCGGTCACGTCCTGGGGTCCTGGTCGTTGGCGCGGTGGGCATCGCTGGCGGGCATGGTGGTGCCGCAATTCCAGCACTGGTCAAAGGGGCCGTCGATGATTTCGCGGCAGCCCGGGCAGGCCCACAAGCGCGATTGCGGGCGCTGGAAGGCGTTCAGCAGGTCCTTCGCGTGCTGCCATTGGGCGGCGTCTTCTACCCACAACTCGGGCTGAGCCTGGTCGGGCGGCAATTCGCCGGCAATGCTGCCGGCGTGGGCGCGTTGCACGGTCGTGGGCACGCCGGCCTGGCACAGCCAGTCGGCCCACAGCGTGGCCAGCGCGAGGTTGGGGGCGGTGACCAGGCGGCGCATGCGGGCAGGGCAGGGAAGGGAAAACGGTATGGGCGCTGCCAGCGAACTGCAACGAAGGCTGGCACGATACAGGACTTGCTTGAGCACCTGCACCAACGAGGAGACCACCCCATGAGCCACACCGCCACCACCCGAGTCATCTGCGTCGACGCCTTTGGCGGTCCGGAGGCGATGAAGCTGGTCGAGCGCCCGCTGGGCGAGCCCGGCCCTGGCGAGATCCGCATCCGCCACCAGGCCTGCGGCCTGAACTTCATCGACATCTACCAGCGCACCGGCTTGTACCCGCTGCCCTTGCCCCTGTCGCTGGGCATGGAGGGCGCGGGCCTGGTGGAAGCCGTGGGCCCGGGCGTCGAGCACTTGAAGGTGGGCGACCGCGCGGCCTACGCCAGCCAGCCCCCGGGCGCCTACAGCGAGGCGCGCGTGATGCCGGCCAAGTGCGTGGTGCGCCTGCCCGACGCCATCGACTTCGAAACCGGCGCGGCCATGATGCTCAAGGGCCTGACCGTGCAGTACCTGCTGAAGAAGACGCTGCCGCAGGCCGGCCTGCAACGCGGCGACTTCATCCTGTTCCACGCGGCCGCGGGTGGCGTGGGCCTGATCGCCTGCCAATGGGCGCGCGCCTTGGGCCTGAACCTGATCGGCACGGCCGGCGGCGCCGCCAAGTGCCAGCTGGCGCTGGACCACGGCGCGAGCCACTGCATCGACTACCGAAGCGAGGACTTCGTGGCACGCGTCAAGGACATCACCGGCGGCAAGGGCGTGAAGGTGGTCTACGACTCGGTGGGGGCGGACACCTACCTCAAGTCGCTCGACGTGCTTCAGCCCTTTGGTCTGGCCGCCAACTTCGGCAACGCCTCGGGCAAGGTGCCGCCGATCGACCTGGGGCTGCTGGCGGCCAAGGGCTCGCTGTACGCGAGCCGGCCCACGCTGTTCACCCACATCGCCACCCGCGAAAGCACCCAGGCCATGGCCGACGACCTGTTCGCCGTGGTGCAAAGCGGCGACGTGAAGATCCGCATCGATCAGCGTTTCCCGTTGGCCGAGGCCGCGGCCGCCCACACCGCGCTGGAAGCGCGCGCCACGACCGGCTGCACGGTGCTGCTGCCGTGAGGGTGGCTGTGGCGCGGCACCGCGCTGGCGGCTGGGCCCTGGCTGGCGCGTTGGCCGTTGCCGCCGCGCCGGGTGCGGCGCAGGCGCAAGCTGCGGGCACGGGTTCGATGTCGGCCGCGCCCGCGCCCTCGGCGCGCATCGCGTCCACCGCGCCCCTCTACGAGCGTGGGCCCGCCGACCCCGACGGCATCGGCAAGCGTTACCTGGGCCGCGAGATTTCGCAGGTGATGGGCTGGCAAGGCGCGGCCTGGCTGGAGCGGGCCGAACGCGAACAGGAAGAGCGCACCGACTTGCTGCTGCCCGAGCTGGCGCTGCGCCCCGGCATGGTCGTGGCCGACGTTGGCGCGGGCACCGGGTACTTCTCGCGCCGGCTGGCCACGGCCCTGGGTCCCACCGGCAAGGTCTACGCGGTCGACGTGCAGCCCGAGATGGTGCGCCTGCTGACCCGCCTGGCGCGCGAGCCCGGCCTGGGCACCATCCAGCCCGTGCTGGGCCGGGTGGACGACGTGCGCCTGCCACCGGCCGCGGTGGACCTGGCCATCATGGTCGACGTCTACCATGAGCTGGAGTTTCCCCACGAGGTGATGCGCAGCCTGCTCAAGGCCATGAAGCCTGGCGGGCGCATCGTCTTCGTCGAGTATCGCGGCGAGGACATCCGCGTGCCCATCAAGGCGCTGCACAAGATGACCGAGGCCCAGATCCGCAAGGAAGCGGCGGTGCACGGGCTGGCGTGGGAGCGCACGTCCAAGGTGCTGCCCTGGCAGCACATCGTGGTTTTCCGTGCGCCGTGACCTCCCCGTAACCTCCCCGTGACCACCCACCCGCTGGGCCGCCTGCTCACCCACGCCCGCAGCCACCGCCAGGACATCCGGCTGGCCACGCTGTACTCGGTGCTCAACAAGTTCTTCGACGTGCTGCCCGAGCTGCTGATCGGCGTGGCGGTCGACGTGGTGGTCAACCGGCAGGCCTCGTTCCTGGCCCGCGCCGGCATCGTCGACCCCAAGCATCAGCTGATCGCGCTGGCCGCGCTGACGGTGCTGGTGTGGGTCGGCGAGTCGCTGTTCGAGTACCTGTACGAACTGAAGTGGCGTCGGCTTGCGCAGGACCTGCAGCACGCCCTGCGGCTGCAGGCCTACGGGCACGTCCAGCAACTGGAGCTGGCCTACTTCGAGCGCGAGCGCAGCGGCAAGCTGCTGTCGGTGCTCAACGAGGACATCAACCAGCTGGAGCGCTTTCTCAATGGCGGCGCCAACAGCCTGATCCAGGTGTTCGTGGGCTCGGTGATGGTGGGCGCGGTGTTCTTCGCGCTGACGGCCCAGCTGGCCTTCCTGGCGCTGATTCCCGTGCCCTTCATCCTGTACGGCGCCTTCTGGTTCCAGGCCCGCCTGGCGCCGCGCTACGCGGCCATGCGCGAGTCGGCGGGCAGCCTGGCCACGCGGGTCAACAACAACCTGCAGGGCGTGGCCACCATCAAGGCCTACACCGCCGAGGCCAGCGAGCTGGAACACGTGCGGGCCGCCTCCGACGCCTACCGCGACCGCAACGGCGAGGCCATTCGCTGGGCCGCGGCCATCACGCCGGTGATCCGCATGGCGATCCTGGCGGGCTTCACGGTGACGCTGCTGTACGGCGGCTTCCTGGCGCTGGACGGCGGCATCGGCGTGGGCAGCTATTCGGCGCTGGTCTACCTGACGCAGCGCCTGCTGTGGCCGCTGACCCGGCTGGCCGAGCTGACCGACCTGTACCAGCGCGCCATGGCGTCCATCGAACGCGTGATGGACCTGCTGGACACGCCGGTGGCCATCACCTCGGGCCCGCAGCGCCTGCCGCAGGGCGCCGTGCGCGGCGAGCTGCACTTCGACGACCTGCGCTTCAGCTACGACCCGCCCGACACCCCAGCCGACCGGCAGCGCTGGGCGCTGGACGGCATCACGCTGCGCATCCCGCCGGGACAAACGGTGGCCCTCGTGGGCGGCACCGGCAGCGGCAAGAGCACGCTGACGAAGTTGCTGCTGCGCCTGTACGACGCCCCTCGCGGCGCGATTCGGCTGGACGGCCACGCGCTGACCGACCTCGACCTGGGCGACCTGCGACGTGCCATCGGCCATGTCGCGCAGGACAGCTTCCTGACCGACGGCAGCGTGGCCGACAACATCGCCTACGGCGCCGTCGACGCCACCCCGGCTGCGATCGAGGCGGCGGCCCGCGCGGCCGAAGCCCACGACTTCATCCGCGCGCTGCCCGATGGCTACGCCACCGCCGTGGGCGAGCGCGGCCTGAAGCTGTCCGGCGGCCAGCGCCAGCGCATCGCCCTGGCCCGCGCCATCCTGAAGGACCCGCCGATCCTGGTGCTGGACGAGGCCACCTCGGCGATGGACAACGAGACGGAGGCCGCCATCCAGCGCTCGCTGGCCGGCCTGGTGCACGGGCGCACCAGCCTGATCGTGGCCCACCGCCTGTCCACCGTGCGGCGGGCCGACGCCATCCACGTGATGGCGGCGGGCCGCATCGTCGAGTCGGGCACGCACGACGCGCTGCTGGCGCGCGACGGTGCCTACGCGGCGCTTTGGCGGCTGCAGACCGGGGAAGGACCGGCGTGAGCGGGGCAACGGCCGTGGTCGCGGTCGGTCCGTCCGCGCGCTCGCAGGGCCTGGACACGCTGCGCGCGCTGGCGATCTGCCTGGTCTTTGCCTACCACTACATGGTCTTCGTCAGCCGCGAGCCCACCTTCGGCTGGGTCAGCGTGGTGGGCTGGGTGGGCGTGGACCTGTTCTTCGTGCTCAGCGGCTACTTGATCGCCCACCAGCTGCTGGGTGCCTCGAAGCGCGGGCGGTTGTCGCTGCCCCGCTTCTTTGCGCGCCGGGCGCTGCGCACCTTGCCGGTGTTCTGGCTGGTGCTGGCGGCCTACCTGCTGTGGCCCGCCGAACTGGGCGGGCGCACGCCGCCACCGTGGTGGCGCTTTGTCACCTTCACGCAGAATTTCCAGTTGCAACCGGGCACCGCGTTCTCCCACGCGTGGTCGCTGTGCATCGAAGAACAGTTCTACCTGGTGCTGCCGATGGTGCTGTGGGCGGGCTGGCGGCTGGGTGCCGGCCTGCGGGCGGGCTGGCTGGCGCTGGTGGCGCTGATCGCGCTGGGCGTCACCGCGCGCTGGATGTTGTGGCGCGCGCATGGCCTGGAAGCGGGCAGCGCCATCGCCGGCTACCACCCCAACATCTACTACGCCACGCTGTGCCGCTTCGACGAGTTGCTGCCGGGTGTGGCCGTGGCCATCTTGCGCCACCACCACCCGCGCGCCTGGGCCTGGTTGATGTCGCGCGGCCAGGCGGTGGGCGTGGCGGGCGTGCTGGCGACGGCGGCCATGCTGTACGGCGTGCACCGCTGGTACCTCATCGACGGCGTGGGCTATGGTTTTTTCATGACCGCCTTCGGCTATTCGCTGCTGGCCATGGCCTTCGCGGTGCTGGTGGTGGCCGCGCTCAGCCCGGCCTGCTGGCTGCACCGGGTGAACGTGCCCGGCGCCTTGCCGCTGGCGCTGTGGTCGTACTCGATCTACCTGTCCCACAAGGCGGTGGGCCACGTGATGCATGCGCCTCTGGTGGCCGCCGGCGTGCCCGCCTGGGGCGAGGTGCTGTTGATCTCGGCGGCCTGCATTGCCGTGGGTGGGCTGCTGCACGCCGCCGTCGAGCGGCCTTTCCTGCGCTGGCGCGACCGTTGGGTGTTGAGAGACTGAGCAGCGGTGTGGCGCGCCCGCTGGCCGCGCCGCGCGCGGCGCGGCTGGGGGGTCAGCGCCCGCGCCGCACCCGCCGGATCTCGTCCAGGATCAACAGCGCCGCGCCCACGGTGATCGCGCTGTCGGCAATGTTGAACGACGGGAAGTACCAGCCCCCGGCGTGCACCTGGATGAAATCCACCACGTAACCGTGCAGCAGCCGGTCCACCACGTTGCCGATGGCCCCGCCCAGGATCAGCGACAAGGCCCAGCTGAACAGCCGCTGCCCGCCGTGGCTGCGCAGCATCCACACGATGAACACCGTGGCCACCGCGCCCAGGCCGATGAAGAACCAGCGCTGCCAGCCCGACGCGCCCGCCAGGAAGCTGAAGGCCGCGCCGGTGTTGTGCACGCGCACGATGTTGAAGAACGAGGTCACCGTGCGGCTGTCCCCCAGCTGGAAGTAGCCCAGGATCAAGGTCTTGGTGAACTGGTCGGCCAGGATGATGATCAGCGCGATGCCCAGCCAGGGCAGCAGGCTGGCCTTGGATTGCTTGAACGCCATGCTCAGGCCACCTTCCGCACTTCACCCTCGCCGAACAGGTTGCTGGTGCAGCGCCCGCACAGCGTGGGGTGCGCCGCGTCGTGGCCGACGTCGTCGCGGTAGTGCCAGCAGCGTTCGCATTTGGTGGCGCTGGACGGCGTCACAGCCACCGTCAGCTCGCTGCCGTCGGCCCCCGCCACCAGCGTGGCCTTCGAGGTGATGGTGACGAAGCGCAAGTCGTCGCCCAGGCTGGCCAGCAGCGCGTGGTCGGCCGGCGGCGCGGTGATCACCAGCTCGGCCTGCAGCGACGACCCCACGCGGCCTTCGGTCCGCACCGCTTCGATCTGCTTGTTCGCCAGGTCGCGCACCGCGTGCAGCCGGTCCCACTTGGCCAGCAGCGCGGCGTCGGTCCAGCCCGTGGTGTCGCTGTAGGTTTCGGTGAAGATCGACACCGACCGCCCCGGCGCAAACACGGCCCAGGCTTCCTCGGCGGTGAAGCTCATGAACGGCGCCATCCAGCGCAGCATGGCGTGCGTGATGTGCCACAGCGCGGTCTGCGCGCTGCGCCGGGCGTGGCTGCCGGCGGCGGTGGTGTACAGGCGGTCCTTCAGCACGTCCAGGTAGAAGGCGCCCAGGTCTTCGCTGCAGTACACCTGCAGTTTGGCCACCACCGGGTGGAACTCGTACACGCCGAAATGCCCGCCGGTGAACACGCCGGTGGCCGCGTCGCGCGTGCCCACCACCTCGGCCTGGAACTGCGCGGCGCGGGCCAGCGCGTAGCGGTCCACTTCGAGCAGCCGGTTCAGCGGCAGCAGGTCGCGTTGCGCGTCGAAGTCGCTGGTGTTGGCCAGCAGGAAGCGCAGCGTGTTGCGGATGCGGCGGTAGGCGTCGACCACCCGCGCGAGGATCTTGTCGTCGCCGGCGATGTCGCCCGAGTAGTCGCTCGCCGCCACCCACAGGCGGATGATCTCGGCGCCCAGCTTCTGGCTGACCTGCTGCGGGTCGATGCCGTTGCCCAGGCTCTTGCTCATCTTGCGGCCCTGGCTGTCCACGGTGAAGCCGTGGGTCAGCAGGCCGCGGTAGGGCGCGCGGTCGAACAGCGCGCAGCCCAGCAGCAGCGAGCTGTGGAACCAGCCGCGGTGCTGGTCGTGCCCTTCCAGGTACAGGTCCGCTTCCGGGCCGTCGGCGTGGAAGCCTCCCGGGTGCTGGCCGCGCAGCACGTGCCAGAAGGTGCTGCCGCTGTCGAACCACACTTCCAGGATGTCGCTGCTCTTGGTGTAGTGCGGTGCGTCGTCCGGGCCCAGGATCTGCTCGACGGTGGCGCGGCTCCAGGCCTCGATGCCGCCTTCTTCCACGATGGCCGCGGCCTGGTCGAGGATCTCCATGGTGCGCGGGTGCAGCTCGCCGCTGTCCTTGTGCAGGAAGAAGGGCAGCGGCACGCCCCAGCTGCGCTGCCGGCTGATGCACCAGTCGGGCCGGCCGGCGATCATGTCGCGCAGCCGGGCACGGCCGTTCTCCGGGTAGAAGCCGGTGTGGTCGATGGCGTCCAGCGCCAGCTGGCGCAGCGTCTTGGGCGCCTTGTCCCGGGTGAACACGCCTTCGCCGGCGTCCATGCGGATGAACCACTGGGCCGCGGCGCGGTAGATCACCGGCGTCTTGTGGCGCCAGCAGTGCGGGTAGCTGTGGACGATGTTCGCGGTGGCGAACAGGCGGCCGGCCTCGCGCAGCGTGTCGATGATGACGGGCGCCGCCTTCCAGATGTTCTGCCCGCCGAACAACGGCAGGTCGGCGGCGTAGCTGCCGTTGCCTTGCACCGGGTTCAGGATGTCGTCCAGCGCCATGCCGTGGGCCACGCAGGAATTGAAGTCGTCGAGGCCGTAGGCGGGCGAGCTGTGCACGATGCCGGTGCCGTCCTCGGCCGTGGCGTAGTCGGCCAGGAAGACCGGGCTGGCGCGGTCGTAGCCGGGGTGCACGTGCGCCAGCGGGTGGCGGAACGCGATGCCGCCCAGCGCTTCTCCCAGCACGGTGGCCACCACGGTGCCGCTCAGGCCGTAGCGCGTCATGCACTTCTCCACCAGCGACGCGGCCAGCACCAGCAGGCCGCGCTCGGTGTCCACCAGCGCGTACTCGAGCGCCGGGTTCAGGTTCAGCGCCTGGTTGGCGGGGATGGTCCACGCGGTGGTGGTCCAGATGACGGCGTAGGCGTCCTTGCCCAGCGTGGGCAGGCCGAAGGCCGCGGCCAGGCGCGCCGGTTCGGCGCACAGGAAGCCGACGTCCAGCGTCTGGCTTTTCTTGTCGGCGTATTCGATCTCGAACTCGGCCAGCGAGCTGCCGCAGTCGAAGCACCAGTACACCGGCTTCAGGCCGCGGTAGACGAAGCCGCGCTCGATGACGCGCTTGAAGGCGCGGATTTCGCCGGCTTCGTTGGCCTTGTCCATCGTGGCGTAGCGGTGCGCCCAGTCGCCCAGCACGCCCAGGCGCTTGAAGTCGACCATCTGCTGGGCGATCTGCTCGGTGGCGTAGGCGCGGCTCTTGGCCTGCATGTCGTCGCGGCTGAGGCTGCGGCCGTGCTTTTTCTCGATGGCGTTCTCGATGGGCAGGCCGTGGCAGTCCCAGCCGGGCACGTACTGCGCGTCGAAGCCGGCCAGCTGCCGCGCCTTGACGATCATGTCCTTGAGCACCTTGTTGACGGCGTGGCCCATGTGGATGGCGCCGTTGGCGTAGGGCGGCCCGTCGTGCAGCACGAACAGCGGCGCGCCGTGGCGGGCGTCGCGCAGGCGCTGGTACAGGCCTTGTTCGTCCCAGGCCTTGACCCAGCCCGGCTCGCGCTTGGGCAGGTCGCCGCGCATCGGGAAGGGCGTGTCGGGCAGGTTCAGGGTGCGGCGGTAGTCGGTTGCCGGGGCCGTGGTGGCGGCGGCGGCCGCACCGTGGTCGGCGTTGCCCTGGGGGGCGGTCGAGGTCTCGGGCATGAGGGTTCCTAGGGGCCAGCATGGCCAATGGCGCGCAGGCCAGTGGCTGGGTTGCGGCAGGTGCGGAGCGGGTCCGCACCTGGGCGGGTGGTCATCGCGGCGCGGCGCGGGGCCGTGCGGGCGGGCGCGGTGGTCAACCGGCGGCGGCGCGGGGCCGCCGTCAAATTCGGTCGCGGGTGGTCTGGCGGCGCGTGGCCGATGGCCCGCAGCGGGCTGGCGTGCCCGGGGCGCGGGGGTGCAGGACGGTCTGGCGGGGCATGGCCGAATTCTAACGGGGGCCTCGGCAGCACCGCGGCACGGTGGCGCTCAGCGTGCCGCAGCGAACCACGCCAGCGCGTCGGCCTCGTCGCGGGCGATGCCGTCGCGCAGGGCGTCCAGCGATTCGTATTTCAGCTCGTCGTGCAGCTTGTGCAGCAAGTCAACCTTGATGCAACGACTGTAGGCGCTGTCGCGGCCCAGCGGGGCGGGCCAATCCAGGCAGTGGGTTTCCAGCAGCACGCGGCCGGCGTCTTCCACCGTGGGCCGAACACCCAGGCTGGCCACGCCGCGCAGCGGCTGGTCGGCCAGGCCGTGCACCTGCACGACGAAGATGCCCGACGCCGCCGGCCGCGCGTGCGCAAACCGCAGGTTCAAGGTGGGAAAGCCCAGCTCGCGGCCCAGTTTGCGCCCGTGCACCACGTGCCCGCTGATCGAATACGGTCGTCCCAACAGCGCGCGGGCCTTGGCCATCTCGCCGCGGGCCAGGGTGTCGCGCACGGCCGAACTGCTGACGCGCAGGCCGTGCACCTCGTAACTCTGCATGCGTGCCACGTCGAAGCCGTGGGCGTCGCCGGCGGCGTCCAGCATCGCGTAGTCGCCCGCGCGCCGCGCGCCAAAGCGAAAGTCGTCGCCCACCAGCACGTACTTCGCGCCCAGGCCCTGGCGCAGCACCTGGTCGATGAAGGCCTGCGGCGATTGCGCGGCCAGCCGCTCGTCAAAGCGCAGCACCACCGCCTGGTCGATGCCGCAGTGCTCCAGCTCGCTGAGCTTGTCGCGCAGGGTCGAGATGCGGGCCGGCGCGCGCTCTGGGTGGCCTTGGGCCTGCGCGAAGTAGTCGCGCGGGTGGGGCTCGAAGCTCATCACGCAGCTGGGCAGGCCGCGGTGCCGCGCCTCGCTGGTCAGCAGCGCCAGCATCGCCTGGTGGCCGCGGTGCACGCCGTCGAAGTTGCCGATGGTCAGCGCACAGGCCGGGGCGAGGTGAGGGGAGTGGAAGCTGCGGAACAGTCGCATGGGCGGATTATCCGGCGGGCCGTGCCCCGGGGGTCAGCGCGTGGCGCGTGGCGCGGGCGCCAGGCCCAGGGCCGCGCGGTCACCGTCGTTCAGCCAGCGCCATTTCCCAGGCGCGAGGTCGGGCCCCAGCACCAGCGTGCCCATCGCGCTGCGGTGCAGCGCCTCCACCCGGTTGCCCACCGCGGCCAGCATGCGCTTGACCTGGTGGTACTTGCCTTCGGTCAATGTCAGGCGCAGCGTGCAGTCGCCGGTGGCCTCGCAGGCGGCCGCCGCCACGGTGGCCGGGTCGTCGACCAGCTTGACCCCGGCCAGCAGGCGGTCGATCTGGCTGGCGTCCACCGGGTGCTTGCAGACCACCTCGTAGACCTTCGTCACATGGTGCTTGGGCGAGGTGAGTTTGTGGATCAGCGTGCCGTCGTCGGTGAACAGCAGCAGCCCGGTGGTGTCTTCGTCCAGGCGGCCCACCGGTTGCACGCCGCGGTTGCGCAGCGCGGCGGGCAGCAGGCTGAGCACGCTCGGGTGGTGCTTGGGTTTTTGCGAACACTCGTAGCCGGCGGGCTTGTTCAGCATCAGCAGCGCCTTGTCGTGCACCGCCCAGTCCTCGCCGCGCACCCGCAGCACCAGGCCATGGGGGTCGAGGTCGGCGTCGGGGTCGTCCAACACGGTGCCTTCGTGTGCCACGAGGCCGGCCCACACCAGGGCCGCGCAGTCGCGCCGGGTGCCAAAGCCTTGGCTGAAGAGGATCTGGGACAGTCGCATGCCGCCGAATCTAACCGTTGCCGCCGGCGCGCCTGGCTTGGCCGGGCACGGCCCTGTCGAACGCGACCTCGGCGCGCAGGGTCATCGCGTGGCGTCTTCAGTAGTGCAATTCCAGCGTGGTCAGGCGGTTCTCCACCGCGGGCCAGGTGCGGCCCACGATGCGCTCGCCATTGAACTCGGCCGGCATCGCGCGCGGGCCGCCGTCGCGCAGCACGAGCTTGCTGGTGGACACGCCGGCCACGCCGGCCGGGATGCCCGGGGGCGGCGCCTTGCCGTCCAGGCTCATGTCATCGCGCGGCACGCCGAAGTAGCCGCGCGGGCGGCTCAGCGTCGCGATGGACTGGGCGTCGCGGTCGGTGTCGGCAATGCGCGCGCCGAACAGGTGGACCAGGCTCGACGAGCGGGGGAATGGTGACCGGTAGGTGTGGTGGGTGGCAAAGCCGGGCGCGGAAACGACGAACTCGAGCGGCGTGGCCGGTGTGGTGGCCAGCGGGCCCCAGCGGCCGTCGGGCCCGATGGTCTGTCGCAGCAGGGGCCCGCCGATGCGCTCGCCATTGGCGGCCTGCACGGCATAGACCTCCACCGTGGCGCCGTTCAAGGGCAGGTTGTTCGCGTAGTTGCCCTTGCCAGGCTGGTTGGCCAGGCCCAGGCCGAAGACGTTGCCGCGCAGGCTGATGGCGTTTTCCGCCGTCACGGCGGTGGTGGTGGGCGATTGCCCGGTCAGGAAGCGGAAGGTCTCGGCAAAGGCCTTCGGGCCGTAGGAGGTTTCGCGGTGGTCGATGCCCGGGATCACCACATTGGTGGCGCCCTTCAGCGCCGGGCCGTCGAAGCCGACGTTGGTGGGTTTGCCGCGCATGCCGATCCATTCGCCAGTGGGCTGGGCGAACTTGTCGTTGTTGTCCGAGCGGATGGTCAGCCAGCGCACGCCCGGCGTCACTTCATCGCCGTTCGGGCCTTTGGGCTGGTTCAAGCCGCTGAGGAAGGGGCCGGCGCCGTTGAATTCATTGCCGGGCCGGTCGTTGGCGTCGGCGCGCACGCCGTGGTTGGGCGTGCCGCCCAGCACCGCGCTGGCGACCTTGGCCGCCGCGCTCCGCCCGCCACTGGCCAGGTAGTTGCGCACCGCATTGCCCCCGCGCGAATTGGCCACCAGAACGACCTGCGGCGCGCCGGTGGCCGCCAGCGCCTTGTCGATTTCGACGCTGAGCCACTTCAGGTGGTCGGCGGTGGAGGTGCGGCCCTCCTGGGCCACCTTGTCGTCGTCGCGCGCCAGCGGGTAGGGCAGGTCGGGCGCGAACAGGCGGTCGCGCGGCCAGCCGTTGCTTTCGAACCGCCACACGGTGGTGGCCCAGGTGGCGCCGTTGTCGCCGTTGCCGTGCACGAAAACGATGGGCAGCGGCCCGGTGAAGCCCTTGCCGGGCGCTGCGCCTTGCACGGTGGGGGCGCTGCCGCCGAACCAGCTGAAGGTGGTGCGCAGCCAGGCACAACCGCCCAGCAGGGTGGACGAGGCGATCAGGCCGACCAGCAAGGCGCGGCGAGTGGGTCGTTGGGTCATGGTGGGCTCAGGGGTGAGGGAAGCGAGCACTCATCGCGCATCGGGGTTGGCGGCGGGCAGGTGGGGCAGGTCGCTGCCGTGCCACGCGGGCGCCGGGTGGGGCCAGGCGCCGAAGGCGGTGGGCGGGTGGATCGGTGCCAGGGCGCCGCCGGGGCCGGCCGCGGCCGCGTCGGGGGCCCCGAGAGGCCGCGCCGCCCACACGCCGCGCACCACGGCGCGGGCGCAGGCCTCGGCCGCCATCGTGCCCAGCAGGCCCAGCGTCGACGCGTCGACGGGGGTGGATCGGGCCCCGGTGGCGAGCGCGAAGACGGTGTCGCCGTCGCTCGGCGTGTGCACGGGGCGGATGCTGCGCGCCAGGCCGTCGTGGGCCATCCGCGCGAGCAGCGAGGCCTGGGCCTTGTCCAGCCGGGCATCGGTGCCGATCACCACCAGCGTGGTGGCCCCGCCGACCGGCGCCGCGGGCGCGGCGTCGCCGCTCAGCAGGCTGGCCGCCGTGTCGCGCAGGCCCGGTCGATCCGCGTGGCGCGCGCCGGCCAGCAGCCGCCCGTCGCGCGGGTCCAGCACATCGCCCATGGCATTGACCACGGCCAACGCGGCGACGGTCAGGCCCTGCACGCTCAGGCTGGCCTGGCCCAGGCCACCGCGCATCGCGTGTTCGGGGCCGAACCACTTGCCCACGCTGGCACCGCAGCCGGCGCCGAGGTTGCCTTCGTTCGCCGGGGATGGTCCGGTGTGGGCCGACGCGGGGTGCGGTGAGGCGACCGAGCCTTGGGCCGCCGCCGTGGCGCGCGCCACGGCGTTGTCGCAGGCCCGGCGGCCCGCCTCGGCATCAGGATGGACGCTCGGGTCGCCCAGCCACAGGTCGAACAAGATCGCCGCCGGCACGATGGGCACGCACGCCGGCCCCACCTTCAAGCCGACGCCGCGCTCGGCCAGCCAGGCCATCACGCCACTGGCGGCGTCCAAGCCGAACGCGCTGCCGCCGGACAGCAGCACCGCATGCACCTGCTGCACCGTGTTCAGGGGCGACAGCAACTCGGTCTCGCGGGTGCCCGGGGCGGCGCCGCGAACGTCCACACCCGCGACCGCGCCCGGGCCGCACAGCACGACAGTGCAGCCGGTGGGGCGTCGCGGGTCATCGGCGTGGCCCACGTGCAGGCCGGCCACATCGGACAACAGCCCACCGGGCGGTGGGCTGAAGGCGGCCGTGCGCTGCGGCACGACGCGGTCGGTGGAGGCGTTGCGCAGAGGCCTCAGGCGAAGACGCCGGCGGTGTCCTGCATGCGGGCCGACACCTCGCCCAGCTGGAAGAAGCTGTCGCCGAACTGCATCTCGATCATGGTCAGGCGCTTGAAGTAGTGGCTGGCCACGTACTCGTCGGTCACGCCGATGCCACCGTGCAACTGGATGCACTGCTGGCCCACGTAACGCACCGACTGGTTGATCTGGTACTTGGCCTGGGCGATGGCGCGGCGCCGCGCGGCCGGCTCTTCGCCCATCTTCAAGCTGGCGAAGTAGCTCATCGAGCGGCCCAGCTCCAGCTGCATCTTGACGTCGGCCACGCGGTGGCGCAGCGCCTGAAAGCTGGCGATCGCCACGCCGAACTGCTTGCGCGTGTTCATGTAGTCGACGGTGATGGCCACCATCTTGTCCATCACGCCCACCGCTTCTGCGCACAGCGCGGCGATGCCGGCGTCCACGGCGTGTTCCAGTGTGGCCAGGCCGTCGCGGGCGATCAACTGGGCCGGGGTGTTGTTCAGCGTCAGCTCGGCGGCGCGGGCGCCGTCTTGCGTGGGGTGGCCGCGCACCGCCAGGCCCGCTGCGTCCTTGGTGACAAGGAACAGGCCGATGCCGGTGGCGTCGCCGTCGGCGCCGCTCAGGCGCGCCGGCACGATGAAGGCGTCGGCTTCGTCACCGGCGGGCACGGTGCTCTTGGCGCCGGTCAGGGTGAAGGCGCCGGCCGCTTCGCTGGCGCGCGTGCTCACGTGGTTCAGGCGGTAGCGGGCGGCGCGCTCCTGGTGGGCAAGCACCACCAGGGCGCTGGCGTCGGCGATCTTCGGCAGCCATTCGGCCTGAAGTTCGGCCGGTGCCACGGACAGCAGCGTGGGCGCCACCAGCGCGCCCTGGGCGAAGGGGGCGTTGACCAGGCCGCGGCCCAGTTCCTCGGCCACCACCATCGCCTCGATGGCGCCGAAGGCCATGCCGCCGTGCGCTTCCGGCACGGCCAGGCCGGTCAGGCCCAGTTCGGCCAGCTCAGCGTAGACAGCGCGCGTGGCGCCGCCGGCCTTGGCGATGCCGTGGCGGCGCTCGAAGCCAAAGCCCTTGTCCACCCAGCGGCGCACCGCGTCGCGCAGCGATTCCTGGTCGTCGGAAAAGTCGAAATCCATGGTGTGTGCTCCTGATCAGCTGCCGAGGACGGTGGCCGCAACGATGTTGCGCTGCACCTCGTTCGAGCCGCCGTAGATCGTGGTCTTGCGCATGTTGAAGAAGGTGCCCGCCAGCGGCGCGCAGTGCGCGGCGCCCACGTGGTCGCCCTGCCAGCCGGCTTCCATGGCTTCGCGGATGAATGGCAGGCTGTAGGGGCCGGCGGCCAGCATCATCAGCTCGCTGTAGCGCTGCTGGATTTCGCTGCCGCGGATCTTCAGCAGGCCCGCCACGTCCAGCGCGGCCTTGCCGCTCTTCTCGGCGGACAGCACGCGCAGCACCATCATTTCCAGCGCGATGATGTCGACCTCCAGCTTGGCGATCTCGTCGCGGAAGCGGCCGTCCTCGTACACGCCTTCGGCCTTGGCAATGCGCTTGACGCGTTCCAGTTCGCGCTTGGCGCGGTTCACGTCGGCGATGTTGGTGCGCTCGTGGGCCAGCAGGTGCTTGGCGTAGGTCCAGCCCTTGTTTTCCTCGCCCACCAGGTTTTCGGCCGGCACCTCGACGTTGTCGAACCAGACCTCGTTCACCTCGTGGCCGCCGTCCAGCATGATGATCGGCCGCACGCTGACGCCCGGGCTCTTCATGTCGATCAGCAGGAAGCTGATGCCGGTCTGCGGCTTGCCCTCGGTGCTGGTGCGCACCAGGCAGAAAATCCAGTCGCCGTACTGGCCCAGCGTGGTCCAGGTCTTCTGGCCGTTGACGATGTACTTGTCGCCCTGCCGCTCGGCGCGGCACTTCAGCGAGGCCAGGTCTGAACCCGAGCCCGGCTCGCTGTAACCCTGGCTCCACCACACCTCGCCGCTCATGATGCCGGGCAGGTGCCGCTGCTGTTGTTCTGCGGTGCCGAAGGCCATGATCACCGGCGCGACCATCACGGGGCCGAAGGGCACCACGCGCGGCGCACCGGCCAGCGCGCACTCCTCTTCAAACAGATGGCGCTGGATGACGTTCCAGCCCGGACCGCCGAACTGCTTCGGCCACGCCCAGCCGTGCCAGCCCTGCTTGCCCAGGATCCTGGCCCAGCGCTGGTGGTCGTCCTTGGTCAGGTGCAGCGCGTTGTGCACCTTGTGGCTGATGTCTTTGGGCAGGTTGGCCGCGACCCAGCCGCGAATCTCGTCGCGGAAGGCCAGTTCGTCAGGGGTGAAATTCAGGTCCATGGAACAACTCCTTGCAAGGCCCGGAAGGCTTGACGGCGGTGTGCCGCAACGCCCCGCGTTTTAGCACGCTCGTTCGCAAAATCTTGTCCCTGCCGTGACAACGGCGGGGTTGTGCGCGGGGGCTTTCGGGTTTGTCCGGAGTGGCTTGTCCCGCAGCGCGGAACAGCCGGTGGCGCGGCACCATCAGGGCTTTTTCACCAGCGTCATCGTGTCGTTCGTTTGTTGCAGCTGAAAGCGCCGCAGGAAGCTGTTGCCCAGCAGCACGCTGGGCATGTCGGCGGGCATCACCACCGCTTCCACGTCGTGCACTTGCACCTCGCCCACGCGCACCGTGGACAGCCGCACGCTGTGCACCGGCACTTGGCCGTTGGCGGTTTGCACGAGGCCACGCGGAGCCTTCTTGTAGTCCAGGCCGATGCGCTCGGCCTCGCCCTGGCTCAGGGCCACCACGCTGGCGCCGGTGTCGACCATGAACTGCACCGCGCGGCCGTTGATGCTGCCCGCGCTGCTGAAGTGCCCGCCCGAGCCCACACTCATCACGATGCGGGTGCCGCTGCCCGGTGTCGGGGCGCCGCTCAGGTCCACCTGGCCGCCCAATGCCAGCGTGCGGCGCTGGCCGTCGGCCTCGATCATGGCGCTGTCGCCGTTCACGCTGACCAGGCGCACGCCCTGTTCCGTCGTGCCCACGGCCACGGTGCGCGGGGTGCCGTTGATCACGAGCAGGGCCTTGGTGCCCATCTTGCCGCTGAAGACCACGCGGGTGCCGGCCGGCGCGACGGCTTGAGTCTGGGTCTGGGCTTGTGCCATGGCGCCGCCTGGCGTGGTGCCGGCCAGCATCAGCCAGGTGAGCGTGGTCGCTGCGACCGCGCGCGGCTGGCCTCTTCCGGGGCGCGCCGGGCCGGCCAACGGGCCACCCTGCAGGCCCTCCACCGGGCAGCTTGGCCGACCCGACCCCACCTCGTCAGCGGGGCCGCCCACGGTCAGTCCCGGAAATTGTTGAACGACAGCGGCACGTCGGCCACGTCCTTGCGAATCAGGGCCATCGCGGCCTGCAGGTCGTCGCGCTTGGCGCCGGTCACGCGAACCGTGTCCCCCTGGATCGCAGCCTGAACCTTCAGCTTGCTTTGCTTGATCAAGGTCTGGATCTTCTTGGCGGTGTCGCTGTCGATGCCGTTCTTCACCGTCACCAGCTGCTTGACCTTGTCACCGCCGATCTTCTCAACCTTGGCGCTGCGGTCCAGAAAGCGAATGTCCACACTGCGCTTGGTCAGTTTGGCCAGCAGCACGTCGGTCACCTGGTCGATCTGGAAGTCACTGTCGCCGTAGATCGTCAGCTCCTTTTCCTTGAGCTCGATGCGGGCCGACGTGCCCTTGAAGTCAAAGCGCGTGCCGATTTCCTTGGCGGTCTGGTCGACGGCGTTGCGCACCTCGACGAGGTTGGGTTCAAGCACGGCGTCAAAGCTGGGCATCGGGGGGTCTCTGCAAACAAACGGGCGCCCGGGTGGGACGGATCGATGAAAATTCTGCCATGCAAACCGAAACGGGCGTGAACCTCAAGCCCTACAACACCTTCGGCCTGCCGGCCGTGGCGCAGACGCTCGTGCGCATCCACAGCGACGCGGACGTGCGCGCCGTGGTGGACGACCCGCTGCTGGGCCGCGCTCCCAAGTTCGTGCTGGGCGGCGGCAGCAACCTGGTGCTCACCCGCGACATGCCGCAGACCGTGCTCAAGGTGGAGGTGCCCGGCTTGCGTCTGGTGGAGGCGCGCCGCGACGCCTGGATCGTCGAGGCCGGTGCCGGCGTGGGCTGGCACGACCTCGTGGTGTGGACCCTGGCGCAGGGGTACCCCGGCCTGGAGAACCTCGCCTTGATCCCCGGCACCGTCGGTGCCTCGCCAGTGCAAAACATTGGTGCTTACGGCTTGGAGCTGCAAGACCGTTTCGAGTCGCTGGACGCGGTGGACCTGCGCACCGGCCTGAGCGTGACCCTGGGCGCCGACCGTTGCGAGTTCGGCTACCGCCACAGCGTGTTCAAGGGCGCGCTGGCGGGCAAGGTGGTGATCACCCGGGTGCGCTTTCGCTTGCCGCGCCCGTGGAAGCCGGTGCTGGGTTACCTGGAACTGGAGCGCAAAGTGGCCGAGACTGGCGTGCGCCAGCCCAGCGCGCAGCAGGTGGCCGAGTGGGTGATGGCCATCCGGCGCCACAAGTTGCCCGACCCGGCCGAAATCGGCAACGCCGGCAGCTTTTTCAAGAACCCGGTGGTCACGCCCGAGCAGTGCCGCGACATCATCGGCCGCGACCCGGAGGTGGTGCATTACCCGATGCCCGACGGGCAGGTGAAGCTGGCCGCCGGCTGGTTGATCGACGCTTGCGGCTGGAAGGGCAAGTCGGTCGGCCAAGCCGCGGTGTACGAGCGGCAGGCGCTGGTGCTGGTCAACCGTGGCGGCGCCATCGGCTCGGAGGTGATGACGCTGGCCCGGGCAATCCAGGAGAGCGTGTACGGTCGTTTCGGCATCCGCCTGGAGCCCGAGCCAGTGGTGCTTTAACCTCCACTCCTGGCGCATTGCCAGCCCCGCCACTGCCCACCAGGAGACCCCGATGACCCAATGGCGCAAGAAGGTGGCCGACGAGGTCTACACCCCGGCCGAAATCACCGAACGCCTGGCGGCCGAACTGCCGCACTGGACCTACGAGGACGGCTGGATCCGCCGCAAGTACAAAACCGGCGGCTGGAAGGCCACGCTGATGGTCGTGAACACCGTGGGCCACCTGGCCGAAGCGGCCTGGCACCACCCCGACCTGACGGTCAGCTACGCCTTCGTCACGGTCAAGCTGACCAACCACGCCGCCAAAGGCGTCACCGACAAGGACTTCGCCCTGGCCCGAAAGATCGAAGACGTGGTGCAGTGGCAACCCGCCAAGGAAGAGGGATCGCCTTTGGAGGGCACGCCCAACGACGACCCCCGATTCAAGTATCTGAAGTACGACTGAACCGAGACCCCATGACCACCGAAGTGAACGCCGACCCCCAGGAACTGGCCAAGTTCAGCGACTTGGCCCACCGCTGGTGGGACACCGAAAGCGAGTTTCGCCCGCTGCATCAAATCAACCCGCTGCGCCTGGACTGGATCGACCAGCAGGTGCGTCTGGCCGGCAAACAGGCGCTGGACGTGGGCTGTGGTGGCGGCATTCTGGCCGACGCCATGGCCCGCCGCGGCGCCAAGGTGCTGGGCATCGACTTGGCCACCAAGGCGCTGAAGGTTGCCCAGCTGCATGCCATGGAAGCCGGCACCGCCAACGTGGCCTACCGCGAGGTGTCGGCCGAAGCGCTGGCGGCCGAGCAGCCCGCGCAATACGACGTCGTCACCTGCATGGAAATGCTGGAGCACGTGCCCGACCCCGCCAGCGTGGTGCAGGCCTGCGCGACGCTGGCCAAGCCGGGCGGCTGGCTGTTCTTCTCCACGATCAACCGCAACCCCAAGAGCTACCTTTTTGCCATCGTGGGCGCCGAATACGTGTTGAAGTTGTTGCCCAAAGGCACCCACGAATACGCCAAGTTCATCCGCCCCAGCGAACTGACCAGCGCTTGCCGCGCCGCGGGCCTGAGCTTGGTGGGCAGCCGCGGGCTGGAATACAACCCGATCACGCGGCGTTATTGGCTGTCTGCCGACACCAGCGTGAATTACATGTTGGCCTGCCGCAAGTCGGCGTGATGGGCGCCACCGTTCGCGCCGTGCTGTTCGACCTGGACGGCACCCTGATCGACAGCGCGCCCGACCTGGCCGGTGCTGCCAACGACATGCGCCGGGACCGCGGCCTGCCGCTGCGGCCTTACGAGGCGCTGCGCCCGGTGGTGGGCAGCGGCGCGCGCGGCATGCTGGGCGCGGCCTTCGACCTGACCCCGGCGCACCCGGAATTCGACGCCATGCGCACCGAGTTTCTGGACCGCTACGAGGCCCGCATGGCAGAGCTCACCCGCGTGTTCGAACCGGTGTGGCCGCTGCTGGACGCGCTGGACCAGCGCGGCATCGCCTGGGGCATCGTGACGAACAAGGCCACGCGCTTCGCCGCGCCGCTGGCCACGGCCCTGCAGCTTCACCCGCGTGCCGCCACCCTCGTGGCCGGCGACACCACCGCGCACGCCAAGCCGCACCCCGAACCCCTGCTTGAGGCCGCCCGCCGCCTCGGGGTCGACCCCACGGCCTGCGCCTACGTGGGCGACGACCCCCGCGACGTGCAGGCCGGCCGCGCCGCGGGCATGCGCACGGTCGCCGCCGCCTGGGGCTACCTGGGCCTCGGCGAGCCGGTGGACGCCTGGGGCGCCGACCACGTCATCCAAGAACCCGGTGAGCTCTTGAACTTGCCGGGGATGGCCTAAACTACTCAATTCCTGGGGCCGACCTGGCTTCGACGCGGGTGCGGAGTTGGAACAGGGCATGCCGAGCACCAGTTCGCTCGTAAAACCACTGGAAACAAAGTAACTGCGAACGACTCTACGTACGCCCTCGCCGCTTAAAACCGGTGAGCTTCGCAACGGTTGGCCGATGGGCCGGGGCTGAGGGGCAACCCGAAGCCTGCGAAGTCATTCACATTGGCTCGTCTTGAAGTGGGTCACTCACCTCAAGATCAAATCAAGTGACTCGGCCTGACCTCAGCGTGCTGCTGCGCGGGGGGAGGGCCTAAAACCAAATCAGTCAGCTAAGCATGTAGATCTGTCTGGCAATGGCTTGCGGACGGGGGTTCGATTCCCCCCGGCTCCACCAGAATGTGGTTTCAAGGCGCCTCACCGTGCCACAGCGCTCTCGAAAGGCCCGAGTCCATCAACGACTCGGGCTTTTTTCTTGGCTGGATGGTTTCGTGACATCGCGCCGATCGGCCACTGCCGCGCTCACGGCGCTGCGGTGTTGACCCCTTGACCCCAGTCCATCGTCGGGTGGCCGAGCGCGCGGCAATGGTCGCGCAGCGTGGTGAGCGACGCGGCGCCCGCCCCGAAGCCGGGAAAGATCACCACCGGGTGTCCGTCGCCGGTGGTCTCGGGTCGGGACGTCGCCAGGCGGTGGTGGGCGAGCTCGAGTGCCGCCCGGATGGGCTCGGCGCTCAACAGCGCAAGCGACGGCCGCTGGGTGGGCTCGTTGATGCAGGGGTTCATGGGTTCGTTACCTGAGAGGGCACATGGACGCTTGTCCAGTGGTCCCGATGGAGGGGTGGCAAGGCGCAGCCCGTCAGGGTTTGCGCGCCTTCTTCGTGCCAGGTCTCGTCACGACGCTGGACCGCCGTGCACGCCAAAGCGCGCGCCCTGCGCCCGCTGACCGTGCGGGCGCCAGGTGTCGTGCTCCAAGCGAGCCTCGGTTCAAGCCCCCTGGGCCAGCAATTCATCCTTGCGTTCGGACACTCGCGCGCCCAGTTCGACCATGTCCAGCGACGATGCCTTCGCCTTCGGGAACATCTCGTTCTGCTCTTCCTTGACGTGGTGCTTCACGTATTCCGAGAGCACCTTGACCCTCGCGTCGTACATCTCTGCGTCGGGCTCGACGCCCTGAAGCTGCGCGATCAGATCCTTCACGCCCGCATGTTCGACCGTGGCTTCCGGCACGAGCAGCTTGTCCTTCAAGGCCGCCTTGACGGCTGGGTAGAAGATCTCCTCTTCGATCTGTGCGTGCACGCTGAGCGCGGTGCAGATTTCGGCAACGAGTGACTTCTTGGTTGCGATCGAGCGGGTTGTCTCGTACTCGGCAAACAGCTGGCTCACGTGTTCATGGTCGGCCTTGAGCAGGGCGATCGCGTCCTTGGCGTCCTTGTGCGGGGCTGCGGTCTTGTGCGGCGCGGTGGTTTTGAGGGTGGTCATGGCGTGTCCTTGGCGGGTGGGTGGAGAGGGCGGGGGGTCAGTGCACGAACAGCGCAATCAAAATGATGATTGGGATGGGGATGCCGAGAAACAGAAGCAACAGTGAGCGCATGACGGCCTTCGTGGGAGGGAGGTGTGGTGGGTGTCAGGCGTCGCGGCGTCGGCCACCGAAAGTGGCGGCAAAGCTCGCGACGAATGCGCCCATCAGGAGGGATGCGAACAGCCACAGCGCCCCGTAGGCAGAGGCTTTGCGTGCCTTGTCGGTGGCGTCTCGTGCGGCCACCTCGGCAGCGCGCACGGTGGCCTGGGCCTTGCCGTAAACCGTTGTCACCCGCTGCTCGGCGTCTTGTTGCGACAGGCCCGTGCGTCGGGCAACGATCTGGCCCACGTACCGGGTGTCATCGGCGGGCAATGGCTCGGTGCGGCTGACATTCATGAAGATGCGGCTGACCTCGGCGGCGTCCGCGGTGGTGGCAGCTTCGGCGGCTGCCGGGTTGCCCACGGTGGTCGCGTCGCGCCGAAACAGGGTGTCGATGAAGTAGCCGATGGGCCCACCATCACCGCCTTGCGCCGCGCGAGATGCCATGGCCGTGCCGCCCACGGCATTGCCTGCGGCGCTGGTCACCCCGCCGACGACGGTCGCGCCCGCCTGAACCCCACCCCCAACGATCGAGGTGATGACGGAAGTCAGCAACGCGGCGGTGACCAGGCAGGCCAAAGCCCATGCCAGAAAGCCATGGGCGGTGTCCCGGAAGTAGACCTCGTCCGGGTGAAGTTCCGTCCACCGGGTGCGCAGGCGTCCAGCCAGGTAGCCGCCCATGGACGAGGCCACGACCTGCGTGAATGTCAGCCACACGATGGTCGACATGCCGAAGGTCGTGGCACTGATGCCGTCTCGCGCCCACGGTGAAACCGAAGAGAGGCCAAGCCCGACGCCGAGGATCAGCAGGACCAGCGACAGCGAAGCCGCTGCCGCAGCGCCCGCGGCCACGGCCGACCAGGACACGGCGCTGCTGGTCGATCGGCTCAGTTGGGTCCCGCCGTCCCGCGCGGGGTGCGCTCGCGCCATGTCTTCGAGGGTTGCTGCGTTGATGCTGGCCATGGAATCTCCGTTGTTGCCAGGCCGCCGAGTTGAATCAAATCGGCCGGCTGTGATGGGGTGAGGTGAGGCGCCCAAGGTTGAGGCCCCTTGGCCCTTGGGTCTGGGCGTTGGGAGACGCGCTGGCCACCCGCCTGGCCAACCTCAGCGAAGACAAGCTCGCCGACGTGGCCGTGGACGAAGGCCACGCCCGCTTGCCGACAGGGTGCAGGTCGACTGCGCGGTGTCAGCGCGCCTCGCCATCGACACGCCTGTGAGAGGCCTGCAGCGAACGGTCCGGGCCAACGCGCCTGGCCGCAATGGCATGGCCGCGGCCCAAGGCGCGGGTGACCGCTTCGACGCGCGGGCCGGTGTGGCGCCAAGCGGCGCGTGGTGATCGGCGTGACGGTGAGGCGGGCAGCCCGCCCACTGCCGTGGTGCCTTGGGCGCCACGCGGAACCTCAGTCGCCCGAGTGCGCTTGGCCGCCGGGGCCCGGCACCAGCCGAGCGCGCCGGCGCGCGTCCAGCCCCGGCGTGGCGCGCATGTCGGTGTCGACCAGGCCCGCGTCGAGGTCTCGCTTGGCCTGGGCGATCACGGGGTCCGGCGTGGCGGCCGCCGAGGCGGGTGACTCATCGCGCTCATGCGGCAAGGGCAGCGCGCTGGGGGCCTCGGCCCACGTCGAACCCGACGACCGCTGTCGCCCAGCCGGATCGACGAGCCGATCATGTTCGGCGTCTTCAGGGATGACGGGTGGGACCGGCCCCTCATCGGGCCCCACGGGCCCGTCGGTCGGGTCCGGTGCGTCGGGCACGTCGTGAACCGGGCGGTGCGGGCGGTGAGGAGGGGGGTGCTGGGTGCGGGGCATGGGCAGGCGCCGATCGGTGTTGAGGTCGGGGTGGGGGCGGGGGCGGGGTTGTGTGGGCACGCTAAGGTGCACTGGGCGGTCGGGCCGGGGCAGCGGGCGCCGAGTGGTCGTTGTTCTGCCCAGGCATGGGCATCGCGCTGGATTGCTGGCCGCGGGTCATCGCGTCGTTGGTGCGCTGCGCCGCCGGGTTCGGCCTGGGGTCCGCACCCGGCTTCAAGACCGCGCTGGAGTCCGGCACCGACGGGTCCGAGCCGCTGGACGACCCCCCACGGTCCTCGGCCGGTGGTTGGGTCACCATCGGCGCTGGGGGCGACGCGGGCGCGTTGCAGGCGCTGATTCCCGCGGTGACCACGAGGACGGCGAGCCCGTTCAGCGTGTGGGCCAACCACACTGGCCAGCGCCGCGCGGCCTGGTGTTCACAATGCCCAGGACCGCTGAGACCACCACCCTTTGCAGGCGTGTGTCCGGCCTGAATCGGGTGCGAAGGGGCGGCGCCAGAGCGGGTGCGCCTGCTGTCCGCCGAGGCCCGCCTGGAGTTCGTGGCGAGGCCTTGGGCGCGTTCGTTCCCGAGGTCGCTGTGGCCTTCATGGACTGGTGTCATGGCTTGTGTCCGGCGTGGGGCCTTGGATGTCGGGTCGTCGGTGTGGTCAGGGCCCGCTCACCCGCGACGCTTGGCTGCCTGCACCGTAATTCGGGGTGAGTGAGGTGTCTGTGCTGCACCGCACGGCGCGCGCGCTCACGTCCCGCCGACCTGGCCCTGGCCCTGTGTCGCGAAGGGAAAGTGGGGCGCGCCACGGACAAGCGCGGCCATCGGTGCGACCATCGGGCCATGCAACACACCCTGTTCGGCAAGCCGACGCGCACCAGCACGCGGCGGAGCGCGCTTTGGATGGTCATCCTCACCATGGTGCTTTTTTCGATGCCCAGCCACGCCACCGAAGAACCCGAGTTTCAGCAGGTGCGCGAGTGGGGTGACGTGCAATTGAGGCAGTACGCCGCGTACGCCGTGGCCGAGGTGGTGGTGCCGGGTCCGGCTGCCGACGCGGGCAACCAGGCCTTCCCGATCCTGGCGGGCTACATCTTCGGCAAGAACAAAGGGGAGCGGACCTTCGCCATGACGGCGCCCGTGACCCAGGCTGCCGTGCCGGTCAAGCTGGAAATGACCGCGCCGGTGACCCAAACGCCGGCGGCGGGTGGGTTTCTGGTGCAGTTTGTGCTGCCCAAGGGCGTGACGGCCGCCAGCGCGCCCGAGCCGTTGGACCCGCGCGTCCGGCTGCGCGATGTGCCGCCGACGCAGGTGGCGGTGATTCGCTTTTCTGGATTCTGGTCGGCGTCAAATTACGACGACCACCTCGCCAAGTTGCAGGCGGCCTTGCGCTCGGAGGGGCTGTCGTGGACCGGTGAGCCGGTCTATTCGCGCTACAACGCGCCGTTCACGCCGTGGTTCCTGCGGCGCAACGAGATCTGGTTGACCGTCGCGGCAGGCCGGTAGGGCGGCAGCAACGGGGGTGGGACGGCGCCGGGCGCGCCGTGGTGGTGGTCTGGTTGGTCTGGCTGGTCTTGGGGCGGCGTGGCCCGCTGGGTCGGCCCAGCGGGCGGCCGGGACGCCTCAGGCCGTGGCCGGCGCCGGCGTGGGGAACAGCACCCGCGACGGCTGGGTGCCGTCGGCCTTGCGGCGCTTGCGGCCGCTGGCCGTCTTGCGGACCTGCTTCGCCGAGATGGTTCGCTTGCCGACGCGCTTTTTCTTTGACAATGCCATGTCAATCTTTCATGGAAGGGTTGGGGAGAATCCGCGAGGATACAGGCGATCGCCGCACCCCACCGCGCCCGCGCGCACCCCGCGGGGCCAGGTCCGGCGGGTGGGCTTGACCGACATCGGTGGCCAGCAGGTACCGCGCTACGCGCGCGGCCCCTCATGACACCGCCGTCTGGTCGACCTCCCGGGCCGCGGGCGCCACCTTGAGCGTGCCCGGCAGTCGCTCGAACTGCTCGGCCGGCACGGCGCGGCTGAACAGGAATCCCTGCAGTTCGTCGCAGCCCATGCGCCCAAGCAGCGTCGCTTGTGCCGTGGTTTCAACGCCTTCGGCCACCAAATGCAGCTTCCTGGCCTGGGCGAGCGCGATGATGGCGCTCGCCACCGCCTGGGCGCCTTGGTCGTCGCAGACGTCGGTGACGAACGAGCGGTCGACTTTCATCACGTCGATGGGCAGCTGCCGCAACGTGGCCATCGACGAGTAGCCGGTGCCAAAGTCGTCCAGAGCCACCGTGATGCCCCAGGCGCGCAGGCGGGCCAGCTGCGCGCTGGCTTGGTGGGTGTCGCCCACGAGCAGGCTTTCGGTGACTTCGAGTTCGAGCATCTTCCCCGGCAGGCGGTGGCGGTCGAGCAGATCCCGCACCGCGTCGGGGAGCCGGCCCGACTGCAGCTGTTGTGGCGACACGTTGACCGACACGCGGTCCATCACCAGGCCGCGCTCGCGCCAGCGGGCGAGCTGGGCGCAGGTCTGCTCGAGCACGGACAGGCCGATGGCGTCAATCAGGCCGCTGCTCTCGGCCAGGCCGATGAAGGCGCCGGGCAGCAGAAAGCCGCGCTGCGGGTGCTGCCATCGCACCAGCGCCTCGGCGGTGCGGATGCTGCGATCACTGGCCAGCACCCGCGGCTGGTAGTGCAGGATGAACTCGCCGCGCTCCAACGCCTGCCTCATCTCGGCCAGCAGGCGAACGCGGTGCTGCGCCACCTCATCGAGTTCGGGCGAGAACAGGCGCGCCCGCCCACGGCCTTCGTTCTTGGCGGCGTAAAGGGCCACGTCCGCGCGGCGCAGCAAGTCGGCGCGCTGGGTGCCGTCCTGGGGGCACAGCGCGATGCCGATGCTCGCGCTCAGCGGGTGCTCGCTGGCGCGCAGCACAAAAGGCTGCGCCATGGCCTGAACCGCCGCGCGGGCCACCGCCTGGGCGTTGGCCTGATCGGCACCGGGCAGCACGATGGCGAATTCGTCGCCCCCTTGGCGCGCCACCAGCGCGCCCGCGGGCGCGCAAGCCAACAGCCGTCGGCTGGCCTCGCACAGCAATTCGTCGCCGGTGGCGTGGCCGCGGCTGTCGTTCACGTCCTTGAAGTGGTCCAGGTCGATGAACAACACCGCCAGCCGCGGCACCGTGGCGCCCAACCAGGCGTCGAGTTGCTGGTGCAGGCCGTGGCGGTTGACCAGCCCGGTCAGGCTGTCGTGGTGGGCCAGGTGCACCAGTTCGTTCTCGCGCGCGCGGGTGGCCAGCGCCACGCTGAGGCGGTCGCGCAGCTCGCGGGCGCGCCGCGCGGACTCGGCGTCCAGCGGCTGCAGCGAGCCGAGCGTGATCACCGCGGCCGTGCGGCCAGTGGGCGCCATGGGCAGCGCCAGCCGCTGAGGGTGTTGGCGGGCGAGGTGGTCGGGCCACCAGGCCCGGTCGCTGCCGGGCGCCGGGGTCACCTCGGCGTGGTCGCCCAAAGCCAGGAAGGCGGCCAAGGCCTGACCGTTCAGTGCGATGACGTCGCTCATCCGCACGGGCGCGGTCGCGCCGGGTGGGTGGTCCAGCCAGGCGCGGTGCAGCCGATCGCCATCGTCGAGCCAGGCGATGCAGGCCTGCGCCGGAGCGACGTCGGCCCCCAGGCGGTGCAGCACCAGCGTGGCCAGGTCGTCAATGGGCGCACCCTTCAGGATCTGCCGGTCGATCATGGTCAAGCCGGCCAGGGCGTCGAACTGCGACGCCAGGCGCTCGGCCATGTGGTTGAAGGCGGTGGCCAGGGTGCCGATCTCGTCGTCGCGCTGCACGTCGACACGGGCATCGGTGGCCCCAGCGGCGGGCTGGCGGGTGCTTTCCGTCAGGCGGTCCAGCGGGTCGAGCGCGCGACGGATCTGCCAGCGGCTGAGCCAGGCGATGCCCAGCAACGTGGCCAACGCCACGCCGCCCAGCCACGTGCCCAGCGGCATGCCCTTCCACTGCACCGCGGGCCGCGGGCTGCGCTGAACGAAGCGCCAGTCGTCCGCGAAAAACTGGCCGCCGAGAAACAGCCGCGCCTCGGTGTCGATCGCCGCGCCGTCGAGGGCGCCCTGCGCCGGCAGCGCCCATTCCACGGGGTAGTCGCCGGCGCGGTGGGTGAACAGCGCGGGCGCCGCCGGGCCGACCTCACCGCCGTGGCCGCCGTTCCCGCCCGTCGTCGACCGCGCCACGCGCCAGGCCCCGTCGTGACCGGCGTCCAGCACCGGGCCCCAAAGGTGCTCGACCTTGAACTCGGCCAGCCACGCCGACCCCGTGGCCGTTCGGACGGCGAGCCAGACCGGGGTGGGCGACGCGGCCGGGGGCTGGGACGTGGCCAGGGGGTCGGCCGGCGCGTCCGGTGCCCCGGCCGACGAAACGGGCCGCGTTGGCATCAGCAGGCCCGTCGGGTGGGTGGTGCCCAGCAGCCATTGGCGACCGGCCTCGGCCATGGCGGCGAACGCGGGCCTGTGCGCGTCGCCGGCGTCGCCCGGCGCGGCCGGCCACGCCACGTGCCCGTCGGCGCCCAGGTGCACGACCTGCGCGAACACCGCGTGTTCGCCGTGCAGCCCTGGAAGCCGGGCGTCAGCGCCGCCCGGTGGCGTGTCGGGCAGCGCGCTGAGCAGGCTCTGCCCGGCCAACAGCCGGTCGAGCACCTGACGGCTGACCTGGCGGGTCGTCGCCACGCGGTGTTGCAGGTCCAGGCCCTCGGCCAGTTGACTCACCGCGGTCTGCGACAGCCAGTCCGACAACGCCAGCGGCAACAGCGCGGCCAGCACAAACAGGCAGAACAGGCGCCGCGCCAGGCGGCCAGGGCGGGTCGCATCGCGGCCATGTCAGCGGCTCAGAAGTCGGCGGCCAGGCCGACGAAGCTGCCATTGCCGGCGCGGATCACGTCATCCAGGCTGTCGCGCTGTGACACCTGCTTCTTCGACACCCCGTCCGTGCCCAGGCTGTAGAGGTCGAAGTCCGTGTTGATCGGGTTCATCGCGCGGTCCTTGCGGGCGCCGCCGCGGCCGTTCGATTCCACGTTGTGGTAGACGCAGGGCCGGCCCCAAGGGTCCAGGGGCTTGCCGAGGTTGGCCTCGGCCAGGCTTTCCGGGTAGGCCCGTTCGTCTTGCCAGCGCAGCTTGATGGTGGCGGCCAGTTGGGTGATTTCGCTGGCGGCGGTGCGTTGGCGAACCGTCTCGCGGTAACTCGAATAACTGGGCAGGGCGATCAGCAGCAGCACCGCGACCAGGCCGAGCATCAGCATCAGTTCCACCAGCGTGAACCCCCGGTCGCACACACCTCGGCCCTGCGGAGGTGCGGGGTGCACAAGCCGGTGGCTGACGCGGAAAGTCATGGGTCCGTTATCGACGCCCGGCATCGGGGCTTGGATGGTCTCTCGGCGGCCCGCAGCCCAGCTCATGCCCCTTGCCTCGGCCTGAACTTTCAGTAATTCCTGAAACTTCAGTCCATTCGGGATTACCATCACGGCCTCGACGCTTTCGGTGATCCCATGCCCAACCTGTCTCCCCTCGTGCGCAGCTTCGTCGGTCACTTCGGCGAAATGGGCAGCCGTTGGGGCATCAACCGCACCGTCGGGCAGATCTACGCGCTGATCTACGTGTCGCCGCAACCGCTGAATGCGGACGAGATCGGCGAGGCGCTGGAGTTTTCTCGCTCCAACGTGAGCATGGGCTTGAAGGAGTTGCAGGCCTGGCGCCTCGTCAAGCTGCGCCACGTCAGCGGCGACCGTCGCGAGTACTTTGAAGCCCCGACCGACGCCTGGGAGGTCTTTCGCACCCTGGCCGAAGAACGCCGCCGCCGCGAGATCGAGCCCACGCTGACCATGCTGCGCAACGCGCTGATGGAAGAAGCGGTGACGCCGGAAGACCGCTACGCCCAGGCGCGCATGAAGGACATGCACGGCCTGATCGAGATGATGACCACCTGGTTCGAGGACGTGCAGCGCCTGGACCAGGCCACCCTGTCGCAGCTCATGAAGATGGGCTCGAAGGTGCAGCGCCTGCTGGAGTTCACCGGCAAGGTGAAGGCGCTGCCCCAACCCGCGGCCTGAGCAGCAGCCCGCGTTCAACCCACCTGGAAAGCAGTACCCATGGACCCCCTGGCCTTCACGCTGGCGCGGATGCAGTTCGCGGCCAACATCACCTTCCACATCCTGTTCCCGACGATTTCGATCGCTTTGGCGTGGGCGCTGCTGTTTTTCCGCCGGCGCTGGTTGAGCACGCACAACGAGGCCTGGCTGCAGGCTTACCGTTTCTGGACCAAGGTGTTCGCGCTGACCTTCGCGTTGGGCGTGGTCAGTGGCATCACCATGAGTTTTCAGTTCGGCACCAACTGGCCGGGCTTCATGGAAAAAGTGGGCAACATCGCCGGGCCGTTGCTGGGCTACGAGGTGCTGACGGCCTTCTTCCTGGAGGCGGGCTTCCTGGGCATCATGCTGTTCGGCCACGGCCGCGTCAGCGAGCGCGTGCACCTGCTGGCCACCTTCCTGGTCGCCTTCGGCACCACCCTGAGCGCCTTCTGGATCCTCAGCCTGAACTCTTGGATGCAGACGCCCGCGGGCTACGAGGTCATCAACGGTGAGTTCCACGTGACGAGCTGGGCCGAGGTGGTGTTCAACCCCTCGCTGCCCTACCGCTTGTCGCACATGTTGCTGGCCTCGGGCCTGACCGTGGCCTTCTTGATGGCGGGCGTCAGCGCCTGGCAGGTGATCAAGGGCGTGCGCAATGCCGCCACGCCGAAGGTGATGCGCTTTGCGCTGACGCTGGGCGCGGTGCTGATCCCGGTGCAGATCTTCGTGGGCGACCTGCACGGCCTGAACACCCTGAAGCACCAGCCGCAGAAGATCGCGGCCATGGAAGGCGTGTGGGAGACCGAACGCGGCGCGCCGCTGCTGCTGTTCGCCATCCCCGACCAGGCGCAACGCACCAACCATGCAGAGGTGGCCATTCCCAAGCTGGCCAGCCTGATCCTGACCCACGACCTGAATGGCGAAATCAAGGGCCTGAACGAGTTCAAGGACGAGCGCGGCGTGACCCACCCGCCGGTGGCACCGCTGTTCTACGGTTTCCGCATCATGGTGGGCACCGGCATGGCGATGCTGGCGGCCAGCTGGCTGGGCGTGTTCCTGCTGCGCCGGGCGCGCTGGGTGCCGCAAGGGCTGCCGCGGCCGATGTTGTGGGGTTTGGTGGCGATGACTTTCTCGGGCTGGGTGGCGACGGTGGCGGGTTGGTACGTCACCGAGATCGGCCGCCAGCCCTACATCGTCTACGGCTTGATCCGCACGGCGGACGTGGCCTCGACCGTGCCCTCGCCAATGATCGCGCTGACGCTGGCGATGTACGTCACGCTGTACCTGGCGCTGATCGTGGCCTACATCGGCGTGGTGAAGTACATGGCTGAGAAGCCCGCCGACGCGGTGGCGGACGCGGCGCCCGGCGCCCCGGTCCAAGCGGCGGGCCGTGCCGTGGGCGCCCGGGCCACGCCATGATCGCCGACACCACCCTGCCAGTGATCTTCATGGGCCTGCTCGGGCTGAGCATGCTCGTGTACGTGGTGCTGGACGGCTTCGACCTGGGGGTGGGGCTGCTGATGCACCGCGCCACGCCCGCCGAGCAGGACGTGATGGTGGCCAGCATCGGCCCCTTCTGGGACGCCAACGAAACCTGGCTGGTGCTGGGCGTGGGCATCTTGCTGATCGCCTTCCCGAAGGCGCACGGCATGGTGCTGACCGCGCTGTACCTGCCGGCCACGCTGATGCTGATCGGCCTGATCCTGCGCGGGGTGGCCTTCGACTTCCGCGTGAAGGCCCGCGACCAGCACAAGCCGCTGTGGAACCGCATCTTCTTCGGTGGCTCGGTGCTGGCGGCCTTGTGCCAAGGCTGGATGCTGGGCCACTACATCACTGGCTTGGAAGACACCTGGGCCCACCATGCCTTCGCGGCGGTGATCGCGGTGGCGCTGGCCACGGCCTATGCGCTGCTCGGTGCCACCTGGCTGATCATGAAGACCGAGGGCGAGCTGCAGCGCAAGGCCATCGCCTGGTCCAAACTGGCCTGGCCGCCGGTGGTGCTGGGCATGGCGCTGATCTCGCTGGCCACGCCGGTGGTCAGCCCGCTGGTGCGCGAGCGCTGGTTCGCGCTGCCGGAGTTCATCGCCCTGCTGCCCATCCCGGTGATGACGGCGCTGTCGCTGGGCGTGCTGCGGTTGATGCTGAATTCACAGCGCACCCGCGGCGAGCTGTGCTGGCTCCCGTTCGCGCTGCTGGTGACGGTGTTCGTGCTGGGCTTTTTGGGCCTGGCCTACAGCATCTTTCCGTTCGTGGTGATCAACAAACTCACCCTGTGGCAGGCCGCCAGCAGCCCCGCCGCGCTGAAGGTCATCCTGGTGGGCGTCGTGCTCACGGTGCCGGCCATTGCCGCCTACACCGTCTTCTCGTACCGGGTGTTCCGCGGCAAGGCCAGCGAGCTCAGCTACGGCTGAACACGCCAGCCCGGCCGCGGGGCCGGTGATCAGTGGCTGCAGTCGCTGCGCGCCACCGTCGACGGGACGATCGACACGGCGCTGCCGCTGACCACGCCCGAGGCCCCGTCGCCAATGCCGAACTGCGCGAAGGCCTGCCACACCAGCGCACAGCGCTGGGCCGCGTCGGCCGCGCCGCTGGCGGCGATGTCGTCCAGCAGGCCATCGCGCATGTCTTCGAACGCCGGACCGGGCGCGGTGTAGTTCATGCCGCCCACGAAGTGGTCGAACAAGCTGCTGTTGCTGCGCCCGCTGGCGAGCCACAGGCTGCGCAGGCGCCACATGGCGGCGGCATAGATTTCGCCGTCGTTGTGCACGCTGGCGCCGGTCACGTTGGCGTAAGTCAGTGGGTAGCCCTCGTAGCGGTAGCGGCGGATGCCGTTCGGGCTGCCCGACGAGTACTCGCCCACCACGTCGTTGCCGTTGACCATCATCGCCACCACGTCGCTGGCGCCTTCACCGAGTGCGCCGGCCAGGGGGCCGCTCATGCCGCCGATCATTCGCCAGGTCAGGCCGTGGCCGTACTCGTGGAAGACCACGTCGCTGTCGAGCGAGGCGTCGATCTGCAGCGGCTGCACCGCCTTCTTGCGCAAGGTGGCCGTGGGCGCGCTGCGCAGTTTCAAGGCCGCGCCGTCGTTCTGGCCAATCATCACCGCGGGAATGCGCGCGCTGGAGGTGCCACTCATCGCAAAGATCGCCGTGCCGCCGGTGTTGTTGGCGATGATCACGCCGGTGGCGCGCGCGTTGGCCGCGTTCTGCACCTTCACCGTGAAGTCGCAGTTGCCGCGGTCCAGCAGCACGATGCGGTTGCGAACACTCGACGGCAGCGCGGAACACCCGTCGCTCGTGACGCCCACCCCGTCGTTGCCGACGACCACCGTGCCGCTGACCCCGGCGGAGCCGAGCTGCGTGCCAAAGGTGGCGCCGATGGCCGCGAACGTCGGCCCGCCCGAGACCGCCACCTCGTGGGTGGGCCCGACGCCCGACCACAGGTACATCTGCATGCGTGGGCGCTGGCCGTCGGGCGGGGTGGCAAAGTTGGCGTTGTTGGTGCCGCCGCCGTCCTGCGCCTCGGCGTTCACCGGGTCGTTGCCCGCGCCGCCTTTGCCGAAGTTGTTGGTTTGGAAATTGCCGGCGGCCTCGTTGAACCCATGCTGGTACAGGCGGTCGTGGATGACGTTGTTCAGGTAGAACAGGTTTTGAACCGCCACGGCCTTGTTCGCGGTCGTGGTGGGTGCCTGGGTCAGGTTGGCGCGGGTGGCGAAGCTGGCGTTGGTGACGGCGGTGCCGCCGGTGTCCGCGCGGTTGTTGGCGTCGGCGTCCAGGTAGCTGGACACGTTGTTGCCCTGGAGGCTGAACGTGGTTTGCGCGCCCGCCAGCCAGCCTGCCGGCGACTGCAGGTTGCCGGCGCCCGGGCCGGGCACCACCGTTTGCGGCGACGTGGCCGGGTCGACGGTGAAGACGTTGTAGCTGTCGTTGGCGGTTCGGCGTTCCACCGACAGCACTTCACCGCTGCCGCTGACCAGCGTGTGGTCGAGCTGGTTGGACTTCTGCGACCAGGTCTGCACCAGGAAACCCTCGGACAGGCTGCCGTCGGCCTCGGGCACCAGCACGCGCGTGACCTTGGGGTCTTGGTGGAAGAAGCCGCCGCCGTCGAAGCGCGCGTCACGGGCGCTGCGCGACTTGATGGCAAAGCGCGCGCTCACGCCGGGGTGCACCCGGCCCATCGCCAGCTCCAGCGCGCGCTGTTCCCCGATGGCCGAGGCGCGCGGGGCGGTGGTGGGCAGTGAAGCCAACTTGTCGATCAGGTGAACGAGGTCGCCGTTGCCGTTGAAGGTGGCGCGCAGGCTGCTGCCATGAACGGCCAAGCCGTTGACTTGCTGCTCCATCGTCACCTGGGTGCGCCCGGCGCGGGTGGTGGCGCGGCTGGTTTCCACCAGCGACTGCACCGCGTTGTCCGGCAGGCCCCGGCCGCGCAGGCGGTTCAGCACCGCGGCCCGCCGGTCGCCGGCCGGTGCGCTGGCCAGGGCGCGTCCGCTTTCGGCGCGCTCCACATGGGCCTTGCGGTCGCTCAGCGACTGGGCCTGGGCGTTCGACCCGCCCGCCAGTGGCAGCGCCAGCACCAGCGCCAGCGCCAGCAGCAGGGGGGTCGGTGTGGGCGGTCGGGCTGAAACCGGGTTCGTGGCGTGGTTCATGGGCGCTCCCTCGGGCGTCGGTGGTTGGTCGGTGGGCGATCGGGGCCGCCCTGGGTTGTGACCCACAAATGATGCCGCCTGGCGCCGCCGGCGTCGATCCCGGGTTGGTTGGTGGGTTGTGGCGTGCGTCACGCCGTCGGCTTGGGCAATTTCTGATCCACTGCGGGCATTGCACGTCACTGGGCCCACGGCCCTCACCCCATGCGCCAGACATCCGCCCGTCCCGCCCGATTGGGTCTCATGCTCACTGCGCCAGTCCTGCTGGCCCTGGCCGCCGCGCTGGCGGCCGCGGGAGACCCGGCCAAGGCCGCTGAGTTGGCAACGCCGGGGACAGCGACGGCATCCGCCTCGGCATCCGCGCCGACCGCCACGGCCTCCCCGCCCGCCGCCTGCACCGACTTCGACGCCCACGTCAACGAGGCCTGGCGCCGCGCCACCGACCTGCCCGCCGCCCGCGGTCGCATCGGCAGCTTTGAAGCGCTGCGCCAGCGCAACGACGACCTGCTGGCCCAGGCGCTGGCCGACCTGGCCGCCGACCCCGCCCGGCAGTCCACGCCCGGCCTGCGTTTGCTGGCCGCCCACTACCGCAGCGGCATGGACCTGGACGGCATCGAGCGCGGCGGCCTGCGCTCGGTGGCACCGTGGCTGGACCGCATCGCCCGCGCCGAGCGGGCCGACCTGCCGGCCTTGCTGGGCGACCTGGCGCGCAGCGGCATTGCCGCGCCGTTGGCGTTTGCGGTGGCCACCGACGCCAAGAACGCCAACCGCCACGCGTTGACCGTGGGGCAGGCCGGCCTGGGCTTGCCCGACCGCGACGACTACGCCCGCAACGACGCCACCACCCAGCGCCTGAAGGCCGCCTACCGCGCCCACGCCGCCACGCTGCTGCGTGCCGCCGGTGCCGGCGCCGACACCGCGCCGGACGGCGCCACCGTCGACACGTTGATCGCCTTCGAGACCGCGTTGGCCGACGCGTCGATGACCAACGTGCAGCGCCGCGACCCCAACGCCACCTACAACCCGCACACCCCTGCCAGCCTGCAGGCGTTGGCGCCAGGCCTCGACTGGCGGGCGCTGCTGGCCACCGTGAGCGGCCGCACCGACGGCGTGCCGGTGGTGCTGGGGCAGCCCGGCCTGGCCCGCGCCGTGGCTCAACTGGCCGCCACCGCGCCCATGAGCACCTGGCGCAACTACCTGCGCGTGCGCACGCTGGACGCGGTGGCGGGCCAGCTGCCGCGCGCGCTGGCCGACTCGCACCACCGCTACCACGGCACGGCGGTGCGCGGCCTGCAGGCGCGCCCGCCGCGGGTCGAAGAGGTCATCAGCACCATCGGTGGCCGTTACGGCGGCGAGCCGCTGGCCGAGGCCCTGGGCGAGCTCTTCGTGAGCCGCGCCTTCTCGGCCGAGGCCCAGGCCCGCTCGCTGCAGATGGTGGCCGACATCCAGGAAGGCATGCGCCGGCGCATCCAGGCCTCGCCGTGGATGACGCCGCCCACCCAGGCCCGCGCGCTCGACAAGCTGAACGCCATGGTCACCAAGATCGGCGCGCCATCGCGTTGGCAAACCTACGAGGGGCTGGTGGTGCGGCCCGACGACCACGCGGGCAACGTGCTGCGCGCCGCCGAATGGCGCTTCAAGTCGCGCCTGGCCGAGCTGGACCAGCCGGTCGACCGCAGCCGCTGGAACACCAGCGCGCACATCGTCAACGCCTTCGCGGCGAGCGGCAACCAGATCGTCTTCCCTGCGGGCATCCTGCAGCCGCCGTTCTTCGACCCGCAGGCCGACGACGCGACCAACTTCGGCGCCATTGGCATGGTGATCGGCCACGAGATCACGCACCACTTCGACGACCGTGGCCGGCAGTTCGACGCCCAAGGCAACCTGCGCGACTGGTGGACGCCGGCCGACGCCGACGCCTACCGGCAGCGCGCCGACCGGGTGGCCGCGCTTTACAGCACCTACGAGCCTGTGGCGGGCGAGCGCATCAACGGCCGCCAGACCCTGGGCGAGAACCTGTCGGACCTGGGCGGCATGCAGATCGCGTTTGAGGGCCTGCAGATCGCGCTGGCGCGTCAGCGCGCCGCCGGGCAGCCCGCCGGGCTGATCGACGGCCAGACGCCGGCCCAGCGCTTTTTCATGGCCAACGCGGTGGTGTGGCGCACCAAGTACCGCAACGAGTTCCTCGTCAACCAGCTGCGCACCGGCCAGCACTCGCCCGGGCGCTACCGGGTGCTGGGCCCGATGAGCAACATGACCGCCTTTGCCGAGGCTTTCGGCTGCCAACCCGGCGACCGCATGGTGGCGGCCGACCCGATCGTGGTGTGGTGACCCGGCCGCGGCCGTCAGTCGTCGAACAGGTCGCGCTGACCGGTGTCGGCCGCAGCCGCCTGGGCCCGCGCCGTGCGGCCGCGCGCGGGCGCTGAGCCGGCGCTGGCACGGCGCGTCGGGCGGGTGGTGGAGGGCAGGCCCGCCTTGCGCGAGCCATGGCGATCCTGCACCTGATCGGCTTCGCGCTGGGCCTCGGGGGTGCGGCGCAGGCCGTACATCACGGCCTTGGCGTGCTGCAGCGCGGTGGCCTCGTCGACGACGGGTGCCGGGTAGTCGGGCGTGCCGATTTCGGGCACCCAGCGACGCACGAAGTCGCCGCTCGGGTCCTGGTCACGCTGCTGCTTGGCCGGGGAGTAGATGCGCAGCGTGTTGATGCCGGTGGTGCCGCTTTGCATCTGCATCTGGCTCCAGTGGATGCCCGGCTCGAAGTCCAGGAACTGACGCGCCAGGTGCAGCCCGGGCCGGCGCCAGTGCAGCCACAGATGGTAGGCGGCGAAGCTGACGAGCATGGCCCGCATGCGGAAATTCAGCCAGCCGGTGGCCAGCAGGCTGCGCATGCAGGCGTCGACCATCGGGTAGCCGGTGCGGCCGGTGCGCCAGGCCTCGAAGCGGCGGTTTGACTCATCACCGAAGTCCTCGGCGCCGCCCAGCAGGTCACCAGGGCGCAAGCCGTCGCAGGTGCGCGCGAAATTGCGGAACTCGATGGCAGGTTCGTCTTCCAGCTTCTGCATGAAGTGGCAGTGCCAGCGCAGCCGGCCCGCAAAGCCCCGCAGCCCGTGCGCCAGCGCGCGGTCGTCCGGGTGACCGCTGGCCTGGGCGGCGTCGATGGCGGCCTCGGTGGCCTGGTGCACGCAGCGCATCGACAGGCTGCCAAAGGCCAGGTAGGGGCTGAGTCGGCTGCAGCCCTGTTCGGCGCTCAAGGGGCTGGACAGTGCGCGCCGGTAGCCGCGCCCGCCGCCCGCCACGAACTGCGTCAGGCAGGCCCAGGCGGCGCCTTCGCCGGCGGCTTGCAGGTCGCGGCCGTGGGCCGGCACGCCGAGGTCGCTCAGGGCGGGCAGGTCTGCGGGGTCCAGGCCTTCGGGGGCGTGCCAACGCGCGTGCTGCGACGGCGCCTCCGCGGCGTCCATGCGCGCCGCCCAACGCCCGGCCCAGCCGTTGCGGTGGCGCAGCCGGCGCACCACGCCGGTTTGCGGGTGCTCCTGCCAGACCACGTCGCGGCCGCGGCACCAGCGGGCCACGGCGAGGTCGCGCGCGTAGCTCCAGCCGGTGCCGGTTTCCTCGTGGCTGATCAGGTGGGTGAAGCGCCAGCGCTGCCACAGCCGTTCCAGCGTGCCCACCGCGTCGCCCACCTCCACCAGCAGCGTCAGGCCGCGGGCGGCCAGGGCCGGACGCAGGTCGGCCAGGCAGCCCAGCGCGAAGGCGACGTGCTGGGGGTCGCATTCGGGGCTGTTCAACCAGGCCGGCTCGATCACGTGCAGGCCGAAGGCGCGGGGGTGCTGCTGCGCGGCCGCCAGGGCCGCGTGGTCACGCCGCCGCAGGTCGCGCTTGAACCACACCAGGGCCGTTGTTGAACTCACGGGCAAATTCTGCCCGAGCAGGCAAAGGCCGCGGGGGGCCGGGGACTCAGCGCACCAGCACCTGGTCGGACGCGCCGGTGCTGGCGACCAGTTTCAACCAGGCCAAGGCCAGTTCGCCCCCGGCCGCGGCCTGGCGGTCGGACGCCGCCAGCAACTGCTGGTACTGCTCCAGCACCTGCCATTCGGTGACTTCGCCGGTCTTCAGGCGATCTCGCGCGGCGAGGTAGGCGAGGCGGGTGGTGTCGGCGCGCTGGGACTCGGCGGCCAGGTCGGCCGCGCGCTCGTTCAGCTGGCGCAGCTGCTGAGCCACCTCTTGCGTGGCCTGGGCCATCAGTCGGCGCAGGGCGTCCAGTTCGGGCGTGGCCTGGGTCGGAGCCGGGGCTTCCGAGGTGCTGCGGGCGGTCGAGGTGGTGTCGGGGTCGATGGACTGCGGCGCACTCGACACCTTCCTCATCGACGGGACCGCCACCGGCTCGATCCAGCCTTGCGCTTCGCGCAGCCAGTCGACGACCTGCGCCTGCTGCTGTCCGCTGAGCCGGGCCGAGCGCTGCGCGGCGGCCTCCGCCTGGGCCACGTCGCTGCGCGCGCGCAAGATCGTGCGCGGCAGCTTGCTGGGCACGCCCGAGGCAAACACCGGCACCTGAACCTTGGACAGCACCGGCGCCAGCATGTCGGCGAGGTCGACGGGCTCGATGCCGCAGTGCGCGGCCAGCGCGCTCAGCAAGCGGTCGCGTTCGCCGGCCAGGCCGGCTTGCAGTTGTTCGACGGTGCGCAGCCGAGCGTCCAGGGTGTTCAGCGTGGCCTGCTGAGCCGGGCGGGTGGCCGACGTGGTGGCCGGCGGGACCGGCTCGCCACCGTCGGTGCCACGGCCACTGCCGACGGTCAGCAGCTGGCGCTGCCGATCGGCGGCCTCCCGCACGCCGTTCAAGGTCAGCCAACGGGCGCTGAGCACGCGCGCGCCCAGGTAGGCGGCGACCACCTGGCGCTCGACGCCCTGGGTGTCGCCGCCGGTGCCGGCGAGCGAGGCCAAGCCGCGCTCGCGCTCGGCGGCGCGCTGCACCAGCAGGTTCAGGGTGGCGTCGTCAAAGGCCATCCACCACGCGGTGCTGCGCGGGGCGGCTGGCGCGACGTCGGGGGTGGCCAAGGGCGTCATCGGTGGGCGTTCGCTGAACATGGGGCGGTGGTCGGCCGTGGGCACGGCGGCGCCGGCCGGTGCGCCGCCGAGCAGGCCCAGGCACAGCAGCGCGGCCACGGTGAGCGGCCGCTCCACCGCCGCGCTGCGGCGCCATGGCGCGCGTTGGGCCGCGGGCGCGGGCGCTGGGTGTGGCGGGTGCGTCTGCGCCGGCAGGTCGCGGAGCGTGGGTCGGGTGGTCGGCGGGGTCGTCGGGTGGGTCGTGGGGGTCATGGCTGGTCCGGCGGTCGTCGAGGTGGGGGTGGATCGAAGGGTCGGGCCTGTGGCCGACCGACCACCCTGATTGCACGTTGCCACTGGCCACGGCAGGTTGCTGCCAGGGTGGGCTTGATGACGTGGTGTGACATTCAGGGCGCTACGGCGCCAAGGGCCCCGGGCAGCGCGCTACGCTTGTCGCCATGAGCAAACCGATCCACCTATACGTGGTCGAGGACGACCCGGCGCTGCGCGAAATGCTGAGCAGCTACCTGGAAAAACAGGGCCTCACCGTGACCGCCATGGCCAACGCCGAGGACATGCTGCGCCGCATGCACCGCCTGCGTCCGGACCTGATCGTGCTCGACGTCATGCTGCCCGGCATGTCGGGCTTGCAGGCCTGCCGGCAGCTGCGCATCGAAGGCGACCGCGTGCCCATCATCTTGCTGACGGCCCGCGTTGAAGAGGTCGACCGCGTGCTGGGCCTGGAGATGGGCGCCGACGATTACCTGGGCAAGCCGTTCTCAGCGCGTGAACTGCTGGCGCGGGTGCACGCGGTGTTGAGGCGCAGCACCACGCTGCCCGGCACCCCCTTGCTGCAACTGCCCGAAATGCGCATCGGCGATCACCGCTTCACCCCGGCCGCGCGCAGCCTGCAGCACGTGGACACCGGCGCCTTGCGCATGCTCAGCGGGGTGGAGTACGCGCTGCTGGCCGAGCTGGTGGCCCGCCCGGGCGTGCCCATCTCGCGCGAGCGCTTGATGTCGGTGTCGCACGTGCGCGGCGAGGAGGTGCAGCTGCGCACGGTGGACGTGGCCATGATGCGCCTGCGCCGCATCATCGAACCCGACCCCGCGCAGCCGCGCTTTTTGCAGACCGTCCGCGGGCACGGCTACATGTTCGTTCCGGCGGTCACCGAGCGCAGCCCATGACCTCGGCCCGCACGGCGTTGCGGCAACCCGCCTCGCTGCGTCGCCGGTTCACCATCCTCGTGGTCGCGGTCGGCATGGTGGCGCTGGCCGCGCAGGCGGCCGTGCTGCGCTCGTGGAGCGTGCCGCTGATGGAGGACCACGCCCGCGTGCTGGCCGCCCAGGTGCGCACCGCGCAGACCGTGCTGCGCTACGCCGACCCGCTGGACCGCAACGCGCTGGCCCTGCGCCTGTCGGACCTGTCGATGCGGGTGGAACGCCGCGACCAGGACGCCAACCCGCCACCGCCGCTGCGCGTGCCACCCACCACCTCGCTCGCCGTCAGCGCCCTCGCGCCGCTCGGGCGGCTGGGCGACTCGGCCTTGAACAGCCTGATGCCGCACGCGGGCGGTCCGCCGGAACTGCCCGCGGACGACGACACCGTGCCGCCCCCCGCGCGGGCGGTGTTGTTGTCGGAGCTGGGCCCGGGCACCCGTTTCGGGCCCGGCGAGCCGGGCCGCATCCACTTTGATTTCGAGGTGGGTGGCGAGCCCTGGCGCATCGACCGCCGGATGCCGCAGCTGCCCCAGGAATTGCTGGACACGGTGCTGACCGGCGTGCTGCTGCTGGGCCTGGCCATGCTCGCGGCCATCATGGGCGGCCTGCACTGGATCGAACGCCCGATCACCCGCCTGGCCCAGCGCATTGCCGCGCACCCGGGGCGCCTGCAGCCTCTGGCGCCCGACCCGCGGGCCAGCCGCGAGATCCGTCAGGTCGAGACCGCCTTCAACGCGCTGGTGCACGCGGACGCGATGGCCGCGTCGCTGCGCCAGCAGCTGCTGGCCGGCGTGTCGCATGACCTGCGCACCCCGCTGGCGCGGCTGCGCCTGCGCATCGAGACCCAGTGCGACGAGCCACTGGCCGCCACGATGGAAACCGACCTGATGGCGCTGCAGCACATCGTCGACCAGTTCCTGGCCTATGTGCAAGGCGATGGCGGTTTGCTGCCGGGCCCGCAGCGCGCGGCGGTGGAGGTGCTGAGCTCGCTGGTGCACGAGCGCCGCGCGCTGGGCGACCCGGTCAGCTTCGAGGCCGACGCCGCCGCGCAGTCGGCGACGGGCCCGCAGTGGCCGGCCATGGCGCTGCGACGCGTGCTGGACAATTTGGTGGGCAACGCGCTGGCCCACGGCCAACCGCCCGTGCATTTGCGCCTGGTGGGCGAGGACACCCACTGGTGCCTCAGCGTGGAAGACCACGGGCCGGGCCTGAGCCGCGCGGCCTTTGCGCAGGCCCGCCAACCCTTTGTGCGGCTGGACGAAGCCCGTGGCGAGCTGGGCCACTGTGGCCTGGGCTTGGCGATCGTGGACCAGCTGGCCTCGGCGCAGGGTGGGGTGCTGTCGGTGCGGCCTTGTGCCGATGGTCAGCCGTTCGCGGTGGAATTGCGTTGGCCGCGCTGAGGCGCCCCGTTGGATGACGCTTTGACGGATGCGGCGACCGAGGCTTCGGAAGGGCCGGCCGATTGCCGCTCAGCGCTGCCCAGCCCGGCTCACAGCTTCCAGCCACCCACCTGCGCCGCCGCCGCTTCGTCGAACAGCGCCGGGCCGATCACCTCCACCGGGTGCGGCGAGGCGGTGAAGACGTCGCGGCAGCCCAATTCAGCGTCGCGCTGGTCGCCCCGCTCGCCGCGGAAGCGCCGCAGGCTGACCGCGTCGATCCCATAGACCACGCGCCGCACATTGCCCCAGAAAATCGCCCCGGCGCACATCACGCAGGGCTCGCCCGACGAGTACACCGTGGCCTGCGCCAGGCGCTCGCGCGGGTGCGTTGGCGACGCCATGCGCACCGCGTTGGTCTCGGCGTGGCCGGTGCAGTCGCCGGTCTCGGCGGTGTTGCACCAGGCTTCGGCCAGCACTTTGCCGTCGGCGGTGGCGATCACGGCGCCGAAGGGGCGGTTGCCCCGCGCCCGCGCGGTGCGCGACAACGCGATGGCGCGGCGCAGGTACATCGCGTCGTGCGCGCTCAGCGCCGCTTGCGCCGGCCGGTCCGCCGGTGCGAACAGCGCGTCGACGGCCGCGGTCTCGTCGGCGGTTGCCTCGGCACCGAGGGCGGTGTCGGCGGCCGCCAGCGGGGCCGTGTCCAGGGGGGCGTTCCTGCCAGTCGGGCCGCTCATGCTCTCACCAACCGTTCCGCGCGCGGCGGCAGGAAGCCTGAGTTGAAGATCGCGTCCGCGCTCGGCCGGGCCTTCAGGCCATACACCTCGACCACCTCGTCGACCTGCCGCTCGATCAGGATCTTGCGGACATCGCCCACGCCGTGCCCGCGCGCGTCGGCGGTGTGGACATAGCCGGCGGTGATCTTGAAGCGCTCCAGCTCGACCGCCTCGTTGATCAGCGGCTCGCGCTGCTTGACGGCCGCGATGGACGGCACCGGGTTCTGCAGGGTCTCGACCAGCGCGCGGTTGCTGGCCCGCACGAAGCCGGCCACCGCCTTGGGGTTCTGCTGGATCAGCGAGGTGGCCGCCAGCACGGCGTTGCCGTACACGTCCACGCCCGCGTCGGCGTAGGCCAGCACGCTCAACTCATCGGGCTTGATGCGCTGGAACAGCGAGACCGCCGAGTCGTGGAAGTAGGTGGCGCCGTCCGCATCGCCGCGCACCACCACGTTGTCGCGCGAGGCGAAGTCGGTGGTCACCCACTGGAAGGCGTCCGGCTTCAGCCCGGTCTTGCGCGCCACCATCGGCCAGGACCGCTTGGTCGACTCCACTGCCGCCGCGGCGATGCGCTTGCCCGCCAGGCTCTTGAAGTCGGTGATGCCGCGGTCCTTGCGGCCGATGATCGCGAACGGCGCGCGGTTGTAGTACTGGTAGACGGCCTGCAGCACCGGCGTGCCGGGCTGGTTGGCGTTGAACTCGATCAGCGCGCTGATGTCGCCAAAGCCCAGGTCGTAGGCGCCGCTGGCCACGCGGGTGATCGACGCGACCGAGCCGCTGCCCACGTCGATGGTGACGTCCAGCCCCTCGTCCTTGTAGTAGCCCTTGGACTGGGCCAGAAAGAAGGGCGCGGTCTGGCCGGTGATGCGGAAGTCCAGCGTGAACTTCAGCTTGGTCAGTGACTGAGCCAGCACGGCAGGGGCGGCCACGGTGGCGGCGCAGGCGGTGGCGAGTTTCAGAAGGGAACGGCGTTGCATGGTGGGGGCTCCTGAGTCAGGCGACATGGCGGATGGGGATGGCCGGGGTGGCGGCGTTGCCCAGGGTCGGGCTGCCGCGGTGAACTTCTTCCTCGCCATGGCGGCGCAGCAGCTCGAACAGCTTCTTGCGGATCAACATGCCCGGCTTGTCGCTGTCCATCGAGTACTCCACGCCGCGCCGGCGCACGTCGATCAGCGCGTCGGGGTCGGTGGATTCGAGGATGTCCTTGTCTTCCCGGGTGATCTCCTCGTCGAAGTCGATCAGCATCTGCGCCGGGCAGTCGGCCTCGCTGTCGTTGCGAAACAGCCATTGGCACAGCTGCATGCGCCCGTCGTCGATGGGCGTGAAGCAGTTGATGATGATGTGGCGGATGCCCGAGGGGTACTCGATGTCCAGCCGGCGCGAGAACGGCATGAAGTAGGCGTTGCGCATGTGCCGCGTGGTCACCGCGTCGTCCACGCCGCTGATGCGCCGGAAGCGCTCGGGGTTGGCGGCCGGAATCACCGTCTCGGCGTAGAAGCCTTCGGGCGTGTCCACCAGCTCATACTTGCTGGGCTTGGGCTGCTCGGCCACGCCAAAGGTGGCGCGGTGCACGAAGCTGAAGTGCGAGTTGTCGAAGCTGTTCTCCAGCGCGCGCATCGGGCTGGTGTTCCACGTCTCGTAGAACTGGAAGATGGTGCGCCACGCCGGGTCGTCGAATTCGGGCACCGACGGGATGTCGGCGATCGGGTCTTCCAACGCCACCCAGGCGTAGCCGTAGCGGGCGGTGCAGTGGTAGGCGGGGGTGCAGTAGTCGGCGGGAATGGCCCGGTCCTCGGCGTACTGCGGGATGTGCACCACGCGGCCGCTGCGGTCGTAGGTCCAGCCGTGGTAGCCGCATTGCAGCTTGCCGCGCAGCGGGCCCTCGTCGGGACACCAGCCTTTGCTGAGCCTGGCCGTGCGGTGGCAGCATCGGTCTTTCAGCGCCGCCGGCTGGCCGTGTTCGTCCAGGAACAGCACGATGGCTTCACCCAGCAGGGTGAAGGGCTGGGGGCCGGCGTGAAGCGCCGACAGCGGCATGACGGCATGCCAGAACTTGCGGAAGATCGGTTGACGGGTGGTCAACATGGGCGGCCTCGCTGCTTGAAGTGCAATCGCCCCAAGGCCGTGCGAACGAGCGCACGATCCCAGGGCACTTCAAGAGCAATTTCCGGCCGACCAGCCCCGCATGCCTCCGGCGTGGTGCCGGGCGGGGTCAGAGGGTGAACGCTTCTACTCTCTGAACCGAACCAAAGCAGGATTCAGACCAGAAGGGGCCATCCCGCTGCGGCCTACTCCCACCAAGCCACGCCGGCTTGTTCCAGCTCGTTGCGGTGGTCGGCCACGAAGCGGTGCCAGGCGCGTCCGAACTGTGGGTCGTTTTTCGGCGTCACCTCGGGCTTTTTCATGACGCCGAACTTGTACGCCATGTACTGGATGAACGCCGTTTCGTCGATGTTGTAGTTCTGTTTGGCCATGAGCGCGTATTGCCGGACCTTGTCCCTCAGGTGGCTTTCCCAGAACTGCTTGCGCTCGTTTTGCCGCTTGATGCCGACCATCAGGCCGATGTTGACCAAGCCCAGTGAAAGGATGTTGCCGAAGATCAGCTTGGCGCGGGCCTTGTGGTACTCATTGCCGCCGCCGTGGGAGCTGTTGCTGGTGCCCCAGAACCCTCGCCCGAAGACCTCGTAGGTTTCACGGGTGCGTTTGGCGGCATGTTTCCAGGATGTGTTGGCCATGTTGCGATCTCCTCAAGGTGGGCGGGGGCGGTGAACAATGGGTTCATGAAGTCGAGTGCGTTCCAGGCCAGGGCCTGGGCGTGGCGTCAGGCCGGTTGTGCTGTGGTGGGCACCTTGCCGGGCGACGGTCCGGGCCAATGCGGGTCGCAGCCGGCGCCGTCGGCCATGCGCGCCGTGTGGGCCGGCTGAAGCACCGGCAACAGCCCGGACAGGGTCAGCACCGAGCGGCCTTCCAGGCCCACACAGAGGTGCCGGACGGCTTCTTCGCTCAGCAATTCGCACAGCGGGTGACCGGCCCACAGCGTGCGCCACTGGTGTTGCCGGCGCGACACCCAGTCGCAGCCGATGTACAGCAGTTCGTCGAAGCTGTTGGTGTCGTCGCCCAGAAAGTAAGCGGTGATGCGCCGTTGCCGCGCGCCTTTCGTGGCCGCGTTGTAGCGCTGCCAGATCGGGCCCACCACGCACATGAAATCACGGCGCGTGGCCTCGTCGATGATGTCCAGGCTGTTGATCAGCATCAGCATGGGCTGGTAATCCTTGAACTCACGGCGCTGAACACGGCGGGTGATGGCGAGCATGATCGGGTCCTTCAGAGATCGTTTCGTTGCCAGTCCACAGGCACGAACGACGGCCGTGCCTGCTTCCCCTGTGACATCGCAAGCGAGGGCCAAGGTCTGCCACGCGGCCCGTGATGAATGTCCGCATTCAACGACCCAGCTCACCGGCTGGCCGCCCGCATGGGCGCGCGCGGCGGGTCGGTCGACGCCAGCGCGGCGCGTGCGGCCTCGATCAGCGCGGGCGACAGCGCCTCGTCCTGTGCCAGCGGCTGCTGGCAGCGCAGCGCCTCGCACAGGCGGTCGTTGCCGCTGGCCTGGGCCGAACGGCGCGCCTCGGCCACCATCGACGCCGCGAGCGACGGGTTGCCGGCCTGAAAGTAGACGTCGGCCACGAGCAGCTGCAGCTGGGCGCGCAGTTCGGGGTCGTTGCCGAACTCGCGCTGGATCATCTGTTGCGCGCGCCGCAGCACGCCGTGGGTGGCCTGGGCGCCGGACAAACCCTCGCTGAGGATGAACTGGACGAAGTCCTTGGCCGACTCGGCGCGCTGGGCCTCGCGCATGGCCCGGTCGCGCTCGGCCTGGGCGAATGCGGCCTGCTGCCGGGCCCGGTGCGCCTGGTACAGCGTCGACGTCAAGCCGACCGACAAGGCCAGGCCCACCAGCCCCGCGGCCAGCACGCTCGTGCGGTGGCGCCGGGTGAATTTGCGGGCCCGGTAGGCCCAGTGGTCGGGGCGCACGCTGATGGGCTCGTCGGCCAGGTGACGGCGCAGGTCGGTGGCGACGGCGTCGACGGTGGCGTAGCGCTCGCTGGCGCGCTTGCGCAGCATGCGCTCGACGATGAGGTCAAGGTCGCCCCCCAGCCGGCGGGCCAGGGCATCGGGCGTGGCCGAACGCTCGCCAGCCAGCGTCGCGGCGTCGGCGCCTGCGGCGGTGCCGTGGTCCTTGTCCGTGCCGCTCGGGCGCGCCGCCACCGCCCGCGACATCCGCAACGGCTCGGTGTGCAGGGTCGCGTTGATCACCTGGGCCCGGGTCGCACCTGCGGGCATGGTCGGGTGCCGGCCGCACAGCAGTTCGTACAGCATCACGCCCAGTGCGTAGACGTCGGTGGCGGTGCTGATGGCTCCGCCCTCGAATTGCTCGGGGGCGGCGTGGGTGGGCGTCAAGGCGCGACCGGCCTGACGCGTCAGCATCGTGGCCTGGCTGTCGCTGCCTTCTTGGTCCAGCAGCTTGGCGATCCCGAAGTCCAGCAGCTTGACCTGGCCCGTCGGCGTGACGAGCACATTGGCCGGCTTCAGGTCGCGGTGCACCAGCAGGCGCTGGTGAGCGTGGGTGACGGCCGCCAGGACGTCCAGGAACAGACGCAAGCGCGCGTCCACGTCCAGCGACAGGCGCCGACAATGGGCGTCGATGGGCTCGCCGTCGACCAACTCCACCAGCAGGTAGGGCTGGCCCTCCGGGGTGACGCCGGCGTCCAGCAGCGACGCGATGTTCGGGTGGTTCAGGCGGCCCAGGAACTGCCCTTCGCGGGCAAAGCGTTGTGCGGCCGTCTGACCCAGCAGCGACAGGTGCAGCAGCTTGACCGCCACCTGCGATTCGACCCGGCCGTCGTGTCGGCGCGCGCGCCACACCGTGCCCGTGCCGCCCTCGCCCAGCGCTTCGACCAGCGTGTAAGGCCCCACCTGCGCGCCGGGCAGGTCCATCGCCGGCGGCAAGGGCGGCAGCGCCTTGGCCGTGCCGCTCAGGAAGCCCACGGCCGTCGGCGCCGAGCTGCCGATCAGCAGGCGTTGAAGTTCGTCGACCAGATCGGGTTCGGTGCCGCGCAGCTCGTTCAGGCGCGTTTGCGCGGCCTCGGGGGCGAGGTCAAGCAATTCGTCCAGCAGCGGGCTCAGCCGCTTCCAGCGGGCGCGGTCGGGCAGGGGCATGGGCAGATCGGTGTCGAGCGGGGCCGGGTCGTGGCGGGTGCTTTGGCTACATCGCAATCACGGTCTGCCGACTGCCATCACCAGGCCATCACCAAGCCGTCGAGCCGGCCAGGCGCCGGCTGACCGCGCGCGTGGCCGAGGCGTTCGGGCCCAGCGCGTCGAGCAGGTTTTCCCGCGCCGCCAGGTCCAGGGCCCGCGCGGCGACCGGCTCGCCCCGCGCGTGACGGACGTCGGCCAACGCGAGCAAGGCCATGCCGAGGGATTCGCTGTGCGCGAAGCCGCCCAGCGACTGGCGCGCCGCGGCCGTGGCGTCCTGGGCGTTCTTCTCGGCGGCGTCCAGCTGACCGGTGGCCACCTGCACCCGCGCCAGTCGCGCCAGCAGCCCGGGCGATGGCTTGCCTGTGGCCTTGTGCTGCAAGGCCACGGCCTCGCGCAGTTGGCGATCGGCCTCTTTGAGGTTGCCCTCGGTCAAGGCCACCGTGGCGCGCATCGAGGCCAGGTTCGAGCGGCGCGGGTGCCCCGGTGGCACCAGCGGCTCCAAGGCTTTCAGCCCTTGCTCCAACAGGCGCCTGCACCCCACCGCGTCGTTCAGTTCGCAGTGCAGGCGGGCGCGGTTGAGTTGGATGATGCCCACGAGCGAGCCTTCCTTCGCACGGGAGGCCGCCGCCAGCGCGTCGTCCATGGCCCGGCCGGCCGCGTCGAAGTCGCCCACGTCGACCATCAGCGCGCCCAGGTTGTTCAGTTCCACCGCCCTCATCGGCTGACCGCCGGTGACGTTGTGCTCGATGGCCGCGGCCCGGTTCAACAGCTCGAGCGCGCGCCGCTTTTGGCCGCCACGCATGAGGCTGTCCGCGCGCAGGTTGACCGTCGCGATGTTGACCAGCGACTGCTCCCGGCCCGCGGCCTCCAGCTCGGACACGAGTTCACCTTGGATGGCTTCGGCCGCAGCCCACCGGCCGCCTTCGACCAAGGCGCTGGCGGCGGCCAGCCGCGCGTGGTGCAGCGTGGAACGCCCACCGCCGCTCAGGCCCGAGGCGATGCGCACCGCCTCCTCGCCGAACTGCCGCGCCTTGTCAGGGTCGTTGCCGTGCAGGCTTTCCGCGGTGCTGGCCGCCGTGAGGCAGCGCGCCAGGGCGATCCGATCGTCTTCGTCGCCCGAACGCGCTTCGTCGCGCAGGCGCTGCAGGGCCGGCCCGTACAGGGCACTGGCCTTCGCCGCGTCCAGCGTGCGGGCCGCAACGGTGGCCTGGCTGCAGCGCGCCAGCGCTTCCATGCCCGCGTCGCCAGCCTGCCTGGCTGCCGCGGCCGACTGCTCGTACAGCGCTCGACCACGGTCGATCTGGTCGAGTTCGATCATGCTGTCGCCCAGGCGCTCCAGCAGCCGCGCGCGCACCCCCGGGTCGCCCGCATGGCGGTTGTTCACCCAGCTGACGGCGTTCTCCAGCGTCTCGAGGGGCGGCCTTGGGTCACTCAGGGCATCGCACAGGATGCCCTTGGCCAGCGCGATGGAGGCTTCACTTTCGCGCAGGCGCGCCTGCGCCACCGCCTGTTCGTGCCGTGCCTCTGCGGTTTCGCGTCGGGCCGTGGCCGCTTGGCTCAAGGTGCCCACGGCACCGGCGGCCACCGCGATCGACACCAGTGCGCTCGCCGCCGCCGCGGCGCGGTAGCGGCGCAGGAACTTGGCCGCGCTGTAGTGCCAGTTGGCCGGGCGCACGCTGATGGGTTGGTGGCTCAGGTGGCGTTCGACGTCGTCGCACACCGCGTCGACGGTGGGATAGCGGTCGCCGGGCGATTTGCTGAGCATCTTGGCCAGCAAACGGTCCAGGTCGCCCGCCAGCCGGCGGGCCAGGCCACGGCGGGTGGTGCCCCGCTCGGCGGCCAAGGCCGCTGGGTCGACCTCGGTGGCGGTGCGCCGCGCGGCCCAGGCCGACACCGGTGCCGGGTCCAGGTGCAAGGCGGCGTGCAGCTGCTCCGCCTCGCCAGCGCCGGTGCGGGCCGTCGGGTGGCGCCCGCTCAGCAGCTCGTACATCAACACGCCCAGCGCGTAGACGTCGCTGGCGGTGGACCACTCGCCGCGGTCGAGCAGCTCGGGGGCGGCGTGGCGTGGGCTCAGGGCGGTGGCCGGTGCGGTGACGCCGGTCGTCCGGTCGCCCGTGGGCGTGGCAACGGACGGGTCGGTGGGCGTTGGCGTTTCCAGCCGGCGCGCCACGCCGAAGTCCAGCAGCTTGACCTCGCCGCTGCGGTCCACCATCACATTGGCTGGCTTGATGTCGCCGTGCACCACCAGGTGCTGGTGGGCGTGGGCCACGGCACGCAGCACCTTCAGGCTCAGCCGCAGGCGGGCCTCGATGCCCAGCCGCAGACGCCGGCAATGCGCGTCGATGGGTTCCCCATCCACCAGTTCCAGCACCAGGAAGGCCTGCCCTGTGGCGGTGCTGCCGGCGTCGCGCAAGGCCGCGATGTTCGGGTGGCGCAAGGCCGCCAGGATGTTGCCTTCGTGCTCGATCTGTTCGGCGGCGCGTTGCCGCCGGGCGCTGTCGCTCAGGCCCGCGCGCATCAGCTTGATGGCCACCGGCGCGCCGCGACCATCGGCGCGAACCGCCCGCCACACGTCGGCCGAGGCGCCACGGCCGAGTCGCGATTGCAGGCGGTAGGCGCCGATCAGGCCAGTGGGCGGGTCGGGGTCGTCCATGCCTGGGCGTTCACTCCGACAGCGCCTTGAACAGCAGGATGCGGGCCTTTTCCCACTGGCGGTGCACCGTGCGTTCAGAGACGTTCTGCATGCTGGCAATCTCCGCCATCGTGAAGCCACCGAAGTACTTCAGGTCCACCACCGTGGCCAGCGCGGGGTCGAGTTCGGCCAGGTCGTCCAGCGCATCGTTCAGTGCACTGAGGTGCGTGGGGTCTTCGCAATCCTCGGCCACCTCGGTGCTCAGCGCCGTGATGTCGAAGGCGCCGCCACGTTTCAGTGCATGGCGCTCACGCAGTTCGCTGATCAACAGGCCGCGCATCGCACGGCCGGCATAGGCCAGGAAGTGGGCTGAGTCGGGAAAAGCCAAACCGTCGCGCCCATGCATCGACAGGTAGGCCTCGTGCATCAGCGTGGTGGCGCCCAGCGGGGCGTTGGCCCCTTGGCGGTGGACCTCGCGGCGCGCGATGCGCCGCAATTCGGCGTACAGCTGGGTGAACAGCGGGTCGTGCGGGCTGGGCGTGTGTCGGGTCTGAGGGTCGGTCAGGTCTGGCCGTGTGGCGCATGAACCTGGGGCGGCGAGATCAGACATGATGACGGGCGTGTTACAGCTTGGTGCCATGATTTTGGCAGTGTCTCGGTCGTTCGCCGCCGCAGGCAGCCCTCAACTTGGTGTTGCGTGCCGTGACAAACCACCGCAGATCTGAGCCTGTGCGGCTTTCGAGGCTCAGCGAAGGGTCCAGAAGTCGCGGTGGGGTTGCAGCAACAGGGCGTGCAGCTCGGCGTCATCGTCGAAGGGACCGAACACCCGAATCGGCTTCTGACCCTGCGCAAACAGCCGCCGACAGGGCAGCGCCAAGGTGGGGTTCTCTGCATGGGCTCCCGTCAACTTCAACAGGGACGCCTCGCTGGCGCCATAGACCATCCGTCCGATGTGGGCCCAGTAGCTGGTGCCCGCGCACATCGCGCAGGGCTCGAAGGTGGTCACCAGGCTGCAGGACCACAGGAACTCGGGCGCGTACTGGCTGGCGACGGTGCGCGCCAGCGTGGACTCGGCGTGGTTGACGGTGTCGATGTTGCCCTGCTCGGCGAGGACGGTTTCATGGTCGGGCCCCAACAGCAATGCACCAAAGGGGTGCCTGCCGAGGTCGAGCGCGCGCAGCGCCACCGCGTGCGCGCGGCGCAGTGCGGCGCGCATCTGCGCGGGCGTCGGGTCGGGGTTGGGGAAATCCACGCGCGTTGCCGCCCAAGTCCTCGGTCGCGCTTCAGCCGCCCTGCGAGCCGCGGTGGGCCCAGCCGGTGGTGCGCTTCTCGATGACGGCGAACAGCTCGTACATCACCATCGCCATCACGCCCACCACGACCAGGCCTGCAAACGCCAGGCCCATCTGCATCGAGCTGCCGGCGGAGATCAGCAGGTAGCCGATGCCTTCGTTGGCGGCGGTCATCTCCGACACCGTCGTGCCGACGAAGGCCAGCGTGATCGCCACTTTCAGCGAGCCGTAGAAGTAGGGCATCGAGCGCGGCAGGCCGACTTTCATCAGCACGTCCCAGCGCTTGGCGCCCAGCACGCGCAGCACGTCTTCGAGCTCGGGCTCGAGGGTGGCGAGGCCGGTGGCGATGTTCACGGTGATCGGGAAGAAGCTGATCAGGAAGGCCGTCAGCACCGCCGGTCCCACGCCAATGCCGAACCACACCACCAGGATCGGCACGAAGGCGGCCTTGGGCAAGGCATTGAAGGCGGTCATCAGCGGGTACATCGCCGCGTAGGCCAGCCGCGAGCTGCCAATCAGGAAGCCCAGCAACACGCCCACCACGATGGCGATGCCGAAGCCCACCATCGTCACCCAGAAGGTTCGCCAGGCGTGACCGGCGATCACCGTGTGGAATTCCCACAGCTGGCTGGCGATGCGGGTGGGCGTGGGGAAAATGAACTCGGAGATGCTGAACACGCGGCACAGCAATTCCCAGACGATCAGCACCGCGATCAGCAGCAACCACGGGGCGTAGCGTTCACGCTGCTTGGTGTTCATTGCGCCACCTCCGCCGTGCTGCCCACCGGCTTGCGGATGGCGCCGATGTGCTCGCGCAGCTCCAGCACGATGTCGGTGAATTCCTTGGTGTAGGTCACTTCCAGCGGTCGCGGACGTGGCAGCTCGATCTGGCGCTGCACCAGCATGCGGCCGGGGCTGCGGCTCATCACGTACACCGTGTCGGCCAGGAACACCGCCTCGCGCAGGTCGTGGGTGACCAGGATCACGTTGAATTTCTGCACCGTCCACAGGTCGCGCAGGATGCACCACAGCTCTTCGCGGGTGAAGGCGTCGAGCGCGCCGAAGGGCTCGTCGAGCAGCAGCATCTTGGGCTCGTGGATCAGCGCGCGGCAGATGCTGGCGCGCTGCTGCATGCCGCCGGACAACTGCCACGGAAACTTGTCCTCGTAGCCGCCCAGGCCCACGCTTTGCAGCAGCTTGCGCGCCTTGTCCTCGTACTGCTTCTTCTGCGCCTTGAACTGGCTGCGGTGGGGTTCGACGATTTCCAGCGGCAGCAGCACGTTTTCCAGGGTGGTGCGCCAGGGCAGCAGCGACGACGACTGAAAAGCCATGCCGGTGATCTTCAGCGGCCCCGTCACCTCCTTGCCGTCGATCAGGATGGTGCCGCGGCTGGGCATCTTCAGCCCGGTGGCCAGCTTCATGAAGGTGGACTTGCCGCAACCCGAGGGGCCGACGATGGCGATGAACTCGCCCTCGTCGACCTTCAGCGTGATGTCTTCCACCGCGAACTGGTTCTTGGCCAGCAGCTCATCGTTGTAGGCGAGCCAGACCTGGTTGAAATCGACGAAGGCGGGCATCCGGCGGCCTTACTTCTTCGCGGCCTTGAAGATGTCGCGGTCGGCGGCGGCCGGCAGGTACGCCGGGTTCCACACCGCCGTGGCATTGACCCGCTCCTTGGTGCCGAAGGCGTCGGACACCTGGCTGGCCATCAGGCTCAGGCGCGGGGCCATCACGTTGCCGAAGCCTTCGGCCTTGGCGTCGGGCGTCAGCACGGTGGCGTCCAGCGCCAGCTTCAGGCGGCGCAGTTCCAGGTCCTCGTTGATGATGCCGTCGCGCGCCTTGACGGTGGCGATGCCGGCCTTCGGGTCGGCAATGACGTCCTTCATGCCCTTGCTGAAGGCGCGCAGGAAGGCCTTGACCGCCTCGGGGTTCTTCTTCAGAAAGTCCTCGCTGGCGATCACCGCGTTGCCGTACAACTTCACGCCGAAGGCGGGGTAGGGCATGACCACGATGTCTTCGGTCTTGATGCCGCGCGCTTCCAGGTTCAGCAGCGAGGTGAAGGAGAAGCCGGTGATGGCGTCGATGTCGCCGCGCACCAGCATGGTCTCGCGCAGCGGCGGGTCCATGGCCGTCCACGGCACGGCGCCAATGCCGTTGGCCTTCGCGAAGATCGGCCAGGCTTTGCGGCCGGCGTCGAACACCGGCGCGCCCATCTTCTTGCCGGTCAGGTCGGCCGGCGTCTTGATGCCCGACTTCTTCAAGGTCAGCACCGCGGCCGGCGTGTTGTTGTAGACCATCATCACCGCGACCGGCTTGTTCGGCGCCGTCGGGTTGTTGGCGTGGAATTCCATCAGCGCGGCCAGGTCGGCGAAGCCCATGTCGTAGGCCCCGGACGCCACGCGGGTCACGGTGCCGCCCGATCCGTTGCCGGCGTCCACCGTGACGTTCAGCTTCTCGTCCTTGAAATAGCCCTTGGCGGCCGGCACCAGGAACAGCGCGGCCGGGCCTTCGAAGCGCCAGTCCAGCTGGAATTTGACCGAGGTTTCCTGGGCGTGGGCGACCGGCAGCGTCAAGGCGCTCGCGGCAGCGGCGGCCAGGCCGATCAGGTGGCGGCGGGTGGTGATCAAGCTCATGCAAGGGACTCCGGAGAAAGATGAGCCGTGTCTGCAAGTTCCGTGCGCACCGTCGGCGCCATGCCGCCGCGCTGGTTCAGCGCATCAGATCGAACAGGCTGCGCGCGACCACCTTGGTGGCGCGGCGCAGGTCATCGAGGACGATGTGCTCGTCGGCGCGCTTGGCGTTGGACTCCAGCACCGTGCGCGGGCCGGCGCCGTAGATGACCGCCGGCACGCCGGCCTCGCAGTACAGCCGCACGTCGGTGTACAGCGGGGTGCCGCTGGTGGTGATGGGTTCGCCGAAGACGGCGCTGGCGTGCTGGGTGAGCGCGTCGACCAGGGGCTGGTTGCCGGGCAGCGGCGTCAGCGCGCGGGCGAGCAGCATGCGCTTGATGTCCACGCGGATGCCGGGGCGGGTGGCCGCCGCGTCGGCGATCACCTGGCGCAGCGTGGCTTCCACCTCGCTCGGGTTTTCCTCGGGGATCATGCGGCGGTCCAGCTTCAGCACCACCTTGCCAGGCACCACATTGGTGTTCGTGCCGCCTTCGATCAGGCCCACGTTCAGGTAGGGGTGACTGATGCCGGCCACCTGGGAGGTGATTTGCTGGTAGAGCGTGTTCTGGTGGTACAGCGCGTTCAGGATGGCCACCGCGCCCTGCAGCGCGTCCACGCCACTGGCCGGGATCGCGGCATGCGCCATCTTGCCGTGCACCGTCACTTCCATCTGCAGGCAGCCGTTGTGGGCCGTCACCACCTGGTAGCTGAAGCCGGCGGCAATCAGCAGGTCGGGCCGGGTGTGGCCGTGCTGCAGCAGCCAGCCCGGCCCCAGTTCGCCGCCGAACTCCTCGTCGTAGGTGAAGTGCAGTTCAACGCTGCCCTTCAATGGGGCGCCGCCGCTGGCCGCCAGCGCCTCCACGGCGCGGGTGGCGAAGGTGAAGGTGGAGAAGTCGCACTTGCTCACTGCGGCGGCGCGCCCGTACAGCTTGCCGTCGTCGATTTCCCCGCCGTAGGGGGCGTGCTGCCAGCCTTCGCCGGGCGGCACCACGTCGCCATGGGCGTTCAGCGCGATGGTGCGCCCGCCTTCGCCCAGGCGCCGGCGCACGATCAGGTTGGTCAGCGATTCCAGGCCCGCGGCGCGCACCGCTTCGGCCGGGACCGGGAACGGCTCGGCAACGTAGCCGAAGTCCTTGAGCAACTCGGCCGTGCGCAGGGCATGCGGCGTGTTGTTGCCCGGCGGGGTGTCGGTGGGCACCTGCACCAGGGCTTGCAGAAAGCGGACCTGTTCGTCGAAGTGGGCGTCGATCCAGGCGTCGAGTTGGGCGTAGGGCGTGGTCATGGGTGGCGGGGGCGTGGGGCGGGCGGGGCTCAGGCGCTGGGCTCGGCGAGCTGTTCCAGCAGGTGGGTGAAGGCGTCGACGCACAACTGCATGTCGTCGCTGGTGGTGGATTCCAGCGGGTTGTGGCTGATGCCGCTGTTTTCGCCCCGCACGAACAGCATCGCCTGCGGCATGAGTTCGTGCAGCTTCATGGCGTCGTGGCCGGCGCCGCTGGGCAGGCGGAAGACCGGCAGGCCGGTGGCCGCCACGGCGCGCTCCCAGCGCTGCTGCCAGGCGGGGTCGCTGGGCGCGGCGGCGGCACGCATGGTTTCCTCCAGCGTGTGGCTCAGGCCGCGGCGCTCGCAGAGGGCCTTCAGTTCGGCCAGCACGTCGGCGGTGCAGGCGTCGCGCACGGCGTTGGTGGTGGCGCGGATGTCCAGGCTGAAGCGGCAGGCGCCGGGCACCACGTTGATCGAGCCGTTGGGCACGCTGAGCTGGCCCATCGTGCCCACCAGGTGCGCCTCGGCGGACGCGCGACGTTCCAGGAACAGCGCCAGTTCGGCCACCGCGGCGGCGGCGTCGCGGCGGCGGTCCATGGGCGTGGTGCCGGCGTGGCTGGCCATGCCCTGCACCTCGCCCACGAAGCGCACGCTGCCGTTGATCGACGTGACCACGCCCAGCGGCAGGCCCAGTTCGTTGAGCACCGGGCCTTGCTCGATGTGCACTTCCACAAAGCCCAGGTAGCGGTCCGCGTCGCGCTTCAGCGCGTGGATGGCGTCCATGGTGGCGGGCAGGCCGGCGGCCTTCATGGCCTCGCGCATGCTGATGCCGTCGGCGTCCTGCTGGTCCAGCCAGGCGGGGTCGAAGTGGCCGGTCAGCGCGCCGGAGCCCAGGAAGGTCGCCTTGTAGCGCTGGCCTTCTTCCTCGGCGAAGCCCACCACCTCGATGCCGAAGGGCAGGCGCCGGCCGCTGTGGTGCAGCGCCCGCACGCAGGCCATGGGCACCAGGATGCCCAGGCGCCCGTCGTATTTGCCGCCGTTGCGCACGGTGTCGTAGTGGCTGCCGGTCAGCAGCCGGCGGGCCTCGGGGTCGCTGCCATGGAACACGCCCACCACGTTGCCCACCGCGTCGATGGACACCTCGTCGAAGCCGCAGTCGTGCATGCCCGCGGCCAGCTGGGCGGCGCAGGCGCGGTGGGCGTCGGTCAGGTAGGTGACGGTGAGCTGGCCCTGTTCCTTGAAGCCGGGGTCGCTGTGCGCGGCCAGGATCTCGGCCCAGTCCCAGACGATGTTGCCCTGCACCGGCGCCACGCCGAACTTGTCGTTCAAGCGGATTTCCGCGATGCGGTGGATGTTGCGCAGGCACTCGGCCAGTTCGAAGTCCGGGTGGCCGGCCAGGCGGCGCTGCAAGGTGGCGATGATGTCGCGCCGGTGCAGCCCGGTGCCGCGCGCGCCACGCACGGCCATCACGAAGGGCCAGCCGAAGCGCGCGTTGTAGGCCGCATTGAGCTGCTGCACCTGCGCGAATTCCTCGGGCGTGCACTGGTTCAGGCCGGCCTTGGCCTGTTCGTTGGTCGACTCGGCGGTCAGCTCGCCCGCCACCGCCGCCTTGCCCGCCAGTTCCGGGTGCGCGCGCACCAGGGCCATCTGGGCGTCGCGCGGGGCTTGCTGCACCACCTGCACCAGCGCGTGCTTGAACGCGGCCAGGCTGGCGAAGCCGCCGGCCGGCCGTTGCTGCAGCGCGGCGGCGGTGATCCAGGGCGAGTGTTCGTACAGGCCGTCCAGGGCGGCCACGGCCTCGTCGGGCGCGGCCTGATTCAGCCAGTCCAGGGTCAGCGGGCTGGGCGCGCTCATGGGGTGTCCTTGTCGACGGGGGCGTAGGGGTGGGTGGCCTTCCAGTGGCGGGCGATGTCGATGCGGCGGCACACCCACACCTTGTCGTGCTTCATCACGTGGTCCAGGAAGCGCTGCAGCGAACCGATGCGCCCGGGCTTGCCCAGCAGCCGGCAGTGCATGCCGATGCTCATCATCTTCGGGCGGTCCAGGCCCTGCGGGTCGCCTTCGGCGTACAGGGCGTCGAAGCTGTCGCGCAGGTAGGTGAAGAAGTGGTCGCCGGTGTTGAAGCCCTGCGCCTGCACGAAGCGCATGTCGTTGGTGTCCAGCGAATAGGGCACCACGAGGTGCGGCGTGGTGCTGCCATCCGTCTTGGTGACCTCGGTCCAGAAGGGCAGGTCGTCGCCGTAGTAGTCGCTGTCGTATTCGTAGCCGCCCTGGTCCACCACCAGGCGCCGGGTGTTGGGGCTGTCGCGGCCGGTGTACCAGCCCACCGGCCAGGTGCCGCCGGTCAGGTCCTTCAGCACGTGGGTGCCCAGGCCGATGTGGCGGCGCTCGGTGGCTTCGGGCAGGTTCTGGTAGTGGATCCAGCGCAGGCCGTGGTTGGCGATCTCGTAGCCGTTGTCCATGAACACCTTGACCAGCTCCGGGTAGCGCTCCAGCGCCATGCCCACGCCGAAGATGGTCATCGGCAGCTTGCGTTGCTCGAACTCGCGCAGGATGCGCCACACGCCGGCGCGCGAACCGTATTCATACATCGACTCCATCGTCATGTGCCGGTTCTCGTAGGCCTGCGCGGTGACGAGTTCGGACAGGAAGGTCTCCGACGTGGGGTCGCCGTGCAGCGGGTTGTTCTCGCCGCCTTCCTCGTAGTTCAGAACGAACTGCACCGCGATGCGGGCGCCGCCCGGCCAGCGGGCGTGGGGGACGTCGCGGCCGTGGCCGCGCAGGTCGCGGGGGTAGGGGGTCGGGGCAGTGGTCATGGTGGCGTTGGCGCAGGGGCTCAGGGGCGCAGCACGGTGGCCAGGTCTGGCACGCGCGGCTGCAGTTGCAGGTTGTGTTCCACGTTGTCGAGGTGGGCGTCGATCAGCCGCACCGCGGCGTCGGCGTCGCGGCGCTCGAGGGCGTCGACGATGGCCTCGTGTTCGCCCTGGGAATGCTCGGCGGAATGCGCCGACTGGTACATCAACGCGATCAGCGAGCAGCGCGAGAGCAGGTCGGCCAGCAGCTGGGCCAGCACCTCGTTGCCCAGCTGCCGGGCCAGCAGCACGTGAAAGTCGGCCAGCAGCCGGGTGCGGCCGCTGACGTCGGTGCGCTGCACGGCGTCGCGCTCGGCCTGCAGGTGGCGGCGCAGCGCGGCGAGCTGGGCGTCGGTGACGACGGCGCACAGCTGGCGCACCATCGTGGTCTCGATCATCTTGCGCACCTCGAACACCTGGCGGGCCTCTTCCACGCTCGGGCGCGCCACGTGCGCGCCACGGGCCGGCTCCAGCGTGACGAGGTGGTCGCGGCTGAGCTGGTTCAGCGCCTGGCGCACCAGGGTGCGCGACACCTGAAAGATGTCCGCGATCTGCTGCTCGACCAGCTTGGTGCCGGGCTGCAGGCGGCGCTCGACGATGGCCGCGGTGATGGAGGCCACGATGCGCTGCGTGGTGTCGCCCGCCGCCGCACCGGCCGGCGCGGTGGCCACCGGCCGCGTTCGCGCCGCGCGCGCCGACCGCCGCGCCGCGCCGCCGGTGGGCTGCGGGCTCAGGTTGATCGTTGCGCTGGGAGGGCGGGCCATGGTGGGGAAGTGGGGCCGCGCCGGTGGGCTGACTTGCGTGGCGCGGTCAAGTGTATACACTAATGGGCCGATGCCGCAAGGCGCGTCAGTGACCGCCAGGCCGGCATGGTCCCTGCAGCCTTCGCCCCACAACGGCGCTTCGGGCCGCGCCGGCGCACCGCCATGCCGCCCCGGCCGCCCCGGCCGCCATTTCCTTCATTCCCTCCACGCAAGGCCGCACGCCATGGGCAAACTCACCACCCACGTTCTCGACACCGCCAACGGCTGCCCCGCCGCCGGCATGGCCGTTCGCCTGTTCAGCCTGGCCGGCGACGCGCCTGCCTTGCTGAAGGCGCTGACCCTCAACCACGACGGCCGCGCCGACGCACCGCTGCTGCAGGACGCCGCGCTGGTGCCCGGCCGCTACCGCCTGGTGTTCTCGGTGGGCGCCTACTTCGCGGCCCGTGGCGCCGACGTGCCGAACCCGCCCTTCCTGGACGAAGTGCCCCTGGACTTCGGCATTGCCGACGCCGGCGCGCACTACCACGTGCCCTTGCTGGCCAGCCCCTGGAGCTACAGCACCTACCGCGGCAGTTGAACCCGGCGCGGTTCGGGCACAGGGGTTGCAAGGTGCACCCCATGTTCGCCACGACCCGGCTGCGGCCACCCGAGTGCCCCATTTCGGGTATCTACGGACGCCGTGAACCCGAACCCGTGTATACAGTAATGTCACGTCGCCGCGGAGCCCGAGGCCGCAGCATCCACCCCGGTGTGGACGCCTGCCACCGCCCTCGGCTTGCGACGTTTGCTCCTCACAGAGCCCGCTGTGGTGAGGGGAGGGTGCCCGGTTCGGGCGGTCGACCAGGCCGCGCCAGGGCCGCTTCCCCTTTCACCGTCATTGCGAGGTCCTGATGGACGCCTACCTGCTCGACTGGGCCAACCTGCTGTTGCGTTGGCTGCACGTCATCACCGCCATCGCCTGGATTGGCGCGTCGCTGCACTTCGTGCTGCTCGACAACAGCCTCTACAAGCCCGAAGACCCGGACCTGCTGAAAAAGGGCGTGGGCGGCGAGGCCTGGGCCGTGCACGGCGGTGGCTTCTACCACTCCAACAAATACATGGTGGCGCCGGCCAACCTGCCGGACAAGCTGCACTGGTCGTACTGGGAAAGCTATTCCACCTGGCTCAGCGGCTTCGCCTTGCTGACCGTGCTGTACTTCTTCAATGCCTCGACCTTCCTCGTCGACAAGCGGGTGTTCGACTGGTCGCCCGGCGCGGCCATTGCCGGCGCGCTGGCCTACCTGGCGTTGGGCTGGATCGTCTACGACCTGATCTGCCGCTTCTTCGGCCGCGAGAAGGACGGGTCGGTGGGGGGTGACCTCAAGGTGGGCGTGCTGGTGTTTCTCTACACCTGCCTGGCCACCTGGATCGCCTGCCAGTTCTTTGCCGGCCGCGCGGCCTTCCTGCTGACCGGCGCGATGCTGGCCACGGTGATGAGCGCCAACGTCTTCATGGTGATCATTCCCGGCCAGCGCAAGGTGGTGGCCGCCATGCGCGCGGGCCAGCCGGTGGACCCCAACCATGGCAAGCGCGCCAAGCAGCGCAGCGTGCACAACACCTACTTCACGCTGCCGGTGATCATCGCCATGCTGAGCAACCACTACGGCATGGTCTACCAGCACCCACACAACTGGGTGGTGCTGATCCTGCTGATGCTGGCCGGGGCGGTCATCCGGCTGTTCTTCGTGCTCAAGCACAAGGCGCCGCCGCGTTGGGAGCTGGCGCTGGCTTCCGTCGGCCTGCTGGTGCTGACGGCGGTGGTGGTGGCGCCCGAGCGTTCGTCGATGGCCGCGGCGCCGGCCTCGGCCGCGCCGGTGAGCTTTGCGCAGGTGCAAACCATCGTCGAGCAGCGCTGCACCATGTGCCACAACGCGCAGGTGGTCAGCAAGAACGTGCAGCTGCACACCCCGGCGCTGATCCAGCAGAACGCGCAAGGCATCTACCAGCAGGCCGTGCTGCTGAAGGCCATGCCGATGAACAACGCCACCCAGATCACCGACGCCGAGCGCGCGCTGCTGGGCCAATGGGTGCAGGCCGGCGCCAAGCTGCCCTGAAGCCCTGAACCCCGCCGCGGCACCGCCCGGGCGGTGGGCGCGGAACGCATTCACCCAGGCCGGCGCCATCGGCGCCCGAGGCGGTGCTGCCCCCAGGGCGCCGCCCAGGCCTGTTTCGTCCCTCCGGGCCCGGCCCGACAGATCCGCAGGAGCCTCCATGAGCGCCACCCCGATGCCCACGCCCACGCCCCACGCCGCCAGCCCGGTCCACCCGGTGGACGAGCGCCTGCCCCTGGCGCGCCTGTTGCCGCTGGGCCTGCAGCATGTTCTGGTGATGTACGCCGGCGCCGTGGCGGTGCCGCTGATCATCGGCCGGGCCTTGAAGCTCAGCCCGGAGCAGGTGGCCTTGCTGATCTCGGCGGACCTGTTCTGCTGCGGCATCGTCACCTTGATCCAGGCGCTGGGCGTCACCCGCTCAATCGGCATCCGCCTGCCCGTGATGATGGGCGTGACCTTCGCCGCGGTCGGGCCGATGGTGGCCATGGCCAACGCGCAGCCCGGGCCCGACGGCGCCCGGGCCATCTTCGGCGCGATCATCGGCGCGGGCGTGCTGTCGGTGCTCATCGCGCCCTTGATGGGGCGCTTGCTGCGCTTTTTCCCCCCGGTGGTCACCGGCACCATCATCGCCATCATCGGCATCAGCCTGATGCGCGTGGGCATCGGCTGGGCCATGGGCGGGCCGGCGCCGATGGCGCAGTCGGTGGACGTGCCCAAGCTGGTGGCGCTGGTCGGCCAGGCCCAGGCCGGTGCCGCGGCCGCGGCGGCCAGTGCGGCGCCGGGCGCGTCCGCGCCTGCGCTGAAGCTGCCCGGGCCCATCCCGATGCTGGACAACCCGAACTACGGTGCGCTGGACAACCTGGGTGTGGCGGCCTTCGTGCTGGTCGCGATCCTGCTGATCACGCGCCACACCCGTGGCTTCGTGGCGAACATCTCCGTGTTGCTGGGCATCGTGGCCGGCTGCGTGGTGGCGGCCGCCTTGGGCAAGATGAATTTCGACAAGGTGGCGAAGGCCGGGTGGTTCGACGTGGTGACGCCCTTCGCCTTCGGCTTGCCCACCTTCGACCCGGTGATGGTGTTGACCATGACGCTGGTGATGGTGGTGGTGATGATCGAGTCGGTGGGCATGTTCCTGGCGCTGTCCGACCTCACCGGCAAGCCCATCAGCCCCGCGGAGCTCACCGCCGGCCTGCGCACCGACGGCCTGGGCACGGTGATCGGTGGCCTGTTCAACACCTTTCCGTACACCAGCTTTTCACAGAACGTCGGCCTGGTGGGCGTGACCGGCGTGCGCAGCCGCTGGGTGTGCGTGGCCGCCGGCGCCATCATGGTCGTGCTGGGGCTGTTGCCGAAGATGGCGGCGCTGGTTGAGTCGGTGCCGCAGTTCGTGCTCGGCGGGGCCGGCCTGGTGATGTTCGGCATGGTGGCCGCCACCGGCATCCGCATCCTGGCCAACGTCGACTTCAAGGGCAACCGCCACAACCTCTACATCGTCGCCATCTCGATTGGCGCCGGCATGATCCCGCTGGTGGCGCCGCGCTGGTCGCAGCAAATGCCGCACGCGCTGCACCCGCTGCTCGAGTCGGGCATCCTGCTGACCGCCTTGTCCGCCGTGTTGCTGAACCTGTATTTCAACGGCGGCAAGGGCGACACCGCCGCCGCGGTGGCCGCGGCGAAGGTGGCCGAGGCCCACTGACGACGCCCGACCGACAGGGCGGCGCGCGAGCCGGCGGCGGCATGGACGCATCGGCATCGGCCCCAACACCGGCGCCGGTGCTGGCACACCGCAGCCAGGGGCAGGGCAGTGCGTTCCAGACGCGTCAGCGTCATCGCGTTGAGGGTTGCGGCAGCGCTCGGCAAGGCCTATCGTCCTCATGGTGTTGTCGCCACCGAAGCCCGCCAAACGCCCTGCCGGACGATGGGCCCAAAGCCTGGCCCGCGCGAAAGGGCGCGGCCGGTGCGCGGGCTTGTGGGTGCGCTCGCAGCCCTCGTGGACGTCCGTGACGCCGCCGAGGCCCGGCCGATGACGAACGGGCCCGACCGCGCCGGCCTGGTGGTCTATGCCAAGTCGCTGGACGCGATGTCGGCGTTCTACGCGCGCTTGCTGGGGGCCACCGTGGTGCACGCCGACGCCGACCACCATCTCCTGCAGGCCGCTGACGCGCAAGTGCTGGTGCACGCCATTCCGCCGCTCATCGCCGCGCAGGTGGTCGTCACCGCGCCGCCGGCCCTGCGGGAGGACCAGGCCTTCAAACCCTTCTTCACCGTCGACGACCTGGACCGGGCCGCAAGCCAGGCCGAAGCCCTGGGCGGCGTGGTGGTCGGGCCGGTGTGGCACAGCCCGGGTGGCGACCTTCGCCACGTGGCCGACCCGGAAGGCAACATCGTGCAATTGCGCGCCGCGCGCCGCGGTTTCGCCCGCTGAACGTCAAGGAGATCCCATGAACGTCCCGCCTTGGTTTGGCAGCTTGCCCGCGCGCATCGGCCTCGCGGCCGTGGGCCTGCTGGGCATTTTCGCGGTGGCCGGGCGCAGCCTGGCGCCCCACCTGTCGACGCTCGAATGGCTGCTGTGGTGCGTCGGCGCGGGCGCGGCGCTGGGCGCGGTGGCCCTCGTGGCCGTCGTGGCCAAACTGCAGTTCAACCAATGGGTGCTGCGCGCGGGCGGCACCGACCCGCAGTGGCTGTGGTTCAACAACGAACCGCGCGGCCTGGCGCGCCAGCGCGCCGCCAAGCCGCCCACCGGCACTCAGTGAGCCACCGCCTGGGCGCCCCACAGGGCTTTCAGGCGCGCGTCCCGGCCGCACGAACTGCGGTAGTACTGGTAGCGAACCGGGTTCTTCTTGTAGTAGTCCTGGTGGTAGCCCTCGGCCGGGTAGAAGGTGCCGGCCATCACGATTTCGGTGACGATGGGCTCGGGGAAGGGCTTGGTCTTTTCCACCTCGGCCTTCGACGACCGCGCCGCGGTCATCTGCGCCGCATCCACTGGGTAAATGCCGGTGCGGTAGGGCGAACCCACGTCACAGAACTGGCGGTCCAGGGTGGTCGGGTCGATGGTGCGCCAGAAATGGGCCAGCAGCCGGTCGTAGCTCAGCTTGCGGGTGTCGTAGATCACTTCGACGGCTTCAACGTGGCCGGTGCGCTTGCTGGAAACCTGCTCGTAGGTCGGGTTCGGCACCGTGCCGTTGAGGTAGCCCGAGGTGGTGGAAATCACGCCGTCGAGCTTGTCGAAGTCGGACTCCACGCACCAGAAGCAGCCGCCCGCCACGATGGCCCGTGCGGTGCCCGGGGGCAGGGGCGCGGCGGCGGCGGGCGCGCTGCGTGGCCCGTCGGCGGGGGCGGAGGTCTGGGCGCGCAAGGACCAGCTGCTCAGCGCCAGGGCGCTCAGCAGGCCGGCCAGGACCCAGGCGAGGCGACGGCCTTGTTGCGGGGCGCTCATCGTGGGCTCAGCCATTGGCCGGGGTGAAGCTCAGCGCCACCCCGTTGTTGCAATAGCGCTTGCCGGTGGGCGCCGGGCCGTCGTTGAAAACGTGGCCATGGTGCCCGCCGCAGTTGGCGCAGTGGTACTCGGTGCGCGGGTAGACCAGCTTGAAGTCGGTGCTGGTCTCGAAGGCGCCGGGCAAGGTGGTGAAGAAGCTGGGCCAACCCGTGCCGCTGTCGAACTTCATGTCGGTGGTGAACAGCGGGTGCTGGCAGGCGGCGCAATGAAAGCGGCCCGGGCGCTTCTCGTCGTTCAGCGGGCTGGTGAACGGCCGCTCGGTGCCTTCCTTGCGCAGCACCTGGTAGGCGGCGGGGCTCAGCAGCTTCTTCCATTCGGCGTCGCTGCGCACCAGCTTGCCGCGGGCCTCCGGCGCGGCCTGGGCCAGGCCGGCACTGCCCAGGCCCAGGGCGGACATCAAGCTCATCCATTGTCGACGGGTCATGCATTGCTCCTTGCGGTGGGGCGGCAAGGTGGCCGTGAGGTCGGGCTTGCCGCGATGGGGCTGTGTCGCGCGGGGCGAACGATTCTTTCATCGGCGGCGACCTGGGCACGGTCGATGGCCGGTCGGCGGACGCCTGCGCGGTCTGGCTTGGTGTCGTCTGGGGCCGGTTCAGTTCGATTGCACATCGGCCTGCGACGTGAAGGCGTCGGCGTAGAACGCGTCCTCGCGCAATTGGCAAGCTTGGGTGAAGTCGCGCTGGGCCGCGTCCACCATCACCGGGGCGCCGCAGGCGTAAACCTCGTGGGCGCTGAGGTTGGGCAAGTCGGCCATGACCGCGTGGTGGACGAAGCCGGTGCGTCCGGTCCAGGCGTCTTCCGCCCGCGCGTCGGACAACACGGGCACATAACGCAGCCACGGCAGCCGCGCCTGTGCCGCCTCGGCCCAGTCGTGCAGGTACAGGTCGGCGCGCGCGCGGGCGCCCCAGTACAGCGTGGCGGGTCGGGTGCTGCCCAGGTGCTCCAGGTGTTCGATGATGGCCTTGATGGGGGCAAAGCCCGTGCCGCTGGCCAGCAGCACCATCGGCCGGGTCGAGTCCTCGCGCACGAAGAAGCTGCCGAACGGGCCCTCGATGCGCAGGATGTCGCGTTCCTTCAAGCTGCTGAAGACCTGGTCGGTGAACAGGCCGCCGGGCATGTGGCGGATGTGCAGCTCGATGCCGGGTTGGTCGATGGCCAGCACCTCGCGTTGCCGGTGGCTGGCGTTGGCCATGGAGTAGCTGCGCCGCTCCCCGGTGGGCAGGATGAACTCCATGAACTGGCCCGCGCGGTAGCGAAAGCTGTCGTTGGCGGGCAGCTGCAGGCGCACCACGGCGACGTCGGGCGCCGGGCGCTCCAGCGCGCTGACCCGCGCCGGCATCTTGCGGGGCGGGAATTCGCCCAGGCCGGCCACGGTGCGGGCCTCGATGACCAGGTCGGTCTGCGGGGTGGCGCGGCAGCTCAGCATCCAGCCGGCCTCCTCGTCGGTGGCGCTCAGCGCGCGGCTCTGGTGCACGCCGTGGACGACCTGACCTTCGACGAGCCGGCACTTGCAAGAGCCGCAGGCGCCATCCTTGCAGCCATAGGGCAGACCGACGCCCTGGCGGATGGCGGCCAGCAGCACGGCCTCGTCGCGGTCGACCTGGAAGCTGCGGCCGCTGGGTTGGACGGTGACGGTGAAACTCATCGAAAACCTTGTGGTGGGTGCGCGGACCCGGGCGGCCCGCCATCGAGACCGCCCCGACCCGGCGCGAGGGGCGCGGGCTGCCTACACTGGGCGCGGATTCTGCCCGCTCGGGCGCGGCCGTTGGTCCGTCAGGCTTCTGGGTCAGGCCTCGGAGGGCGGCGTGCCCATCGGTCGACCCGGACCGGGCCCACCGGGTGGCGCGCCATTCACCGTGCCGCCTGCGGCGCCCGGTCCTGCGTGTCCTCCTTGCTGTCCTTGCATTTTTCCGAAGCCCCATGCCCCAGTCCTGTTCGCTTCGTCCCCATCGTCCCGTGGTGCTGATCGTCGGTTGCGGCGACGTCGGATTGCGCGCCCTGCGCCTGCTGCGGGGCCGCTGCCGCGTGCTGGCGCTCACGTCCAGCCCGGCGCGGGCGCCCGCTTTGCGCGCGGCCGGCGCCGTGCCGCTGGTGGGCAACCTCGACGATCCCCGCAGCCTCGGGCGACTGGCCGGTCTGGCCGACGCCGTGCTGCACCTGGCGCCGCCGCCGCTGCACGGCGCCACAGACCCGCGCACCGCGCACCTGCTGGCGGCGCTTGCGCGCAGCGGTCGCACGCGGTGCATCGTGTACGGCAGCACCAGCGGCGTCTACGGCGACGCCCAGGGCGCCCGCTTCGACGAAACCCGCACCGTGGCGCCCAGCACCGACCGCGCCCGCCGCCGCGTCGATGCCGAACAGCGCCTGCGCCGCCATGGGCGGGTGCACGGCGTTCGGGTGGCGCTGCTGCGCATCCCGGGCATCTACGCCCGCGACCGCGAGGGCGGCCACCCGCGCGAGCGCCTGGCCCGCGGCACGCCCGTGCTGCACGCCGACGACGACGTTTACACCAACCACATCCACGCCGACGACCTGGCCCAGGCCTGTGTGCTGGCGCTGTGGCGGGCCTTGCCCCAGCGCGCGGTGCACGTCAGCGACGACACCGAACTGCGCATGGGCGACTACCTGGACCTGGCGGCCGACCTGTGCGGCCTGCCCCGGCCGCCGCGCGTGCGCCGTGAGGCGGCGGCGGGCTTGCTGTCGCCGATGGTGCTGAGCTTCATGGGCGAATCGCGTCGGCTCGACAACACCCGCATGAAGGTCGAGCTGGGGTTGCGGCTGCGCCACCCGCACGTGCGGGACGGTCTCTAGGCCGCCGCGCGCCCGGCCGCGGCGTCGGCCTTCAGATGCCGCGCGACTTGCGCAGCGCGTTCGCGCGGTCGGTGGCCTGCACCTTGACCGCTTGCATCTGACCTGTGCGGCTGATGTTCAGCGTCACTTCCCGGTTGGCGGGCCCGCCCGACCACAGGGCCTTGTAAAAGCCCTCGAGGTTGAGCACCCGCACCCCGTCGATGTCGACGATCTGGTCGCCGGGTTGCAGCCCGGCCGCGTCCGCCGGCCCATCGTCGGTCACCTTGACCACCCGCACCTCGCCGGCCAGGTCCATGCAGGTCAGGCCGACCCAGGCGCGGCGGCTGTCCCGCGAGGCGCCTTCGGTGCGCAGCTCACCCAGGATGGGCTTGAGCAGGTCGATGGGCACGAACATGTTGCCCACGCTGGGGGGCTGGCCCGGCCCGGCCGCGTCATTGACCACCAGCGAGCCGATGCCGAGCAACTCGCCATCGGCGTTGAACAGCGCCGCACCGGCGAAGTCGGCGCGCGGCGGTGCGGTGAACAGCGCGGTGTCGAGGTGGTACTCCCAGTAGCCGGAAAACGGGCGCTTGGACACCAGCTTTGCCAGGCTGAGGTCGCCAGCGCTGCCGCCACTGGCCACCATCAGGGGCTCGTTGGCGTCCAGCGTGGCGGAGCGGCCGAGCAAGGCCGGTGGCACCGGCAGCGGGGCCAGCGATTGCACCAGCCCGAAGCCGCTCGCCTGGTCGTAGGCCACGACCCGCGCCGGGAAGGCGCGGCCTCCGTCCAGCACGATCTCGACATCCTCGGCCTCGAGGATCAGGTAGCCAATGGTCAGCACCAGGCCGTCGTCGTCGATCACGACGCCCGACCCGCGTCGGCGGTCGCCCAGCGACTTGATGGAGGTGGCGTCCTCGATGGCCAGCGTGCGCAGACCCACCACCGCCGAGTGGGCCCGCGCCAGCGCGCGCAGCTTGGTCTGCAGCACCGCCCGCTGCGCCTCGTCGTCGGCCCCGGAAGGCTGGGCCCGGGTCGTGCCCGCGGCCAACAGCGCGACCATGGCCCACGCCCACCACCAGCGGCCCGCATGTGCATTCCAACGGCTCACGGTCGACTCCTGCCTCAGTGTGCTGCCAGCATGCAACCGGGATGCCACCCCGCGCCTGACTAGGGCTTTTGCCGCCCGCCGGGCGTCAACGCCGTCGGCCGGGGAAGGGCGGTTGCCCGCGCCAGTAGCGAATCATCAGGAAGCCGCCGAGCATGCCGCCCAGGTGGGCAAAGTGCGCCACGCCCGACTGCGTGCCGGTGACGCCCAGGAACAGCTCCAGGCCACCGTACAGCGCCACGAAGTACTTGGCTTTCATTGGGATCGGCGGTATCAGCGGCACGATGACCCGGTTGGGAAACATCATCGCGTAGGCCAGCAGCAGGCCGAACAGCCCGCCCGAAGCGCCCACAGTGGGGTTGCCCGAGCCGGTCAGCGCCGCGATGACCAGCTGCGCCGCGGCGGCGGTGAGCACGCTCGCGAAGTAGAACTGCAAATAGCGCTTGCGGCCCCACAACGCCTCCAGCTCCGAGCCGAACATCCACAGGCCCAGCATGTTGAAGAACAGGTGACCGATGCCACCATGCAGGAAGGCGTAACTCACCACCTGCCACGGCAGAAAGCCTTCGCCCAGGGGCCACAGTGCGAACAGGCGGATGAACCAGGTGCCAAGGAAGGTGTCGATGCAGAACATCGCCACGTTGATCAGCAACAGGGCCTGGGTGATCGGAAGCAATGGGGGCATGCGCGGGTCCTGGGCCCCGGGTGGGGCGGGTAGTCGAATCAACAGCGAGCGTACCTGCAAACGACAGCGCGGGAGCACGGCACGGACACCGCCGGCGTGCAGGCCCCGGCGTTGCGAAGAGCCGCCCCCTGCAGACCGGGGGATGGCCGTGGCATACTGCGCGCCTTACAGCGGCCTCTGTGGCGAAATTGGTAGACGCGCGGGACTCAAAATCCCGTTCCGCAAGGAGTGTCGGTTCGATTCCGACCGGAGGCACCACCCGCTCACCTGCCCGGCGCGCCCGGTCGATCCCGTCGGCGTTGACACCGGCCCTCGGGCGCCGAGAGCGCCGGTGGCCTGCGACACCGATGCCCGCATCCCGTCCCGCACCGCGCCCCGAGCGCCCCCGCTACGCCACCGTGGAAGACGTCATCGGCCACACGCCGCTGGTGCGTTTGCAACGGCTGGCCGGTCTCGACAACGCGCAGCGCGGCAACGTTATCCTGGGCAAGCTCGAAGGCAACAACCCCGCCGGTTCGGTCAAGGACCGGCCTGCCATCAGCATGATCCGCCGCGCCGAGGAGCGCGGCGACATCCGGCCCGGTGACACCTTGATCGAAGCCACTTCCGGCAACACGGGCATCGCACTCGCCATGGCCGCGGCGATCCGCGGCTACCGCATGGTGCTGATCATGCCGGAGGACTTGTCCATCGAGCGGGCCCAGACCATGAAGGCCTTCGGCGCCGAGTTGGTGCTGACGCCGCGCTCCGGCGGCATGGAATACGCCCGCGACCTCGCCGAGCAGATGCAGAAGGACGGCAAGGGCCGGGTGCTCGACCAGTTCGCCAACGGCGACAACCCGCGCGTCCACTACGAGACCACCGGCCCGGAAATCTGGACCGACACCGCGGGCGAGGTCACCCACTTCGTCAGCGCCATGGGCACCACCGGCACCATCACCGGAACCGGGCGCTACCTGAAAGAGCAACGCCCGGGCGTGCGCATCGTCGGTGCGCAACCGATGGACGGCTCGCGCATTCCCGGCATCCGCAAGTGGCCCGAGGCTTATCTGCCGAAGATCTACGACCCGGCCCAGGTGGACGAACTGGTCTACGTCAGCCAGGCCGACGCCGAGGACATGGCCCGCCGCATGGCGCGCGAGGAGGGCCTGTTCGCCGGCATCTCCGCGGCCGGCGCCTGCTGGGCCGCCCTGCAGGTGGCCAAGACGGTGGAGAACGCCACCATCGTCTTCATCGTCTGCGACCGGGGCGACCGCTACCTGTCCACTGGCGTCTTCCCCGCCTGAGCGCCATGGCCGACTTCCGCTTTTGCCCGATGTGCGCCACGCCGCTGGCGTGGTTGGCCCGCGATGAGGACGGCGGGCCGAAGGAGCGCCTGCGCTGCCCGGCCTGCGAATGGACCCACTGGAACAACCCCACGCCGGTGCTGGCCGCCGTCATCGAAAAGGCCGACGAGGGCGGGCGCATTCTGCTGGCCCGCAACGCCGCCTGGCCCGGCCGCGTGTTTGCCCTGATCACCGGGTTCATGGAAGCCGGCGAAACTGCGCAGGAAGGCATCGCCCGAGAGGTGCTGGAAGAAACCGCGCTGACCGCGGAGTCGGTCAAACTGATCGGGGTCTACGACTTCCAGCGCATGAACCAGGTGATCGTGGCGTACCACGTCGTGGCCCGTGGCGAAGTCCGTCTGTCGCCCGAGCTGCTGGAGTACCAGTTGTTTGCGCCCGAGGACGTCAAGTGCTGGCCCGCCGGCACGGGCTACGCGCTCGCGGACTGGCTGACGGCCCGCGGCCACACGCCCCAGTGGCGCGAGCTGTCGTCGCGGCCCGCTCGGCCCGCGGACTGACCCGCGGGTTGACCCAACCCATGCGGCCGCGATAGAACAGCGGCCTGACCCCTACCGCCCCTGTGGCAGGAGCTTCACCCCATGATCGACGCACAAAAAGAAATCGACACCCGCGGCCTGAACTGCCCGTTGCCCATCTTGAAGGCCAAGAAGGCGCTGGCCGACATGAACAGCGGCGACGTGTTGCGCGTGCTGGCGACCGATCCGGGTTCGCTGCGCGACTTCCAGGCCTTCGCCCGCCAAACCGGCAACGAGCTGGTCGAACAGCAATCCGGCAACGACGAATTCACCCACTACCTGCGCCGCCGCTGAGCGCTTGTGCCCCCAGGGCCAGGCCCGTTCGTTGCGCGCCCTTCAGAGCTTGAGTGACTTCAGGTACTCGCGGAACGCCGGTCCGAGCTTGGGGTGCGCGAGCGCCAGTTCCACGTTGGCTTCGAGAAACCCTTCCTTGCTGCCGCAGTCGTAGCGGCGGCCGGCGTAGCGGTAGGCAAAGACCTTCTCCCGGCGCATCAGCTTGGCAATGCCATCGGTGAGCTGGATCTCGTTGCCCACGCCGCGCGGCAAGTTCGCGATCTCGCGGAAGATGCCCGGCGTCAGCACATAGCGGCCAGCCACGCCCAGGCTGGAGGGCGCCGCCTCCGGCGCGGGCTTCTCGACGATGTGGGTCAGGTCCATCATCCGGTCGTCGACCGGCTTGCCGGCGACCATGCCATAACGGCGGGTGTGTTCGGGCGGCACTTCTTGGACGGCGATGATCGACGATTGCCACTCGGCGAACTGCTCGACCATTTGCGCCAGCACCGGCGGGTTGCCCACCATCAGGTCGTCTGCCAGCAGCACGGCGAACGGCTCGTTGACCACCACGCTCTGGGCGCACAGCACCGCGTGGCCGAGGCCGAGGGCCTTGGACTGGCGGATGTAGATGCATTCCATGTCGTCGGGCTTGACCGAGTGCACCACCGCCAGCAGCTCGTGCTTTTCGGCGGCGAGCAGTTCGGCCTCGAGTTCGTACGCGGTGTCAAAGTGGTCCGGAATGGCCCGCTTGTTGCGGCCGTTCACGAAGATCATTTGCCGGATGCCGGCGGCATAGGCCTCTTCCACCGCGTACTGGATCAGCGGCTTGTCCACCACCGGCAGCATTTCCTTCGGCTGCGCCTTGGTGGCGGGAAGAAATCGGGTGCCCAGGCCGGCCACCGGGAAAACGGCTTTGTTGACGCGCATGAATCGATGAGGTCCGTGGGTTGGGTCGCGTCACGCCGAAGTGGCCTGCGCGGGGCTGGAAAACAATCGGGTCAAGCGTCGGCCTTCAAGCGCTGGGCCTGTTCCGCCAGCCGCTGGCGCGATGCGGTGAAGTCGGCCACGCGGGCCTGCTCCTGCGCCACCACGGCCGCCGGTGCGCGGGCAACGAAGCTCTCGTTGGACAGCTTGGCCTGGGCCTTGGTGATCTCCCCGTCGAGCCGGGCGATTTCCTTGGCGAGGCGATCGAGTTCGGCCGCCACGTCCACCTCGACATGAAGCGCCAGCCGCACCGCCCCGTGCACCGCCACCGCCGCATGGCGGGTGGCTTGCTCGAATTCGGCTTCGCTGTCGATGCGTCGCACGTCGCTGAGCTTGGCCAGCGACTTCAGCAGTGGCGCCGCCGCGTCGATGAAGGCCGCGTCGCCGTGGGCCAGCAGCGGCACGCGCTCGGCCGGGGACAGGCTCATCTCGGCGCGCAGGCCGCGGCAGGCGCCGACCACCGCCTTGAGCTGGGCCACCCAGGCGTCCGCAGACGCGTCGACGCGGTCGAGCTGGGCCTGCGGGTAAGCCGCGGTCACCACGCCCTCGGCCGAGTCGGCCGCCTTGCGGCCGGCCACCACCGCCACGCGTTCCCACAACTCAGCGGTGATGAATGGCGTCAGCGGGTGCAGCAGTCGCAGCACCGTTTCCAGCACGCGGATCAGCGTGCGCCGGGTGGCGCGCTGCTGGGCGGGCGTGCCGGTCTGGATCTGGACCTTCGCGATCTCCAGGTACCAGTCGCAGTACTCGTCCCACACGAACTGATAGCAGGCGTTGGCCACGTTGTCGAGGCGGAACTCGGCAAAACCTTCGGCCACGGCCGCCTCGACCCGCTGCAGCTCGCTGCTGATCCACTTGTCGGCCGGGCTGAACACCAAGTACTGGTGGAAAGGCTGGCCGGGTGCGCACTCGGCCTTGGTGTGCTCCTTCAAGCCGCAGTCCTGACCCTCGCAGTTCATCAGCACGAAGCGGGTGGCGTTCCAGAGCTTGTTGCAGAAGTTGCGGTAGCCCTCGCAGCGGCGCGTGTCGAAGTTGATGTCGCGGCCCAGGCTGGCGTAACTCGCCATCGTGAAGCGCAGCGCGTCGGCGCCGTAGGCGGGCATGCCTTGCGGAAACTCCTTGGTGATGCGCGCAGCGATCTTGGGCGCGTGCTCGGGCCGGCGCAGACCCACCGTCGACTTCTTGATCAGCGTGGGCAGGTCCACGCCCTGGATCAGGTCAACCGGGTCCAGCACATTGCCTTCGCTCTTGCTCATCTTCTGGCCCTGGGCGTCGCGCACCAGGCCGTGGATGTAGACGTGCTTGAACGGCACCTTGCCGGTGAAGTGCAGCGTCATCATGATCATCCGGGCGACCCAGAAGAAGATGATGTCAAAGCCGGTGACCAGCACCGTCGAGGGCAGGAACAGGTCCTGCTCGATGGACTTGGCTGGCCAGCCCACGGTGCTGAACGGGAACTGCGCGGCCGAGTACCAGGTGTCGAGCACGTCGGCGTCGCGCGTCAGCGCGCCGGTGTAGCCGGCGGCGGTGGCCTGGGCGCGCGCCTCTTCCTCGCTGCGGGCCACGAAGACCTCGCCGGCGCTGCCGTACCAGGCGGGGATCTGGTGGCCCCACCACAGCTGGCGGCTGATGCACCAGTCCTGGATGTTCTTCATCCACTGGTTCCAGGTGTTGACCCATTGCGGCGGCACGAACTGCACATCGCCCCGTTCGACCGCCTTGACGGCGCGGCCGGCGATGGACTCGCCATCCGGGCCCGCCTTGGTCATGGCCATGAACCACTGGTCGGTCAGCATGGGCTCGACCACCTGCCCAGTGCGGGCGCAGCGCGGCACCATCAGCTTGTGCTTCTTGGTCTCGACCAGCAAGCCCAGGGCGTCCAGGTCGGCCACCACCTTCTTGCGGGCGACGAAGCGGTCCAGGCCACGGTAGGCCTCGGGCGCGTTGTCGTTGACCGTGGCGTCCAGCGCCAGCACCGAAATCATCGGGAGGCCATGGCGCTGACCGACCGCGTGGTCGTTGGCGTCGTGGGCCGGCGTGACCTTGACGACGCCGGTGCCGAAGGCGCGGTCCACGTAGTCGTCGGCGATCACCGGGATGTCGCGCCCCACCAAGGGCAAGGTCACCGTCTTGCCGATCAGCGCCACGTAGCGTTCGTCCTCGGGGTGCACCATCACGGCCACGTCGCCCAGCATGGTTTCGGGCCGCGTGGTGGCCACCACCAGCGAGCCGCTGCCATCGCTCAGCGGATAGCGGATGTGCCACAGGAAGCCGTCTTCCTCTTCGCTTTCGACCTCGAGGTCGGACACCGCCGAGCGCAACACCGGGTCCCAGCTGACCAGGCGCTTGCCGCGGTAGATCAGGCCTTGTTCGTACAGGCGCACGAAGGTCTCGTTCACCACGGCGGACTGCGTCTCGTCCATGGTGAAGTACTCGCGCGACCAGTCGACCGTGTCGCCAAGCCGGCGCATCTGGCCGGTGATGGTGTTGCCGCTGTGCTCCTTCCACTCCCACACGCGGGCGACGAAGTTCTTGCGACCGATGTCGTGGCGGCTCTTGCCTTCGTCTTGCAACTGGCGCTCGACGACGATCTGCGTGGCGATGCCGGCGTGGTCGGTGCCGGGCAGCCACAGCGTGTTGAACCCGCGCATGCGGTGGTAGCGCGTCAGCGCGTCCATGATCGTGTGGTTGAAGCCGTGGCCCATGTGCAACGTGCCCGTCACATTGGGCGGCGGCAGCTGGATACTGAACGAGGGGTTCGCGGGATCGAGTGTGGGCTGGCCGACGCCACTGCGTTCCCACAGCGGGGCCCAATGGGCTTCGATGGCGGCGGGTTCGAAGGATTTGGCGAGTTCAGTCATCGTCGTGAAAGGCGAGGCGGTCTGCGAGGTGGGGGCCGCGGGGGGCCGCGGGGCCCGTCGACGGGGCTCAAGCGCGGTGCGGAAGGCCTTGTGCCGAGCGGGGCTGGGCGCAATCGGCGATTGTAGGTGGCCGTGCTTCGTGGCCGGGCGGGTGGCCGTGCTCCCGCCGGCACTGCCGAGGCCCGCGCCCCGTTCACGTTCACATGGAAGGATCTTGACGATGACGCACCTTGCTTCAACGCTGCCCCAAGCCCGACGCCGAGGCGGCGCACCACGCTGGATCGCCCTGGCGTCGCTGGTCACGCTGGCGGCTTGCGGCGGTGGTGGTGGAGGGGGTGGGGCCAGTGACGGGTCGGACGCGGCCGGCCCCGCGTCGGCCGACTGCAGCCTGGAGGGGCAGAAGGCCTGGCTGCGCAACACCATGGCGGACCGCTACTACTGGGCCGGCCAATCGCCCAACCCCGAGCCCGCTGCCTACGCGTCTGTGGGGAGCTACTTTCAGGCCTTGCTGTTCACCGGCAGCCTGAGCGGGCCCTTCGACCGCTGGAGTTACATCAGCGACACCGCCAGCTACGAACAGTTCTTCGCGGAGGGCCGCACGCTGGACTACGGCGTGGCGGTGAACGGCCTTGAACAGACGCTGCCGCTGCGCGTGCGCTACGTGGAGGCCCGGTCCCCCGCGGCGGCAGCCGGCGTGGTGCGCGGCGACACGGTGGTGAGCGTCAACGGCCGACCCGCCGCCGACCTGGTGGCCCGCGCGGATTTCTCCGCGCTGGTCCCCAGCCGCGAAGGCGACACCCTGACACTGGACCTGTTGAGCGAAGCGGGCCAGCCTCGCACCGTCACCCTGCGGGCCGCTACCTTCGACCTGACGCCGGTGCCGGTGTCCACCACCTTCACCGTGCCGGCCACGGGCGCCGCGCCAGCGCGCACCGTGGGTTACCTGGTGCTGAAAGACTTCATCACCCAGGCCGAGGCCCCATTGACCGACGCGGTGGAACGCCTGCGCGCTGCGGGGGCCAGCGAGCTGATCCTCGACCTGCGCTACAACGGGGGTGGCCGGGTGTCGACCTCGGCGCTGCTGGGCTCGCTGATTGCCGGCAGCGCGGCCAACCGCCAGGTGTTCGCCGAGTTGCGCTACAGCGCGCGGCAGTCGGCGCTGAACACCAACTACAGCTTCTCGGCGACGGCGCCGGGCTTCAGCCGGGTCGTCGTGCTGACCGGGTCCCGCACCTGCTCGGCCAGTGAGCTGGTGGTCAACGGCTTGCAGCCGCACATGACCGTCAGCACGGTGGGCGGGACCACCTGCGGCAAGCCGTTCGGCTTCAACCCGACGCCGAACTGCGGCCTGACCTACAGCGCGGTGAATTTTGAGAGCTTCAACGCCCGCGGTGCAGGCCGCTACTACACCGGCATCACGCCGCAGTGCCGCGTGGCCGACCGCTTCACCGGCGCCCTGGGCAGCCCGACCGAGGCCCTGACGCAAGCGGCCCTGGGCCTGCTGGCCACCGGCCAGTGTCCCGCAACGGCTTCATCGCCGACCGACGCCGCTGCCAACGACGCCCGCCCCGACAAGCAGGCCGCGAGAAGCTTGTCGCCCACCTCGACCCTGGCGCCCGGCTGGCCCGCCAGGCCCGAGCCCGGTGAGCGGCCACCGGGGATGTGGGACGACGCGCGACCAGGCCGTTGATGGCCGCCGCCCCCGTGCCCCCGGTCGGCAGCGCCCGACCCGGCTGAGCCGGCCGCGCCAAGCCGGATGGCCCACGAAAAAGCCCTGCAGCGCGAGGCGTTGCAGGGCCCGGAGGGTGTTCGGTGCGGGGCGCCACGCCCCGGGCGTGGGGCGCCGCGCCGCCGCCGTGATCAGCGCTTGGTGACGGTGATCGGCTCGATCTCGACGCGGCGGTTTTGCGTGCCGCAGGTGATCATCTCGGCGCGGGTGGGCAGCGCGCACTCGGTCACCAGCTGCGACGAGCCCATGCCCTTGGCGGTCAGGCGGCTCGCGGCAACGCCCTTGCTGACCAGGTAGGCCTTGACAGCGTCGGCCCGCTGCTGCGACAGGCGGCGGTTGACGGCCGGGCTGCCCAGCTGGTCGGTGTGGCCGGTGATGACCACCGAGTTCACCTGCGGGTTGTCCTGCAGCGCGCGGGCCAGGTTGTCCAGCTCCGCCACCGGCGCGGCCAGCTTGGCGCTGTTCAGCTGGAACAGGCTGCTGGCCTGCAGCGTGATCTTTTCGATGGCCGGCGGCGGGGGCGGGGGCGGCGGCGGCGGCGGTGGAGCCGGCGGTGGGGGCGGGGGCGGTGTCACAGCGGCCATGCGCGGCGGCGGGGGCGGCGGGGTCGAGCTGCCGTCTTCACCGAAGGTCCACAGCAGGCCCACATTGAAGTAATTGGCGCTGCCGCGCTTGAATCCCCACACCGCGGAATTGCGCATGCGCGCTTCGACGCGGCGGTAGTCCACCTGCAGGCCCAGGTTGTCGCTGAACATCCACTGCACACCGGCGCCTGCGCTGACAAAAGGCGAGGTGCCGGTGGTGGGCACGCCGGCCAGCGTGCGCTGGTCACGGGCCGCGCCGAAGCCGAGCGACACGAAGGGGCGGATGTCTTCGCGGCTGAAGAAGTACAGGGCGTCCGCACTGACCAGCGTCTGCTGGATGCGGTTGTTGCCCTGGGTCTTGCGGGCGCGGCTGATGCCCAGTTGCACGTCGATGTCCTCGTGCACCTGCATGCCGCCGCGCAGGCCGAAGCCATTGCCCCGGCCGCTGACGCCGAAATCATTGTCCGGGTCGAAACTGGACACCTGTGGCATCAGGTACCACGACGGCTTGAGTCCTTCGGCGTGCACTGCTGTGGCTGTCAGCAGGCCCGCCATCGCCATCACGGCAGCCAAGCTGCCCATGCTGCGTTTCATCGCGTTCTCCTCTGGTTGGTCTTGGGTTTGAGCATAACGTGGGCGGGAGGTGACCTCGGTCACATCAGCAGATGCTCGCCTGCATTGTCGCCGCCGAGGATCACGTAGTTGACCCGGCGGATGTCCGCCAGCCGCGTGCCGCCGGCGTAGCTGATCGAGCTTTGCACGTCCTCGCGCATTTCGCGCAAGGTCTTTTCCAGCGTGCCTTTGATGGGCTCCAGGATGCGCTTGCCCTCGACGTGCTTGTACTCGCCCTTGTTGAAGTCGCTGGCGCTGCCGTAGTACTCCTTGTAGCGCTTGCCGTCGACTTCCACGGTGCGGCCAGGCGACTCTTCGTGGCCGGCGAACAGCGAGCCGATCATCACCATTGAGGCCCCGAAGCGCACGCTCTTGGCGATGTCCCCGTGGTCCCGGATGCCGCCGTCCGCGATGATCGGCTTGGTGGCCACCCGGGCACACCACTTCAAGGCGCTGAGCTGCCAGCCGCCGGTGCCGAAGCCGGTCTTCAGCCGCGTGATGCAGACCTTGCCCGGGCCCACGCCGACCTTGGTGGCGTCGGCGCCCCAGTTTTCCAGGTCGATCACCGCCTCGGGCGTGGCCACGTTGCCGGCGATGACAAAGGCCTGAGGCAAGCGCAGCTTGATGTGTTCGATCATGCGGTGCACCGTGTCGGCGTGGCCGTGCGCGATGTCGATGGTCACGTAGTCGGCGCCCACGCCGTCGGCGGCCAGCCGGTCGATCATGGCCTTGTCCTCGGCCTTGACGCCCGAGCTGATCGACACCAAAAGCCCCTGTTCGCGCATGCGTGTGGCAAAGGCGACGCTGTCCAGGTCGAAGCGGTGCATTACATAAAAATGGCCGTTGCGGGCCAGCCACTGCGCGATGGGCTCGTCGATCACCGTCTTCATGTTGGCCGGCACCACCGGCAACTGGAAACGGTGCGTGCCGAACTGCACCGAGGGATCGCACTCGCTGCGGCTTTCCACGCGGCATTTGCGCGGCAACAGCAGCACGTTGTCGTAGTCGAAGATGTCCATCGGACTCGCCTGATTCGGGCCGGGCCCGGGGCGGGTCCACGCATTCCGGGCGTCAATTCTAAGCAGCCTGCCATCGGGTTCGGCCGGGCACGGCGGCGGGGCCTGGGCCGCTACCATCTTCGGCCATGTCGACCGCGCGCGTCAGCTGCCCCCGATGCCACCGCGGTCCACCACGGCGATGGTCCATGCCGGGGGCACGGACCCGGGGTCGCGCTGCGATCCTGGGTCTGACGGGCGCCCTGCTCGCGGGCTGCGCAATGCAGGCGCATCAGCCGCTGCCCCACACCCCGTTGCGCGCGCAGCAGGCCGTGCTGGCCGCGTCGCCCGACGACGAGGCCAGCCGCGCCGCGCTGCAGGCCCGCGGCATCGACACCCGCCATTGGCCCATGCCTTTGTGGTCGGCCGACGCCCTGAGCGCGCTGATGCGCGCCCGCCACCCCGCGCTGCAGCAGGCCCGCCTCGACCTGGACGCCGCCCGGGCACAACAGGCCCGCGACCGCCAATCGGGCGCGGCGGGCTGGGTGAACGGCGGCGAGTTGACGGTGGAACACCACAGCGACCGCGGTGCGGGCGGGTCGCCTTGGAGCCTGGGCCTCGCGCTCGAACTGGGCGGGGCCCAGGCCTGGCTGGGCGCGTCGCGCCGCAGTGCGCGAGAGGCCCAGGCCGCCGCGGCGGCGGACGAGGCCGCGCTGCAGGCGGCCCAGGTGGCCTGGCGCCTGCAGCGTGACTTGCGCGACGCTCACCGCGGCCTGTGGCTGGCCCAGCGGCAAGCCGAGTCGGCCCAGGCGGTGGCGCGGGCCCGCGCCGAGGTGGCGCAGGCCTGGCGGTCCCGTCTGGCCCTGGGCGCCGCCGACCGCGAGGCCGTGCGCGCCGCCGAGCAGCGGTGGACCGACGCCGAGCGCCTGGCGGTGGCGCGGCGCGACGCGGTGGCGCAAGCGCAGCGCACCGTTGCCTCCGCGGCCGGAATGAGCGCGACGTCGGCGGCCACCTGGAACATCGACGTGGCGCCCTTTGACAGCGAGGCGCGCTGGGCCGCCGTGGTGGCCCGGGCTGCCGAGCCGCTGGCGCTGCAGCAGGCGGCCCTGCTGGACCGGCTGGACGTGCGCCAGGGCCTGCTGCGCTACGCCGCCGCGGACGCCGCGCTGCGGCTGGAAATTGCGCGCCAATGGCCCGAGCTGGTACTCAAGCCGGGCTGGGCTTGGGACCAGGGCGACCGGCGTTGGTCGCTGGGGCTGGGCATCAGCCTGCCGGTGGCCGGCGGGTCGCCGGCGGCCATCGCGGTGGCCGACGCCCTGCGCCGCAGCGAGGCGGGCCGCTTTGCCGTCCTGCAGCACCAAGCCCTGAGCGAGCTCGATGCGGCCCGCGCCGCTTTGGCCGCCGCCGCTGCGCGGCTCGACCCGAGCCAGCGGCAGGTCGACCACCAGACCGCTCAGGCCGAGCGCACCGGCCAACGCCTGGCGGCGGGCAACGCCGACCGGCTGCAGGTGCTGGAGGCTCGACTCGCGGTGCTGGAAGCGCGGGCTCAGCACCTGGAGGCCCGCGCCGACGCCTGGGCCGCCGCCGCGGCGCTGGAAGATGCCTTGCAGCGCCCATTGGAGGCGCCATCGCTGGCGCTGGCGCTGGCCGAGCCATCCACGCCGTTCTCGGCCCCAGGCGCCGCCGCCGTGGCGGCTGCCGCCGCCAAGGTGATCGCGCCCGCATCGACCACGACCACCTTCACCACCGCCACCACCGCCACCGCCACCGCCACCGCCACCGCCACCATGACCAAACCCGCGCCCATGGCCAGCCGCCCGAGGACCCCGCCATGACCTCGCGCAGCGCCACCCGACTGTTGATCCTGCAGACGGGGCTGATGGTGGCCCTGGCCTGGGCCGCGGTGTGGCTGGGCCGCGACGAGTACCGCCTGGCGGTCGGTCGGGAGGACGACGAGGTGCCGGTGCGCTCCCAGTTGGCCGAAGGCGAGGACGCTGGCCTGCCCGAGGTGCGCCTGAGCGCGCTCGCGCAGCAGCGCGCCGGCATCGAGGTGGCCATGCCGGTCGAGGCGGCGCTGGGCGCGCAAGCACCTTGGTGGCTGAACGTGGTGGATCCGCGCGGCCTGCTCGACTGGCGAGAGCGGCTGCTGACGGCCCGCCAGGCGGTCGAGCTGGCCCGCGCGGCGGCGCGGGCCAGCGAGGCCGAGCGCCGACGCGTCCAGGCCTTGTACGACGACGACCGCAACGCCTCGCTGCGCCAACTGGAGCAGGCCACCGCCCAGGCCGCCGCCGACGCCACACAGGACCGCGCCGCGCAAGCGCGGCTGGACGCGGCCCGCGCGGGCCTGCGCAGCGCGTGGGGCGATGGCGTGGCCGCGTGGTTCGAGCCGCCCGGCCCGAGCGCCCGCCGCCCGGGGCGTGAACGCCAGACCGATGAACGCCAGGCCATTGAGCGCCCGCACGACGACCACTTGACCGCGGTGCTGTCGGGCCGCGAGGTGCTGCTTCGCGCGGTGCAGCGGGCCGACGACAGCACCGCGGCGCCGGCGCGCCTGCAGTGGCCGCGCGCCGGCGACCCCGCCGCCGCGCCGGTGACGGCCCGTTTGTTGGGCGCGCTGCCCGCCGCGGCCGGTGCTGCCCCCGAGGGCACCGCCGGCGGCCGACAGTGGCTCTACCTGGCGCCCGGCGCCGGCCTGGCCGTTGGCGTGCGCCTGCAGGCCCGCGCCAGCGATGCCCGGGGCGCTGAGCGCGAGGGCTTGCTGGTGCCGGCCTCGGCCGTCATCTGGCACGCCGGGCAGCCCTGGGTCTACGTGCGCGAATCGGGGCGCGATGAGGACGACGAGGACCAGGCCAAGCCCAAGGCACGGTCCGAATCCCAATCCCAACCTCAAGCCACGCCCACGCCCACGCCCACGCCCACCGCCTCGCCCCCGAAGGCGCGCTTCCAGCGCCGTGCCGTGCCAACGGCCCAGCGCGTGGGTGACCACTGGTTCATCCCAGGCCTGGCCGAGGACGACCCGGTGGTGGTGCGCGGCGCCCAGGTGCTGCTGTCGGAGGAGCTGAAGTTCCAGATCAAGAACGAGAACGACGACTGATGGGCCGCGCTGCATGATTTCCGCGGTGGTTCGCCTGTCGGTGCGGCACGCGGGGCTGGTGCTGGGCGTGGCCGTGGCGCTGTTCGGCCTCGGCCTGGTGCGCCTGTTCGGCGTCAGCCTCGACGTTTTCCCCGAGTTCTCGCCCAGCCAGGTCGTGGTCCAGACCGAGGCACCCGGGCAGTCGGCTGCGGTCGTCGAGACGCTGGTCACCCGCCCGATCGAGCAGGCGGTGGCTGGGCTGGCCGGCGTGACCACGTTGCGGTCGCAGTCGATCCCGGGCCTGTCGGTGGTGACGGTGCTGTTCCGCGAGTCGACCGACCTGCACCGCAACCGCCAGGGCGTGGCCGAGCGGCTGTCCCAGGCGCAGCCGGCGCTGCCACCGGGCGTGGTGCCCAAGCTCACGCCCTTGACCTCGTCGGCCAGCACCGTGCTCGGGCTCGGCCTCACGTCGCCGACCCTGGACGGCCTCGCGCTGCGCCACCTCGTCGAGTCGCAGCTGCGGCCGGCGCTGCTGGCGGTGCCGGGCATCGCGGACGTCAATGTCTTTGGTGGCGCGACGCGGCAATGGCAGCTGCAGATCGATCCTCAGCGCCTGGCCCAGGCCGGGCTGTCCTTGGGCGAGCTGGCGGCGGCCCTGCGGCAGGCCACCGGCGTGCGCGCGGCGGGCTTCGTCGAATCGGTGAACCAGCGCATCCCGCTGTCGCTGGCACCGCCGGCCAGCGACCCGGGGCGCGAGGCCGACGCGCTGGCCCAGGCGGTCGTCACCGTGCGGGGCGGCCGGCCCGTGCTGCTGGGCGAGGTGGGTGACGTGGTCCTGGCCGGGGCGCCGGCCTTCAACGGCGCTCAGATCAACGGCACGCCGGGCATCTTTTTGCTGGTGCAGGGGCAGCTGGGCGCCAACACCCGCGACGCCACCCGCGCGCTGGACCGTGCCATCGCCCAGGCCCGCCCGGCGCTGGAACGCGCCGGTGCCGTGCTGCACGCCGACCTGTTCCGCCCGGCGAATTTCATCGACACCGCCGTGGGCAACGTGCAGCGCGACGTGGCGATCGGCGCCACGCTGGTGATCGTGGTGCTGTTCTTGTTCCTGCACAACGCGCGCACGGCGGTGGTGTCGGCGGTGGCCATTCCCTTGTCGCTGGTGGCCGCGGTGATGGTGCTGCAGGCCTGTGGCATCGGTCTGAACATCATGGTGCTGGGCGGGCTGGCCATCGCGCTGGGCGAGGTGGTCGACGACGCCATCATCGACTGCGAAAACATCCACCGCCGCCTGCGCGAGAACCGCCTGCGGCCCGAGCCCCGGCCGGTGGCCGCGGTGGTGTTTGACGCGTCGCTGGAGGTGCGCTCGTCGGTGGTGTACGCCACCTTCATCGTGGCGCTGGTGTTCACGCCGTTGCTGGCGTTGTCGGGTGTGGCGGGCAAGCTGTTTGCGCCGCTGGGGCTGGCCTACATCGCGGCCATCCTGGCCTCGCTGGTGGTGTCGCTGACGGTCACGCCGGCGATGTCGCTGGTGTTGCTGGGCCGGGCGCGGCTGAGCGCCGACGACCCACCGCTGGTCGCCTGGATGAAGCCGCGTTACCGTCGTCTCTTGCTGGCGGTCGAGCACCGAGCGCGCACCGTGATGGCGGTGGCCGGGCTGGTCATGGCCGCGGGCATCGGCGTGCTGCCGCTGCTGGCCGGTGAGTTCATTCCGCCGCTGAAGGAGGGCCACTTCATCGTCCACGTGACGGCCGTGCCTGGCACCTCGCTGGCCGAATCCTTGCGGCTGGGCCAGCGCGTCAGCGCGGCCTTGCTGGCGATCCCGGGCGTCAAGAGCGTGGCGCAATGGGTGGGCCGGGCCGAGAACGGCGCCGACACCTTCGGCCCGCACTACAGCGAGATGGAGGTCGAGATCGGCCAGCTCAGCGGCGCCGAGCAGCAGCGCATCCTGCGGGCCATCCGGCGCACCCTGGCCGGTGATGAGGCCGTTGGCGACCCGGGCTTTCCCGGCCTGCAGTTCGCGGTCAACACCTTCCTGACCGAGCGCATCGGCGAGACGGTCAGCGGTGTCGCGGCCGATCTGAGCGTGACCCTGTATGGCAGCAACCTCGACGCGCTGGAGCGCGACGGCCAGGCCGTGGCGCGCCTGTTGCGCGACACCCGCGGCCTGGGCGACGTGCAGCTGCTGGCGCCACCCGCCGCGCCCGAGCTGAGCATTCGCTTGCGCCCCGACCGCCTGGCCCAGCACGGGTTGAGCGCGGGCGAGGTGATGGACGCGGTGCAGATTGCCTTCGACGGCCTGCCGGTGGGCCAGACCGTGTCGGACGCCGGCTTGGTGCCGGTGGTGGCCGTGCTGCCCGACCGCGCCCGCCAGGACCCGGCGCAGGTCGCGGCCCTGCCGCTGCGCACGCCGCTGGGCACGGTGCTGGCGTTGCGCGACGTGGCCGACGTGACGATGGTGCAGGGCCGGCACAAGGTGCTGCGCGAGGGCGGCCGCCGCGTGCAGACCCTCAGCGCCAACGTTCAACGCGGCCACGACGCGCAGACGGTGGTCGCCCAATTGCGCCAGCAACTGCATGCCGCCCGCCTGTCGCCGGGCACCCAGGCGGTGGTCAGCGGGTCGGCCGAGGCGCAGGCCCGCGCGCAACGCGACCTGATGATGGCCTCGGCGGCGGCCACGGTGGGCGTCGCGGTGCTGCTGATGCTGGCCTTCGGCTCGCTGCGCCATGTGCTGCTGACGGCCGTGAACCTGCCGTTCGCGCTGATCGGTGGCGTGGTGGCGGTGCTGGCCACCGGCGGCTGGTGGTCGCTTGGCTCGGTGGTGGGCTTCGTCACGCTGTTCGGCATCACGCTGCGTAACGCGATCATGCTGGTGTCGCACTACCAGCACCTGGTCGAGGCCGAGGGCCGGCCCTGGAACCTGGACACCGCGCTGGACGGCGCGCTGGACCGGCTGCCGTCGATCCTGATGACGGCGTTGGTGACCGGCCTGGGCCTGTTGCCGCTGGCCTTGGGCAGCGCGGAGCCCGGGCGCGAGATCGAAGGCCCGATGGCCACGATCATCGTCGGCGGGCTGGTCAGCTCGACGCTGTTGAACCTGCTGCTGCTGCCGACGGTGTTGTTGCGGTTCGGGCGCTTCGGGCGCTGCGGGCACGGGGAGCCCGCACCGGCGCCGCAGCGCTGACGTCGCGCTGCCTGCCCAGCGCCTGCGCCTGCGCCCCCCGGGCCAGTCGCCGACAATGCCGCATGCCTTCCGCTCCCGACTTCGACCTACCGCCGCCGCCCCATCCCGACGAGGAGCCCGGCGTGCTGCCCGAGCCGGCCCACCCGGCCTCGGCCCACCACGATGCCCTGCTGCGCGGCCTCAACCCCGAACAGCTTGCCGCCGTGACCCTGCCGGCGCGCCCAGCGCTGATCCTGGCTGGCGCCGGTTCCGGCAAGACCCGCGTGCTGACCACGCGCATCGCCTGGCTGATCCAGACCGGCCAACTGTCTCCCGGCGGCGTGATGGCGGTGACCTTCACCAACAAGGCGGCCAAGGAGATGCTGACGCGCTTGTCGGCCATGTTGCCGGTGCCTGTGCGCGGCATGTGGATCGGCACCTTCCACGGCCTGTGCAACCGCTTCCTGCGCGCGCACTGGAAGCTGGCCGGCCTGCCGCAGGGCTTTCAGATCCTGGACACGGCGGACCAGCTGTCGGCGGTCAAGCGCATCGTCAAGGCCATGAACCTGGACGAAGAGCGCTTCGTGCCCAAGCAGGTCAGCTGGTTCATCGCCGGTGCCAAGGAAGACGGCCTGCGCCCCGACGACGTGGACGTGCGCGACGCCCAAAGCCGCACCCTGGTCGACGTCTACCGCACCTACGAAGACCAGTGCCAGCGCGAAGGCGTGGTCGACTTCGCCGAGCTGATGCTGCGCACCTACGAGCTGATGCGCGACAACGACGCGCTGCGCGACCACTACCGCCGCCGCTTCCGCCACATCCTGGTCGACGAGTTCCAGGACACCAACAAGCTGCAGTACGCCTGGCTGAAGATGTTTGCCGCGCCCGACACCGCGGTGATGGCGGTGGGCGACGACGACCAGAGCATCTACGCCTTCCGCGGCGCGCAGGTGGGCAACATGTCGGCCTTCGAGCGCGAGTTCCGCGTCGACCACGTCATCAAGCTGGAGCGCAACTACCGCAGCTTCGGCCACATCCTGGACAGCGCCAACGCGCTGATTTCGCGCAACAGCCGCCGCCTGGGCAAGAACCTGCGCACCGAGGCCGGGCAGGGCGAGCCGGTGCGCGTCTACGAAGCCACCAGCGACTTTGCCGAAGCCCAGTGGCTGATCGAGGAAGCCCAGCAACTGCACCGCGACGGCACCGCGCGCAGCGACATCGCGGTGCTGTACCGCAGCAACGCGCAAAGCCGGGTGATCGAAAGCGGCTTGTTCAATGCCGGCATCCCGTACAAGGTCTACGGCGGCCTGCGCTTTTTCGAGCGTGCCGAGGTGAAGCACGCGCTGAGCTACCTGCGCCTGATCGAGAACCCCAACGACGACACCAGCTTCCTGCGGGTGGTCAACTTTCCCACCCGCGGCATCGGCGCGCGCACGCTGGAACAGCTGCAGGACGCGGCGCGCGCCAGCGGCCGCAGCCTGTCGCAAAGCGTGGGTGCACTCAGTGGCAAGGGCGGCGCCAACGTGCAGGCCTTCGTCGCGATGGTGGACGCCATGCGCGAGGCCACCCGCGGCCTGACGCTGCGCGAAATCATCGAGCACATGCTGCACGCCAGCGGCCTCGTCGACCACTACCGCACCGACAAGGAAGGCAAGGACCGCATCGAGAACCTGGAGGAACTGGTCAACGCGGCCGAGGCCTTTGTCACCCAGGAAGGCTTTGGCAAGGACGCGGTGGGGCTGCCGGTGGACGAGTTCTCCCCCGCCGACGCCGAACTGACCAAGGTGCTGGGCGGCATTTCACCCGAGCTGCGGGACGCGGTGCCACCGCGCCCGCTGGCCTCGCCGGGCCAGATCGCCGACGGCGACCCGCCGGCCGTGGCCCGGGTCGACCTGACGCCGGACGCCGAGACGGGCGAGATCATGTCGCCGCTGGCCGCCTTCCTGACGCACGCCTCGCTGGAGGCCGGCGACAACCAGGCGCAGGCTGGGCAGGACGCCATCCAGCTGATGACGGTGCACGCCGCCAAGGGCCTGGAGTTCGACGCGGTGTTCATCACCGGGCTGGAAGAAGGCTTGTTCCCGCACGAGAACAGCCAGAGCGACCTCGACAGCCTGGAGGAGGAACGCCGCCTGATGTACGTGGCCATCACCCGCGCGCGCAAGCGGCTGTACATCAGCCACAGCCAGACGCGCATGCTGCACGGCCAGACCCGCTACAACCTGAAAAGCCGCTTCTTCGACGAGCTGCCCGAGGAGTCGCTGAAGTGGATCACGCCGCGCAACCAGGGCTTCGGCTCCGGCTTCCAGCGTGACTACCAGGCGGCCTGGGCCAAGGGCAGCGGGCTGGGGTCGGTGGTGGGCGCGGGCCGGGTCGACCCGGCGGCCCCGCCGATCGCGCCCAAGGCACCGTCGCACGGCCTGCGCTCGGGGCAGGGCGTGTTCCACACCAAGTTCGGCGAAGGCGTGGTCGTCACGCTGGAAGGCAACGGCCCCGACGCGCGCGCACAGGTCAACTTCGGCCGCCATGGCATGAAGTGGCTGGCGCTGAGCGTGGCCAAGCTCACGCCCATCGATTGACGCGAACGCGCCCCGGTGCGGGCGGCGTGTCATGCCGTGTGACAGCGATGTCACCGGCATGTCACCAGACTTTCATGGCGGGTGGCCAGCATCGGAGGCTGTGTCAAGTCAACTCAGCCGAGTCAAAGGAAGTCTGATGAACAAGCCCCGTGAGCTGCCCCTGGCGTGGACCCATGTCGACGAGGACTGCAACAACAGCGGCAACCCGCGTTTCAATGAGGTGCTGGACGCGCGTTTGTCGCGCCGCTCGCTGCTGCGCGGCGGCGTGGGCACCGCCGGCGGCGCGCTGCTGGCCGGCCTGGGCCTGAGCGCCTGCGGCGGCGGCGACGACGCCGTGGCCGCGCCGACCACGACCACCCCCCCGGCCGCCGTGCCCGACCCCGCGATCACCACGCTCGGCTTCACCGCCGTGGCCAAGTCGACCGCCGACGTCGTCACCGTGCCCGCCGGCTACAGCTTCAAGGTGATCTACGCGCTCGGTGACCCGCTGACCGCGGCCACGCCGGCCTACAAGAACGACGGCACCGACACCGACTTCGACAACCGCGCCGGCGACCACCACGACGGCATGGAGTACTTCGGCCTGTCCGCCGATGGCACCCGCCGCGACGCCACCAGCAGCGACCGCGGCCTGCTGGTCATGAACCATGAGGCGCTGACCGACCAGTTCCTGCACGCCAACGGCGTCACCGCGCGCCCGCGCCCGGCGTCCGAAAGCGACAAGGAAATTCCGGCGCACGGCGTGTCCATCGTCGAGGTGCGCAAGACCAGCGGCACCTTCTCCTACGCCCAGGACTCCGCCTACAACCGCCGCATCACGCCGCTGACGCCGGTCGAGCTGTCTGGCGTGGCGCGCGGCAACGCGCTGATGCGCACCAAGTTCTCGACGACCGGCACCGGCGCGCGCGGCACCATCAACAACTGCGGCACCGGCTACACGCCGTGGGGCACCTACCTGACCGGTGAGGAAAACTGGGCCGGCTACTTCACCCGCAGCAGCACCGACAACGCCGCGCGCACCGGCGCCGACGCGAAGAGCGTGGCCGCGTTGAACCGCTACGGCCGCGCCCAGGGCGCCGCCAGCCGCCACGGCTGGGAGACCTCGGGCAGCGACGACAAGTACGCGCGCTGGAACATCAGCAAGCTGGGCACGTCCACCGACGGCACCGACGATTACCGCCACGAGCTCAACACCATGGGCTACATCGTGGAGATCGACCCTTACGACAAGACCGCCGCCATCAAGAAGCGCACCGGCCTGGGCCGCTTCGCGCACGAGAGCGGCGCCTTCGGCAAGCAGGTGGTGGGCAAGCCGCTGGCCGTCTACATGGGCGACGACTCGCAGGGCGAGTACATCTACAAGTGGGTGTCGACCGCCACCTGGGTGGCCGCCGACGCCAACCCCAGCAACCGCATCGCCACCGGCGACAAATACCTGGACAGCGGCAAGCTGTACGTGGCGAAGTTCAACGCCGACGGCACCGGCAACTGGATCGAGCTGAGCATCGGCAACCCCGCCATCAGCGGCTACACCACCTACGCCTTCGCCGACCAGGGCGACGTGGTCATCAACGCCCGACTGGCCGCCGACGCCGTGGGCGCCACCCGCATGGACCGCCCGGAGTGGAACGCCGTGCACCCGGCCACCGGCGAGATCTACTACACGCTGACCAACAACAGCAACCGCAAGCTGGAGCCCACCGGCACCCAGTTCGGCCTGGACGCCGCCAACCCGCGCACCTACAGCGACAGCCGCGCCGGTGGCACCTTGGGTGCGCCGAGCAACGTCAACGGCCACATCATCCGCATGGCCGAGGCCGGTGGCGAAAGCGCGGCCACCACGTTCACCTGGGACGTCTACCTGTTCGGTGCCGAGTCGACCGCCGACGCCACCAAGGTGAACCTGAGCGCGCTGACCGCCGACCAGGACTTCTCCAGCCCGGACGGCCTGTGGTTCAGCCCGAACACCCAGCTGGCCTGGATCCAGACCGACGACGGCGCCTACACCGACGTCACCAACTGCATGATGCTGGCCGGCGTGCCGGGCAAGGTGGGCGACGGCGTGAAGACCACGCTGAGCTACACCAAGACCGACGGCAGCACCACCACGGTGGCCACCTACGTGGGCAAGAAGCCCGAGGCCAATGCGCTGAAGCGCTTCCTGGTGGGCCCGAAGGACTGCGAAATCACCGGCGCCACCGAGACGCCGGACGGCAAGACGCTGTTCATCAACATCCAGCACCCGGGCGAAACCATCGCCAAGGCCGACGTGGCCGACCCCAGCAAGTACGTCAGCCACTGGCCGGGCAACGTGGGCTACGGCCCGGGCGGTGCCAACGCCCGCCCGCGCTCAGCGACCATCGCCATCAGCAAGAACGACGGCGGGCGCATCGGCACCTGAGCCGGCTACTTGGCGAACAGGGCGTTCAGGTCTGCAAAGGCTTTGAACTCCAGCGCGTTGCCGCAGGGGTCGAGGAAGAACATGGTGGCCTGTTCGCCCACCTCGCCCTTGAAGCGCACGTGCGGTTCGATGATGAACGCCACGCCCTCGCCGCGCAGCCGCGCCGCGAGGGCGTCCCATTCGGCCATCGGCAGCACCACGCCGAAGTGGCGCACCGGCACCTGGTCGCCGTCGACCGCGTTGGTGTCGGCTCGCCGGGTTTCGTGCGGGGCCAGGTGGGCCACGATCTGGTGGCCGTAGAGGTTGAAGTCGATCCATTCCGGCGAGCTGCGGCCTTCGGGGCAGCCCAGCAGGCCGCCGTAGAAGCGGCGCGCGGCGGCCAGGTCCGACACGGGAAAGGCCAGGTGAAACGGGCGCGGCGTGGTGTCGTGTGGGTTCATCATTCGCTCCGGACGGGGGTGGGGCGGGCGGCGTCGTCCCGCCCGCGCGATGAGATCCATTGTGCCGTCGCCCCTGACCCCTGACCGCTGACCGAAAGGACTGCATGAGCACCGAGCCGCTGGTTCACCCCTGCCCACCCGCGTGGCGAGCGCTGTCGTTGGCCTTGGTCGTGGCGTTGGTCTTGCTTGTGACGCAGGGGGCCGCCGGCGCCGCCGCCAGCGCGCCCGCCGCCGCCCCGACGCGCATCGACGTCGGCCCGCGCCCGCACTACCTGATCGACCTGCTGCCCGAGGGCCCGCTGAAGACGCGGCTGCAAGCCTGCCAGGCGCAGCCGGTGCGGCGCACGCTGTTTTCCATTGCCCACCGCGGCGCGCCGCTGCAGTTCCCCGAGCACACCCGCGAGTCCTACCTGGCCGCCGCGCGCATGGGCGCCGGCATCATCGAGTGCGACGTCACCTTCACCCGCGACCGCGAGTTGGTGTGCCGCCATGCCCAGTGCGACCTGCACGCCACCACCAACATCCTGCAGACCCCGTTGGCCGCCAAGTGCAGCCAGCCCTTCACGCCCGCCGCCCCGGGCCGGCCCGCCAGCGCGCGCTGCTGCACCAGCGACCTGACGCTGGCCGAGTTCAAGACCCTGAAGGGCAAGATGGACGGCGTGAACCCGCGCGCCACCACCGTGGCCGAATTCGTCAAGGGCACGCCCGACTGGCGCACCGAGGCTTACGCGGCCACCGGCACGCTGATGACGCACCGCGAAAGCATCGCGCTGTTCCAGCAGCTGGGCGTGGGCATGACGCCCGAGCTGAAGGCGCCCGAGGTGCCGATGCCCTTTGAGGGCGACTACACCCAGGCCGCCTATGCGCAGCAGATGATCGACGACTACAAGGCGGCCGGCGTGCCGCCGCAGCGCGTGTGGCCGCAGTCGTTCTCGCAGGCCGACATCCGCCATTGGCTGCGCCAGGAGCCGGCGTTCGCGCGCCAGGCGGTGGCCCTGATCGGCGTGACCAAGCCGGCGGACCTGCCCGCCGCGCAGGCCGCGTTGGCGGGGCTGCGGGCCGAGGGCGTGCAGATCGTCGCGCCCCCGCTGTGGGCCATGCTGACGCTGGATGCCCAGGGCCGCATCGTGCCGTCGGCCTACGCCCGCACGGCGCGCCGCGTGGGCCTGAAGCTGATCGGCTGGAGCCTGGAGCGCTCGGGCACGCTGAGCGACGGCGGTGGCTTTTTCTACCAAGGCCTGGCGCCCGCGATCACCGGGCCGGGCGACACGCTGCGGGTGGTCGACGTGCTGGCGCAGGACGTCGGCGTGATCGGCCTGTTCAGCGACTGGCCGGGCACGGTCAGCGCTTACGCGAGCTGCGTCGGCAAGCCGTGACACCGCGCCTGGACGCACCGCCCGTTCCCACCCCGACCCTCACCTCCCAAGAGCTGCCCATGAGCCACCACCGCCTTGCCCACGCCGTCCGCCTGGAGTTTGCCCCTGACGCGCTGGTGCATGCCAATCTCTCGGGCGCCGCGTTCAGCGGCGACTGGCTGTGGGTGGCGGGCGACGAGGCCTGCGGTGTCGACCGCCTGCAGCGGCTGACGCCGGTGGGCACCGAGGCCTTGCGTTTTGGCCAGGGACGCTCGCACGCGTTGGCCGACCTGCTTGACCTGCCTGGCGCGCCCGACGACGAGGCCGACCTGGAAGGCATGGCGGTGGTGGGCGACTGGCTGTGGGTGGTGGGTTCGCACGGCCACAAGCGCAAGAACGCCAAGCCCGGGCGCAGCGACGCCGACAACGCCCGGCGGCTGGGCAAGCTGGCGCTGGACGGCAACCGCCGCCTGCTGGCCCGCCTGCCCATCGAGTCCGATGAGCATGGCGCCCCGGGCCTCGTGCGAAAGGCCCGGGACGGTCGCCGCGCTGCGCTGCTCAAGGGCGACGCCCGCGACAACGAGCTCACGCGGCTGCTGGCCGACGACCCCCACCTGGCCCCCTTCCTCGCCATCCCGGGCAAGGACAATGGCTTCGACATCGAGGGCCTGGCGGTGAACGGCGACCGCTTGCTGCTGGGCCTACGGGGTCCGGTGCTGCGCGGTTGGTCGCTGATCATCGAAATCGCCGTGGCCGAGCGCGATGGCCAACTGCGCCTGGCACCGATCGACACCGACGGCACACTGCTGCGCAAGCATTTCCTGCCGCTCGACGGCCTGGGCGTGCGCGACCTGCATTTCTCCGGCGAGGACCTGCTGATTCTTGCCGGACCGACCATGGTGCTTGACGGCGACATCCGCGTCTTCACTTGGCGCGGCGCCCGCGCCGCCCTGGCAAACTGCGAAGGCCCGGCGTGCTTTGGGCCACCGTTGGTCGCAGACCTGAGCCTGCCGCACGGCCGCGGCTGCGACAAGGCCGAGGCGCTGTGCGCGCTGCCGGCCTCGCTGTGGCCCGGGTCACCCGCCTGGCTGGTGCTGTACGACGCGCCCGGCCCCGAGCGCCGGGCCGCCGAGGGCACGGTGTGGGGTGACGTGCTGCAGCGCGGCCCGGCCTGACCCGCACGCGGCGTCGTTGGCCGCGACGGCACTTCGCCATGGCGCACCGCGCACCTGGGGCGGCGCCCACCATGGGCTGCCATGAAGCCTTTGCCACCACGCGCCCTGATCGGCACCACCGCGACCCCCGTTGCCACCGTGCCCGACCCCCCGCCCATGCCGCCGCGCGCGGGCGCGCGGGAACGCACGCCGTTCGCCGGCGGTGCCTTGGCCGCGCGGCGAGCGCCAGCGGCTGGCTCGGCACCGGCACCGTCTGCCCAGCCGCGCGGCGGCCCGCCGGCCTCGCGGTCAATGGCCGTCCACGAGGTGCAGCAGTCGGCTTACGCGCTCGCCGCGCAGCTGCAGGGCGACCCAGTGGACCATCCCGATGATCAACGGCGACTGCGCGAGGCCAACCAGTCCATGGAGGCCACCCGGCGCCTGCTGCGCCATGGCCGTGCCAATGTGCTGCGCAGCGATGGGCGGGACCTGCCACGGGTGCAGGCGCGGCGTGAGCTGATCGTCAATGTGCTGGAGCAGCAAGGGGTTGCCGCCTGCACCGGGATGGCCATGGCGCTGGGCGTGGGCAACTGCGACGAGCACGCCCGGGTCGCCGCGCGCCTGGCCGCGCTGCGGTTGTCGCCCGGTGAATTCGTGCAGGTGGTGGGCAACGAGACGCCGTTCGGCCACACCTGGGCCGAGCGGCTGCCACCGTCACCGCCGACCGGCGCCCAGGGCGCGCTGGCGGACGTCATCGTGATGGACCCTTGGGCCAGTGGGCCGGCCGTGCGGGCGCGCGACGCGCCACGCAGCAGCCAAAGCGCCGTCGTCGACGTCGACGAGCGCTTTGACCTGCGCACCGGGCTTGCCGCGCTGACCGAGGCCCGTCGGATGCGCCGCCTCGTCGACCCGGGCGGGCCCTTGGCCGGCTTGGTGGCCACCCGGCTGGCCGCCATCGAGCGCAGCGAACCGCTGCCGGAGCGCCTGTTCGACGAGCAGTCCACGGTGTCGCCGGCCTTTGCCGCGGGCGCGGCCGCGGCCATGGCCAGGCTGCCGGCCTTGGACCTGGCGGTCATGGCCGTGGGCGCGCAGCGTGAGGTTCATGGCCTCTCGGTGGCGGCGGCCACCGCGCCCGACGCCATCGACCGCGTGCTGCATCACACGATGAGCCTGAGTCGCCCGGCGCGCCGGCCGGACGCGCCGCTGCCCTGAGCCGCACCGGGTCAGAACGCTGTGCTCAGCGTCAGCCGGAACGACCGGGACTCGATGGGGTGGAAGTGCACATCGTCCACGCCGCCCGCCGGCTCGCCCGGCAGGCGCGAGGTGTAGTAGTAGTCGATGGCCGAGTCGCGCCGGTTGGCCAGGTTGTAGCCTTCCAGCGCCACCGTGGTGCGGGGCGTGAGCTTGTAGCCGATGCGCCCGTTCAAGGTGCGCGTGGCCTTGGACCGCACGCTGTTGTCCTCCACCAGGGGCCGCGCGCCAAAGTAGCGCCACTGCAGCGCGCCAAACCACGGCCCCACGTGGTCGATGGCCACCGCCACCGACGCCACGCCCTCGACCGCGCCCGGAATGCGCGAGCCCGCCGGGTCGGCGTCGCGGAACCTCGCCCGCGCGAAGGCCAGGTCCGCGTCCACGGTGAGCTGGTTGCTGAGCTTGTAGAAGTTGGTCAGCTCCACGCCCGTGCGCCGGCTCGGGCGGCTGGCTTCGGTGGTGCCGGCGTCGCCGACGAACAGCAGCTCGGACTTGAAGTCCAGCCGGTAGACCGACAGCGTCGTCTGCAGGCCCGGCAGCGGGCTGGTGCGCAAGCCCAGCTCGGCGCCGGTGGACCGCGACAGCGGCGTCACCGGGTCGACCGGGTCGCCCGTCTTGGGGTCGGTGCGCGTGACCGTGCCGCGGGCGTCGTTGCTGTGGAAGCCGCGGCCCAGGTTCAGGTACAGCTCGGTCTGCCGCCACGGACCGGCGATCAGGCTGAGCTTGGGGTTGACCTGGGTGGCGTTGGTCTGGCCGCTGTTGGCCGCCAGGTTGCTGGCCACGCGGAAGCGGTAGTGGTCGGCGCGCAGCCCCGCCACGCTGCGGAACCTCGGCGCCCACTGGGTGGACGTCTGCACCCACAGCCCCACGCTGGCCTCGTCGATGCGGTCCTGGCGAACGGTGCCGAGCGTCTGCCGTGCGCGCGTCGTCAGCAGCGCATTGTGAATGCGGTCGTTCTGCAGCTGCACGCCCACCTGGTGTTCGCTTTCGCGCCCCAGCAGCTGGCCTTGCCAGCTGTGCCGCGCGTTCAGGCCGGTCATGGCGCGGCGGTCCGGCTGCGCGAACTGGTCGCCATTGACCGGGTCGTCCAGGAAGTAGGTGAAGTTGGAGAACAGGCTCAAACCCCAGTGGACGAGGTAGGCGTTGACCTCGGTGCGGCGGGTGTCGGTCGTCTGGCGCCAGGCGCCGGACAAGCTCAGCCGGTGCGCCTGTCCGCCGTCGGTCGGGTCGATCAGGTCGTAGCGCCCGAGCGTGCCGGCGGTGACGGCGCGCAGCGGCACCTGGTCGGTCGCGTTCCAGCGCGCGTCGTAGGCCATGCCGGTGAGGTTCCAGCCGTTCGCCAGGTCGCCTTGCGAGTAGCGCAGCACCGCGTTGAACTTGCGGTAGTTGTCCGGGCGGGTCCAAGGGCCGTCGTTGTGCAGGCCCTCGACGGCGTACAGCAGCTGGCCCGCGCCCATCGCTGACGAATCGGCCAGCAGCACGCGCCGGTGGCCGTTCTGCCCCACGCTGAGGTGGGCGATGCCCGACGGCAGCGTGTCGACGTAGCCGATCTCCACCGCGCCAGCCGACGCAAAGTCGCCCTCGTCGGCAAAGTACGGGCCCTTCTTGTAGCGCAGGCCGCTGGCCAGTTCGGGGATCAAAAAGTTCAGGTCGGTCCAGCCCTGACCGTGGCCGTGGCTGCGTTGGTTGACCAGCATGCCGTCGACCGTGGTGCGCAGGTCGGTGCCGTGGTCCAGGTTGAAGCCCCGCAGGTAGAACTGGTTGGCTTTGCCCTCGCCGCTGTGCTGGCTGACGATCAGCCCGGGCGTGGCTTCCAGCAGTTCACCGGGGCGGTAGACGGTGCGTGCTTTCAGCTGTTCCTTCGACACGGTGCCGACGCTGGCCGCGTCGGCCACGCCGACCTGGCTGGTGGTGCTGCCGGTCACGATGACCTTGTCCAGCGTGGGCTCGCCGCCAGCCTGGGCGGTACCCGGGGCACAAAGCAGGACACCGACGGCCAGGGCGAGGGGCGCGATGGCGATGGGCACCACGCGGCGGTGCGGACGAACAGCCGCGCACACGCACGCAGGCGTGGCCGTGGTCGGGTGGGGCAGGGCGCGGTGGCG
>CALRPU020000003.1:0-181979 GCA_943370175.1 Hydrogenophaga intermedia | reverse complement strand
TACTTCCGCACGACGGACGTGACGGGGGCGGTGGAGCTGCCGAAGGACAAGGAAATGGTGATGCCTGGCGACAACGTGAGCATCACGGTGAAGCTGATCGCGCCGATCGCGATGGAAGAGGGCCTGCGCTTCGCCATCCGTGAAGGCGGTCGCACCGTCGGCGCCGGCGTCGTGGCCAAGATCATCGACTGAGGAGCGGAGCATCATGCAAAAGCAAAAGATCCGCATTCGCCTGAAGGCCTTCGATTACAAGTTGATCGACCAGTCGGCCCTTGAAATTGTTGAAACCGCCAAGCGCACCGGCGCGATCGTCAAGGGCCCGGTCCCTCTGCCGACCCGCATGCAGCGCTTCGACATCCTGCGTTCGCCCCACGTCAACAAGACGTCGCGCGACCAATTCGAGATCCGCACGCACCAGCGCCTGATGGACATTGTCGATCCCACCGACAAGACGGTGGATGCGCTGATGAAGCTCGACCTCCCCGCGGGCGTTGACGTCGAAATCAAGCTGCAGTGATCGGCGGCGCCCTCCCGCAGGGGAGGGCGCTCGTTGGACTTTCGCCCGCGACCTGATATAGTCGTGGGCTTTTCCGGAATTCCGGCCTCAGGGCGGGAAGATCCACCCAGTCAGCCCGACCAATCGATGTCGGGTCCTAGAAACAAAGGCTTCTGCGCCGCAAGGCAAGGGGGCTGGAGAAAACCATGACGACCACGAATCCGGGCCATCGCCTGGGATTGCTGGGCCGCAAGGTGGGCATGATGCGCATCTTCACGGACGATGGCGACGCCATTCCTGTGACCGTGCTCGACGTGTCCAACAACCGCGTGGCTCAAGTCAAGACGGCCGACACCGATGGCTACGCTGCCATCCAAGTCGCCTACGGCACGCGCAAAGCCTCGCGCGTGACGAAGCCCGAAGCCGGTCACCTCGCCAAGGCGGGTGTTGAGGCCGGGACGGTGCTCAAAGAATTCCGCGTGCCTGCCGAAGTGGCGGCCGAATACAAGCCGGGCGCGCAAGTGCCGGTCGGCGTGTTCGCTGTGGGGCAGCTGGTTGATGTGCAGGGCACGTCGATCGGCAAAGGCTTCACCGGCACCATCAAGCGCCACAACTTCAGCTCGCAGCGCGCGTCGCACGGCAACAGCCGTTCGCACAACGTGCCGGGCTCGATCTCGATGGCGCAGGATCCGGGTCGCGTGTTCCCGGGCAAGAAGATGTCGGGTCACCTTGGTGACGTGACCAAGACCGTCCAAAACCTTGACATCGTCCGCATCGACGAAGCGCGCCAGCTCATCCTGGTTCGCGGCGCCGTGCCGGGCGCCAAGAACGGCCACGTGGTCGTGCGCCCTGCCGTCAAGGTCAAGGTCAAGAAAGGGGCCAACTGATGCAGCTCGAGCTCCTCAACGAACAAGGTCAGGCTTCGTCCAAAGTTGACGCGCCCGACACCGTGTTCGGTCGCGACTACAACGAAGCCCTGGTCCACCAGGTGGTGGTTGCCTTCCAGGCCAATGCGCGCCAGGGCACCCGTGCCCAACTGGACCGCGCAGAGGTCAAGCATTCCACCAAAAAGCCGTGGCGTCAGAAAGGCACCGGCCGTGCCCGCGCCGGCATGACCTCGTCGCCGCTGTGGCGTGGGGGTGGTCGCATCTTCCCGAACAGCCCGAACGAGAACTTTTCGCAGAAGGTCAACAAGAAGATGTACCGCGCCGGCATGGCGGCGATCCTGTCGCAGCTCGCTCGCGAAGGTCGTCTGGCTGTGGTGGATTCCTTCAGCGTCGAAGCACCGAAGACCAAGCTGCTGGCTGCCAAGTTCAAGGCCATGGGCCTCGACTCGGTGCTGGTGATTGCCGACCAAGTGGATGACAACTTGCTGCTGGCGTCCCGCAACCTGCCCAACGTGCTCGTGATCGAGCCGCGTTATGCCGATCCGCTGTCGCTGGTCTTCTACAAGAAGGTCCTGGTGACGAAGGCCGCGATCGAGCAGCTCAAGGAGATGCTGGCATGAGCGCCGTGAAATTTGCGGAAAACCGCCTGGCCCAAGTGCTGGTCGCCCCGATCGTGTCCGAGAAGGCCACGATGGCGGCCGAGAAGCACAACCAGGTGCTGTTCAAGGTCCTGCGCGACGCGACCAAGCCTGAAATCAAGGCGGCCGTCGAGCTGATGTTCAAGGTCGAAGTCGAGTCTGTCCAGACCGTGGTTCAAAAGGGCAAGGTCAAGCGCTTCGGGCGTTCGATCGGTCGCCGTGACCACGTCAAGAAGGCCTATGTCTCGCTGAAGGCCGGCCAGGAGCTCAACTTCTCCGGGGAGGCAGCGTAATGCCCGTCGTCAAAGTCAAACCGACCTCGCCCGGCCGCCGTGCCGTGGTCAAGGTGGTGCACCCGCACCTCCACAAGGGCAAGCCGGAAGCGTCGCTGCTCGAGCCGCAGATGCAGAATGCCGGCCGCAACAACAACGGTCACATCACGATTCGCCACAAGGGCGGTGGGCACAAGCACCACTACCGCGTGGTCGACTTCGTGCGCAACAAGGACGGCATCCCCGCGAAGGTCGAGCGCATTGAGTACGACCCGAACCGCACGGCCCACATCGCGCTGGTGTGCTACGCCGACGGCGAGCGTCGCTACATCATTGCACCGCGTGGCCTGGACGCAGGTGCGACGATCTTGAGTGGCCCGGAGGCGCCAATCAAGGCCGGCAACACGCTGCCCATCCGCAACATCCCGGTGGGTTCGACCATCCACTGCGTGGAAATGCTGCCTGGCAAGGGCGCGCAAATCGCGCGCTCGGCGGGCACGTCGGTGACGCTGCTGGCGCGCGAAGGGATCTACGCTCAGCTGCGCCTGCGCTCGGGTGAGGTTCGCAAGATCCACATCGACTGTCGCGCGACCATCGGTGAAGTCGCCAACGAAGAGCACAACCTGCGCCAGTACGGCAAGGCCGGTGCCATCCGTTGGAAGGGCATTCGCCCGACGGTGCGTGGCACGGCCATGAACCCGGTCGATCACCCGCACGGTGGTGGTGAAGGTCGCACCGGCGAAGGCCAGGTGCCGGTGTCGCCTTGGAACACGATGACCAAGGGCTACCGTACCCGCAACAACAAGCGCACGCAGACGATGATCGTCTCGCGTCGCAAGAAGTAAGAAGGGGCTGCCATGACCCGTTCACTCAAGAAGGGCCCGTTCGTCGACAACCACCTGCTGTTGAAGGTGGAGAAGGCGGTCGCCACGAAGGACAAGAAGCCGATCAAGACCTGGTCGCGTCGGTCCACGATCCTCCCCGATTTCATCGGCGTGACGATTGCCGTTCACAACGGCAAGCAGCACGTTCCGGTCTACATTACCGACCAGATGGTCGGCCACAAGCTCGGCGAATTTGCGCTCACGCGCACGTTCAAGGGGCACCCGGCCGACAAGAAGGCCAAGAAGTAAAGGACGCCACGATGGAAACCAATTCAATCGTTCGCGGTGTTCGCCTCTCGGCCGACAAGGGTCGCCTAGTGGCTGACATGGTCCGCGGCAAGAAGGTCGATCAAGCGCTGAACATCTTGACGTTCACGCCGAAGAAGGCCGCCGGCATCATCAAGAAGGCGCTCGAGTCGGCCATCGCCAACGCCGAGCACAACGACGGTGCCGACATCGATGAGCTCAAGGTCAAGACGATCTATGTGGAGCAAGGTGCCACGCTGAAGCGTTTCTCCGCACGGGCCAAGGGCCGCGGTAACCGCATCAGCAAGCCGACCTGCCACATTTACGTCACCGTCGGCAACTGAGGGCCAGGAACACCATGGGACAAAAAATCCATCCGACCGGTTTCCGCCTGCCTGTCACGCGGAACTGGGCTTCGCGCTGGTACGCGAACAACCAGAACTTCGCCACGATGCTGGCCGAAGACCTGAAGGTGCGCGAGTACCTGAAGGCGCGCTTGAAGAGCGCTGCCGTGTCGCGCATTCTGATCGAGCGCCCCGCCAAAAATGCCCGCATCACGATCTTCTCGGCGCGTCCGGGCGTTGTGATTGGCAAAAAGGGCGAGGACATCGAAAACCTCAAGGCCGAACTGACGCGCCGCTTGGGTGTGCCGGTGGCCGTGAACATCGAGGAAGTGCGCAAGCCCGAAATCGACGCTCAACTGATCGCTGACAGCATCACCCAGCAGCTCGAGAAGCGCATCATGTTCCGCCGCGCCATGAAGCGAGCGATGCAGAACGCCATGCGCCTGGGCGCACAGGGCATCAAGATCATGTCGTCGGGCCGTTTGAACGGCATCGAAATTGCCCGTTGCGAGTGGTACCGCGAAGGCCGCGTGCCGCTTCACACCCTGAAGGCCGACATCGACTACGGCTTCTCCGAAGCCAAGACGACGTACGGTGTGATCGGCGTGAAGTGCTGGGTCTACCGTGGCGACCGACTTGGTCAAGGCGAGGCCCCGGGTCTGAACAAACCCGAAGCCAACGAGGAAGATCGTCGCCCCCGTCGCAATGCCCGTCCCGGCGCACCGGCCGGCCGTGGTCGCCCTGGTGCGGATCGCCCGGCTGAAGCGGCCGATGGCGTTCGCACGCCTGCCGTGAAGCGCGTGCGCAAGGCGGTTGCGCCTGGCGCCGCCGAGGGCAAAGGAGAATAAGCATGCTGCAACCTGCACGCAGAAAATTCCGCAAGGAACAAAAGGGTCGAAACACCGGCGTCGCCACCCGTGGCGCCGCCGTGTCCTTTGGCGACTTTGGCCTGAAGGCCACCGAACGTGGCCGCATCACCGCGCGTCAGATCGAGGCGGCTCGCCGCGCGATTTCTCGCCACGTGAAGCGTGGCGGCCGCATCTGGATCCGCATCTTCCCGGACAAGCCGATTTCGCAGAAGCCTGCCGAAGTCCGCATGGGCAACGGCAAGGGCAATCCCGAGTACTACGTGGCTGAGATCCAGCCTGGCAAGGTGCTGTACGAAATCAACGGCGTGCCCGAGCAGCTGGCCCGGGAGGCCTTCCTGCTGGCCTCGGCCAAGCTGCCGTTGAAGACGACTTTCGTGGCCCGCCAGGTCGGTACCTGAGGCCCAGAGGAGAAACCATGAAAGCATCTGAACTCCGTGCCAAGGACGTTGCCGGTCTCGAAAAAGAGGTCAGCGATCTGCTGAAGGCTCATTTCGGCCTGCGCATGCAAAAGGCCACGCAGCAATTGACCAACCACACGCAGCTGGGCAACACCCGCCGCGACATCGCCCGTGCCAAGACCATCTTGGCGCAGAAGAAGAAGGAAGGGGCTGCCAAATGAACACGCAAGCCGCCACCGACGTCGCTGTTGCAGCGCCGGCCAAGAACACCCGCACGTTGGTGGGCAAGGTCGTGAGCGACAAGCGGGCCAAGACCATCACCGTCTTGATCGAGCGTCGGACCAAGCATGAGCTGTACGGCAAGATCGTGGCCAAATCCAGCAAGTATCATGCACACGACGAGCTCAATGAGTGCAAGATGGGCGACATCGTCGAGATCAGTGAAACGCGTCCGTTCTCAAAGACCAAGGCTTGGGTCGTGACCCGCTTGGTGCAGCGCTCGCGCGAGGTCTGATCGGTCCGTTTTTACTCGGGTGCTCACCGCCCCCGAGCATGCTACAGCCGGCGGCCCGCCATGGGTCGGCCGGCTGTTTTTCTTGTTCCTTCCCCCAATCACGCGGAGAACTCCATGTTGAACATCGGCGACAAGCTGCCTGCTGCCACCCTCTTTGAGTTCATTGAAGTGGAGGGCAACGGCTGCTCCTTGGGTCCCAACGCCTTTGCGGTCGACGCGGCCACGAAGGGCAAGACCATTGCCTTGTTCGCCTTGCCTGGTGCGTACACGCCAACCTGCTCGGCGCAGCACGTGCCGGGGTTCGTCAAATTGGCCGATTCGCTGAAGGCCGCGGGCGTCGACGAGATTTGGTGCGTGTCGGTCAACGATGCGTTCGTCATGGGGGCTTGGGGTCGTGACCAACAAACCGCCGGCAAAGTCCGGATGATGGCCGACGGCAGTGCGGAGTTCACGAAGGCGGTCGGCTTGCCGTTGGACTTGACGGCCCGCGGCATGGGCGTGCGGTCCCAGCGGTATTCGATGTTGGTGGTCGACGGCGTGGTCAAAGCCCTGAACGTCGAAGCCCCTGGCAAGTTCGAGGTGAGCTCCGCCGAGGTGCTGCTGACCCAGGCCCAGGGCCTCCAAGGGTGAAATGCGCTGCAGTCGCTTGACAGCGCTCTGAATTCCAGGCGATAATCGCCGACTTCGCTGAACAACCGAGCCATGCCGAGCGGCAAGGCAACGAGTTCGGATCCGCCCAAAACGTCAACACACGGGCGCTGCCAGCCAAATCATTTGGCTTGGCGTGCTGGTGTCGCGGCGACGGGCCCAAGACTGATCGCGCGCCGCTTCCGCTCAGGGGCGGCAAGCGGTTCAAGTTGGGGACACAGAACATGATTCAAATGCAGTCGCGGCTTGACGTCGCGGACAACACTGGCGCGAAGTCCGTCATGTGCATCAAAGTGCTGGGCGGCTCGAAGCGCCGCTATGCCGGCATTGGCGATGTCATCAAGGTCAGCATCAAGGAAGCGGCGCCCCGTGGGCGCGTGAAGAAGGGCGAGGTCTACAGTGCCGTCGTCGTTCGCACCGCCAAGGGCGTTCGTCGCCAGGACGGTTCCTTGGTGAAGTTTGACGGCAACGCCGCCGTCTTGCTGAATGCCAAGCTCGAGCCCATTGGCACGCGCATCTTCGGCCCGGTTACGCGCGAGCTGCGCACCGAGCGCTTCATGAAGATCGTTTCACTGGCACCCGAAGTGCTTTGAGCCCTCGTTGAAGGACAGGCCATGAATAAGATTCGCAAGGGCGACCAGGTCATCGTATTGACCGGTCGCGACAAGGGCAAGCGCGGCACCGTTGCGCAGCGCGTGGACGCTGACCGCATCGTCGTGGATGGCGTGAACGTCGTGAAGAAGCACGTGAAGCCAAACCCGATGAAGGGCACGACGGGTGGTGTGGTCGACAAGACTTTGCCGATCCACCAGTCGAATGTGGCGATCTACAACAGCGCGTCTGGCAAGGCCGACCGCGTGGGCATCAAGCTCCTGGAAGACGGCAAGAAGGTTCGCGTCTACAAGTCCAGCGGCGAAGAGATCAAGGCGTAATCGATCATGGCTGAACAACAAATTGCGCGCCTGCAGGCGATTTACCGCGACAAGATTTCCGGCGACCTGGTCCAGAAGTTTGGCTACAAGTCGGTGATGGAAGTGCCGCGTCTGACCAAGATCACGCTGAACATGGGTGTCAGCGAAGCGGTCTCGGACAAGAAGGTCATGGAGCACGCGGTCAGCGACCTGACGAAGATTGCCGGTCAAAAGCCCGTGGTCACCAAGTCGAAGAAGGCGATTGCGGGTTTCAAAATTCGTGATGGGGTGCCCATCGGATGCATGGTCACCCTGCGTGGCGTGCGCATGTACGAATTTTTGGACCGTTTCGTCACCATCGCGCTGCCCCGCGTCCGTGACTTCCGCGGGATTTCCGGCCGGTCCTTCGATGGCCGGGGCAATTACAACATCGGCGTCAAAGAGCAGATCATCTTCCCCGAAGTCGAGTACGACAAAGTGGATGCGCTGCGTGGTCTGAACATCAGCATCACGACGACCGCCAAAACCGACGACGAGTGCAAGGCCCTGCTGGCTGCATTCAAGTTTCCCTTTAAGAACTGAGGTGGCCCGTGGCTAAATGTTCCCTCATTCAACGCGAACTCAAGCGCGCCCAGCTGGTGGCCAAGTACGCGAAGAAGTACGAAGAGCTCAAGAGCACGGCCAACGATGCCAAGAAGTCCGATGAAGAGCGTTATGCCGCTCGTCTGGCGCTTCAGCAGCTGCCGCGCAACGCCTACCCGACCCGGCAGCGCAACCGCTGTGAGTTGACGGGCCGTCCTCGCGGTACTTTCCGCAAGTTTGGTCTGGCGCGTAACAAGATCCGCGAGCTGGCGTTCAAGGGCGACATCCCTGGCGTCATCAAGGCGAGCTGGTAATCCGGCTGCGGCCTGACAGGAGATTTTCGTATGAGCATGAGTGATCCCATCGCCGATATGCTGACCCGCATCCGCAACGCGCAGATGGTGGACAAGCCTGCGGTTGTGATGCCGTCGTCCAAGCTGAAGGTGGCCATTGCCCAAGTCCTGAAGGACGAGGGCTACATCGACAATTTCGCCGTCGTTGGCGAAGCGTCGAAGCCGCAGCTGGAAATTGCGCTGAAGTATTACGCCGGTCGTCCGGTGATCGAGCACATTGAACGCGTGAGCCGCCCGGGTCTGCGCATTTACAAGGGCCGTCACGACATCCCGAACGTCATGAACGGTTTGGGTGTCGCCATCGTCACCACGCCGAAGGGCGTGATGACAGACCGCAAGGCACGTCAGGCCGGCATCGGCGGCGAAGTCCTTTGCTACGTGGCCTAAAGGGAGAAGACGAGCATGTCCCGCGTTGGAAAAATGCCGTTGCCCATCCCGCAAGGCGTGGATGTGGCCATCACGGTCGATCAAATCACGGTCAAGGGTTCGTTGGGTGCGATGACGCAGCCGGTGAGTGCCCTGGTCACCATCAAGAATGACAGCGGCAAGCTGATGTTCGCGCCGGCCAACGACAGCGTTGAAGCCGATGCGATGTCGGGCACCTTGCGCGCACTGGTGGCCAACATGGTCAACGGTGTCAGCAAGGGCTTCGAGAAGAAGTTGACGCTCGTTGGCGTGGGTTTTCGCGCTCAGGCCGCTGGCAACAAGTTGAATCTGCAAATCGGGTTTTCTCACCCGGTGGCCAAGGAAATGCCTGAAGGCGTGACCGTCGCGTGTCCCACCCAGACGGAGATCGTCATCAAGGGTTCGAACCGCCAGGTCGTGGGTCAGATCGCCGCCGAAGTCCGCGCCATCCGTCCGCCGGAGCCCTACAAGGGCAAGGGCATTCGGTACGCCGACGAGAAGGTCACGATCAAAGAGACCAAGAAGAAGTAAGGAGCGCACTCATGATCACCAAAAAAGAATCGCGCCTTCGTCGTTCGCTGCAAACCCGTGCCCGCATTGCGGTGCAGGGCGCTGCCCGCCTGACGGTGTTCCGCAGCAACCTTCACATCTACGCTTCGGTCATCTCTGGCGACGGATCGCGCGTGTTGGCTTCCGCTTCGACCGCCGAGGCAGACGTCCGCAAAGAGTTGGGCGCTTCGGGCAAGGGTGGCAATGTCGCCGCTGCCACGCTGATCGGCAAGCGCATTGCCGAGAAGGCGAAGGCCGCTGGTGTCGAGAAAGTGGCGTTCGACCGGGCCGGATTTGCTTACCACGGGCGCATCAAGGCCCTGGCCGAAGCGGCCCGCGAAGCGGGTCTTCAGTTCTAACGTCGGCGCTGGCGCCTCACCGCGCCGCCCTGTTGCTCTCAGCGACCAAGGATTTCGAAAATGGCAAAGTTTCAACCCCGTGCGCCGCAAGAAGGCAATGACGACGGGCTGAAGGAAAAGATGATCGCGGTCAACCGCGTCACCAAAGTGGTGAAGGGCGGCCGCATTCTCGGTTTTGCTGCGCTCACCGTGGTGGGTGATGGTGACGGCCGCATCGGGATGGGCAAGGGCAAGGCCAAAGAAGTGCCTGTGGCCATTCAGAAGGCGATGGAATCTGCTCGCCGCAACATGGCCAAGGTGTCCCTGAAGAACGGCTCCATTCACCACAAGGTGGTGGGTGAGCATGGCGCGTCGCGCGTGCTGATGGCACCGGCACCGGCTGGCACCGGCATCATCGCCGGCGGTCCGATGCGCGCGGTCTTCGAAGTCATGGGCGTGACCGACATCGTGGCGAAGAGCCTCGGTTCGACCAACCCTTACAACTTGGTGCGCGCCACGCTGGACGCACTCAAGCACACCAGCACCCCGGCGGAAATCGCGGCCAAGCGCGGTCTCACGGTTGAGCAGCTGTTCAACTGAGCCCGTCAGGAGAGACCAAGATGAGCGATAACACCTCCAAGCCCACCCTCACCGTCAAGCTGGTTCGCAGCATTGCTGGCACGCGTGAGTCGCATCGCGCCACGGTGCGCGGGTTGGGCCTGCGCAAGTTGAACAGCCAGTCCACTTTGGAAGACACCCCTGCCGTGCGCGGGATGATCACCAAGGTGGCCTACCTGGTTCAGGTGCTCTGAGCACCATTCGGGAGATCACGATGGAACTGAACAACATCAAGCCGGCCGGCGGCGCGAAGCGCCCCCGCCGCCGCGTGGGCCGTGGCATCGGCTCGGGTCTGGGCAAGACGGCCGGCCGCGGTCACAAGGGTCAAAAGTCGCGTTCTGGCGGCTACCACAAGGTTGGCTTCGAAGGCGGTCAGATGCCCCTGCAGCGGCGTCTGCCGAAGCGCGGCTTCAAGTCGGCCTCGCTGAAGTACAACGCTGAAGTCAGCCTGACTGACATTGAACGCCTCGGTGCGGACGAGGTCGACATGTTGACCTTGAAGCAAGCGGGCCTGATTGGTGAGTTGATCCGCGTGGTCAAGGTCATCAAGTCCGGTGAGCTGACGCGCAAGGTGAGTTTCAAGGGTGTGGGCGCGACGGCGGGCGCAAAGGCGGCCATTGAAGCCGTTGGCGGCACGCTCGCTTGAAGCGCTGACATTTTCCGGTAAGCGTCTCAGTGGCCACAAACGCATCACAGCTCGCGAAGAGCGGCAAGTTCGGTGACCTCCGCCGTCGGCTGGTGTTCCTGCTGCTCGCCTTGGTCGTCTATCGGATTGGCGCCCACATTCCCGTGCCCGGCATCAATCCGGACCAGCTGGCGCAGTTGTTCAAGGGTCAATCCGGCGGCATCTTGAGCCTGTTCAACATGTTCTCCGGTGGTGCCTTGTCGCGCTTCACCGTGTTCGCGTTGGGCATCATGCCGTACATCTCTGCGTCGATCATCATGCAGTTGATGACCTACGTGGTGCCGTCCTTGGAAGCGATCAAAAAAGAAGGCGAAGCCGGTCGGCGCAAGATCACTCAGTACACCCGGTACGGGACGCTCGGCTTGGCAATCTTCCAGTCGCTGGGCATCGCCTTGGCGCTGGAGGGTTCGGCCGGTCTGGTGATTGCGCCGGGCTTCGGCTTCCGTTTGACCGCGGTGGTGAGTCTGGTGGCCGGCACGATGTTCCTGATGTGGCTTGGTGAACAAATCACAGAGCGCGGTCTGGGCAACGGCATCTCGATCTTGATTTTTGCGGGCATTGCGGCCGGTCTGCCGGGCGCGCTGGGCGGTCTGTTCGAGCTGATCCGCACGGGTGCCATGAGCATCGCCGCGGCGCTGTTCATTGTCTTGGTCGTGGTGGGCGTCACGTTCCTGGTGGTGTTCGTTGAGCGGGGCCAACGCAAGATCTTGGTCAACTACGCGAAGCGCCAAGTGGGCAACAAGGTGTACGGCGGACAGTCGTCGCACCTGCCGTTGAAGCTGAACATGTCAGGCGTCATCCCGCCGATTTTCGCGTCCTCGATCATTCTGTTGCCGGCCACTGTGGTGGGTTGGTTCGCGACGGGCGACGGTTTCCGGTGGTTGCGTGACCTGGCGGCCCTGTTGTCGCCTGGCCAACCGATTTATGTGATGTTGTATGCCGCGGCGATCGTGTTCTTTTGCTTTTTCTACACGGCGCTGGTGTTCAACAGCCGTGAGACCGCAGACAACTTGAAGAAGAGCGGTGCGTTCATCCCGGGCATCCGCCCGGGCGACCAGACGGCCCGTCACATCGACAAGATCCTGGCCCGCCTGACGCTGGTCGGAGCGGTGTACATCACGGCGGTGTGTCTGCTGCCGGAGTTTCTGGTCCTGAAGTACAACGTGCCGTTCTACTTCGGCGGAACGTCGCTGTTGATCATCGTCGTGGTCACGATGGACTTCTGGGCGCAGGTCCAGAGTTACGTGATGAGCCAGCAGTACGAGTCGCTGCTGAAAAAGGCGAATTTCAAGCCCAGTTGATGGGCAATTTCTGGGGCCTGGTTGGCCAGGCCCCGCATTGGTCAAGCATTTGCAGGCTGAATCGGCCTGCGGGCATGAAGTCGTGATAACCAGTCCGCGAGGACGTTGGAGAAGAGCATGAAGGTTGCAGCATCGGTCAAGAAGATGTGCCGGAATTGCAAGGTGATCCGCCGCAAGGGCGTTGTGCGCGTGATCTGCACCGATCCGCGCCACAAGCAGCGCCAGGGTTGAGCCTGGCCGGACAGAGAAGCGAATAGAGGACGCACATGGCACGCATTGCTGGCATCAACATTCCGCCCCATAAGCACACGGAAATCGGCTTGACGTCGATTTACGGCATTGGTCGGACCACCGCGCAGAAGATCTGCACGAACACTGGGGTTCCTTTCGATCGCAAGGTCAAGGACCTGACCGACAGCGATCTGGAAAAGATCCGCGATGAAATCGGGCGCCTGACCATCGAAGGCGATTTGCGCCGTGAGATGTCCATCAACATCAAGCGTTTGATGGACCTTGGCTGCTACCGTGGCTTCCGGCATCGCCGTGGCCTGCCGGTGCGTGGTCAACGCACCAAGACCAATGCACGCACCCGCAAGGGCCCGCGCAAGTCCGGCGCGCTGGTGAAGAAGTAAGGCCTCCGGCCGACCACGCTCCTGACGCCCTGATCCAACGAGAATTCACATGGCAAAAGCACCGAATACCGCCGCCCAGCGCGTGCGCAAGAAGGTTCGCAAGAATGTTGCGGACGGCATTGCTCACGTTCATGCGTCGTTCAACAACACGATCATCACCATCACCGACCGTCAAGGTGGTGCGTTGTCCTGGGCCTCCAGCGGTGGTCAGGGCTTCAAGGGTTCGCGCAAGAGCACCCCGTTCGCTGCTCAGGTGGCGGCGGAAGTGGCGGGTCGCGCTGCCCAAGAGCAGGGCATCAAGAACCTCGACGTGCGCATCAAGGGCCCGGGTCCGGGCCGCGAGTCGTCGGTGCGCGCCTTGGCGTCACTGGGCATTCGCATCAATGTGATTTCCGACGTGACGCCGGTGCCGCACAACGGCTGCCGTCCGCAGAAGCGTCGTCGCATCTGATCGCCGGCCTTCGGGTCGATTGGTCCCCCGTGTCGGTGGTGCCCTTCAGGGCCCACCGGCATTTGTGTTGAAGCTGCGCGAATTCACTGGCGGTTTTCGTACTGATCCCGCCGCAGCTTCTTTCTAAGCCCACCGTCTGAGCGGCCAAAACAACACACGCCAGACTCGCGCAAGCATGTCGCTTGCGTCAGATTGAAGAAGGAATCAACGTGGCACGTTATCTCGGTCCCAAGGCGAAACTGTCTCGCCGCGAAGGCACAGACCTGTTTTTGAAGAGCGCTCGCCGCTCGATTGGCGACAAGGCCAAGTTTGACAGCAAGCCTGGTCAGCATGGCCGAACCTCCGGTTCGCGCACCTCGGACTTCGGCCTGCAACTGCGTGAAAAGCAGAAGGTCAAGCGCATGTACGGCGTCTTGGAGCGTCAGTTCCGCCGCTACTTTGCCGAGGCCGAGCGCCGCAAGGGCAACACGGGTGCCACGCTGTTGACGCTGCTCGAGTCGCGTCTGGACAACGTCGTGTACCGCATGGGTTTCGGTTCGACCCGCGCCGAGGCGCGTCAGCTGGTGTCGCACAAGTCGATCACGGTGAACGGTCAGGTGGTGAACATCGCTTCGTACCAGGTCAAGGCCGGCGACACCGTTGCCGTGCGTGACAAGTCGAAGAAGCAACTTCGGATCACCGACTCGTTGAAGCTCGCCGAGTCGATCGGCATGCCAGGCTGGGTGCAGGTGGACGCGTCCAAGCTGGAAGGTGTGTTCAAGAAGACGCCGGACCGCGACGAATTCGGCGCCGACATCAAGGAAGCGCTGATCGTCGAGTTGTACTCGCGCTGACCGCGCGGCCAGTGCCGCCGCTCGGTGGCGCTGGATGCTTGTTTCCCGTCGTCCGGTCGGGGCGAACCGCCCCCGGCCCGGCTGGTCCCTCAGCCTTATCGGTGTAACGAACCGAGGGTATTGAAAGAAAGACCTCATGCAAACGAATTTGCTCAAACCCAAAGCCATCCACGTCGAGCCCCTGGGCGCGAACCGCGCCAAGGTGACGCTCGAGCCATTCGAGCGTGGCTATGGTCACACCTTGGGCAATGCGCTGCGCCGCGTGTTGCTGTCGTCGATGGTCGGTTACGCGCCCACCGAGGTCACCATCGCCGGTGTGCTTCACGAGTATTCGGCCATCGATGGCGTGCAAGAGGACGTGGTTCACATCATGTTGAACCTCAAAGGCGTGGTGTTCCGCCTGCACAACCGCGACGAAGTGACGCTGGTGGTGCGCAAGGAAGGCGAGGGCCCGGTCACGGCCGCCGACATCCAGGTGCCGCACGACGTTGAAATCATCAATCCCGAGCACGTGATCGCGCACCTGTCGCAGGGCGGCAAGCTCGACATGCAGATCAAGGTGGAAAAGGGTCGTGGCTACGTGCCCGGCAACCTTCGCCGTTATGGCGACGAGCCCACGAAGTCGATTGGCCGGATTGTGCTGGACGCGTCGTTCTCGCCGGTTGCCCGCGTCAGCTACACCGTCGAAAGCGCCCGCGTGGAGCAGCGCACGGACCTTGACAAGCTGGTGATGGAGATCGTGACCAACGGTGCCATCTCGCCCGAGGAAGCAATCCGCGCATCGGCCAAGATCCTGGTCGAACAGCTGATGATCTTCGTGGGCCTGGAGCACGAAATCGACCTCAATAACCTGCCGGGCAAGCCGCGCGAGCAGCAGTCGACCATCGACCCGATCCTGCTGCGTCCGGTGGACGAGCTCGAGCTGACCGTGCGTTCGGCCAATTGCCTCAAGGCAGAAAACATCTACTACATTGGCGACCTCATTCAGCGCACCGAAACCGAGCTGCTGAAGACCCCGAACCTGGGTCGCAAGTCGCTGAACGAAATCAAGGAAGTGCTGGCCTCGCGCGGTTTGACGCTGGGCGCACGCCTCGAGAACTGGCCCCCGCAAGGCCTCGACAAGCGCTGAGCCGAACTGGCCCAGCCCCATAACGCCGACGGATCGCCGTCCCACCCGGGGCAGGCGCCTGACGCCCCCGGCAGTACCTGACACGGCTGCCGGCATCAACCCTCAAAGGATCTCACCATGCGCCATCGTCACGGCCTTCGCAAACTCAACCGCACGTCGGAGCATCGCCAGGCCATGCTCCGCAACATGTGCAACTCGCTGATCACCCACGAGGCGATCAAAACCACTGTGCCCAAGGCCAAGGAACTGCGCCGCGTGGTCGAGCCGCTGATCACCCTGGCCAAGGAAGCCACGTTGGCCAACCGCCGTCTGGCGTTTGACCGCACGCGCGACCGCGACGTGGTGGCCAAGCTGTTCAACGTGCTGGGCCCGCGCTACAACGCCCGCCCGGGCGGCTACACGCGCATCCTGAAAATGGGCTTCCGTGTGGGCGACAACGCGCCGATGGCTTTTGTTGAGTTGGTGGACCGTCCTGAAGTGGACGCTGGCGCCGACGAGGCCAAGGCCGAGTGAGATTAATTCGGCCGAGCTCAGGAAATGAGTCGGCCGATGTGCTATAGTCATGGACTCAGTCGCGGGGTGGAGCAGTCTGGTAGCTCGTTGGGCTCATAACCCAAAGGTCGTAGGTTCAAATCCTGCCCCCGCAACCAAAAAAGTTCAGCAAAAAGCCACCTTCACAGGTGGCTTTTTTGTTGCCTGAGGGAAAGCCGCCGTCGCTCAACGTGGGCTGGATCTGAGCTTCATGTCGAAACCGAATCGGCGCGGTGTTGGCCTTGGCCTTGGCATCGGACCGCCTCAGCGCATCAAACGACCGACGTCCACGTCCACGTCCACGTTCAGGTCCACATCGACCCCGCCCGCCGGCGCGTGCGAGCACCGATCGGACGTCCCCACGCGCGGCGCGCGGCCTGCGATCGCATCGCGGATCACCGTCTCGACGTCGGCCACGACCTCGCGCCAGTCCAGGCGCAGCGCCGTCGCACGTGCGGCTTGGCCCATGGCCTCGAACTGGTCTCGGGCCAACACCAAGCTGAGAGCGCTTTCCAGGAAGGCCTGAGGCTGGTCCGGGGGCACCAACTGGCCGTGCACGCCGGCGCGCACCAGTTGTCCGGCGGCGGCTTGGTCAAAGGCCAGCACGGGCAGGCCGCTGGCCATCGCCTCGGGAACCACATTGCCGAAGGTTTCGCTCAAGCTGGGGAACAAGAAGAGGTCGGCCGAGGCGTAGTGCGCCGCGAGGTCCGCGCCGCGCCGTTGCCCCGCGAATATGGCGTCGGGGCATCGGCTTTGAAGCCACGGGCGCAGGGGCCCGTCACCGACGAACACCAGCCGCGTCCGCGGCCGCTGCTGGCGGATCAGCTCGTGGGCCAGCAGCAGCAGGTCGAGGTTCTTCTCTGGCGCCAAGCGCCCGACGCACAACAGCACCACGTCGTCGTCGCCCGCCCCCCACAGGGCGCGCAGGGCGCGGCTGCGGTGGCCGGGGCCGAACTGGGCGGTGTCCACGCCACGGCCCACCACCGTCAAGCCCTGGAAGCCGGCCCCGGCAAGCTCGCGGCGCAGCGCCTCGGTGGGCACCATGGTGCAGTCACTGCGGTTGTGGAAGTGACGAAGGTACGCGAGCATCGGCCGGCCCAGCGCACCGAATCCATAGTGGCCGCAATAGGCGTGGAAGTTTGTTCGAAAGTCCGACGTGATGGGCAGCTTCAAGTGACGTGCCGCCTGCAGCGCCGACCAGCCGAGCGGGCCCTCGGTTGCGATGTGAACCGCGTCCGGCGCGCGCGCCCGCCAGGCGCGCACCAGCGCGCCGACACATGGCAGGCCCATGCGCAAGTGCGGGTAGCGCGGGATGGGCAGACCCGGCATCAGTTGCTCATCGGCGGTGGGCAGGGACGCGTCTTGCGACCTCGGTCCAACCGTGGGCGGGTCCGCGCGGCCGGTGCGCTCCTCAACCGCCGGCGCTCGGTGCGGTCCCGGATCTCCAGCGCGCCGTGGGTGACCGTCCGCCGGCTGACGCGGGCGCACCACCTGCACGTGGTGGCCGCGGCCACGCAGGCCGTCGACCACCCGGGCCACCGTCAGGGACACCCCATTGACCTCCGGCGGGTAGGTCTCGCTGACGACGCACAGCCTCAAAGCCGTGGCAGTGAACGTGGACAGGGCGGTGGTTGATGGCGTGGAAAAGGTCATCGCGCGGGGCTCCTGCGGCACCGTGCCGGCAGCGCCGCATGGTGGCCGCGCCGCGCAACAGTCCGATGACAACCGCGCGGTGCCGTCGCCGTCACGCGACTTTCATCGGCGGCCGTCACCATGCCGTCACCCAACCGATCCTCAGGTGACCCATGAACGACTTCATGCAGGCCTTGCGCGCCCAGCGACTTGACGACCACCGCTACTACCACCACAGCCGCATCAACCAAAGCCTGCACTTGCTCAGCGCCGTGAGCTTTGTGGTGGCCTATGGCTTGCTGTTCGTCGATCCCGCGGCCGCCGCCATCCTGGCTTGGTGCGTGTCGATGGTCAGCCGGCAGGCGGGGCACTTCTTCTTCGAGCCGCGGGGCTTTGACGAGGTGAACCAGGCCAGTGACCACCACAAGGAGGCCATCAAGTTGGGCTACAACGTCCGCCGCAAGGTGGTGCTGATGCTGGCGTGGGTCGCGGTGCCCATGGTGCTGTGGCTGCAGCCGTCGCTGTGGGGTCTGATCGAGCCGGCCACCACGTGGGCCGAGCGCCTGCACGACATCGGCATCGCCTGGCTGGCCCTGGGCGTCGGGGGTCTGGTGCTGCGGGTCTTGCAGCTCGCCTGGCAGCAGGGACCGATGACGGGGCTGGTGTGGGGCACCAAGGTGCTCACCGACCCGTTCCACGACATCCTGCTGTACCACCGCGCCCCCTTGCACCTGTTGCGCGGGGAACTCATCGACCCGATGCACCACGTGCGGGGCCGGTGAGCGCCGCCTCAGGCGGCCCGGCGCATCAGCTTGCGCAGCGGTGCGCGGAGGTGCTCGTCCACGACCGAGCCGACCAGTTCCCGCAGCAGCCCGCGACGAATGCCGCGGTTGCTCGCCCCGGGTGCCGTCCACCACCATCCGTCCGCCTGCATTTGCCTCGCCGCCGCCTCGAAGCGGTTCAACACCTCGGCCATGTCGACGTCGCTGTAGTTCAAGCTGAAGATCAAGCGGCCGGTGCCCACCCAGCTCAAGGCCAGGCCGTGCGCGCGAAGGTAGAACTGCAGCATCCAGTGGTAGCGCGACGGCGCGGTGTACAGCACCGTCCACACGCTGGAGAGGTTGGCCACGCGAACAGGCAGCCCTGCGTCGTCCAAGCGTTGGTTGAACTGCTGCACCCGGGCGTTCCAGCGTTCGTCCAGGCCACGGTACAGCGCCTGCACCTCGTCGCGGTCGAGTTGCCGCAAGAAGGCGTTCATCGCGGCCATCACATACGGGTGAGCGTTGAAGGTGCCGCGTGCAAAGCACAGGTCGGCGGGTCGGTCTTCGCGGAAGCGCTTCATCAGCGCAGCGCGCCCGCACAGCACGCCCACCGGCAGGCCACCGCCAAGGGTCTTGCCGTAGGTGACCAGATCGGCCTGAACGCCGAAGTACTGCTGTGCGCCGCCGGGCGCCAGTCGGAAGCCCATGAACACCTCGTCGAAGATCAGCACGATGCCGCGCGCGTGGCACACCGCGCGCAGTTCGTGCAGCCACGCGGTGTAGGCCTCGCGGTCAAAGCCGGCGCGGCGTCCGCCGTCCAACAGTTGCGAGTCACTGGGCGCGGGGCTGTTGGGGTGCAGCGCTTGCAAGGGGTTGACCAGCACGCAGGCGATGTCGCGGCGCTGGCCCAGCACGCGCAGGCTGCAGGCGTCCATGTCGCGCAGGGTGTGAACGTGACGCGGGGGCATCGGGTTGCCCGGACCCGGCTGCACGTCGTCCCACCAGCCGTGATAGGCGCCGCAAAAGCGCACGACGTGGCTGCGCCGCGTGTGGTACCGAGCGAGCCGCACCGCTTGCATCACCGCCTCGGTGCCGCTCATGTGAAAGGACACTTCGTCCAGCCCGGACAGCGCCCGCAGGCGCTCGATGTTGTCGGCCACGCAGGGGTGAAGCGCGCCCAGCACCGGACCCAGTGGCCGCGCCAAAGCAACGCCCTCGTCGATGCAAGCGCGCAGGCTGTCGACCCCCAGCAGGTTGACGCCATAGGACCCGGTCAGGTCGAAGAAGCGGTTGCCATCGAGGTCGACCAGGTGCACCCCGTCGGCCGATGCGGCAAAGCTGCCCACGCCCAGGCGGGAGCGCAGGTGAGGGCTGAAGGGGAAGGGCACGCGGTAGCGGCCAGTGAACTGCAGGTCGGACAGGCCGGGGCGGGCGCGCTCGGTCATTGCCTGGCTGAGCGGAAAGCGCTCGGCGTACAACGCGCTCAGTCGGTCAAGGCCGCCGCGGCGCAGGGCCTGCACCTCGGCGGGCGCGCCGTCGCAACCGAAGAAACGGGCCTCGTCGTAGGCGCGGCCCGGGATCCATCCGGCCAGGCGCTTGGCCACCCGCGCGTGCCCGGCCAGCGACCGGTGCTTGGCCCGGGACAGCTGCAGCCGCCGATGCGCCGCGGGCAGCACCCACATGGCCGCGCCCGCCGACACCGCGCCCACCGACACCGCGTTCCAGATCGCCCAGGTCTCACCCATGTCGAACTCCTGTTGAAGAAGCCCGAGGTCTAAGCCCTGTGATTGACAGCCCGATGAAATCCACGCGCGAGCCTGACCCAGCGCCTGAAGAACGCGCCAGCGAGCGCGCCCCGGAACGCAGCCCAGCGCCTGCGCCGGCGCGCAAGCCGGTGGCGTTGATGCGCCAGCTGCTGCAGCACGAAGACCTCAACTTCCTGCTCACCAACCGCGTGCCGCGCCTGGCCCTGACCCGGCTGGCGGGTCGCTTCAGCCGGCTGCGCAGCCCCTGGCTGACGCGGGCGTCGATCGCGGTCTGGCGCCTGTTCACCGACCTGGACCTGAGCGACGCACGCGACACGCACTTCGACAGCCTGCACGCCTGCTTCACCCGCGCCCTGCGGCCGGGCGCGCGGCCGGTGGCGCCCGACCCGACGCTCCTGACCAGCCCCTGCGACGGCATCGTCGGCGCCTGCGGGCCGGTGCGCGGTCAGCAGGTGTTCCAGGCCAAGGGCTTCCCGTACCGGCTGGTCGACCTGTTCGGCCCGAGCCAGGACATCGGCGATTTTCACGACGGCGTGTTCGTGACGCTGCGGCTCACCTCGGCGATGTACCACCGCTTTCATGCGCCGCACGACTGCCGCATCGAGCACGTGACCCACATCGCAGGCGACACGTGGAACGTCAACCCAATCGCGCTGAAGCGGGTGGAGCGGCTGTTCTGCCGCAACGAGCGGGCCGTGCTGCGGGCCCGGCTGACCCACGGCGATCACCCGCTGGCCATCGTGCCGGTGGGCGCCATCCTGGTGGCCAGCCTGCGGCTGCATTGCCTCGACTTGCTGCTGCACCACGGCCACCCCGGCCCGCACGAATGGCCGTGCCGCGTGGCGGTGCGCAAGGGCGACGAACTCGGCTGGTTCGAGCACGGCTCAACGATCATCGTCTTCGCCCCCGCGGGCTTTCGCCTGTGCGACGGCGTGGCCACCGGCGAGCGCCTGCGCATGGGCGAGCCGTTGATGGCGTTGCCGCCAAACGCGTGCGCCGACCCGCCGGGCCGGTGACGCCCCATGCCGCCGCAGCAAGGGCTCAGGCCGCGATCAACCCGTGCAACTCAGGCGCTGAAACTGAACCGGCCTTCGCTGACCCGCGTGCTCAGCGGGTGGCGGCTGTTGGGCTCCTCGCGGGCCTGCAGGGCCTCGGGCAGCAGGCTGCGCGGGCCCGGGCGGCCGATGGCGATGATGGCGTGCAGGTCGTGGTCGTCGGGCACGCCCAGCGCGGCGCGGGCCTTCTCCTTGTCGAATCCCCCCATGCCGTGCGCCGCCCAGCCGTCCAGCGAAGCCTGCAAGGCGAGGCAAGCCCAGGCCGCACCGGCGTCGAAGGCGTGGCTGGGCATGGGCTGCGGCTCGGTTTTGCCCGGCGGCACGAATTGGCGCGCCGACAGCACCAGCACCAGGGCCGACGCCCTCTGAGCCCACACCTGATTGGCCCCGGCCAGCGTGTCGAACATCGGTGGCCATGCCGGCGTGCCGGCCAGCGCATAAATGAAGCGCCACGGTTGCGCATTGGACCCTGACGGCGCCCACCGCGCCGCTTCCAGCAGGCTCATCAGCTGCTGCAGCGGGATGGCTTCGCCGGTGAAGGCCCGTGGCGACCAGCGGGCGATGAACTGCGGGTGGATGGGATGGTCGGGAGTGCGTGTGCTCATGGGGAGGTGATGGCAGGGTGAACGGGCCGCGGCGGCCTCGCCGCGGTGGCGGCGCCTGCCGCGTGGTGAAACCATAGCAGGGCGCGACGCGGCCGCGACACCGCAGCGTCATGTCGTCGTCACGCCGCCGTCATGCCGACTCCCCAGCATGCGCGGTCATGACCACCATCGACCTCGTGTATTTCAATGCGGGCGGCGGCCACCGCGCCGCGGCCCTCGCGCTGCAGGAGGCGATCCGCCGCCAGGGCCGGCCCTGGCACGTGCGCCTGGTCAACCTGACCGAGGTGCTCGACCCCCAGGACCGCTTCCGGCGCATGACCGGCCTGGCGCCGGAGGACCTCTACAACAAGCGCCTGGCCCGTGGCTGGACTTTGGGCCTGGCGCAAGAGCTCAAGGTGCTGCAGGGCTTGATTCGGCTGTCCCATGGCGGCCTGGTGGACCGACTGCAACAGCACTGGCTGGCCACCGAACCCGACCTCGTGGTGTCGCTGGTGCCCAATTTCAACCAGGCCCTGCGGGACGCATTGGCCAGCACCCTGCCCGGCGTGCCCTTTGTCACGGTGATGACCGACCTGGCCGACCTGCCGCCGCATTTCTGGATCGAACCCGGCGATCACCAACACCTCGTGGTCGGCACGCCGATGGCGCTGGCCCAGGCCCGCGCCGCCGGGCTGGGCCGCGATCAAGTCACGCTGACGTCGGGCATGGTCCTGCACCCCTCGTTCTACGACCCGCCGCCGAGCGAGTCCGAACGCGCCGCACGCCTGCGCGCGCTGGGCCTGAACCCCGACCAGCCCACCGGCGTGGTGATGTTCGGCGGGCAGGGGTCGACGCAGATGCTGGCGATCGCCAAGGCGCTGCGCGACCGCCAGCTGATCCTGCTGTGCGGTCGCAACGAGGCGCTGGTGCAGCGCTTGCTGGCGCGCCGTCCGCGCGCGCCCCATGTGGTGCTGGGCTTCACCACCGAGGTTGGCCGCACGCTGCGCCTGGGCGACTACTTCATCGGCAAGCCCGGCCCCGGCAGCCTCAGCGAGGCGCTGCATCTTGGCCTGCCGGTCATCACCTTCAACAACGCCTGGACCATGCCCCAGGAGCGCTACAACACCGAGTGGTTGCGGGAGCAGCAGCTGGGCGTGGTGCTGCCGTCGGTGCGCGGGCTGGCGCGGGCGGTCGATGAGCTGCTGCCTCAGCTGGGCGTGCACCGCCTGCGCGTCGCGCAGTTGAACAACCGGGCCGTGTTCGAGGTGCCGCCGGTGCTGGCGCGCCTGCTGGCCCAGGCCGCCGGTGTCGACCCACGGACGGCCCCATGCCTGGAGCGCGCGCCCCGCGACGTTGCCCCCGACCCTCAGTCGGGCTGAGCCACGGGACTCACCAGGTCGGGCAGGTCCGTCAGTTCGGGGCGGCCCTTGGCCGCCGCACCGTGCGCCGGGCTGGCCACGCCGACCGGCCGCGGCTTGATGGCACATTGGGCCGACGCGCTGCGGTCGATGACCTCCAGCCGGCCGTCAAAGTGTTCCACCAGCGCGGTCAGGCTCTCCACCCAATCGCCGTCGTTGCAGTACAGGATGCCGTCGATCTCGCGCACTTCGGCGTGGTGGATGTGGCCGCACACCACGCCGTCGACGCCGAGCTGCCGCGCTTGGCGGGCCACCGCGCTCTCGAAGTCGCCCACGTAGCTGACGGCGCGCTTGACCTTGAGCTTCAGGTAGCGCGACAGGCTCCAGTACGGCAGGCCCAGCCGAGCGCGCAGGCGGTTGAACCAGCGGTTCACATTCAAGGTGAATTCATAGGCGATGTCGCCCGCGTGGGCCAGCCACTTCGCGCACTGCACCACGCCGTCGAACAGGTCACCGTGCGTGACCCACAGGCGGCGGCCGTCAGCGGTGGTGTGGATGCAGTCCTCCACCACCTCCACGCCGCCGAAGTGGTGGCCGACGTAGCGCCGCGCAAACTCGTCGTGATTGCCAGGCACGAACACCACCCGCGTGCCCTTGCGGGCCTTGCGCAGCAGTTTCTGCACGACGTCGTTGTGGGCCTGCGGCCAGTACCAGCTGCGCCGCAGCTGCCAGCCGTCGATGATGTCGCCCACCAGGTACAGCGTCTGGCAATCGACGTCGCGCAGAAAGTCCAGCAACGCGGCGGCCTGGCAGCCCGGCGTGCCCAGGTGCAGGTCCGAAATCCAGACCGTGCGCACGCGCAGCGGGTCGGTGGGCTCGTCGTGGTCCATGCGCGACTCGGTGTGGAACAGGTGCGCGCATCGTGGCGGCGCCGCGTGTCATCTGCGTGTCAGGCCGCGTCGGGCGCCTCAGGCACCATCGGGGTGTCGCTCCCCCGCCCCCATCGCCCGAAGGACGCTCGCATGACCCCGACCGTGGTGTTCCAGGACCAGACGATCGAGCAACCGGTGTTCCAGCAGCGGGTGCAGCGCGCCTGCGCGGCCCTGAAGGCGCTGGGCCTGCGCGATGGCGATGTGCTGGCGCTGATGCTGCGCAACGGCCCCGAACTGCTGGAGCTGATGCTGGCCGCCCGCCACTTGGGGGCCTATTGGTGCCCCATCAACTGGCACGGCAAGCGAGACGAACTGCGCCATGTGCTCACCGACAGCGGCAGCCGCTTGCTGGTGGTCGATGCAACGCTGTGGGCTGAACTGGACGGCGCCGCACCACACGGCGTGCGCGTGGTGTTGGGCGGGATCGACGCGGCCCCGGTGACGCCATCTGCAAGGGCCGACGCCCCGCACGCCAGCCCTTCAGCCAACGACGTCTGGGCCGCGCTGCGCGACGCCGCGCCCCCGCTGGACACGCCACCCGCGGCGCCGCGCAGTGCGATGCTCTACACCTCTGGCACCACGGGCCGGCCCAAGGGCATTCGCCGCCAGGCGGCCACCCCCGAGCAGGCCGCGGCGGGCCTGCAACGCCTGCAGCAGGTGATCGGCAGCGGCCCGGGCATGCGCGCGCTGGTCAGTGCGCCGCTGTACCACAGCGCCCCCAACTCCTTCGCGATGGCGGTGGCCACGCACCAGGGCCTGCTGGTGATCGAGCCGCGCTTCGACCCCGAGTCCACCTTGCGGTTGATCGCACAGCACCGCATCACCCACGCTTACCTGGTGCCAACGATGTACGTGCGCCTGCTGCGCCTGCCGGACGAGGTCAAGCGCCGACACGACCTGTCGTCGCTGCGCTTCGTCAGCTCCACCGGCTCGCCCTGCCCGGTGGACGTCAAGCGCGCGATGATCGCGTGGTGGGGCCCGGTCATCCACGAGGCCTACGGGTCCAGCGAACTCGGCTACATGACCCTGCTGACCAGCGAGCAGGCGCTGCGCAAGCCGGGCTCGGCCGGCCGGCCGCTGCCGGGCGTGCACCTGCGCATCCTGGACGAGGCGGGCGCGCCACAGCCCACCGGCACGCCCGGGCTGATCTACGTGAAGCCCGAGCACCTGGCCGACTTCACCTACAACCACAGCGACGGCGCCCGCCAGGCCATGGAGCGCGACGGCCACATGACCATGGGCGACATCGGCCACCTGGACGACGACGGCTTCCTGTTCATCGTGGACCGGGCGGCCGACATGGTGATCAGCGGCGGCGTGAACATCTACCCGGCCGAAGTGGAAGCCGTGCTGCACGGCATGCCGGGCGTGGCCGACTGCGCGGTGTTCGGCATCCCGCACGACGAATTTGGCGAGTCGCTGGCCGCCGCGGTGCAGCCGATGCCTGGCGCGGCGCTGGACGCTGCGGCCGTGCAAGCGTGGCTGCGCGAGCGACTGGCCGGCTTCAAGGTGCCGTCGTTGGTGAGCTTTCACACCGAACTGCCGCGAGAGGACACCGGCAAGATCTTCAAGCGCAAGCTGCGCGAGCCGCATTGGGCCGGCCGCACGCGGCGCATCTGACGGCGGCCGGCGGGTACAGTCCCCGCATGGTTCATCAACTGCACGGCGCTGCGCGCCCCGCCTGAAGCCGCGATGGCGATTCAATGGTTTCCGGGGCACATGGCCTCGACAAGAAAGGCCATCGTCGAGCGCCTGCCCGACATCGACGTGGTCATCGAACTGCTGGACGCGCGTCTGCCCGGCTCCAGCAGCAACCCGTTGCTGGCCGAGCTGACACAGGGCAAACCGGCGCTGAAGCTGCTGAACAAGCAGGACCTGGCCGACGAGGCGCGCACCGCGCTGTGGCTGGACCACTTCAACGCGCAGCCCGGCACACGGGCCCTGCCGCTGGACGCCAGCGTGGCCGCGCCCGCGCGCCGCCTGATCGACGCCTGCCGCGCGCTGGTGCCGCTGCGCGGGGGCATGGTCAAGCCGGTGCGGGTGCTGATCTGCGGCATTCCCAATGTGGGCAAGTCCACGCTGATCAACACCTTGAAAGGCCAGCGCGCCGCGGCCACCGGCGACGAGCCCGGCATCACCAAGGTCGAGCAGAAGATCGTGCTGGCGAACGACTTCTGCCTGTTCGACACGCCGGGCATGCTGTGGCCGCGCATCATCGTCGAGCAAAGCGGCTACCACCTGGCCGCCAGCGGCGGCATTGGCCGCAACGCCTACGACGAGGAAGACGTGGCCATGGCCTTGCTGGCCACGGTGCGCGGGCCTTACGGCGACCGCTTGCAAGCCCGCTACAAGCTGCCCGACATCAGCGCCCTCAGCGACGAGGGCCTGCTGGCCGACGTGGGCCGCAAACGCGGCGGGCTGCTCAGCGGCGGGCGCGTCAACCTGCAGAAGGCCGCCGAGGTGGCGCTCAACGACTTCCGCGCTGGCGCCTGGGGCCGCATCACGCTGGAAACGCCCGAGGAATTCGCACGATGGCTGGCAGAAGGCCAGGCCCGCGACGAAGAGCGCGCCGCCAAGCGCGCCGAGCGCCTGCGGCTCAAGCGCGGTTGAGCACCGCCCACAGCTTGGGCGCGGTCAACGGCATTTGAAGCGCCTGCGCAGCGTCCGGGTGGCCGGCGCGGTGCAGGGCGTCCAGCACCGCGTTGACCGCGGCTGGCGTGGCGCCGATGGTGCCCAGCTCGCCCACGCCTTTCACGCCCAGCAGGTTGGTGGTGCAGGGCACACTTTGGTCAAAGACCGTGCGCTGGTCCAGGGCCATGTCGGCGTGGGGCAAGGCGTAGTCCATGAAGCTGGCGGTCAGCAACTGGCCGCTGTCGCGGTCGTAGACGATGGCCTCGCACAGCGCCTGGCCCAGGCCCTGCATCACGCCGCCTTCGATCTGCCCTTGCGCGATGGTCGGGCTGACGACGCGGCCGATGTCGTTGACGCTGGCGTAGGCCACCACCTGCACCTCGCCGGTGTCGGGGTCGATTTCCACTTCGCAGAGGTGGCAGCCGTTGGGCCAGCTCGGCGCGCCGGCGCTGGCGGCGGCGCCCACCACGATGCGGCCTTCGGCCTGGCGGGCGGCCAGGTCGAACAGGCCGATGTGCAGGTCGGTGCCGACCACGGTGAAGCGGCCGTCGCGGTATTCGACGTCGTCGGCCGCCACCTCCAGCGCCTCGCCGGCCAGCTTGCGGGCCTCGTCGACCGTGGCCTCGGACGCGCGCTGCACCGCCGCGCCGCCGGTGAACAGCGAACGCGAGCCGGCGCTGCCGAAGCCGGTGGCGCGGTCGGTGTCGCCCTGCAGCACGCGGATGCGCTCGATGGGCACGCCGAACACGTCCACCGCCAATTGCGCGTAGCTGGTGGCGATGCCCTGGCCCATGGCCTGGGTGGCCGACACCAGTTCGATGAAGCCGTCGGCCAGCACGCGCACCGTGACCGACTCGTCCAGCGCACCGCCGCCGGTCCATTCCAGGAAGGTGGCCAGGCCGCGCCCGCGCAGCTTGCCGCGCGCGGCCGATTCGGCGTGGCGCGGCGCAAAGCCGTCCCAGTCGGCCAGCGCCAGGCCCTGGTCCATGATGCGTTCGAACTGGCCCACGTCGTAGGTCTGGCCCATCGCGTTGCGGTAGGGCATTTGCTGCGGGCGGATGAAGTTGCGCCGGCGCACTTCGGACGGGTCCAGCTGCAGGGCCCGCGCCGCGGCTTCCATCAGGCGTTCGATCAGGTAGATGAACTCCGGCCGGCCGGCGCCGCGGTAGGCGCCCACCGGTGTGGTGTTGGTCAGCACCGCGTGCAGTTGCAGGTCGATCAACGGGATGTCGTAGACGCTGGTGCTGACCCAGGCGCCCACCATCAGCTGGATGACGGCACCCACGCCGGCCGCGTAGGCGCCAACGTTGGCGTGGTTGGTCAGGCGCAGGGCCAGCACGCGGCCGTCGGCGTCCAGCGCCAGTTCGGCGTGGCTGTTCTGGTCGCGGCCGTGCACGGCCGACAAGAACTCCTCCAGCCGCTGGGCGCACCACTTGATCGGTCGCTTCAGCACCCAGGCGGCGTAGGCGACGGCGATGTCTTCGGGGTGGATGCCGCCCTTCATGCCGAAGCCGCCGCCCACGTCGCCCACGGTCACGCGGACCTGGCCCTTCTTGGCACCTGGCAGCGCGCTCACCAGCGCGTCGCGGATGCCGGTGGGCATCTGGCTGCTGATGTCGACGATCAGGCGCTCGGTGTCGGCGTCCCAGCGGGCGGCGGTCACGCGGGGTTCCATCGGGCTGGGGGCCAGGCGCTGATTCACCAAGTCCAAGCTGACGCGGTGCGCGGCGCGGGCGAAGGCGGCTTCCGTGGCCGCCGCGTCGCCGTAGCGGGCCACGGCAACCACGTTGCCCGGGGCCTCGTCCCACAGCCGCGGTGCGCCTTCGGCCAGGGCACCGCTGGGGTCGATGACCGCGGGCAGTTCGTCGTAATCGACGAGGATGGCGTCCAGGGCGGCCAGCGCGGCGGCGTCGTTGTCGGCCACCACCATCGCCACGGCCTCGCCGGCAAAGCGCACCCGCTCGTGGGCCAGCGCGCGGCGCGGGGGGGAGGTGGCGGGCGCGCCGTCCGGCCGTTGAAAGGGCAGGCGCGACGGCACCGCGCCAACGCCGGCCGCGGCCAGCTCGGCGCCGCTGTAGACGGCCACCACGCCTGGCAGCGCGCGGGCCGCCTCGGCGTCGACCGAGCGGATCACGGCGTGCGCGTGCGGCGACCGCAGGAACATCAGCGTCAGCTCGCCGGGCTGGCGGTTGTCGTCGGTGAAGCGGCCGCGGCCGGTCAGCAAGGCGTCGTCTTCCACGCGCTGCACGGCGCGGCCGCTGCCAAAGCGCACGGAGGGAGAGTCGGTGGGGGCGGACAGCACGGCGCTCATCGGCGGGTCTCCAGTTGGGGTCTCGGCGCAGCATAGCGCTACGATCCCGCGGTGTCCGTCGCCCTGGCTACAGCCCCGCAGCCCACCCCGCCATGACCCTTGAAGTGATTGAACGCCAGACCGGCGCCGACCCCGCCGCCACGCCCACCGCCGCCGTGATCGTGCTGCATGGTCTGGGCGCCGACGGCCACGACTTCGTGCCTTTCGTGGACCAGCTGCAATTGCAGTCGGTCGGTCCGGTGCGCTTCGTGTTCCCGCACGGTCCGATGCGGCCGGTGACCATCAACAACGGCATGGTCATGCGCGCCTGGTACGACATCTACAGTTTTAGCGGCCCCGGTCCCAAGCGCGAGGACGAGGCCGGCCTGCGGGCCTCGCAGGCCGAGGTGGAGGCCCTGATCGCGGCCGAAGGCGCGCGCGGCGTGCCGGCATCGCGCACCGTGCTGATGGGCTTTTCTCAAGGTTGCGCCATGACGCTGATGACCGGATTGCGCCACCGCGAGCGCCTCGCCGGCCTGTGCGGCCTGTCGGGTTACCTGCCGCTGGCCGAGCTGACCGCCGCCGAGCGCTCGCCCGAGAACGCCAACACGCCGGTGTTCCTGGCCCATGGCGTGCACGACCCCGTGGTGCAGCTGAGCCGCGCCGTGGCCAGCCGTGACGCGCTGCGCGCGCTGGGCCAGCCGGTGGAATGGCGCGAGTACCCGATGGAGCACTCGGTGTGCCTGCCCGAAGTGGGCGACATCAACCGCTGGCTGCTGCGCGTGCTGGCGTGAGCGCCGTGCCATGAGCCGGACCAGGGGAGCGTGTTCGCATGGGCCCTTTCCCATGAGGTTGTGCCAATGACCGGGCGCCGCGGTCGCGGCGTCGCGCCCCCGCGGTGACGCGCCCGGTGCAGGGACGCGACTTGCCCCTGTGGCGTCGCCCGCCCGCCCGCGCGATGGCGTGGGCGGCCTTGCTGGTGCTGGGCGCGCTGGTGCTGGGCCACTTGTCGACGCTGATGTGGGCCCAGGGTCGAGACCGCGGCCATTGGCTGCCGGCGTTCGCGCCGGCGTTGACGCCATGGGCGTCGCCCGACGAGGCCGCCACCCGCACCGCCTTGGCCGGGCACAGCCTGCGCCAGTTCGCGCCCCTGGTGCTGCCCGGTCGGCGGGTGCGGGTGCGCCTGAGCAACGAGCACGGCGACGCGCCGCTGGTGATCGGCGAGGCGCGCGTGGCTTGGCGGGCGACTGGCGGCGCGCCGCTGCCACCGGACGGGACAGAGACCACGCGCGCAGCGGACGCCCCAAGCGCCCGGAGCGCTCCGACCGCGACCGATTCACCGGTCGCACCGAGCACGCCGTCCCCATCGGGTGCAACGGGCGCGCCGCCGCCGCGCTTTCATGCCATCGCCCCAGGTTCCGACCGACCGCTGACCTTCGACGGCCGCGCCGCCCTCGCGCTGGCCCCGGGCGAATCGCGGCTGAGCGACGCCATCGACCTGCCCGAGCCCCCGCCGTCGGCCGCCTGGGCCGCGGCGCGTCCGGCGGACCTGGCCATCACGCTGCATTTCCCCGGCGCGGTGCCGCGGCTCAGCCGCCATGAGGTCGGCGCGCGCAGCGCCTACCGGTCGTCAGCGGGTCCCCATCGGGGCGACGTCGCGTTCCCGGTGGCCAGCGTCGCCCGCGACCTGCTGTTCGTCAGCGAGGTGTGGGTTGACGCGCCGCGCACCGCCGCACTGTGGGTGGCCTTTGGCGATTCCATCACCGACGGTGCCTGGCACCGCGTCGACACCGATGGCAGCTGGCCCGCGCGCTGGCTCGCCGCCTGGGCGCCGCGCCAGCAGGCGCTGCAGCGGCTGGGCTCCGCCCGCGGCCCGGTGGGCGTGTTGAACGCCGGCCTGGGCGGCAACCGGCTGTTGACGCCCGACGGCGACCCGCAGCGCGTGGTGCCTGGCGACGAGCGGCTGGCGCGCGGGCCCCTGACCTGGCCCGGCGTGCGCGGCATTGTCATGGCCATCGGCCTCAATGACATCGGCAGCGCGCCGCGCGGTGCCGAAGCCGACCGCGCCGACGCGCTGATCGCCCGCCTGAGCGAGCGCTTCACGCAGCTGCGCCAGCGCGGTGTGGCGGTGGTGGCCGCCACCCTGACGCCCGTTCAAGGCAGTTTCTATGACCGCCCGGCGGTGGAGGCGGCGCGCCAGCGCGTCAACGACTGGCTGCGCCGCCAGCCCGAGGCGGGCGTGGTGGACGCGGTGGTCGACTTCGACGCCGTGGTCCGCGACCCCGCCCGGCCCGGCGCCTTCCGCGACGGCTTTCACATCGACCACCTGCACCCCAGCGACCGCGGCTACCAGGCGATGGCCGATGCGTTGGTGGCCGTGCTCGACCGCGCGGGCCTGGGCTTGCCGCGCGCGTGCGCAGCGTCCACCATGCGGCCATCGCCCGCCAAACCCACCACACCCGCCCTGCCCGGCATGTCGACCCAAACCCACAGCGCCCAGCCCGCGGTGGACTGCCCCACTTGAGCCCGACCGCCCCGTCCCCGCACCATGACCCCCTCTGACGCCATCGACGCCCTGCGCCACGCCCGCCATGGCGACCCCTTCGCCGTGCTGGGCCCGCACGTCGATGCGGCGGGCCAGCGCTGGTGGCGCTGCTTTCTGCCCGGCGCCTGCGCGGTGACGGTGCGGTCGGCCGATGGGGCCACCCTGATCGCCACGCTGAGCTGCCGTCACCCGGACGGCTTCTTTGAGGCGGTGCTGCCGAACGACGCGGAGGGCCTGGGTGACGCCGGTGCAGCGGCCGCATCGGTTCGCGCCGCCCACGCCGCCCTCCCGGCCTTTGACCACCGCCTTCACGCCACCTGGGCCGACGGCCACACCTCCGTGATCGACGACCCCTACCGCTTCCCGCCGGTGCTGGGTGAACTGGACGTGTGGCTGCTCGGCGAGGGCACCCACCTGCGCCCGCACGAGGTCATGGGTGCCACCGTGCGAACCATGCTCGGCGTGGACGGCACGGCCTTCGCGGTGTGGGCGCCGAACGCGGCCCGCGTCAGCGTGGTTGGCGACTTCAACGGCTGGGACGGCCGCCGCCACCCCATGCGCCTGCGCCGCGAGTGCGGCGTGTGGGAAATCTTCCTGCCCGGTGTGGCCGAAGGCGCGCGCTACAAGTTCGAGCTGTGCAGCGCCGGTGGCGAACTGCTGCCCGCCAAGGCCGACCCCTACGCGCTGCAAAGCGAGTTGCGGCCGGCCACCGCCAGCGTGGTGGCGCGGCTGCCACCGCGGTTGCCGCCCAGCGAGGCGCGCCGCCACGCCAACGCGCTGGACGCGCCGATGTGCATCTACGAGGTGCACCTCGGCTCCTGGCGCCGCAAGCCCGAGCAAGGCAACCGCTGGCTCAGCTGGGACGAACTGGCCGACGAGCTCGTGCCCTACGCCGCCAACATGGGCTTCACCCACCTCGAACTGTTGCCGATCAGCGAGCACCCGTTCGACGGGTCGTGGGGCTACCAGCCCATCGGCCTGTTCTCGCCCACCGCGCGCTTCGGCGATGCGGCCGGCTGTCGACGGTTCATCGAGCGTTGCCACGCGCGCGGTCTGGGCGTCATCCTGGACTGGGTGCCGGCCCACTTTCCGACCGACGCCCACGGTCTGTCGCGCTTCGATGGCAGCCACCTCTACGAGTACGCCGACCCGCGCGAAGGCTTTCACCAGGACTGGAACACGCTGATCTACAACCTGGGCCGCACCGAGGTGAGGAACTTCCTGGTCGGCAACGCGCTGTACTGGCTGGAGCACTTCGGCGTCGACGGGCTGCGCGTGGACGCGGTGGCGTCGATGCTGTACCGCGACTACAGCCGCCAGCCCGGGCAGTGGATTCCCAACGCCCACGGCGGCCGCGAGAACCTGGAAGCCATCGCCTTTCTGAAGCGCATGAACGAGGTGGTCGGCTCGGAGCGCCCGCAGGCGACCACCGTGGCCGAGGAGTCCACCGCCTTCCCGCAGGTGTCGCGGCCGGTCCACGCCGGCGGCCTGGGCTTCCACTGCAAATGGAACATGGGCTGGATGCACGACACCCTGGCCTACATCCAGCGCGACCCCATCCACCGAAAGCACCATCACCACGAGCTGACCTTTGGCCTGGTCTACGCCTTCAACGAAAACTTCGTGCTGCCCATCTCGCACGACGAGGTGGTGCACGGCAAGGGGTCCCTGCTGGGCAAGATGCCCGGCGACCGTTGGCAGCAGTTCGCCAATTTGCGCGCCTATCTGGGCTTCATGTACGCGCACCCCGGCAAGAAGCTGCTGTTCATGGGCTGCGAATTCGCCCAGCAGCGCGAGTGGAACCACGACCAGAGCCTGGACTGGCACCTGCTGGACGACCCGGCCCACGCCGGCGTGCAGCGCCTGGTGCGCGACCTGAACCACCTGGTGCGCGACACCCCGGCGCTGCACCAGCGCGACTTCACGCCCGACGGCTTCGAATGGATCGACCACCATGACGCGCCGCGCTCGGTGCTCAGCTTCATCCGCCGCGGGGCCGCGCCGGGCGCGCACGTCGTGGTGGTGTGCAATTTCACGCCCATTGTCCACCGAGACCATGTCGTTGGCGTGCCCGCCGGCGGCACCTACCGCGAGCGGGTCAACACCGACTCGGTCCACTACGGCGGCTCCAACGTCGGCGCGCCGTTCGGCGAAGTCGCCGCGCGCGATCTGCCTTGGCAAGGCCAGCCCCATTCCATCGTCCTGACCCTGCCGCCGCTGGCGTGCGTGTTCCTTGAACACCGTCCCTGAAAGAAAGCCCATGTCTGCCAGCAACCGTTCCTCGCGCCTGGCGCGCGACACCATGGCCTTTGTGCTCGCCGGTGGCCGCGGCAGCCGCCTGATGGAGCTCACCGACCGGCGCGCCAAGCCCGGCGTCTTCTTCGGCGGCAAGACCCGCATCATCGATTTCGCGCTCAGCAACGCGCTGAACAGCGGCATCCGGCGCATCGGTGTGGCCACGCAATACAAGGCGCACAGCCTGATCCGGCACCTGACCCGCGGCTGGAGCTTTCTGCGCGCCGAGCGCAATGAAAGCTTCGACATCCTGCCCGCCAGCCAGCGCGTCAGCGAAGACGCCTGGTACCGCGGCACCGCCGACGCCGTCTACCAGAACATCGACATCGTCGAGAGCTACGCGCCCAAGTACACCGTGGTGCTGGCCGGCGACCACATCTACAAGATGGACTACGAGGTGATGCTGCAGCAGCACGCCAGCAGCGGCGCCGACGTGACGCTGGGCTGCCTGGAGGTGCCGCGGATGGAGGCCACCGGCTTCGGCGTCATGCACGTCGACGCGAGCGACACCATCATCAGCTTCATCGAGAAGCCGGCGGACCCGCCGGGCATCCCCGACCGGCCCGACATGGCACTGGCCTCGATGGGCATCTACGTGTTCAACACCGCTTTCCTGTTCGACCTGCTGCGCCGCGACGCCGCCAACCCCGCGTCCGACCATGACTTCGGCAAGGACCTGATCCCCTTCGTGGTCGCCAACGGCAAGGCGGTGGCCCACCGCTTCAGCGCCAGCTGCGTGCGCTCGGCGCAAGAGGCCGAGGCCTATTGGCGCGACGTCGGCACGGTCGACGCCTACTGGGAATCGAACATCGACCTCACCGCCGTGACCCCGGCGCTCGACCTGTACGACAACGACTGGCCGATCTGGACCTACGCCGAACTCACCGCGCCGGCCAAGTTCGTGCACGACGAGCCAGAGCGCCGCGGCACGGCCATCAGCTCGATGGTGTCGGGCGGCTGCATCGTCTCGGGCACCGAGCTGCGGCGCTCGCTGCTGTTCACCGGCGTGCGCACCAGTTCGTACTCGTCGGTCGAGGAGGCGGTGATCCTGCCCTACGCCCGCATCGGCCGCCACGTGCGGCTGAAGAAGGTGGTGATCGACCGCGGCGTCGTCATTCCCGATGGCCTGGTCGTGGGCGAAGACCCCGATCTCGACGCGCGGCGCTTTCGCCGCACCGAGCGCGGCGTGTGCCTGATCACGCAGCCGATGGTGGACCGGCTGTTCGACGTGAGTTGACCGGATGGCGCGCGCCCGCACCTCGCCGAGCCTGGCCGCTTTGACTTCGTCGACCACCCCCGTGACCTCCTCCGCGACCTCCTCCGCGACCTCCACCGCCCCGCCGCCGCCACCGCTGCAGGTGCTGGCCGTCGCCTCCGAGATGTACCCGCTGCTGAAGACTGGCGGGCTGGCCGACGTCGTGGGCGCCTTGCCCACCGCGCTGGCGCCCCACGGCGTGGCGGTGCGCACGCTGCTGCCCGGCCACCCGCAGGTGCTCGACGCGCTCAGCGAGGCGCAGGTGCTGGCCGACTGGCCGGCCTGGTTTGGCGGCCCGGCGCGGCTGCTGGCCGGCCGCCACGCGGGCGTCGACCTGCTGGTGATGGACGCGCCCCACCTGCACCACCGCCCGGGCAACCCTTACCTTGGCCCCGACGGCCGCGACTGGCCCGACAACGCCGAACGCTACGCGGCGCTGGCCTGCGCCGCCGCCCGCATCGGCTGGGGCGACGTGCCCGGCCTGCGGCCCGACCTGGTGCACGCCCACGACTGGCAGGCCGCGTTGGTGCCGGCCTACCAGCACTACCTGGGCCACGGCCGCCGCCGCCCGCCCAGCCTGCTCAGCCTGCACAACCTGGCCTTCCAGGGCCAGTTCAAGGCCGACGTGTGGAGTCGACTGGGGCTGCCCGGCGAGGCCTTCTCGACGCAGGGGCTGGAGTACCACGGCGACGTCGGCTTCTTGAAGGCCGGCATTCATTTTGCTGACGCGATCGGCACCGTGAGCCCGACCTACGCCCAGGAGATCCGCACCCCCGCCGGCGGCATGGGACTGGACGCCATGCTGCGCTGGCGCGGGGCCGACGTCAGCGGCATCGTCAACGGCATCGACCTGGACGTCTGGAACCCGCGCACCGATCCGCTGCTGGCGCGCCCCTTTGACGCCCAGACGCTGTGGCGCCGCAGCGAGAACCTGCGCGCGGTGGAGGCGCGCTTTCGCCTGCCCGCCGACGACGCCCCGCTGATCTGCATGGTCAGCCGCCTGACCGCCCAGAAGGGCATCGACCTGGTGGTCGACGCGCTGGACGGCATCGTGGCCAGTGGCGCGCGGCTGGTGGTGCTGGGGGCGGGCGATGCGGCGCTGGAGGCCGCGTTGCGCGCTGCCGCACACCGCCATCCCACGCGCGTCAGCGTGCGCATCGGCTATGACGAGGCGCTGTCGCACCTGCTGCAGGCGGGGTGTGACGCCATTCTGGTGCCCTCGCGCTTCGAGCCTTGCGGGCTCACCCAGCTGTATGGCCTGCGCTACGGTTGCATCCCGGTGGTCAGCCGCGTGGGTGGGCTGGCCGACACGGTGATCGATGCCAACGACGCGGCCTTGCGCGCCGGCGTTGCCACCGGGCTTCAGTTCGGCGACGTCAGCGCCGACGGCGTGCTGCGGGCCGTGCAGCGGCTGGTCGACCTGCACCGCCAGCCGGCACTCTGGCGCACGCTGCAGCAAGCGGCCATGCGCGCCGATGTGGGATGGGCGCGGTCGGCCGCCGACTATGCCGCGCTGTACCGCCGCCTGGTGAACGCCCGGGCCCCGACCGACCCGCCCTGCCCATCGCCGGCGTCAGGAGTGCCCACGTGACCGCCCCAACACCCGCCATCGTCACCGTCCCTACCGCGCCCATCGCCGGCATGAAGCCCGGCACCAGCGGCCTGCGCAAGAAGGTCACCGAGTTCGCTCAACCGCGCTACCTGTCGAATTTCGTGCAATCGGTGTTCGACGCCGTTCGCCCCGCCGAGGGCTTCGCCGGCCTGACGCTGGTGCTGGGCGGCGACGGCCGCTATCACAACGACGTCGCGATCCAGACCGTGGTGCGCATGGCCGCGGCCAATGGCTTCGGCCGGATGCTGGTGGGGCAGGGCGGGTTGCTGTCAACGCCCGCGGCGTCCTGCGTCATCCGCCGTCATGGGGCGTTTGGCGGCCTCATCCTCAGCGCCAGCCACAACCCGGGCGGTCCCGACGGCGACTTCGGCATCAAGTTCAACAGCGCCAACGGCGGCCCCGCAACCGAACAGGTGACCGACGCCATCCACGCCTGCACGCAGCGCATTGCGCGCTGCCTGACGTTGGACACGCCCGACATCCCGCTCGACCGGTTGGGCACGTTTGGCGTGGGCGGCATGGTGGTCGAGGTGATTGATCCGGTGGCCGATTACCGCGCGCTGATGCGCAGCCTGTTCGACTTCGACGCGCTGCGCGCGCTGTTTGCCTCCGGCTTCCGGCTGGCCTTCGACGCCATGCACGCGGTGACAGGCCCCTACGCGCACGCCCTCTTCGAAGGCGACCTGGGCGCGCCGCCGGGCACCGTGCTCAACGGCGTGCCGCTGCCCGACTTCGGTGGCCACCACCCCGACCCGAACCTCGTCCACGCCAAGGCCTTGTACGACTTGATGATGTCGCCCGGCGCGCCCGACCTGGGCGTGGCCAGCGACGGCGACGGCGACCGCAACCTCATCATCGGCCGCGGGATGTTCGTGTCGCCATCGGACTCGCTGGCGATGCTGGCCGCCAATGCGCACCTGGCGCCAGGCTACGCGGGTGGCCTGGTGGGGGTGGCGCGGTCGATGCCCACCAGCGCCGCGGTGGACCGCGTGGCCGCCGCGCTGGGCGTGCCTTGCTTTGAGACGCCCACCGGATGGAAGTACTTCGGCAACCTGCTGGATGCGGGCAAGGTCACCTTGTGCGGCGAGGAAAGTGCGGGCACCGGCAGCGACCACGTGCGTGAGAAGGACGGCGTGTGGGCCGCCCTGCTGTGGCTGAACATCCTGGCTGTGCGCCGCCAAAGCGTCAAAGACATCGCCGAGGCGCACTGGGCCCGCTTCGGGCGCAACTACTACACCCGCCACGACCACGAGGACATCGACACCGACTCCGCCCACGCGCTGATGAAGGCGCTGGGCGAGCGCGTGGCAGGCCTGCAGGGTGCCCACCTGGCGGGCCGCACCGTGGCCGTGGCCGACGACTTCAGCTACCTCGACCCGGTGGACGGCAGCGTGTCGCGTCACCAGGGCCTGCGCGTGATCTTCGACGACGGTGCGCGCATCGTCTTCCGGCTGTCGGGCACCGGCACCTCCGGCGCGACGCTGCGCGTCTACATCGAGCGCCACGAGGCCGACCCCGCGCGCCTCGGGCTGGACACCCAGGTCGCCCTCGCCGACCTCATCGCGCTGGCCAACGAGCTGGCGGGCATCCGCGAACGCACCGGCCGCACCGTGCCAACGGTCATCACCTGAGCCCCCCCCCGATGAGCCTGGACCAACGCACCTCTGGTGTGCTGCTGCACATCACCTCGCTGCCCGGGCCGCACGGCATCGGCGACTTCGGGCCCGGTGCCCGCCACTTCGTCGACTGGTTGCAGCACGCCGGGCAGTCCCTGTGGCAGGTGCTGCCCATGACGCCCATTGGCCCGGGCGACTCGCCGTACCAAAGCGTGTCGGCCTTTGCCGGCAGCCCGCTGATGGTGGCGCTGGAGCCGCTGGTCGAGCGCGGTTGGTTGCCGGCCATCGAGACCCCCACCGCCATCGGCGGCGCCGGCTTCGACCCGCAGCGCGTGGACTACGCCCGGGTGGTGCCGTGGCGAATGGCCCAGCTGCGCCGTGCTGCGCAAGGCTTCTTCGCCGACACCGCCGCCGCCGAACACGCCGACTTCGCCGCCTGGTGCGCGGCCGAGTCGGCCTGGGCCGACGACCACGCGCTGTTCATGGCGCTGGAGGCTGCACACGGCGGTCGTCCATGGTGGACCTGGGCGCCGGCCCTGGCCCGCCACGAGCCCGCGGCCCTGGCCGCCGCCCGCGTGCAGCACGCCGCGGAGGTCGACTTCTGGCGCTTTGTCCAGTGGTGCTTTGACCGCCAGTGGGCCGGCGTCAAGGCCTACGCCAACGAGCGCGGTGTGCGCCTGGTCGGCGACCTGCCGATCTTCGTGGCCCACCACTCGGCCGACTGTTGGGCCCGACCGGACCTGTTCCTGCTAGACGAGGCCTTTCAGCCCACGGTTGTGGCCGGCGTGCCGCCCGACTTCTTCAGCGCCACGGGGCAGCGCTGGGGCAACCCGCTGTACGACTGGGACCGCATGGCGGCCGAGGGCCACCGCTGGTGGATCGACCGCATCCGCCGCATGCTGTCGCAGGCGGACGTGTTCCGCATCGACCACTTCCGCGGCTTTGCGGCGCATTGGGAGATCCCCAGCGACTGCCCCACCGCCATCGACGGCCGCTGGGTGACGGGCCCGGGCCGGGCGTTGTTTGACGCCATTGCGGGCGCCCTGGGCCCGCTGCCCATCATCGCCGAGGACCTGGGCGTGATCACCCCCGACGTCGAGCGCCTGCGCGACGACTGCGGCTTTCCCGGCATGCGCATCCTGCAGTTCGCCTTCGGCGACGATGCCCACCACCCCTTCCTGCCGCACAACCACCCGTGCCAGACGGTGGCCTACACCGGCACCCACGACAACGACACCCTGCTCGGCTGGTGGCACGCCGCCTCGCCGCGCGAGCGCGCCTTTGCCGCCGCCTTGACCGGTGCGCCGGCCGATGGGGCGCCGCCCGGTGGTGAGCCGGTGCACTGGGCGCTGATGCGGGCGGTCAGCCTGTCCGTGGCCCGCACCGTGGTGATGCCGATGCAAGACGTGCTGGGCCTGGACGGCCAGCACCGCATGAACGTGCCCGGGCGGATGGGCGGCAACTGGTCGTGGCGCTTTGATTGGCCGCAGGTGGGCGACACCGGGGCACGGCTGGCGCGGCTGTCGGCCGCCGCGGGCCGGGCGCCGCTCCACCACCTGGCGCTGCCGGGCTGAAGGGCAGCGCTGCGGCGCGCAACGTGGCCACCGTGCAGGGCCAAAATACACGAAACATATACAATGTGCATATGTTTCATATCAAGCGAGGGTGTCCATGGGCATCGTCAAGATTTCCGACCTGATGCACGAGAACCTGCGCGTCGCGGGCAATGCCCTCAGCCGGTCGATCAACGCCCAGGCCGAGCACTGGTTGCGGGTGGGCATGCTGGCTGAAATGCACCCTGAACTGAGCCACCGCGAGATCAGCCAGTGGCTGGTCCGGGCCGAATTGGCCGGGGGCTTGAGCCTGACCACCGCGATGGCGACCTCGCCGCCTGTCGCCGACGGCCCGGGTCAGCCGGCCCCGGCGCAGCCCGCCCGGGCCCCCGGCCGGCACTGATGGGCCGCGGCGTTCCTCTCCACGCGCCCGCCGACCTCGACCACGCCCGCCGCGCCGCCCAGCTGGCCGCGCAGGTGCTGACCATGATCGAGCCGCACGTGGTGCCCGGCGTCAGCACCGAGGCGCTGGACCGGCTGTGCCACGACCACATCGTGCAGGTGCAGGGCGCGGTGCCGGCAAACCTGGGCTACCAGGGGTACCCGAAGACCATCCTCACCTCGGTCAATCACGTGGTGTGCCACGGCATCCCATCGCCGGACAAGCGGCTGAAGGCCGGCGACATCGTCAACATCGACGTGGCTGTGCTCAAGGACGGCTGGCATGGCGACACCAGCCGCATGTTCTGCGTGGGCGCGCCGAGCATCCTGGCCAGGCGGCTGGTGGACACCACCCACGAGGCGATGTGGGCCGGCATTTGTGCCGTGCGCCCCGGCGCCACGCTGGGCGACATCGGCCACGCCATCCAGTCGGTGGCGCAGCGCGAGCGCTTCAGCGTCGTGCGCGACTACGGTGGCCACGGCATCGGCCGCGCCTACCACGACGAGCCCCACGTGCCCCACCACGGCCGCCGCGGCGAGGGCCTGCGCCTTCAGCCCGGCATGGTGTTCACCATCGAGCCCATGCTGAACGCCGGTGCGGCCGACACCCGCACGCTGGCCGACGGCTGGACCGTGGTCACCCGCGACCGCTCGCTGTCGGCGCAGTGGGAGCACATGGTCGCCGTCACCGCCGACGGCGTCGAGGTGTTGACGGCCCGCCCAGGCGAGCCGGCGCTCACAGCGTGAGGTCGTAGTCGACGGTCAGCGGCGCGTGGTCGCTGAACCGGCTGTCCTTGTGAACGCTGACCGCCTTCGCCGTGGCCGCCACGCCCGGCGTGGCCAGGTGGTAGTCGATGCGCCATCCCACGTTGTTGGCCCAGGCCTGCCCGCGGTTGCTCCACCAGGTGTAGGCGTCGCCGGTGTCGTGGGGGCGAAGGTGGCGGTGCACGTCGACCAGGCCCAGTTCGTCCAGGGCCTTGGTCATCCAGGCGCGCTCCTCCGGCAAGAAGCCGCTGTTCTTCTGGTTGCTGCGCCAATTCTTTAGGTCGATGGCGTGGTGGGCGATGTTGACGTCGCCCACCAGGATGAACTCGCGCTCGGCGCGCAACGCCTGCAGGTGCGGGTAGAAGGCTTCGAGGAAGCGGAACTTGGCTTCCTGGCGCTCTTCGCTGCTCGACCCGCTGGGAAAGTAGCAGCTGATGATGCTGAATTTGGGCAGCCCTTTGCGCCCAGCGCGGTCGAAACGGGCTTCGACGTACCGCCCTTCGTCGTCGAACTCCGCGTTGCCGAAGCCGATGCGCACGTCGGTGGGCTGGGCGCGGCTGTACAGACCCACGCCCGAGTAGCCCTTCTTCTGCGCGCAGTGGAAATGCCCGTGCATGCCGGCGATCTGCTCGAAGCGGCCGCTCAGGTCGCCGGCCTGGGCCTTCAGCTCCTGCACCCCCATACAATCGATTTGCATCGATTCGGCCCAGGGCAACAGCCCCTTGTTCGCGGCGGACCGGATGCCATTCAGATTCAACGAGACGAGACGGAACACGCGGATGCCCTCGATGACGCCCGGCAGCACCCCCCACGCACCGGCCGAGGGCGACGCCCTGGCCCAGGACTTCGTTCGCTTCTCGGTCGAAGCGGGGGTCCTGCGCTTCGGGGAATTCAAGACCAAGGCCGGTCGGCTGTCGCCCTACTTCTTCAACGCCGGCCTGTTCGACGACGGCGCCAAGCTGGGCCGCCTGGCTGAATTTTACGCAGCGCGCCTGCAGGCCTCGGGCCTGGTCTTCGACATGATCTTCGGCCCCGCCTACAAGGGCATCACGCTGGCAGCGGCGGTGGCGATCGAGCTGGCGCGGCGCGGGCAGAACGTGCCCTACGCGTACAACCGCAAGGAAGCGAAGGACCACGGTGAAGGCGGCACGCTGGTGGGCGCGCCGCTGCGCGGGCGCGTGCTGATCCTCGACGATGTGATTTCCGCCGGCACCTCGGTGCGCGAGTCGATCCAGATGATCCGCGCCGCCGGCGCCGAGCCCTGCGGCGTGGGCATTGCGCTGGACCGCCAGGAAAAGGCCACGACGGTCGACGCCAACGGCCCGCAGGACGCGCCATGGTCTGCGGTGCAGTTCGTTCAGCGCGAGCTGGCGATGCCGGTGGTGGCCGTGGCCACGCTGGCCGACCTGCTGGGCTACTTGCACGGCCAGGCTGACCCGGCCCTGGCCGCCTTCATCCCCGCCGTCACCGCCTACCGCGCGCGCTACGGCGTCTGATCCCCGCCATCCGGCGCGCCCCTGTCAGGCGCTGGAACCGCGCCGCTTGAGAACGGCGCGTCCAAGCGTCTCGCTCAGCCGAGCTTCTTTTTCAGCAGTTCGTTGGCCTGGGCCGGATTGGCCTTGCCCTTGCTTGCTTTCATCACCTGACCGACCAGGGCATTGAAGGCCTTGTCCTTGCCGGCGCGGTACTCCTCCACCGACTTGGCGTTGGCGGCCAGCACCTCGTCAACGATGGCTTCCAGGGCGCCGGTGTCGTTCATCTGCTTCAGGCCCTTGGCCTCAATCAGCGTGTCCACCTGCGCCAGTGGCGCGGTGCCCTCGCTCGCCGGCTCGCTCCACAAGGCGTCGAAGACCTGCTTGGCGGCGTTGTTGGAGATGGTGCCGTCGCCGATGCGGCCGACCAGTGCGGCCAGCGTGGCCGCGTCGACCGGGCTGGCTTCCAGCAGCCGGCCCTCGGCGTTCAGGCGCTTGCTGATCTCGCCCATCAGCCAGTTGGCAACCAGTTTGGGCGCCTTGCTGGCGATGGCGGCGGCCTCGAAGTAGGCGCCCATCGCCTTGCTCTGGGTCATCATCGCCGCGTCGTAGGCGGGCAGGGCGTAGTCGCGCTGGAAGCGCTCGGCCATCACCGCCGGCAGTTCGGGCATCTCGGCGCGCACCTGCTCGATCCAGCTCGGGGCAATCACCAGCGGCGGCAGGTCCGGGTCGGGGAAATAGCGGTAATCGTGCGCGTCTTCCTTGGTGCGCATGGCCCGCGTCTCGCCGGTGTCGGGGTTGAACAGGACCGTGGCCTGCTGCACCTCGCCGCCGTCTTCGATCAGGTCGATCTGCCACTGGATCTCGTAGTCGATGGCCTGCTGCAGGAACTTGAAGCTGTTGAGGTTCTTGATCTCGCGGCGCGTGCCGAAAGGCATGCCCGGCTTGCGCACCGACACGTTGGCGTCGCAACGGAAGCTGCCTTCTTGCATGTTGCCGTCGCAGATGCCCAGCCACACCACCAGCGCGTGCAGGGCGCGGGCGTACTCGGCCGCTTCGACGCTGGAGCGCATGTCGGGCTCGGACACGATCTCCAGCAAGGGCGTGCCCGCGCGGTTCAGGTCGATGCCGGTCTGGCCAGCATAGTCCTCGTGCAGCGACTTGCCGGCGTCCTCTTCCAGGTGGGCGCGGGTCAGCTGCACGCGGTGCGCCACGTCGCCGACGAAGAAATCGATGGCGCCGCCCTGGACCACCGGCGTCTCGTACTGGCTGATCTGGTAGCCCTTGGGCAGGTCAGGGTAGAAGTAGTTCTTGCGGGCGAAGATCGAGTGCGTGGCCACCTTGGCGCCCACGGCCAGGCCAAAGCGGATGGCGCGCTCCACCGCGCCGCGGTTCATCACCGGCAGCGTGCCGGGCAGCGCCAGGTCGACTGGCGAGGCCTGGGTGTTGGGCTCGGCGCCGAAGCGGGTCGACGACCCGCTGAAGATCTTCGAGGCCGTGGACAGTTGGGCGTGGGTCTCCAGGCCGATGACGACCTCGTAGCCACGGATCAGTGCGGGTTTGCTCATGGGCGGGTGGGGCGCGCGTTCATGCCAGCGCCGGGGCGCGCAGGTGCCAGTCGGTTGCTTGCTGCAGCGCGTGGGCGGTGTGCAGCAGGCGGCCTTCGTCGAAGTAGTTGCCGATCAGCTGCAGGCCCACGGGCATGCCGTGTTCGCCGAAGCCGGCAGGCAGGCTCATGCCAGGCAGGCCCGCCAGACTGGCCGGCAGCGTGAAGATGTCGGCGAGATACGCCTTGACCGGGTCGTCGCCCTGGTTGCCCAGTGTCCAGGCCACCGTCGGCGCCACTGGCCCGGCGATGACGTCGCACTGCTGGAAGCAGGCCTGGAAGTCGTCGGCGATCATGCGGCGCAGCTTCTGTGCTTGCAGGTAGTAGGCGTCGTAGTAGCCGTGGCTGAGCACGTAGGTGCCAATCATGATGCGGCGCTTGACCTCGGGCCCGAAGCCTTCGGCGCGGGTCTTCTTGTACATGTCCATCAGGTCGCCGTGCTTCGCGGCGCGGTGGCCGAAGCGCACGCCGTCGAAGCGGCTCAGGTTCGAACTGGCCTCGGCCGGGGCGATGATGTAGTACACCGGGATCGACAGCTCCGTGCGCGGCAGGCTCACGTCCACGAGCGTCGCGCCCAGCTTTTCCAGCTCGGTCAGCGCGGCGCGCACGGCGCCATTCACGTCAGCGGCCAGTGCGGCGGGGAAGAATTCCAGCGGCAGGCCGATGCGCAGGCCCTCCAGCGGGCGCGCGGCGGTGGCGCCGGGCCGCGGCTGGTGCATGGCCGCGGTGTAGTCCTGGGGCGGGCGCTGTGCGCTGGTCGCGTCGCGCTCGTCGAAGCCGCTCATCGCCGACAGCAGCATCGCGCAGTCCTCGGCGCTGCGCGCCATCGGGCCGGCCTGGTCCAGGCTGCTGGCAAAGGCGATCATTCCGTACCGCGAACACACCCCGTAGGTCGGCTTGATGCCCGTGATGCCGCAAAAGCTGGCGGGCTGGCGGATCGAGCCGCCCGTGTCGGTGCCGGTGGCCGCCGGCACCATGCGCGCGGCCACGGCCGCCGCCGACCCGCCGGACGAGCCGCCCGGCACGCGGGCGGTGTCCCAGGGGTTCAGCACCGGCCGGAAGGCGGAGTTCTCGTTGGCCGAGCCCATCGCGAACTCGTCGCAGTTCAGCTTGCCCAGGGTCACGGCGCCGGCCGCGGCCAGGCGCGCCACCACGGTGGCGTCGAAGGGGCTGCGGTAGCCGTCCAGCATCTTCGAGCCGGCGGTGGTTGGCAGGTCGCGGGTGACGAAGATGTCCTTGTGGGCGATGGGCACGCCCAGCAGCGCACTGCGGTCGCCCTGGGCGCGTCGGGCATCGGCTTGGGCCGCCTGGGCCAGCGCTTGTTCGGCGTCGGTGGCCAGCCACGCGCCCAGCCCGTTCGGTGCTGCAACACGTGCGAGCAGATGTGACGCGACCTCGACGCTCGACACTTCGCCAGAAGCCAGCCGCCGCGACAGTTCGGCGACCCCCCATTCGTGGGGGAGTGTTCCTGCGGGTGCGGCGCTCATTCGATCACCTTCGGCACCAGGAACAGGCCGTCCTCGACCGCTGGCGCGCTGCGCTGGTTCAGTTCGCGGTCGTTGCCTTCGGTCACGATGTCGTCGCGCAGGCGCAGTGCGACTTCGCTGACCGTCGACAAAGGCGTGTACAACGGCTCGATGCCGGCAGTGTCCACGGCGCTCATGCGCTCGACGATCGAGAAAAAGCCGTTCAACTGGGCCACCATGGCCGCTTGCTCGGCGTCTTGCAGTTCCAGCCTCGCCAGGTGGGCAATTCGGCTGACGTCTTGCGCTGTCAATGCCATCGAATGGGTGCTCGAAATGGACCGCTGTCGACACACCAACAGCGGTGTAAATAAGGGGGATCGGTTATTATCCTCGGTTATCTGTCTGGTCGATGATTGCGTTGCTTGCCAGCGCTGTACGCACGCATGCCGCACGCATCGACTTCGCGGGGGCCGCCCGTTCAGTCCTGCGGTCCCCAATCGCCGACCGTCCCATCGTCGCCACTCCAACGGAATCCTGGTTTCCAGAGCGCCTCGCCCCTGCTGACGCGTCCAAGCACCGCGACCCGCCCGCTGGAACCACCCTCATCCCACCTTATGTTCGGATCCTTTCGTCGCTATTTCTCGACGGACCTCGCCATCGACCTCGGAACCGCCAACACGCTGATTTATGTGCGTGGCAAGGGCATCGTGCTTGATGAGCCATCCGTTGTTTCCATCCGCCACGAAGGTGGCCCCAACGGCAAGAAGACCATCCAGGCCGTGGGCGCCGAGGCGAAGGCGATGCTGGGCAAGGTGCCCGGCAACATCGAAGCCATCCGCCCCATGAAGGACGGCGTGATCGCCGACTTCACCGTCACCGAGCAGATGCTCAAGCAGTTCATCAAGATGGTGCACCCGCGCTCGGTGCTGCGGCCCAGCCCCCGCATCATCATCTGCGTGCCCTGCGGTTCGACCCAGGTCGAGCGCCGCGCCATCCGCGAGTCCGCGCTGGGCGCTGGCGCCAGCGAGGTCTACCTGATCGAGGAACCCATGGCCGCCGCCATCGGCGCCGGCCTGCCGGTCAGCGAGGCCAGCGGCTCGATGGTCGTTGACATCGGCGGCGGCACCACCGAGGTGGGCGTCATCAGCCTGGGCGGCATGGTCTACAAGGGCAGCATCCGGGTGGGTGGTGACAAGTTCGACGAGTCGATCATCAACTACATCCGCCGCAACTACGGCATGCTGATCGGTGAGCCCACCGCCGAGATGATCAAGAAGAACATCGGCAGCGCCTTCCCGGGCTCCGAAGTCAAGGAAATCGAGGTCAAGGGCCGCAACCTGAGCGAGGGCGTGCCGCGCTCGTTCACCATCAGCAGCAACGAAATCCTCGAGGCGCTGACCGACCCGTTGAACCAGATGGTGTCCGCCGTCAAGAACGCGCTGGAGCAGACCCCGCCCGAACTTGGCGCCGACATCGCCGAGCGCGGCATGATGCTGACCGGTGGCGGCGCTCTGCTGCGCGACCTGGACCGCCTGCTGGCCGAAGAAACCGGGCTGCCGGTGCTGGTGGCCGAAGACCCGCTGACTTGCGTGGTGCGCGGTTGCGGCATGGCGCTGGAGCGCATGGAGCGCCTGGGCTCGATCTTCACGTCGGAGTGACCGTGCCGTGGGGCGCATCATCCAGGCGGCACGCCACGCTGGCGGCACCCTGGCCTGAACTGACGCGACCGCTCGCCTGAGAACGCTGCATGGCCACCTCGCTGGGCATTCTCGACCGCACGCCGCCGCCGTTTTTCCGGCAGGGCACGTCGGCGTTGACCAAGCTCAGCTTCTTCTCGGCGCTGGCCATCTTGTTGATGGTGGCCGACGTGCGTTTCCGCATGACCCAGCCGCTGCGTGCGGCCGCGGCCACCTTGCTTCATCCGATGGAGCGCACCCTGTCGATCCCGGTGCAGGCCTGGGAAGTGGCGCAAGACTATTTGATGGGCCTGCAGGCGTCGCAACGCGCTGAGGCCGCGGCGCGGCGCGATCTGGCCTTGCTGTCCGAACGCGCCAGCCGCGTGGAGCAGCTGACCGCCGAAAATGAACGGCTGCGCGCCCTGCTCGAGCTGCGCCCGGGCCTGGTGGTGCATTCCCAACCCGCCGAAATCCTGTACGAGGCGGCCGACCCCTATTCGCGCAAGGTGATCATCGACCGCGGGCAGCAGCAGGGCATCGTCGAGGGCTCGCCCGTCATCAACGAGGCCGGAGTGCTGGGGCAAGTGACGCGGGTCTACCCTTTGAGCGCCGAGGTCACGCTGCTGACCGACAAAGACTTCGCCATCCCGGTGTTGAACAACCGCACCCAGGCGCGCAGCCCGGCGTTCGGCCCGCCGTTGTGCCTGCCGTCGGCGTCCACGCCGTGCCGCACGCCACCGGACAGCATGGAGCTGCGCTTCATGGCCGGCAACGCCGACGTGCAGGTGGGCGACGTCATCACCACGTCCGGCGTTGATGGCATCTACCCGCCGGGCCTGGCGGTGGCCAAGGTGGTGTCCATCCAGCGATTGGGGGGCGATGCGGGCTTCGCCAGCATCGTGCTCAAACCCATGGCCTCGGCCGACGCGGTGCGCCATGTGCTGGTGCTGGAGCCGATCAAGGCGCAATTGCCGCCGCGCCCGCCCGAGGCCGCGGCCGAAGAGGCCAAGGGGACCACCAACCGCAAGGGGGGGCGCAAATGAGCGCGCGGGCTTTCGCGCTGCCGGCGCGCTCGGCACGGGGGCGGCGCTGACCATGGCCAGCCCGCCGAATCAACTGCTGCTGCCGGTCAACCCGGTGTTCATCTGGTCCACGCTGGTGATTGCGCTGGCGCTGGACTCGGTGCAACTGGGGCGCATGCCGGGCATGCCCGACCTGCTGGCCCTGGTGCTGGTGTTCTGGAACGTGCACCAGCCCCGACGCATCGGCGTGGGCACGGCGTTCTTCTTCGGCCTCTTGATGGACGTTCATGACAGCGCGGTACTGGGTCAGCACGCCCTGGCCTACACCCTGCTCAGCTTTTTCGCCATCAGCATGCACCGGCGCCTGCTTTGGTTCGGCGTGCCGGGGCAGGCGGTGCAGATCTTTCCCTTGTTCGCCGCGGCGCACGCCGTGTCGTTTGCGGTGCGCATGATGGCGGGGGGCATGTTCCCCGGCTGGACGATGCTGCTGGCGCCCCTGTTCGAGGCCTTGCTCTGGCCCGTCATCACGTGGTTGTTGCTGGCGCCGCAACGCCGCGCGCCCGATCCGGATCAGAATCGACCGCTGTGACCGAACTCAAGGACATCGAGCAGGAACTCAGCCGGTTTCGCACCCGGCTGCTGGCTGCTGCTGCGTTCGTGCTGCTGGGCTTCGGCTTGCTGTGCGTTCGGCTGGTGTACCTGCAAGTGCACAAGCACGACGAGCTGGCCACCCAGGCCGACAACAACCGGATTGCGGTGGTGCCGGTGGTGCCCAACCGCGGGCTCATCGTCGACCGCAACGGCATCGTGCTGGCCAACAACTATTCGGCCTACACCCTGGAGATCACGCCGTCAAAGGTGAGCGACCTGGAGTCGACCATCGACAGCCTGTCCAACCTGGTCGAAATCCAGCCGCGCGACCGCAAGCGCTTCAAGCGCCTGATGGACGAAAGCAAGAACTTCGAGTCGCTGCCGATCCGCACCAAGCTGACGGACGAGGAGGTGGCGCGGTTCACCGCTCAGCGCTTCCGCTACCCGGGCGTCGAGGTCAAGGCGCGTCTGTTTCGCAACTACCCGCTGGGCGAGGTGGGCAGCCACCTGATCGGCTACATCGGCCGCATCAACCAGGCCGAGAAGGAAGCGCTCGAAGAGTCCGACGACCAGGCCAACTACCGCGGCACCGACTACATCGGCAAGCTCGGCGTCGAGCAGAGCTACGAGCGAGAGCTGCACGGCACCACCGGCTTCGAGGAAGTGGAAACGAGCGCCGGCGGCCGCGCGGTGCGGCGCCTGAAGTCCAACCCGGCCACCCCCGGCAACACGCTGGTGATGTCCATCGACATCCGCTTGCAGGCCTTGGTCGAGGACATGTTCGGCGACCGCCGTGGCGCGCTGGTGGCCATGGACCCGCGCAGCGGCGAGGTGCTGGCCTTCGTCAGCAAGCCCACCTTCGACCCCAACCTGTTCGTCGACGGCATTGACGTCGAGTCCTGGCGCGAACTCAACGAGTCCATCGACAAGCCGCTGCTGAACCGGGCGTTGCGCGGCACCTACCCGCCGGGTTCCACCTTCAAGCCCTTCATGGCCATGGCCGCGTTGAACACCGGCAAGCGCAGCGCCAACCAGGTCATCTTCGACGGCGGCACCTTCCAGTTCGGCAACCACACCTTCCGCAGCCACGGCGACGGTGGCCTGGGGCCGGTCGACATGGCGCGCAGCATCGTCAAGTCGAGCAACGTCTACTACTACTCTCTGGCCAACGAGATGGGCGTGGACCTGATGCACGAGCAGCTCGAGCCCTTCGGCTTTGGCCGCAAGACCGGCGTCGACCTGGAGAGCGAGGTCACCGGCCTGCTGCCGTCCACCGCCTGGAAGCGCCGCGCATACAAGCGGCCCGAGCAGCAGAAGTGGTATTCGGGCGAGACCATTTCACTGGGCATCGGCCAGGGCTACAACAACTTCACGATGCTGCAACTGGCCAGCGCCACGTCGACATTGGTGGCCGGTGGGCAGCGCTTCAAGCCCCGCCTGGTGCGCGAAATCGAAGACGTCGTCACGCGCGAGCGCAAGCGCGTTGCCCACGACGCGCTGAGCTCCTTGCCGCTGAAGCCCGGCCACGTCGAGCTGGTGATGCGGGCGATGTACGGGGTGACGCAAGAGGGCACGTCCACCCGCACCTTCGTCGGCGCGCCGTACAAGAGCGGCGGCAAGACCGGCACCGCGCAGGCGGTGGGTGTTCGTCAGAACGAAAAGTACAACGCCGCCAAGCTGGAAGAACACAAGCGCGACCACTCGTTGTACATCGCCTTCGCGCCGCTCGACCAGCCGACCGTGGCCTTGGCCGTGGTGGTGGAGAACGCCGGCTTCGGGTCCGACGCCGCCGCCCCCATCGCGCGCCGTGTCATTGACTACCTGCAGCTCGGCGTCTACCCCAGCGAGGAAGACATCGCATTGACCCGCCAGGGCAAGTCAAACGCACCCATCGGCACCCCCCGTGTGGCGTCGACCGTGCCCTTGCCGGGCGCCACCTTGATGCTCGGCACGCCGGCCGTGCCCGTGCCCGGCATGCCCTTGGCGGGTGCAAGCCCGGTGTCGCCAGCGCCCACGCCCCTTCGCGCGCCTGCACTCCCGCCGGGCTCCCCACCGATGGGCACGCCGGCCACGGCGGCGGTGGCTGGCCTGCGGGGCACGGTGCCATGAACGTTGCCTTCGGCAAGCCTTCGCTGTGGCAACGGGCGATGCCCGTGTTCAGCGGCTTCGACGGCCCGCTGCTGGTGGCGCTGGTGCTGCTGAGCGCGGCCGGCCTGATCACGATGTACTCGGTCGGCTTCGACCACGGCACGCGCTTCGTCGACCACGGCCGCAACATGATCCTGGCCGCCATCATCCTGTTTCTGGTGGCGCAGGTGTCGCCCCAGCGGCTGATGTCCCTGGCGGTGCCCTTGTACGCATTGGGCGTGACCCTGCTGATCGCCACCGCGATCTTCGGCATCACGAAGAAGGGCGCCACCCGTTGGCTGGATTTGCGCATCACGGTCATCCAACCCAGCGAAATCCTGAAGATCGCGACGCCCTTGATGTTGGCGTGGTGGTTCCAGCGGCGCGAGGGGCAATTGCGCGTGCCCGATTTCGTCGTGGCGGTGATGCTGCTGGCCTTGCCCGTGGGGCTGATCGCCAAGCAACCCGACCTGGGCACCGCCGTGCTGGTGCTGTCGACCGGGTTGTACGTGATGTTCTTCGCCGGGCTGTCCTGGCGCCTGATCGTGCCGGTGCTGCTTGCGGCCGCCGCGGGCATCACCACCTTGATCTTCGTCGGCGACGACATCTGCCGGCCCGGCATCGACTGGCCGATGCTTCACGAGTACCAGAAGAACCGTGTGTGCACCTTGCTGGATCCCTCGAAGGACCCGCTCGGCAAGGGGTTCCACATCATCCAGGGCATGATCGCCATCGGCAGCGGCGGCATCGACGGCAAGGGGTTCATGAAGGGCACGCAGACCCACCTGGAGTTCATTCCCGAGCGCACGACCGATTTTGTCTTTGCCGCGTTCTCCGAGGAGTTCGGCCTGATCGGCTGTGTGCTGTTGCTGTTGGGTTTCCTGTTCCTGATCTTCCGCGGATTGATGATCGCGTCCGATGCGCCCACGGTGTTCACGCGGCTGCTGGCTGGCGCCATCACCTTGAGCTTCTTCACCTACGCCTTCGTCAACATGGGCATGGTCAGCGGCATCCTGCCCGTGGTGGGCGTGCCCCTGCCGTTCATCAGCTACGGTGGCACCGCCATGGTCACCCTTGGCCTGGGCCTGGGCATGTTGATGTCCATCGCCAAGAGCCGCCGCCTGGTGCAAAGCTGACGCGGGCGCCCGGGTTGCGGTGGACCGCCTCAGTCGCGGCCCACCACTGCAAAGCGCATCGTGAATCTCGCGCCCGGACCAAAGGCCACGCCGCCTTGATCGCTCAGGCCGGGGCGGTGTTTCAGGTTGGCGTCTTCCAAGGCCACCTCGACGCCGTGCTGAGCGGCGATCTCCTTGACGATCGCCAGGCCGAGGCCCGAGCCGTCGACACCGGTGTCCAGGGCGCGGTAGAACGGCTGGAACACCTGGTCCCGCTCCGCGGCGGGAATGCCCGGCCCGGTGTCCTCGACCTGCAACACCACGACCTGCCCGAACGGGTCGTGAATCACCCGCACCGTCACGGTGCCGCCGACCGGCGTGTACAGCAGTGCGTTGTCCACGAGGTTGCGGATCATCTCGCGCAGCAGGATCGCGTTGCCGCGCACGGCCAGCGCCGGTGTGCTGCCCGGCTCCGCGCCTTCGTAGCCCAGGTCGATGCGCTTTTCCATCGCGCGGGGCACGAAGTCCTGCACGGTCTCGTGCGCGATGCGGTTCAGCTGCACGCGGTTGCCGGCCAGGTCGTGCTGGTGGTTTTCCACGCGCGCCATCGCCAGCAGCTGATTGACCATGCGCGTTGCCCGCTGGCTGGACCGGGCGATCTGCTGCAATGAACGCCGCACCTGCACGCTGTTGGACGGGGTGGCGTCCAGCTCGCGCTGGGCCAATTCCGCTTGGGTGTGCAAGCCCGCCAGCGGGGTCTTCAGCTGGTGCGCCGCATCGGCAATGAAGTGCTTCTGCGAGCTGATGGACTGGTCCAGCCGCGCCAACAGGTCGTTGATCGCGCGCACCAGGGGCGACACCTCTTCGGGCGCCTGGCGTTCGTCGATCGGGCTGAGGTCGTTGCTGTCGCGGTGGCGGATGCGTTGTTGCAACTCGTTGAGCGGAGAGATGCCACGCGCCAGCGCCATCCACACCAGCAGCACCGCGATGGGCAGGATCACGAACTGCGGCACGATCACGCCTTTGATGATCTCCGTGGCCAGGCGCGAACGCTTGCCCAGTGTTTCCGCCACCTGGATCAGGGGCGGCGTCTGGCCCGGCGGCATCGGCAGGTCGACCCAAAGGTAGGCCACCCGCACGGCCTCGGCCTGCACGATGTCGTCGCGAAAACGCAGCTCGCCGGGGGGCGCGCGGTCTTCGTCGCCCGGCACCTGCAAGGAGCGGTCGCCACTCAGGAACTCGCCGCGCAGGCCCAGCACCTGGTAGTAGATCGTGTCGTCCGGGTCGGTGTGCAGGATCTCCGCGGCCCCCGCCGGCAACCGAAAGCTCGCCACCGGCGCCTGGCTGCGCGTGGCCTGGATGCTGACCTGCCGCGACAGGATCTGCGCCATGTCGCCCAGCTCCCGGTCAAAGGGCTTGTTGGCGATGCCCTGGGCCACCAGCCACGTCAACACCACGCTCATCGGCCACAGCAGCAGCAGCGGCGCGAGCATCCAGTCCAGGATCTCGCCGAACAGCGACACCTGCTCGCGGGCGCGGGGAAGGGCGGTGGGTGTCACGCGGGCAGCAGCCCTCAGCCGGCGATCTTTTCGAGGCAGTAGCCCAGGCCGCGCACCGTCGCGATGCGCACCGGGCCTTGCTCGATCTTCTTGCGAAGACGGTGGATGTAGACCTCGATCGCGTTGTTGCTGACCTCCTCGCCCCACTCGCACAGGCGCTCGACCAACTGGTCCTTGCTGACCAGCCGGCCGGAACGTTGAAGCAACACCTCCAGCAAGCTCAGCTCACGGGCCGACAGCTCGATCATCTGGTCGTTCAGGTAGGCCACCCGCCCCGTGGCATCGAAACTGAGCGGACCGTGCTTGATCACCGCTGACGCGGTGCCCAGACCGCGCCGCGTCAGCGCGCGCACCCGGGCCTCCAGTTCCTGCAGTGAGAACGGCTTGGCCATGTAATCGTCCGCACCCAGGTCGAGGCCTTTGACGCGCTGTTCGACGCTGTCGGCCGCGGTCAGGATCAGCACCGGGGTGGCATTGCCGCGGGCGCGCAGCTTGCGAAGCACGTCGAGCCCGTGCATCTTCGGCAGCCCCAAGTCCAGGATCAGCAGGTCGAATTCGTGGGACGAGAGCGCGGCGTCGGCCTCGGTACCGCTGTTCACGTGGTCGACGGCGTAGCCCGCATTGCGCAACGAACGCAGCAGTCCGTCGGCCAGCACTTGATCATCTTCGGCGATCAGAATGCGCACTGATGTCTCCCCTCGGGCCTCGACCGGGCCGATTCGCGAATTCTAGGCGCCCACACCCGCCGCGCGGCACAAATTGCTGTACAAACATCCAGTCTTTGCCATAATCGGCGATCACTGGAGAAGACCATGGACGCACCCGTCAAAGCACTGAACACCGAAAAGGCCAAGGCCTTGCAAGCCGCCCTCGCCCAGATCGAGAAGCAGTTTGGCAAGGGCTCGATCATGCGGCTCGGTGAAGGCGAAGTGATCGAGGACATCGAGGTCGTCTCCACCGGCTCGCTCGGGCTGGACATCGCATTGGGCGTCGGCGGCCTCCCGCGCGGTCGGGTGGTTGAAATCTACGGGCCCGAGTCCAGCGGCAAGACCACGCTGACGCTGCAGGTCGTGGCCGAGATGCAGCGGCTGGGCGGCACCTGCGCCTTCATCGACGCCGAGCACGCGCTGGACACCGCCTACGCTCAAAAGCTGGGCGTGAACCTGCAAGAACTGCTGATCAGCCAGCCGGACACCGGCGAACAGGCGCTTGAGATCGTTGATGCGCTGGTGCGCTCCGGCTCGGTCGACCTGGTGGTGGTCGACTCGGTTGCTGCCTTGACGCCCAAAGCTGAAATCGAAGGCGAGATGGGCGATTCGCTGCCGGGCTTGCAAGCCCGGTTGATGAGCCAGGCGCTGCGCAAGCTCACCGGCACGATCAAGAAGACCAACACCATGGTCATCTTCATCAACCAGATCCGCATGAAGATCGGCGTGATGTTCGGCTCGCCGGAAACCACCACGGGCGGCAATGCGCTCAAGTTCTACGCCTCGGTGCGCTTGGACATCCGGCGCATCGGCAGCATCAAGAAGGGCGAAGAAGTCATCGGCAACGAGACCAAAGTCAAGGTGGTCAAGAACAAGGTGTCGCCCCCGTTCAAGACCGCGGAGTTCGACATCCTTTACGGCGAAGGCATCAGCCGCGAGGGCGAAATCATCGACATGGGCGTCGAGGCCAAGGTGCTTGAGAAGAGCGGTGCCTGGTACGCCTACCAAGGCGAGAAGATTGGCCAGGGCAAGGACAACGCGCGCGAGTTCCTGCGTGAAAACGCCGACATCGCCGTCGAGATCGAGAACAAGGTGCGCGAGGCGATGGGCATCCCGTTGTTGCCCGTGGCCGAGCCGGACGCCGCCGCCACCAAGGTCAAGGCCGCCAAGGCCTGACCGCGCGACGGACTGGCGCCATGGCAAATGCCGGTGCCCGTGGCCGGTTGTCCTTGCGCGCCCAGGCGGTGGCTTGGCTGGCCCAACGCGAGCACAGTGAGCGCGAGTTGCGGCAGAAGCTCAAGCGCCGTGCGCGCCGGGACGCCGCCCTCGCGGTGTCGGCAGACGCGAAAGCTGACCACGACCGCCCCGATGTCAGCGACGCTGACGGCGAGGCCGATGCGCTCGCCGTCGACGCGGACATTGACAGCGTTCTTCACTGGCTGAAGGACAAGGGCTACCTCGACGACCAACGCTTCATCGCGTCGCGCGTGCACGTGCGCGCGGCCCGGTCGGGCACAGGCCGCATCGCTCAGGAGCTGGCTCAACACGGCCTGCAGCTGCCCGAGGCGTTGTCGCAGGCCTTGCGTGACACGGAATCGGCCCGCGCGCTGGCGTTGTGGCAACGTCGGTTCGGTCGTGCGCCCAGCGATGCGCGCGACACCGCGCGACAAGGCCGCTACTTGATGGGTCGGGGATTCTCCAGCGAGGTCGTGCGGCGACTGATGCGCGAGGTGGCGAAGGCACACGCCACACCGGACGGCGAGGCCGCCTGATCAACGCCGCCTGGCGCTGACAGTTTGACGTCAGGCTTGGTGCAATGCAGCATGCTACATTGCCGGGTGTTTTCGGCTGGGTCCTGCCCAGTTTCCGGGCTCGGCGCCGTCGGTTGATGTCAGAGGGTGCCCAGCGCCCCGGGACCGGTTTCCAGCCACCCCAACGACGCCCGAATCGACCGCTGCCTGTCCCGCGAGCCCATTGATGGCACTGCCGCCGCCTGCGCCTCACCGTCAACTCAAGCACCGCCGCACCATTGACGTTCAGGTCTTTGCGCGTGGCGGCGGCCTGTGGGAGGTGGACGCTCGGCTCACCGACCTCAAGACCCGCGACGTGCTGTTGGCCGACACGCTTCGACCGGCCGGCACGCCCATCCACGAGATGCTGCTGCGCTTGGTCGTCGATGAATCCTTCAACATTGTCGAGGCTGGCTCGCAGACGGTGTGGATGCCCTACGTCGGGCACTGCGACCACCACGGTGGACCCAGTGGCGACGCCTACCGTGCGCTGGTCGGTTTGAACCTGCTCAAGGGCTTTCGCCAGGCGGTTCGACAGCGCCTTGGCGGCGTGCTCGGCTGCACCCACCTCACCGAGATGACCCAGGTGCTGCCGACCGCCGTGGTCCAGGCGTTTGCGGGCGATGTGCTCAACACCCGCGAGGGCAGCGCCGACGGACAGCCACCCTTTCAGATCGACCGCTGCCACGCGCTGCGCAGCGACGGGCCGGCCGTGGCCCAGTTTTATCCCCGTTGGCACCGTCCGTCCGGCCCTGCCGCGTCTTCCCCCGTCACCGTCCCCTCAGAGAACGCCTCATGAAAATCCACGAGTACCAAGGTAAGGAAATCCTGCGCCAATTCGGCGTGCCCGTGCCGCGCGGCTACCCCGCCTTCAGCGTGCAGGAAGCATCGGACGCGGCGCAGAAGCTTGGCGGGCCGGTCTGGGTGGTGAAGGCGCAGATCCACGCGGGTGGCCGCGGCAAGGGCGGCGGCGTGAAGCTCGCCCGCTCGCTCGATGAGGTGAAGCAGCTGTCCGGCGACATCCTCGGCATGCAGTTGAAGACCCACCAGACGGGCCCGGAGGGTCAGAAAGTGCGTCGCCTGCTGATCGAGGAAGGCGCGGACATCAAGAAAGAGTATTACGTGGCGGCCGTGACCGACCGCGCCACCCAGCGCGTGGCCATCATGGCCTCCAGCGAGGGCGGCATGGACATCGAGGAAGTGGCCCACGCCACCCCCGAGAAGATCATCAAGGTGTTCGTCGACCCCGCGACCGGCCTGAGCGACGCACAAGGCCAGGAACTGGCCAACGGCATCGGCGTGCCACCGGCCTCGCAGGCACAGGCCATCGACGTGTTCAAGAAGCTGTACCAGTGCTACATGGACACCGACGCCAGCCTGGCCGAAATCAATCCCCTGATTCTTGAAGGCAACGGCAACATCAAGGCGCTCGACGCGAAGTTCAACTTCGACAGCAATGCGCTGTTCCGCCACCCTGAAATCGTGGCCTACCGTGACCTCGACGAGGAAGACCCCGCCGAAGTCGAGGCCAGCAAGTTCGATCTCGCCTACATCCAGCTCGACGGCAACATCGGCTGCCTCGTCAACGGCGCCGGCCTGGCCATGGCCACGATGGACACCATCAAGTTGTTCGGCGGCGAGCCGGCCAACTTTCTCGACGTGGGCGGTGGCGCCACCGCCGAGAAGGTCACCGAAGCCTTCAAGATCATGCTGTCGAGCCCGAAGGTCAAGGCCATCCTGGTCAACATCTTCGGCGGCATCATGCGCTGCGACACGATCGCCGAGGGCGTGATCGCCGCTTGCAAGGCCGTCAACCTGAGTGTGCCGCTGGTCGTGCGCATGAAGGGCACCAACGAGGAACTGGGCAAACAGATGCTCAAGGACTCCGGCCTGCCCATCATCAGTGCCGACACCATGGCCGAAGCCGCGACCAAGATCGTCGCTGCCGTCAAGTAACCCGCCCGCGAAAGAGCACCGACATGAGCATCCTCATCAACAAGGACACCCGGGTCATCACCCAGGGCATCACGGGCAAGACCGGCCAGTTCCACACCAAGGGCTGCCAGGCCTACGCCAACGGCAAGAACTGCTTCGTGGCCGGCGTCAACCCGAAGAAGGCCGGAGAAAGCTTCGAAGGCATTCCCATCCACGCGAGCGTCAAAGAGGCCGCGGCCGCCACCGGCGCCACGGTCAGCGTGATCTACGTGCCGCCGGCGGGCGCGGCCGACGCCATCTGGGAGGCCGTCGAGGCCGACCTCGACCTCGTCATCTGCATCACCGAAGGCATCCCGATCAAGGACATGCTGCAGGTGCGCAACCGCATGAAGCTCAAGGAAGCCCAGGGCGGCAAGAAGACCTTGCTGCTCGGCCCGAACTGCCCTGGCTTGATCACGCCGGACGAAATCAAGATCGGCATCATGCCGGGCCACATTCACCGCAAGGGGCGGATCGGCGTCGTGTCGCGCTCGGGAACGCTCACCTATGAGGCGGTGGCGCAGCTGACCGAGATCGGCCTGGGCCAGTCCAGCGCCGTGGGCATCGGCGGCGACCCGATCAACGGCCTCAAACACATCGATGTGATGAAGGCCTTCAATGACGACCCGGACACCGACGCCGTGATCATGATCGGCGAGATCGGCGGCCCGGACGAGGCGGACGCCGCGCGCTGGTGCAAGGCCAACATGAAGAAGCCCATCGTTGGCTTCATCGCGGGCGTCACTGCCCCGGCGGGCAAGCGCATGGGGCATGCGGGCGCCTTGATTTCGGGCGGTGCCGACACCGCCGACGCCAAGTTGGCCATCATGGAGGAATGCGGCTTCACGGTGACCCGAAACCCGTCCGAAATGGGCCGCCTGCTGAAGGCCCTGCTGTGACCCGGCCCTGAGCCCAGTCAAACAGGCGGGCCACGGGCCCGCCTTTGTCATGGGCGCGGGCGTGCGTGGTTCTACGCACTGAATCCTTCGGGCCCCCGCCTAAACTCTCCGCTTTCAAAACTCACTCAACGAGGACACCCCGGCATGGACACGTTCATGACGCCCGAATTTTGGATCGCCGTCGGGCAGATCATCATGATCGACATCCTGCTCGGTGGCGACAATGCCGTCGTCATCGCGCTGGCCTGTCGAAAGCTGCCCCCGAGGCAGCGCACGCTGGGCATCCTGTGGGGAACCGCGGGCGCGATCCTGCTGCGCGTGGTGTTGATCTTCTTCGCCTTGACCTTGTTGGCGATCCCCTTCCTCAAACTGGTCGGGGCGGTCCTGCTGGTGTGGATTGGCGTGAAGTTGCTGGCCCCTGACCACGACGACGACCATGGCAATGTGCAGGGCAGCGACAAGCTCTGGGGCGCCGTCAAGACCGTGATCATCGCGGACCTGGTGATGAGCATCGACAACGTGATCGCCATCGCCGGTGCGGCCGAAAGCGCGGGTGGCGATCACAAGATGCCGCTGGTGGTCTTCGGCCTGCTCGTCAGCATCCCGATCATCGTCTGGGGCAGCCAGCTGGTGATCAAGTTGATGGACCGGTTCCCGATGATCATCACCATCGGCGGCATGCTCCTGGGCTGGATCGCAGGCACGATGGCGGTCACCGATCCTGCCCTGGTCAATCCGGAAGTCTTGGCCCAGTTCCCGAAGATCGTGGTCAGCGACACGCTCAAGTACGCCGCTGGCGTGATCGGTGCGCTGATCGTCCTGGCGATTGGGAAGTGGATCGCGTCACGGCGACCCAGCCCGGCCGCCAACGCAAGTTGACGAGCCGACCGGCGGTGGGACGTGGGTTCGTGATGGACCCTTCATCATGAATCCGCTGGTCGTGACCCTCGCCGCGCTGGTCTTGCTGGCGTTGGTGGCGGGCTACCTCGTGCATGGGTTGCCGAGGCTGCCGCCCGTCACGGCCCTCGGGGTGACCGCGCTGGCCGCGGTCTCGATGTTGGCCCTGGCCGCGATGCCGGGCCTGGTGGGCGTGGTCGCACCCATGATGGGCGTGACGGCGCTGCTCGCCGGCCACGCCGGCTGGTCGCTGGGCCGCAACCAGCGGCGGCAGGCGACGCGCGAGGCCAAAGAGAAGGCGCGACAGCGGCAGCACAAGCTGCGCACTGCCCGGATCTCCGACGCCTTGGCCGCCTCGCCGGTCCTGGCGTCTGCCCCCGCGCCCGCACCACCGTCCACACCGACACCGACCACGGCACCGCGCCCCCCGCGCAGTCCGGCGACCCACCCGACGCCCGTCAGTGCCACCGCGACCCACCCGGGCGTCAAACCTGAGGGGGCGGGCGAGGACGCCCCGAGGCCGGGGGCGGTGAAGTTTCCGCCAAACGATCCGGCCATGCCCAGCCACGGCGGCCTCCCCATGGCCGATCTGCAGCGCACCGCGCTGGGCCGTTACCGCATCGAAAGAGCCCTGGGCCGCGGGTCCATGGGCGCGGTCTTTCTGGGCACCGATTCCCTGCTCGGCCGCCAGGTGGCGATCAAGACGATGGCCCTCGGCCAGGAATTCCAGGGCGCTGAACTGGAGGAAGCCAAACGGCGCTTCTTCCGCGAGGCCGAAACCGCGGGTCGGCTTCAGCACCGCGACATCGTGACCATCTTCGACGTGGGCGAAGAAGACGAGCTCGCCTACATCGCCATGGAGTTCCTCAAGGGCCACGACCTGCAGCGTCACACCCACCCGAGCAGCCTGCTGCCGGTGCCGGTGGTGCTTCGCATCGGCGCCCGGGTCGCGGACGCCTTGGCTTACGCCCACGGTCAAGGGGTGGTGCACCGCGACGTCAAGCCCGCCAACGTGATGCTTCATTTGCCCAGCGGCGCGGTCAAGGTCACCGATTTCGGCATCGCCCGCATCACCGACGCGAGCCGCACCCGCACCGGCATGGTCCTGGGCACCCCCAGCTTCATGGCCCCGGAGCACCTTGCCGGACAGCGGGTGGACGGGCGCGCGGACATCTACTCGCTGGGCGTCATGCTGTTTCAGCTGTTGTGCGGGCAGCTGCCGTTCCAGGCCGACTCCATGGCCAAGCTGATGTACCAGATCGCCAATGGCGTGGCGCCAGACATTCGGACCGTGCGCGCGGAGCTGCCCGAATCGGTGGCACGCGCCCTCGCCTGGGCGCTGTCGAAGTCGGTCGCAGACCGTCCCCACGATGGGGCTGCTTTGGCCGACGAGTTGCGCAAGATCGATTCGGCCGGCACCGGCCCCCTGTGGGGGAGCGCCATGTTGCCCATGTCCGCGTCGGCGACCGCGACCGACCCCCCTGGGACGAGCGCTTACGACGCAACGGTGCGCGTTGTGCCGGGTGAGTCAGGGCACAATTCCAGCTCCTGAACGCCCACGCACGCGACGCCGCGTGCCCGACCTGCCGGCTGCGAGCACCCCATGGACATCGAGTTCTACAGCGCCACCGACACCGGCCGTTCACGCAGCAACAACGAGGACTCGGTCACCGTCAACCCGTCCCATGCCTTGATGATCCTGGCCGACGGCATGGGGGGCTACAACGCCGGCGAGGTGGCCAGCCACATGGCCACCTCGCACATCGAGGACGAGCTGGGCCGCTGGCTGTCCCAGGTCGCCGCAAACACGGCGCTGGCCGACGTCACCCGCGCCATGACCCTGTGCGTCGACAACGCCAATCGGGCGATCCTCAGCGCGGCCAAGCTCAACGCCCACCAAGCCGGCATGGGCACCACCTTGGTGATGGGCGTGTTCCGCGGCGACAACTTGCTGGTGGGGCACGTGGGCGATTCACGAGGCTACCGGCTGCGCGACGGCGTTCTCCAACAGATCACCCGGGATCATTCCTTGCTGCAGGAGCAACTCGATGCCGGCCTGATTTCGCCGGAACAGGCGGCCTTTTCGTCCAACAAGAACCTCGTCACCCGCGCAGTGGGGGTGGAATCCCTGGTGCAGCTCGAAGTGCACCGCCACGAAGTGCGGGCGGGTGACCTCTACTTGATGTGTTCCGACGGCTTGTCCGACATGCTCGACGACGACGCGATTGCCAGCGTGCTGCGGCCCGACCAGACACTGGAAAGCTTGGCGGCGGCCCTGGTGACGGCGGCCAACGAGGCTGGTGGCCGCGACAACATTTCGGTGATACTGGCACGGGCCCGTGCCAGTGCCCAAACCGGCCGCTCTTGGTGGCCGTTCAAGCGTTGAAGAAGCAGAAACTAGAGGTCGAAATGGGTAAGCTGGTCGTGTCGCTCGAAGGTGTGGTGATCAAGGAGGTCCCGCTCACCAAGGACAAGACGACCTTGGGACGCCGGCCCTACAACGACGTGGTCATCGACAATTTGGCGGTCAGTGGTGAACATGCGGTGCTCCAGTTGGTGGGCAGCGACGTCTTCGTCGAAGACCTCAACAGCACCAACGGCACTTACATCAACGGCAAGGCCGTCAAGAAGCAACTGCTGGCCCACAACGACACGGTCGAGATCGGCAAATACAAGATCAAGTACTTGGCCGAGGACGGGGCCTCGTACGAACGAACCCAGGTGTTCAAGGCCGAAGGCGCCAGCCCAGCGGGCCCGGTGAGCCATGACCAGGGCGTCCCATCTGGCCTCGGCATGCTGGGCACCTCGGTGGCCCCGGCGTCGATCAAGGTGCTGAACGGCGCTGCGGCCGGACGCGAGGTCGTGCTGACCAAGGTGGTCACCACCGTCGGCAAGCCCGGCGTGCAGGTGGCGTCCATCACCAAGCGGCCCAACGGCTACCTGTTCGCCCATGTCGATGGCATCAACCGCCCCCTGGTCAATGGCCAGCCCCTGCTGGGCGAAACGACCCCGCTGAAAAACGGTGACGTGATCGAGTTGGCGGGCACACAGATGCAATTCGTGCAGGCTTGATTTCGACGGGGCCGAGGCCAGTCAGCCGCTGGACAAGCCAAGGCGCGACGGCGACAAGGTTCGGAGTGTTCGTGAACAATTTCACGCTCTCTCCCGTGGGCCGATCAGGTGCTGCGCACACCGTGACTTGCCCTGCCAACATGGGTGCGTCGCCAACGTGCCGCGCACCGCTTGCGTCTGGCGAGGGCCTCTGTTCAAGTCAGTTGCTGTACGCCATGGACCACTTGCCCCACTTCGCCCGCGTGCGGGTCGCATCATGAGCATCCGGGTCCTCGGCTGTTCTGGCGCCATTGCAGCGGGTTGTCGCACCACCTCGTTCTTGTTGGACGATTCGGTTCTCATTGATGCCGGAACCGGCGTCGGCGACCTCAGCTTGACCGAGCTGGCGCGAATCGACCACATTTTCATCAGCCATTCTCACCTTGACCACGTGGTGTCGATCGCACTGCTCGCTGACGCGGTCATGCGACAGCGGCTGGCCGAGCACCGGCCACCAATCTGCGTTCACGCCCTGCAAGCCACGATCGACACTTTGAAGGCCCATGTCTTCAATGGCCTCATCTGGCCGGATTTCACCCGACTGCCCAGCGCCGCTGAGCCAGCGCTCAAGTTCGTTCCCTTCACCATCGGCGAGCACTTCAAGGTGTGTGGCCGCATGATCGAGGTGCTGCCGGCCGCCCACACGGTGCCCGCGGTGGGGTTCGCGGTGACCGGCGACGACGGCGTGTGGGCTTTCACCGGCGACACGGGGCCCAATCCGGCCCTTTGGCAGCGCCTCGCGCAGCTTGAGGTGGCGCACCTCGTCATCGAAACCGCCTTCGGTGACGAGGAGCGTGACCTGGCGCGCATCAGCGGTCACCTGTGCCCCACGACGCTGGCCGCGGAATTGCGGGGGCTGGCGGCCACCGTCAAAGTGCACATCACCCACATCAAGCCGGGAGAAAACCACGCGGTCATGGGCGAGCTCCACGCCATGCCCATTGCCCAGTCCATCAGTGCGCTGCAGGCGGGGCAGGTCATCGACTTTGGCTAGCGCGTGGGTCGCCGAGGCCGGGCTCATGGCCTGGCAAGGCTGGCACCGTGACGCGCTGGAATTCCGGCTGCTCGCGCTGGGCGTCGTTCCAATACGTCACGGCGATGGTGCACGCCCAATCGGGCGACATCTTGCACAGGCGGGCCAGCGCGGCCGTGGCAACCTCCGGCTGCCCGTTCAGCGCCGCGGCGCGGGCGTGGGTCAGCAGCAGGGTGCCTGACGGGTGCAGCTCCGACACCTGCTGCAGCAGCTGCAAGTCATCTTGCGACATGCCGCGACGCACCGGTGTGCGGACGAATCTCAGGTAGGCGTCCAATTGCGTCAACACGGCCAGTCCTGGCTCACCGGGGTCGGCGGCCCGTCCCACCCGCTGCTTTGACATTTGGAACGCCCGCAGATTGGCTTCGGCGGCGAGGTAATCGCGCCCCACGGCCGTCAGCACCGCCGCCGCAGCGACCAGGGCCAGGACCATCACGGTGCGCCGCACGCGCACGAGGCTGGCGGCAGCCTGCCGCGCATCCAGCGCGCCGGCCATCACGCCTGCGGGCAGCAGGAAGTAGGCGTAGGCGTGTGGGTACTCCAGCATGGCGTGGACGCCCAAGGCCGCCAGTGACGCCGCCATGGCGGCAGACTCGGGACAGTCGACGGCGCGCAGGTGCCGAAACATCCACCAGCCCAGCAGCAGCACCAGCACGGTCCCCAAGGGCACGCCGTTCCAGATGAGCAGGTCGAGCATCAGGTTGTGGGCGTAGGCATGCACTTCGCGCAGCGGGGGGTAGTCCAGCGCGACCGCGTACTGGGCTCGCACGCCTTGCTCCCAACCGTAGCCCGTCAGCGGCCGGCGTGACAACGCGTCCACCTGCTCCATCCAGCCTTGGACGCGCTGGGAGCGCGAACGCTGCAGTTCGTCCGTGTCGCGAGCGCCGGGCAAGTGCAGGGCCTCGCTCAGCGGGGCGAGTGCCTGAGTCATCGCCGCAAAGCCGAGACCGAGGCCCAACAGCACCACCAGGTGCTTGCGGTCCAGGGCCAGGCGCTGGCGCCACAGCACGGCCAACGCGCCGAGCACGGCCAACGCCAGCCAGGCGCTGCGCGACTGGGCCAACATCAGGCCGAGCATCAGCCACAAGGCGCCCGCCGTGGCGACCCAGCCGCTGAGGCGACCGCTTCGGTGGCCCCACCACAGCGCCACCAAGCCCAGCACGTGGAGGCTGGCCAGCTGGTTGGGCTGGGCGAGGTTGCCAAACGGTCGCATGCCCTTGGGGACGTCGAGCAGCCAGATCCCCAACCCGAAAGGGTCGACGCCCAGCCATTGGCACAGCTGCAACCCAACCGACCCCGCGGCGCCGATGCCGAAGATCGCCATGAGGGCGTCGACCAGGCTGCGTGGTTGACGCTGCAGCCACAGCGCCCCGGTCGCGATGGCCAAGGCCAGCCCGAACAAGTACACACTGGCGATGCGGGCACTGCCTGCGAAATGGTGCAAGCCCAGCGCGTTCTGCAAGAGGGGGACCCACGACACCGCCAGAGCCACCAGCGCTGCCCGGGGCCACGGCACCTCACCGCGGTGCCGTGCCACCAGCCACACGGCCAGCACCATCAGCGCGGCCGTCATGGCGGCGTCGAGGTGAAAGGCGCGCCAGGGGTCATGGTGGTTCGGCATGAACCACACACCGCTGGTGACAAGCACCCACAGCAGCGCCACCAGGCTCACCTTGGGCATCAGGTCGCGACGCCACCAGGGCATGGCGGCACCGATGTGCATGGGGTCGATGCCCTCAGCGGGTGAGGCTTGGATCACGCCAGGTCCCTGTGAGGGCGCTCGGCCCCGTGACATCACACGCAGCCGCCCGAGGGGCGAACAGCACCGCAGGCGACGCAATCATTTGCAACTGGACGGCCGGAATTGCGTGTCCACGGTGCCACCGCAGACCCAGTCGATTTGACCGGTGCCGGCGTCGCCACTCGCCGTCAGCGAGATGGTTTTGCCGTTCACATCGTCGTTGATGTTGCGGGCCACCGCGGCGATTTCTTTGCCGTCCCAGCTCACCGCGCTGACGTACTTGCTGGATATCGAACCCATCGCATAGGCGTCCGGCGGCAACTTCGAATGGGTGCTGACGTACTCGGCGATGCTGGTGCGTCCAGCGGACACCGCCATCATCACCTCCGACAACTTCGCGCGGGTCGTGTAGTTTTGGTACGCCGGCAAGGCCACCGCCGCCAGAATGCCGATGATCGCCACGACGATCATCAGTTCGATCAAGGTAAAACCGCTTTGAACACGTTTCATGTCTGCCCCATCCAGGTTGATTGAACCGCTGGCGGGTCGCGCACCCAGGGCGCACGATCACCAACGACAAACACCAAGCCGGCAGATTCCTGGGCCCCAATGACAAACCTCGCCGCAAGGGGCGAGGTGGAGGTGTCCATGGACCCACCGGCTTGGCTTGAAACCGGCCGGTGGGCTCATGCGTGATCAGCAGCGCCGCCGGCAGGTCACTGACGATGGTCCGTCGGTTGGCCGGGGTCGCATGGGACATCGGGGGGATGCGATGGGGGCGTCCCAATTGGGGGCTGCTCAGTCAAACGATGAACAGCCAATGAGATCACTTGCAGCTGGAGGGCAGGTACTTGGCCGGCACCGTGCCGCCGCAGACCCAGTCGATCTGGCCGGTGGATGCGGTGCCGCTGGCGGTCAGGGTCACGAGCAGGCCGTCCACGTCGGTCGAGATGCCCTTGGTCGTGGCGCTGATCTTCGAGCCGTCCCAGCCCACCGACGCCACGTACTTCGAGCTTTGCGACGCCACCACGTAGGTGCTGGGCGGCAGGGCGGAGTTGGTGCTGACGTACTCTGAGATGTTGGTGCGCACCGACGACGCGGCCAGGACCACTTCAGACAGCTTGGCGCGCTTGGTGTAGTCCTGATAAGCGGGCAGGGCGACGGCGGCCAGGATGCCGATGATCGCCACGACGATCATCAGTTCGATGAGGGTGAAACCTTGTTGAACGCGCTTCATGGGGATGGCTCCGGAGGTGATGGGGTGGTAGACGCCAAAGCAAGTCGCAGCTAGCGTGCCAGCCAGTTGCCCGGCAATCGAGCGGCCAGCGGCCATCTTTGTGTCAACTTGCGTCACTTTGGCCGGTGTGGGGCTGGGCAATGGGCCGCTGGACTGACAAGAACCGTCGCTTTCGGCCGCATCGCGCCGGGTCACTTGCATCTGGAGGGCAGGTACTTGGCCGGCACGGCGCCGTCGCAGACCCAGTCGATCTGGCCAGTGGACGCGGTGCCGCTGGCGGTCAGGGTCACGAGCAGGCCGTCCACGTCGCTCGAGATGCCCTTGGTCGTGGCGCTGATCTTCGAGCCGTCCCAGCCCACCGACGCCACGTGCTTCGAGCTTTGCGACGCCACCGCGTCGGTGTTGGGCGGCAGGGCGGAGTTGGTGCTGACGTACTCGGAGATGTTGGTGCGCACCGACGACGCGGCCAGGACCACTTCGGACAGCTTGGCGCGCTTGGTGCAGTCCTGATCGCCACCGCCAGGCCGGTCAAAAAATGTCGCTTCAAGCCACAGGCGCCCAAGCGCGGTCTGGCGGGGGCCGCGTCGCCAGGGGGCGATCGCCTGACGTTTTGCCGGACACTCCACGCATCCCTTGTCTCTGCAGCCCGTCTGCCCCGATGTCGTGTCGATTGCCGCCCCTGCGTCGAACCTGCCCGTCTCGGGCGACCGCCCTCCGTTGACCGCGCCCGCCACGCTGGCGGCCCTGCTGGCCTTCGTGCCTTCGCTGTTGCTGGCCTACAGCGTGTCTCCCAGCGCGACCTTCCTCAACCAGGCCTGCGCGCTGGTGGCCTGGCCCGTGTTCGCGTGGTGCGTGGCCGCCGCCGCCGGTGCCGACGCGCGTGGGCCGGCGGGCTGGCCCTGGGACCGTGGTGCCTGGGCGGCCCTGGCGGCTTGTGCGGTGTTGCTGTTTTCGGTGGCGCTGGCGATGGCGATGCACCGGCTTCCGGCCAGCCTGGCCTTGTCGGCAGCAGGCTTGCTCGTCGCAGCGGCCTGGACGCTGGCGGCAGGCTGCCGTGCCACCCAGACCGGCGCCTTGCAGCGCGCCATGGTGGGCTGCTGCCTGGCGCTGACGGTGGTGGGGGTGCTCAGCAGCGCCGTGGCCGTGGTGCAGGTGTTCGCGCCCGACGGGGCCGATGGCGTTTGGGTGGCAGCCACCAGCATCGCCGGCCGCGCCGCCGGCAACCTGCGACAGCCCAACCACCTCAGCAGCGTGATGCTGTGGTCGCTGGTGGCCGTGGTCTGGCTGGGCCAGGCCGGTCGACTGCGTCTGCAGTGGGTGTGGCCGCTGGCGATGCTGTTCGTGTTGACGGTGGTGCTGTCCGTGTCGCGCACCGGCGCGGTGGGCGTGGTCATCCTGGCCCTGTGGGGGCTGCTGGACCGGCGCTTGACGCGCTCGGTTCGGGCCTTGCTGCTGACCTTGCCCCTGGCCTACTGGTTGGGGCTGCAGGCCTTGTCGGTTTGGGCGCAGGCGGGCGATGGCGCTCAAGCGTTCGAGGGCGCGGTCCGATTCAGCACCCAGGGCGATGTGTCCAGCTCGCGGTTTGCGATCTGGGCGAACACCTTGGCACTGGTTCGTGAGCACCCTTGGCTGGGCGTGGGCTTCGGCGAGTTCAACCGGGTCTGGACCCTGACCCCGTTCCCCGGCCGCCCGACCGCCTTCTTCGACCACACGCACAACCTGCCGCTGCAGTTCGCGGTCGAGATCGGCGTGCCGCTGGCACTGGCCGTGGTGGCGATGCTGGTGTTCGCACTGTGGCGCGCCCACCGCGCGTCCTCGGCGGCCGCGAACCCCGACGATGCCAGCGCCCTGCGCGCCGCGTTCATGATGGTGTTGCTGGTGGGCCTGCACAGCCTGCTGGAGTACCCGCTGTGGTACGCCTACTTTCTGCTGCCCACGGCCTACGCGCTGGGCCTGTGCCTGGGCCGAGCGCCGGCCGCCGGCGCCGACGGCGAGGCGGCTCGGGCCGCTGCGCGGGCCTCGGTGCCCCGGTGGCTGTCGGTCGGGGCCGTGCTGCTGGCCCTGGCCGGGGCTTACAGCGTGGTCGACTACGGGAAGGTCGTGGTCATCTTCTCACCCGGTCCCGATGCCGCGCCCCTCGAAGAACGCATCGCGATCGGCAAGCGCAGCCTGTTCTTTGCCCACCATGCGCACTACGCTGCGGCGACCACCTCGCCGCGCCCGGGGCAGGACTTGCCGTCGTTTGAGGTGGCCAGCCACTTCCTGCTGGACATGCGCTTGATGGTGGCCTGGGCCCGCGCCCAGGCCGAGGCGGGTGACCTTCAGCGTGCGCGGTACCTTGCCGACCGCGTCCGCGAGTTTCGGCGGGAAGGCTCGGAAGAATTCCTGGGGGTCTGCGATGGCTTCCCACCCAGCGCGTCCGGCGCGCCAGCCGTGCCCGACGCGCCGTTTCAATGCACGCCGGCGAGCACCGCCTTGTCCGTCCGCGACTTCCGTTGATCGGGGTCAGGCCACCGTGGCCGACCAGTCGCCCGACTTGCCGCCGTGCTTTTCCAGCACGCGGATGTCGGTCATGACCATGCCGCGGTCGGCCGCCTTGCACATGTCATACACCGTCAGCAAGCCGACCTGCACCGCGGTCAGCGCTTCCATTTCCACCCCGGTGCGGCCGAGGGTCTCCACCTGCGCGGTGCAGGTCACCGACGCGCTGTCGGCGTCGAGGCTGAAGTCCACAGACACCCGGGTGATGGGCAGCGGGTGGCACAACGGGATGAGGTCGGCCGTGCGCTTGGATGCCTGGATGGCCGCGATTCGCGCGATGCCAATGACGTCGCCCTTCTTGGCACTGCCGCTGCGGATCAGCTCGAAGGTGGCCGGCTGCATGCGGATGCGGCCGCTGGCGCGGGCGATGCGGTGGGTCTCTTGCTTGGCGGCCACGTCGACCATGTGGGCCTGCCCTTGCGCATCGAAGTGGGTCAGCGCAGAGGCTGACGCGGCGGGGGGGACGGGTACTTCGCTCATGACATGACGGCGCCGGGCGCGGGGAATTGGAAACAGTCGGGAAACGGTTCTGGCGCATGATACTGAGCCCTCACGCACCACCGACGACGATGCCGATCACCCTCTTGCAACGCGGCGTGTCCAGTGCCTGCGCCGCGCTGATGCTGGTCATGTCCATGCCTGCGCCCGCGCAGGCACAGAACCAGCTGCCGGCGCTGGGGGATTCGGTGTCCGAGGACTTCGAGCTGGGCGCCGAGCGCAAGCTGGGCGATCAGATCATGCGCGAGATCCGCCGTGACCCCGACTACCTGGACGACCCGGTGCTGCTGGAGTACGTGCAGTCGCTGTGGCTGCCGCTCGTGGGCGTGGCCCGCCAGCACGGGGAGATCGAACGCGACACCGACCAGCGGTTCGCCTGGGAAGCCTTCCTGGTGCGCGACCGCAGCGTCAACGCCTTCGCCTTGCCCGGCGGCTTCGTGGGGGTGCATCTGGGCCTGATTGCAATGACCGGGTCGCGCGATGAGCTGGCCTCGGTGCTGGCGCATGAGCTCTCGCACGTCACGCAGCGCCACATCGCGCGCAGCATCAGCAACAGCCGGCGGCAGACCTTGCTCAGCACGGCGGCGATCATCCTGGGCGTGCTGGCCGCCAGCCGCAGCAGCCGGGGCGACGCGGGCAACGCGGTGATCGCCGGTGGCCAGGCGGCCAGCATCCAAGGGCAGCTGAACTTTTCACGCGACATGGAGCGCGAGGCCGACCGCGTTGGCTTCGGCCTGCTGACCGGTGCAGGGTTCGCCCCCGCGGGCATGGCGGCGATGTTCGAGAAGCTGGAGCAGGCCTCGCGCCTGAACGACAGCGGTGGCTTTCCTTACCTGCGCAGCCACCCCCTGACGACCGAACGCATCGGCGAGGCCCGCTCGCGCCTGGGCACGGCGCCCAAGGCCGCGCCCACCGGCCAGTTCGAACATGTGTTGGCCCAGGCCCGTGCGCGCGTGCTGATGGACACCCGCGTCTTCGCCTTGCGCCGTTGGCAAGCGCTTGACCAGACGCCCGGCAAGCCGGCCCCGGGCAGCTCGCCCAACGAGCCGCTGGCCGCGGCCTACTCCAGCGCCCTGGCGTCGACCTTGTTGCAGGATTGGGCACGCGCCGACGCGTCTCTGGCCCAGGCCGACCGGCTGCTGGCCGCCGGCTTGCGCGGAGGGGGGCGCCCCGGCGGGGCGGCGGGCCTGCAGGCCGATTTGCGCGCACGACGCGCCCTGGCGATGCTGGTGGCGCAGTCTCAGCTGGAGCGAGGTCAGGCTGCCGCGGCCAGCGCCACGCTGGCACCCTTCGTGGCCGACGCGCCCGACAGCCGGGCGCTGCTGCTGCTGTCCGCGCAGGTTGCCCTGGGCGCGGCCCAGCCGGTGACGTCTGTCGGGGCAACGAATGGCGCGGCGCCCGCCTCGCCCGACCCGGCCGCTGACGCCGACCTGCGGCGACAGGCCGAGCAACTCCAAACCTGGGTGAGCCTGAGGCCGCAAGACGCCACGGTGTGGCAGACGCTGGCGCAGGTGTGGACCCGCCTGGGACAGCCTTTGCGCGGTGTGCGCTGTGAGGCCGAGGGCCGTTACGCCATGGGCGACCTCACCGGGGCGGTGGATCGCCTGCGGGCCGGCCAGCGCCTGGCGCGGTCGGGCGGCGCGGTTGATTTCATCGAGGCCTCGGTCATCGACGCTCGCCTGCGCGACATCGAGGCCGAACGCCGCCGCGAGTTCGCCGAGCGCGAGGAACGCCGCGGCGGTTGATGCCCAGCGCGCCTTCGTCCAACTGCGGGTGGCGTTGGCGCGTCGCCCCGCACTAGACTGAACGCTTCGGCGGCGCGCCTTCCTGGCGCCCGTGCCAGCGGAGGCCAGGCATGACGGTTTGCGGCATTCGGTGGGGGGCCCGCTGGGCCGCCCTGGTGGGATGGGCCCTCGCCGCCGGCGCCGTTCAGGCGGCCGGCATCGCCAACGTCAGCCCGACCGGCGAGGGCGCGCGGGTCCGCCAGGTTCAGGTCCGATTTGACACGGCGGTGGTGCCGCAGGGGGATTCCCGCCTGCCCGACCCGGTGAGCCTCAGTTGCACCGGGCCCGTCCCCCAAGGCAGCGGCCGCTGGGTCGACGCCCGGTCCTGGGTCTACGACTTTCGCGAGGTGTTGCCGCCCGGCGTGCGCTGCCAGGTGGGCGTGCGCAGCGACTGGAAGCCGATGGCCAGTGCGGGCGTGCTCTCCGGTCCCAGCCAGTTCAGCTTCACCTCGGGTGGGCCGGCGGTGGTGGGCGTGGCGCCCTACGAGGGTGCCACCATCGAGGAGGACCAGCATTTCCTGTTGAGGTTGAACGGGCCCGCGCAAGAGGCAGGCGTCAAGGCCCGGGTGTGGTGCGAGGTCGATGGCATCGGCGAACGCCTGCCCGTGGAGGTGGTGACCGGCGCCGCCCGCGACGCGGTGCTGAAGCTGCGCCGCGTCGCCGCCGAGCGCGCCGCCAACAACCTGCTGCTGCGCTGCAGCCGCCCCTTGCCGGGCGACACCGCGGTTCGTCTGGTGTGGTCACCGGGCGTGCCCGCTGCAGCCGATGCGCGCGTGCTCGGCTCCGAGCGCCAGAGCTTCGAATTCCGCGTGCGTGCGCCGTTCACCGTGGACTTCAGTTGCGAGCGCGAGCGCGCCGAGGCCGCCTGCCTGCCGGTGCGTCCGATGAGCTTGCGCTTCAGCGCCCCCGTGGCCCGCGACCTGGCGGCCAAGGTGCGTCTGGTGCCGACCACGGGTGCGGCGATGGCGCCCGTGGTGGACCAGGACGACCGCCGCGCCGAGGTGGAGTCCATCAGTTTTCCAGTGCCCTTGCCAGAACAGGCGCGCTTCAAGATCGAGCTTCCGAAGGACCTGCGCGACACCAGCGGGCGGCCCCTGAGCAACGCCGCCAGCTACCCGCTGAGCGTGGCCACCGGGGCGGCGCCACCGATCGCCAAGTTCGCGGCCGCGCCGTTCGGCATCATCGAAAGCGCCGACCCGGTCTTGCCCGTCACCTTGCGCCATGTGCAGCCGGAGCTTCGCCCCGCCGGTGCGGCGGCCTCGGGTGCGTTGGCCACCAGGAGCGGCGTGCGGGTGCGCCGCATCGACACGGACGAGGACATCCTGACCTGGTTCAACCAGCTGGAGCGCTACCACGAGAGCGTCATGACGGCGCGCGAGGCGGGCCTGCCGCGCTCGCAATGGACGGTGGTGGAGCGCGAGCAGGATGCCCGCGGCAAGACCATCGAGCGCCGCGTCGACCGCATGGTGGGCACGCGGGAGCTCTCGCTGTTGAAGTCGCAGCCTGACGCGCGCCGCCTGGATTTGCCGCAGCTGGTGGGGGGCGACCCGCGGCCCTTCGAGGTCGTGGGCATCCCCTTGGATGGCCCCGGCTACCACGTGGTGGAAATCGAGTCGCCGCGCCTCGGGGAGTCGCTGCTGAGCGAGCGTGGCCCGATGTACGTGCGCACGGGCGTGTTGGTCACCAACCTGGGCGTGCACTTCAAGCTGGGCCGTGAGAGCAGCCTGGTCTGGGTCACCTCGCTGGACCGCGGCCGGCCCGTGGCTGGCGCCAGCGTCGCGGTGCACGATTGCCGCGGCAAACGCCTGTGGGCGGGCACGACCGATGCCCAAGGCCTGGCGCCGATTCGCCTGGCGCTGGACCCGTCGATGGGCGAATGCCGCGGCCTGCAGGCCTTCTTCGTGACGGCGCGTCAGGTGTTGACCGAGGGGCCCTACAAAGGCCGCAGCGACATCGGCTTCGTGATGAGCGCGTGGCAGAAGGGGATCGAACCCTGGCGCTTTGATCACCCCACCGCCAGCGGCCCGCAACTCGACCTGCGCGTCCACACCATCTTTGACCGCACGCTGCTGCGCGCGGGCGAGACCGTGTCGATGAAGCACCTGATCCGGCTGGAAACCGGCCAGGGCCTGGCCCAGGTGCCCACCGCGGACCTGCCCACGCGGCTGCGCATCGTCCACCAAGGCAGCGGTCAAGACCTGGTGCAGCCCATCACCTGGCGCGACGACCGAAGCGCGCTGTCCACCTGGAACATCCCGCCCACCGCCAAGCTCGGCAGCTACGAGGTGGTGCTGGAGCGCGATGCCCGCGGCGACCGCCGCGGCCCGGCCCGCTGGACCAGTGGCGAGTTCCGGGTCGAGGAGTTTCGCGTGCCGCTGATCGACGCGCGGCTGTCGGCGCCCAAGTCGGTGCCGGTGGCGCCAAAGGCTTTGCCGATGTCGCTGCAGCTGAACTACCTGTCCGGCGGCGCGGTGGCGTCTGCCCCGGTGCGGGTGACGGCGCTGCTCAAAGGACGCCATGCCCGCTTTGATGGTTACGACGAGTACCGCTTCGATCCCCCCCGCGAGCGGCGCCCGGGCGGTGACCAAGGCGATGAGGAGGACCCTGCCGAGGTGGCCGAGCGCGATGGCATTCTGGTGGCGGACAAGCTGGCGTTGAGCACCGACGCTCAGGGCGCGGCGACCATCAACCTCGGTGGCTTGCCCACCCTGGCGCGGCCCAGCGACCTCGTGACCGAGGTCAGCTTCAACGACCCGAACGGCGAGGTGCAGACCGTCGCCACCCGCACCGCGCTGTGGCCCAGCGCCGTCGTGCCGGGCATCCGCACGACGGGGTGGGCGAGTTCGCGTGGCACCGCGCAGTTCACGGCCTTGGCGCTGGACACCGCCGGCAAACCACTGGCGGGGCAGGCGCTGCAGGTGCGCGCTCGCCTGGCCCAGGTGAGCACGCAGCGCACCCGCGTCGTGGGCGGCTTCTACGCCTATGACAACCAGACCGCCTACCGCGACCTCGGTGTGGTGTGCAGCGGCAAGACCGACGACCGCGGCCAGCTGGACTGCCGTGCCGAGCTGAAGGACGCGGGCGAAACCGAACTGGTGGTCGAAGCCACCGACAGCGCCGGCCGCCGCGCCAGCGCCGCTGCCAGCATGTGGGTGACCCGCCAGGGCGAGCTGTGGTTCGCCCAGGACAACGACGACCGCATCGACCTGCTGCCCGAGAAAAAGGCCTACGCACCCGGTGAGACCGCGCGCCTGCAGCTGCGCATGCCGTACCGCGAGGCCACCGCCTTGGTGGCCATCGAGCGCGAAGGCGTGATCGACACCCGCGTGGTGACGCTGCGCGGCAACGACCCGACCATCGAGCTCAAGATCGAGCCCGGCTGGGCGCCGAACGTCTATGTGAGCGTGCTGGCGCTGCGCGGCCGCATCCGCGAGGTGCCCTGGTATTCGTTCTTCAGCTGGGGCTGGCGCGAGCCCTTGAGCTGGGTGCGCGCCTTCTGGTTCAACGGCCGCGAGTACCAGGCACCGACGGCGATGGTCGACTTGGCCAAGCCCAGTTTCAAGCTGGGTGTTGCGGCGCTCAAGGTGGGGTTGGCGCCGCACACGCTGGACGTCAGCGTGACGCCCGACCAGCCGCAGTACGGCGTGCGCCAGAAGGCCACCGTCAAGGTGCGCGTGACGCAGGGTGGTCAGCCACTGGCCGGCACGGTGGTGGCGTTCGCAGCGGTGGACGAGGGCCTGTTGGCCCTGCGCGACAACCCTTCGTGGAACGTGCTGGACGCGATGCTTCAAGCGCGCCCCTGGGGCGTGGAAACCAGCACCGCCCAGGGCGAGATCGTCGGCCGGCGTCATTACGGCCGCAAGGCGGTGGCCGCGGGCGGCGGCGGTGGCCGCGGCGGCGCGCGCGAGCTGTTCGACACCCTGTTGCTGTGGCGCCCCGATGTGCTGCTGGACGCCAAGGGGGAGGCCGTGATCGAGGTGCCCCTGAACGATTCGCTGACCAGCTTCCGTTTTGTGGCGGTGGCCGATTCGGGGCCGCAGAAGTTCGGCACCGGCAGCGCCTCTGTGCGGGTCACGCAGGACCTGCAGCTGCTGCCCGGCCTGCCGCCAGTGGTGCGCGACGGCGACGAGTTCCTGGCCACGTTGACGCTGCGCAACACCACCGCCCGCGAGCTCAAGGTGAAGGCCAGCCTGCAGGGCACCGTGCGAACGCCGGGCGCCGTGGCGCCGGAGTTCGCGTCCACCCCGATGGCCCTGACGCCGCAGGAGCTCACCCTCGCCCCGGGCGCGGCGCGTGAACTGAGCTGGCCGGTGCGCGTGCCGGCGTCGGCCTTCAGCATCACCTGGCAGGCCGATGCCCAGGGCAGTTCGGCGGGCGCGGGCAGCGTGCGCGACAGCGTCAAGGTGACGCAGCGGGTGGTGCCCGCCGTGCCCCTGCGTGTGACCCAGGCCAGCTTGAGCGCGCTCGACGGCAGCCTGACGCTGCCCGTGGCCGCGCCGGCCGACGCGCTGGACGCGGCCCCGGGGCCAGCCGGTGCGGTGCGCAAGCGCGGCGGGGTGCAGGTGGGTCTGCAGCCACGCCTGACCGGCGCGCTGCCGGGCCTGCGCCGCTTCTGGGAGACCTACCCCTATGCCTGCCTCGAGCAGAACGCGTCCAAGGCGATCGGCCTGGGCGACCGGGCGATGTGGGCCAAGGTGGCCGAGGCCCTGCCCACCTACCTCGACCGCGACGGCCTGGCCAATTACTTTCCGCCAGGCGATGGCGACGCGGCCAATGGCAGCGACCGCCTGACCGCCTACCTGGTGTCGGCGACCCATGAGGCGGGCTATGCCGTGCCCGGGCCGGCGCTGGCGCAGATGCTGCAAGGCCTGACGGCGTTCGTCGACGGCCGCATCGAGCGCCGCGGCTGGTCGCCGCGGCCCGACCTGGCCGTGCGAAAGCTCGCCGCCATCGAGGCCCTGTCGCGGCATGGCCGCGCCCAGGCCCGCATGCTGGGCTCCATCGAGCTCACGCCGCGCCTGTGGCCGACCGCGGCCTTGGTCGACTGGCTGCGCATCCTGCAGCGCGTCGATGGGGTGCCCGACCGCGCCGCGCGCCGCGAGGAGGCCCAGCAACTGCTGCGCGCCCGCTTGACGCTTGGCGGCACCACGCTGTCGTTCAGCACCGAGGCCGACGACCACTGGTGGTGGCTGATGGACAACGCGGACGCCAACGCGGCGCGCCTGATCCTGGCCGTGATGGACGAGCCGGCCTGGAAGGACGATCTGCCCAAGTTGGTGGTGGCCCACCTGGCCCGCCAGCGAGAGGGCGCCTGGTCCACCACCACGGCGAACCTGTGGGGCGCCTTGGCGCTGGACAAGTTCGCGGTCAAGTTCGAATCGACGCCGGTGACGGGCGGGACGCGCCTGACCGCGCTGGACGGCGCCACCGGCACTGCGGCGGCCGGCGCGGCCACCATCGACTGGTCCAAGACCCCGGCCGGGGGGCAGGCCCTGCTGCCATGGCCCGCGCCCAGTGGCCGCGTCAGCGTGAGTCATCAAGGCAGCGGCCGACCCTGGGTGAGCGTGCAGACGCTGGCCGCGGTGGTCAGCGCCACGCCGACGCGCTCCGGCTACGGCCTGACCCGCACCGTCACGGCGGTTGCGCAGAAGGACCCATCGCGCTGGTCCAAGGGCGACGTCATGCGGGTGCGGCTGGAAGTCGAGGCGAACGCCGACATGACCTGGGTCGTGGTCAGCGACCCGGTGCCCGGCGGCGCCACCGTGCTGGGCAATGGCCTGGGCCGGGACAGCACGCTGGCCGCCCGAGGCGAGCGGCGTGAAGGCAACGCCTGGCCCGCCTACGAGGAGCGCAGCTTCGAAGCGTTCCGGCGCTATTTCGCCTACCTGCCGCGCGGCAAGCATGTGGTCGAGTACACCGTGCGCCTGAACAACCCCGGCCGCTTCCAGCTGCCGCCGTCGCGGGTGGAGGCCATGTACGCGCCGGAGACCTTTGGCGAGCTGCCCAACGCCGCCGTCGAGGTGGGGCCGTGAACTTGCGCCGCGCGCCGAGGCGCTCGCCATGCGCTTCGCGGGTCGGTGCCCTTGTCCTGGCCTTTGCCCGTGCCCCTGACGTCGCATGCGCCTGTGCCTGCACAGTTGCCGGTGTCTGGCTCAGCCTCGTCGCCGGCGCCGTCGGGGTCCTGACGCTGCCCACGGCAGCCCAGGCCCAGGCCTTGCCCACCTACACCGAGGTGCGGGCCGCCCACCGCCCGTCGGATCGAACGCTGCGCGACCGCCACGGCGTGCCGATCCAGACCATTCGGGTGGACCGCTCGGTGCGCCGCCTGGATTGGGTGGCGCTCGACGACATGTCGCCTGCGCTGCTGCAGGCCATCGTGCTCAGCGAGGACCGCCGTTTCCACGAGCACAGCGGCGTCGATTGGGGCGCCGTGGCCCGCAGCGCCTGGGCCAACCTGTGGAACACCCGCACCCGCGGCGCGTCCACCCTGACGATGCAGCTGGCCGGCCTGCTGGATGCCGACCTGGCCCGGCCGGGTGGCGGCCGGAGCGTCGCGCAGAAGCTCGGTCAGGCCTGGACCGCGCAAGCGCTGGAAGCGCGCTGGACCAAACATCAGATTCTCGAGGCCTACCTGAACCTCGTCGCCTGGCGCGGTGAACTGGTGGGCATCGGCGCCTTGTCGCAGACGCTCTTCGGCAAGTACCCAAGTGGCCTGGACCGTCAGGAATCGGCCATCGCCGTCGCGCTGGTTCGCGCGCCCAACGCCGGCGTCGACGCGGTGGCCCGGCGGGCCTGTGGCGTGCTTCAGGCCCAGGGCCTGGGATGCGAGGGCGTGCTGGCGCAAACCCAGCTGGCTTTGACGCGTCGGCCGGGCATGCCCTTGGGCGAGCAGCTGGCACCGCACTTTGCGCGGCAATGGTGGCGTGCCTCGGGCGGCGCCGTGCTCAGCACGCTGGACGCGGCCACTCAGCGCCTGGCCATTCAGGCGCTGCGCGAGCAGCTGGCCGAGCTGCGGGGGCGGGCGGTCGAAGACGGTGCGGTGCTGGTGTTGGACAACGCGAGCGGCGAGGTGCTCGCGTGGGTGGGCTCCAGCGGGTCGCTGTCGGACGCGCCCGAGGTGGACGGCGTGCTCGCCCGCCGGCAACCCGGTTCGACCTTGAAGCCCTTCGTCTATGAACTGGCCTTTGAACGCCGCTTGATCACGCCGGCGAGCCTGATCGACGACGCGCCCGTGCAGTGGGGCACGCGGTCGGGCATCTATGCCCCGCAGAACTACGAGCGCGACTTCAAGGGCTGGGTCAGCGCACGCACCGCGCTCGGGTCCAGCCTGAACGTGCCGGCCGTCAAGGTGGCCGCGATGTTGCCGCCGGACGCCTTGTTCAACCGACTCAACGACTTCGGCCTGGCGCTGTCCGAAAGCGGCGGCTACCACGGTCAGGCGCTGGCGCTGGGCGCCGCCGACGTCACCTTGCTGGCGCTGACCAACGCCTACCGCGCGCTGGCCAACAGCGGGCAATGGCAGGCGGTGAATTGGCGGGGGGTGGGCGAGCCCGTCCGCCGCCGCGTGGCCGACGCCGCGGCGGTGCGCCTGGTCACCGACATCCTCGCCGACGACAGTGCGCGCTTGCGCACCTTCGGCTTCGACAGCGCGCTGGCCACCCGTGGTTTTGCGGCCGTCAAAACCGGCACCAGCAAGGATCTGCGCGACAACTGGTGCCTGGGCTACACCGACCGCTACACCGTCGGCGTGTGGGTGGGCAACGCCAGCGGCGCGCCGATGCACGGCGTCAGCGGCGTGGGTGGCGCCGCCCCGGTTTGGCATCGGCTGGTGCGTGCGCTGCATGCCGACCGCGTGTCCCGCGCGCCCTCGGACCCGCCCGGCGTGGTACGCACCGCGTTGCGCTACGACATGGCGGGCGCGGCGCCGCCCGAGCCCGAGCGCCGGGAGTTGTTCCTCCGGGGCACCGAGCAGTCGGTGGTTCGCCTTGCCACGGGAGCGAGTACCCGTGCCGCGGGCCCGGTCGTGCAAGGCATCGCCCACCCGCGAGACGGCAGCCTGTTCGCGATCGACCCGGACATCCCGCCTCAGGCGCAGCGCATCCGCTTCGAAGGCGAGGGCGGCACCTGGCTGCTGGACGGCAAGCCCATGGGCCGTGGACCGGTGGTGAGCTGGTCACCGTGGCCGGGCCGCCATGAATTGAGCTTGAAGGCCGCCGATGGCCGGCTGCTGCAGACGGTGCGCTTCGAAGTGCGGGGCGCCGGCGTCAGGGCTGGCGCGCGGGCGCGCTGACGGGCCCACCCGTCAGGCCCATCCGCCAGGCCCATCCGCCAGGCCTTCAGGACTTGGACGCGAAGATCCGTTCCATCGCGACGTCGATCACCACGCCGCAAGCGCTGTAGATCAACGAGCCGATCAGCGCCGCCCCGAAACCGCTGACATTGAAGCCGTCGAGCACCCGCGCGGACAGGTAGAACATGGCCGCGTTGATGACGAACAGGAACAGGCCGAGCGTGAGCACGGTCGCTGGCAAGGTCAGCAGCACCAGGATGGGCCGCAGCAGCGTGTTGAACAGGCCCAGCACGAAGGCCGCGATCATCGCGGCCCCGAAGCTGGTGACGCTCACGCCGGGGTAAAGGTAGGCCACCAACAGCAAGGCGGCTGCGAGCAACAACCATCGAACGATCAGTTTCATGGCCGCAGCATAACGCGCCGCCTCGGGGTTCGTCGGCTTTGCATTTCAAATAGGAATCGTTCGCATTCGTGTTACACTGCGTCGCTCGCCCGCCATGGCGCCCTGATGCACCGACCTCACGATGTCTCGACTTGCCTTGTCTGCCGCCCACGGCGGTCCCTCACCTGCCTGCAGCGACGGTTTGAATCCGGCGCAGTCGCGCACGGTCGTGGCGGCGGCCGTTCTGGTGCATGCGCTGGCGGCGTGGGGCGTGTGGTCGTTGTCGACCGTGCCACCGCTGCGCGACGACCCGGCGCCGTTGTGGGTCAGTTGGGTCGACAACGTCAGCCTCGCCCCGACGCCAGCGCGGCAGGTTCCCGGGGCTCGCCCGCAGCCCGCGCCGCCACGGCCTGAACGCACGCTGCCGGCGCCCCCGGCGCGTCCGTCGGTGCCGACCCCAACCACCCCGGTGCTGGCCGCGGCGCCCTCGCCCGTGCCGAGCAGCACGCCCGTGGCCGCTGCGGTCGGGGCCCCAGTCGATGCGAGCGCCGCTCCCACCCCCCCGCCGGCGACCGCAACAACGCCCGCAGCGCCCGTGCCGGTGGCGGTGCCGGCCCCTGCCCAGCCCGCGCCGCCCGCCGCACCGCGCAACCTCCCATCGTCCGCGGTGCAGTACCTGAGCAAGCCGACGCCCGAGTACCCGCGCATGTCGGTGCGCCTGCAGGAGGCTGGCGTGGTCACCGTGCGCGTCTTCATCGACGAGGCGGGCCTGCCGCACCAAGTGCACGTGCTGCGCAGTTCCGGCTTCACGCGGCTGGACGAGTCGGCCGTGGCCGGCGTGCAGCGCGCCCGCTTCCGACCGCCCACCGACAACGGCCAGCCGGTTTCCGGCTGGGCCCGCATCGACATCCCTTTTGAACTGGAGAACTGAATGACCAGCGACATCGCCATCGCCGCCGCACCCCAGGGCCTGGGTTTCGGCCACTTCATCGCGCAGGCCGACGCGCTGGGCCAAGCGCTGCTCGTCGTCCTGGTGCTGATGTCGGTGGCCAGCTGGGCCATCGTGGCCGTCAAGGGCCTGGGCGCGTTGGCACGGCGCCAGCGCAGCGAGCGCTTCCTGAACTTCTTCTGGAACGCCAGTTCGCTGGACGCCGTGGGCCAGCGCCTGGCCCAATCCGGTGCCGATGACCCCTTCTCCCACCTGACCCAGCAGGCCCTGCAGGCCCAGGCACACCACGCGCGCCACGGCGCCGCCCGGCTGCAGGAGGCGGGCACCGCCAGCGACTTCGTGACCCGCACCATCAAGAAGGTGCTGGACGAAGAAACCACGCGCCTGGAAAACGGCTTGTCAGTGCTGGCCACGGTGGGCGCCACGGCGCCTTTTGTTGGCCTCTTTGGCACCGTTTGGGGCGTCTACCACGCGCTGGTGGCGATCGGCTTGAGCGGTGCCGGCACGCTGGACAAGGTCGCCGGCCCGGTCGGCGAAGCGCTGATCATGACCGGCCTGGGCCTGGCCGTCGCGATCCCGGCGGTCATGGGCTACAACGCGCTGGCCCGGTCCAACCGCGTCACCGCGTCGCGCCTCGACGCCTTCGCCTACGAGCTGCACACCTTCGTGGCGCTGGGTCAGCCGCTGAACACGCCGGAGCCGCACCCGTCGGCAACCGTGCGCTCGCTGCCCACCCGCACCGCGGCCGCGTGAGCGCGTGGCCGGCCAACCCCTTCACTGACCAGGACCCGCCATGGCCTTTGCAAGCTTCGATCAACGTGCCGCGAGCGCGCCCGTGTCCGAGATCAACATGGTGCCGCTCATCGACGTGATGCTGGTGCTGTTGGTGATCTTCATCGTCACCGCGCCGTTGCTCAGCCACGCCGTCAAGCTGGAGCTGCCCAAGGCGAGCAGCCAGGTCAACCTGCCCAAGCCTGACAAGGTCGAGCTGGCCATCGGCGCCGACGGCAGCCTGCACTGGAACGGCGAGGCGGTGGACCGCGCCGAGCTGGCGCGCCGCATGGCCGCCGAAAGCCCCAAGCAGCCCCAGCCCGAGGTGCACCTGCGCGCCGACCAGGCCGTGCCGTACCGGCACGTGGCGCAGGCGCTGGCCGATGCGTCCAAGGCCGGCCTGACCCGCGTGGGCTTTGTCAGCGAGCCTGAGGCGGCGCCTTGACCGGATGCTGACCAGGCCTTGATTCGCCACGGAACTGCCATTGACGTGCCACTGAGTGGCCACTGATCCGCCATCGACCGCTCGCGGCTGGCGCGATCGGCCTGCCGCACCCTGGCCCGCCCATGGGCCTTCGTCACCGCCCACCACCCCATTGCGCTTCGTTCGAGGTCAGCCCGCCGCTAGCCGCCGCCAGGGCGTGCCGACCTGGTCCCACCGCCGGATCGACCGGCCCTCACTGGAGAACCCATGTCCCGTTCCCTTCCCTCAGCCCGACGCGCGGCGGCCGCGTCGGCGGCGCCCCACGCCGTGGCCCGCCCTCTCGCCCGACCTCTGGCTCGCGCACTGACCCACCCCTTGCCGTTGGGCGCCCTGGCCGCCGGCTTCGGCCTGCTGATGACCGCGCCGACGACGGCCCTGGCCCAGGCGTCCCCGCCGCCCGCCCCGGCCCCGGCCAGCGCGAGCGTCGATGCGAAAGCCGACACCAAGGCCGACGCCACGCTCCCCGCGATCCGCGTCAAGGCCACCGCCGAGCCCACGGGCAAGGAGACGCTGCGCGCCACCACCACCACCATCGGCAAGGGCAAGCAGGCGCTGCGCGATGTGCCGCAATCCATCACCGTGGTGACCGAGAAGCTGATCGACGACCGCAACCTCGACACCCTGAAGGACGCGCTGAAGAACACCGCGGGCATCTCATTCCTGGCCGCCGAGGGCGGCGAGGAGGACATCCGCCTGCGCGGCTTTTCGCTGCAGGCCACCGGCGACATCTTCATCGACGGCATGCGCGACCCCGCCTTCTATGAGCGCGATTCCTTCAATTGGGACCGGCTCGAGGTGCTGCGCGGCTCGGCGTCGATGCTGTTCGGCCGCGGCTCCACCGGCGGTGCGGTCAACCAGGTCAGCAAGCAACCCATGCTGCTGACCGAGCACGAGGTGGCCTTGACCGTGGGCAGCGGCAACTTCGTGCGCGCCACCGGCGACTTCAACCTGAAGACCGGCGAAAACGCGGCCCTGCGCATCACCGCCATGGCGAACACCGCCGACAACTTCGGCGCCAAGATCGACAAGCGAGGCATCGCGCCCACCCTGCGGTTTGGCATCGGCACCGCCGACGAGTTCAGCGTGGGCCTGTACCACCTGACCAACGACAACGGCATCCCCTACGGCCTGCCGTGGATCACCCCCGCCGCCGGCACCGACGCCAGCCGCCTGTGGCCGGTGGACCCGAAGAACTACTACGGCATGGCCAGCGATTACTCCGCCGGTGGCGTGACCTACGCCCACGGCAGCCACCTGCACCGCTTTCTCGATGGCGGCGAGCTGAAGACCGCCTTCCGCATCGGTCACTACGAGCGCGACCAGCGCGCCAGCGCCGTGCGCTTCGCCCCGGCCGCCCAGCAGCCCGGGGGCCTGGCCGTGACCAGCGCCACCTTCAGCGACGCCACCGTGCTGACCCGGGGCACCAACAACAAGACCATGGACATGGACAACGCCTATGTCCAAAGCGACTACACCAACAAGTTCAAGTGGGGCGGCCGCGAGCACGCGGTGACCACGGGCATCGACCTCGCCGTCGAGAAGTTCACCGGCTACGCCCTGGGCCTGCCCGCGGGCGTCACGCTGACCAAGCCCACCACCACGGTGGGCACGCCTGACAACGGCGTGGGTGTTGACGAGTCGCTGCGCGGACGCACCGTCAACCGCAACTTCGAGGCGAAGGCGCTGGGTGTCTACGCACAGGACGTGGTGCAAGTGGCCGCCGATTGGAAGCTCGTGGCGGGCCTGCGCTGGGACCGCTTCGAAGGCGACTACACCACCCCTGCGCTGACCGCGGCCAACGGCACAGTGACCCCGGCGACGGCCCGCTCGCGCACCGACGCGCTGTGGAGCAAGCGCTTTGGCCTGCTGTACCAGCCCAGCCCGACGCAGAGCTATCACGTGTCCTTCGGAACCTCGTTCAACACCTCAGGCGACGCCTACCAGTACGACGCCCTGGGCTCGAACACCCCGCCGGAGCGCAGCCGCAACCTGGAGGTGGGCGGGCGCATCGATTGGGCGCAAGGCCGCTTCACCAGCCGCTTCGCGCTGTTCCATGCCACCAAGTACAACGAGCGCAACCGCGACGAGGAGTCGGTCAACCCGACCAACTATGTGCTGTCCGGAGAACGCCATGCGGCCGGCGTTGAGCTGGACCTCAGCGGACGCATCACGCCCGCCTGGGAGATCTACGCCTCCTACGCCTGGATTCCCGACGCCAAGGTCGACAAGGGCTCGGCGGTCAACGGCACCACCTTGGTCGGTGAAACCGTGGGCCAGCGCCCGGGTCTGACACCGCGTCACAGCGGCACCGTGTGGTCCACGTACGCGCTGTCGCCGCGTTGGCGTGTGGGCGGCGGCATCAATGTGCGCAGCAGCGACACGCCGCAGCAGAGCACCATCGTGGCCCCCAGCTTCGTCACCGCCGATCTGATGGCCGAATACACCGTGGGTCCGCTGAGCTTCAAGGCCAACTTGAACAACGTCAGCAACAAGCACGATGCCGACGTGCTGTACCGCGGCCACTACGTGGCGGGCAAGCCGAGGCAGCTGCAGCTCACCGCCGCCTACAAGTTCTGAAGCGAGGTCGACCATGCTGGTCCGTGTTCCTGCCGTGCTCGATGCCGATGAATTGCGTCAGGTGCACGCGCTGCTGGCCGACGCCCCCTGGGGCGACGGGCGCGCCACCGCGGGCGTGCAGTCCGCGCAGAAGAAGAACAACGAGCAGCTCGACCAGACCAGCGCGCTCGCGCTGCGCCTGCAGGCCGTGGTGCTGGGCGCGTTGAACCGGCACCCGCTGTTCTTCAGTGCGGCGCTGCCAAAAAAGGTGTTCCCGCCGCTGTTCAACCGCTACGGTGGCCGCACCAACGCCTTTGGCGACCACGTGGACAACGCCGTGCGCTACCCGCCTCAGGGCCGCGGCGAGCGCGTGCGCACCGACATCAGCGGCACCTTGTTCCTGGCCGAGCCGCAGGACTACGACGGCGGCGAGCTGGTCATCAACGACACCTACGGCGAACACCGCGTGAAGCTGGCCGCTGGCGACCTGGTGCTGTACCCCGGCACCAGCGTGCACCGGGTCGAACCGGTCATGCGCGGGCACCGCCTGGCGAGCTTCTTCTGGGTCGAGAGCATGGTGCGCAGCGACGAACAACGGCGCCTGCTGTTCGACATGGACCGTCACCTGATGAGCCTGCGCGAACGCATCGGCGAGACCGACGACGCGGTGATCGGCCTGACCGGCGCGTACCACAACCTGTTGCGGCTCTGGGCCGATGTGTGAGGCCACGGTGCCGATGGGTTCAAGGGCCCGCGGCACCGCCCAAGGCACGTCCCTTTGCACGCGGTGATGCGGTGCCACGACAAAAGGCCGAAGCGGCCTGCGCTTTGCGCGTTTCTCCTAGGAAAACGGCTTCTCAATGCACAGGGCGCGCAGTACCATTCGCGTCGCGCGGTGCATGAGAGAAATGAGGGCTCACGCGGCCCCACCCAGCCCGCCTCATCAACAAACTTGTGATGGAGAAATTCGATAATGGCAACTGCGAAGAAGGCCGCTCCGGCCAAGAAGGCCCCGGCCAAGAAGGCGCCTGCGGTCAAGAAGGCGGCGGCTCCGGCTGCCAAGAAGGCCGCGCCCGCCGCGAAGAAGGCAGCGCCCGCCAAGAAGCGCACGCCGAACGCGGCCTTCATGAAGGCCATGACCCCCAGCGCTCAGCTGGCCGCCATCATCGGTGACAAGCCGCTGCCCCGCACCGAGGTCACCAAGAAGGTCTGGGAGTACATCAAGGCCCACAAGCTGCAAGACGCCGCCAAGAAGACCATGATCAACGCCGACGCGAAGCTCAAGGAGATCTTCAAGAAAGCCCAGGTCTCGATGTTCGAGATGACCAAGCTGATCAATGGTCACCTGAAGTGACGCGGCACTGAGCCGCTACCACGACCAAGCCGGTGCACTGCACCGGCTTTTTTCATGGTCGATCGGGATGGCGACGCGTGGGCATCCCGGTGCGCCGATCGCCGCCCGCACTAGGCGCGCGGGGCCGGCAGGGGCAGGCCGTACAGGCCCGCCCCGTTGCCCCAGGCGATGGCCTGGGCGACCTCGGCGGGCAGGGCGCCCAGCCATTGGCGGGCATCGCTCATCAGACTTTCGTAGCCGCTCCAACGGGCATTGACCCAGGTGTCCGACCCCACGAGGAAGCGCGTGGGAAAGCCCAGCATCAAGTCGCGCCAAGCCGCGCTCGGCAGCCCGTCGGCGTCGGTCAGGCCCGGACGGTAGGACAGCTCGCCCATCAAGGTCGGGTAGCGCTGCAGCAGTGCGCGCACACGCTCGGGGCTGGCGCCACCGATGCCGGTGTGGGCCCACACCAGCCGCGCGCCGGGGGCGTGCGCCATCAGCAGGTCGATGGCGGTGTCGTCGACGTGCGCCAGCACGACCAGCTGCCGCGCCTGTGCCAGCCGCATCAGCGACCGCGCCACCGGGCCGTTCGCATTCGCGCTGTCGTACAGGTGGAACTCGCCCAGGCCCCGGTACGGGCCGGCGGCCGTGCCGGCGGCCAGTTCACGGTCCACCATGTCGGCGATGCTGGGGTCGGCGAACCAGGTGTTGTAGTCGGCCCGGTTGCGGTAGAGCCGCACGAAGGGCACCACGGTGACGCCAGCGGCCCGGGTCTGCGCGGTGGCCGATGCGAGGCTCTTGGTGCCGTCGTTGGGGCGGCTGTTGGCCACGATGGCGCGCACCCCGGCGCGCTGCATGCGGCCCAGCACGTCATCGATGGGGTGCGACGACATCCAGGCTTCGTCGTTGTAGTGCAAGTGGGCGTCGAACAGCGGGCCGCTGTACGGCGCCGGGGCCGAGGCCGTCCCTTGCGCATGGGCCGGCCCCGACCGGCCGACCCCCCAGGCCAGCGGCCAGGCCGCGAGCGCGGCGGCGTTGAAGGCGCGGCGCTGCATGGCCTCAGCCCAGGTGCTGTGCGAGAAAGGCCAAGGTGCGCTCGCGCGCCAACGCCGCGCTGGGCGCATCAAACGAGCCGCGCTGGTCGCAGTTGAATCCGTGGCCCGCGGGGTACACGTGGACCGTGACCCGGTCGGCATGGGCCCGTTGCAAGGCCATGATGCCGTCCAGCGGGATGTGCGTGTCCTGTTCGCCGAAGTGGCCCAGCACCGGGCACCTCGGTGCCACGCCGGCCTGCTGGCCCATGCCGCCGCCGTAGTAGGGCACCGCGGCGGCGAAGCCGTCGAGCTGACCCGCCGAAAGCCAGCTCAGCAGGCCGCCCCAGCAAAAGCCCAGGATGCCGACCTTGCCGGCCGGGCCCACCAGGCCCGCCACATGGCGCCGCGCCGCGTCGATGTCCTGCAGGGCCAGCTCGCGCGGGCTGGCGTTCATCAGGGCGAAGGCGCGGCCCATGTCGGCCTCGGTGTAGCCCAGTTCCACGCCCCGCTCGATGCGGTCGAACAGCGCCGGGGCGATGGCCACGTAGCCTGCCGCCGCGAAGCCGTCGGCCACCGAGCGGATGTGGCTGTTGACGCCGAAGATTTCCTGCACCACCACCACCGCACCGCGCGGGGCGCCGGTGGGCTGGGCCAGGTGGGCGTTGAAGGTGTGGCCGTCGGCCGCGGTGAGGGTCAGCGAGTTGCTCATGGTGTGCAGGGCGTCAGTGGGAAGTCGTGGCGGCCTGGGCCAGGCGCCGCTGGAGGAAGTCGAGCCGGTCCTGGCCCCAGAACAGCTCCCCATCGACCACCCAGGTGGGGGCGCCGAACACGCCGGCGTCGATGGCTTGTTGGGTGAATGCCTCGTATCGGGCTTGCATGGCGGCGGCGGTCGACTGGGCCAGTCGTTCCACCGGCAGGCCGCATTCGCCCAGCAAGGCGGCGAGCGTGGCCTCGTCGGCGATGTCGCGCTCTTGGGCCCACACGGCGGTGAGCAGCGCGCCGGTCAGGCGCAGTGCGGCGTCGGTGCCGTCGTGCTGGTCCACGGCGATCATCAGCCGCGAGGCCGGGTCGCCAGCGGTCGGGAAGTGCCGCGGTTGGAGGTTCATCGGCACGCCCAGCCAGTCGCTGAAACGCCGCAGTTCAACGAGGCGGTAGGCCTGCCGCTGCGGTGCGCGCTGTGCCAGCGGCAGGCCACCCGAGACGGGAAACACCTTGCCTCCGAGGTCGATGGGCCGCAGTCGCACCGTGGCTTGCGCCGCGTGCGCGATCTGCACGAAGCGCGCGTGCCCGAGGTAGGCGTAGGGCGACTGGGGAACCACGTAATAGTCGATGGTCAGCGGCATGTCGGGCCTCCTGGTGCAGCGCCGCGGGTCGCGGCGTGGGACGCAGTGTAGTGAGCCGCTGTGGGCCGCGCTGCCGCAGGGCCTCGCGCGGTGGGGACCGGCCCGCGCATCTCTAGAATCCGCGGCGTTGCAACGTCACTTTTCATCACAAGGCCAGACCATGTTCGACCAAGAAGACGAAGGCACCCGCATTGGCGTCACCGTGGCCCTGGCCATCGTGTTCGTCGTGGTGTTTGGCCTGATCGCCGGGCTGATGCTCCGCCAGTTGGGCCAGCACCGCGCGCCCGCTGCCGTGGTGGCGGCGCCCGCCGCCTCGGCCGCGTTCATCGACCTGAAGATCGAAGGCGACCCGCTGGGCAGCATCTACTTCGCCCTGGGCAAGTCCGACCTGCCCGATGGGGTGGAGCCGGTGGTGATCAAGGTGGCCCTGGCCGCCATCGACGACGGCAAGCGCCGCGTGCTGGTGTCGGGCTTTCACGATGCCAGTGGCAGCGCCGAGGTCAATGCCGAGGTCGCCAAGCAGCGCGCCATCAGCGTGCGCGCGGCGCTGATCGCCGAGGGCGTGCCGGCCGAGCGCGTCGTGCTGCGCAAGCCCGAGGTGACCCTGGGCGACGGCGACGGCGACGCGATGGCCGCGCGGCGGGTCGACATCCACCTCGTCGACTGAGCGCCCTGGCGCGTCACCGACCGTCGACGCCACCCCGCCCCAACGCCGTCCGCCGACCCGCTACAGCAGCGCCTTCAGGTAGCGCCCCGTGAAGCTGGCGGGGTTGGCCGCCACTTGCTCGGGCGTGCCCAGCGCCACCACCTGGCCGCCGCCGGCCCCGCCCTCGGGCCCCATGTCGATCAACCAGTCGGCGGTCTTGATGACGTCGAGGTTGTGTTCGATCACCACGATGGTGTTGCCCGCGTCGCGGAGCTGGTGCAGGACCTTCAGCAGCAGGTCGATGTCGGCAAAGTGCAGGCCGGTGGTCGGCTCGTCCAGGATGTACAAGGTGCGGCCGGTGTCGCGCTTGCTGAGTTCCAGCGCCAGCTTCACGCGCTGGGCCTCGCCCCCACTCAGCGTGGTGGCGCTCTGGCCGAGGCGGATGTAGCCCAGGCCGACGTCCAGCAGGGTTTGCAGCTTGCGCGCCAGGTTGGGCACGGTGCTGAAGAAGGCGTAGGCGTCTTCCACCGTCAGGCCGAGCACCTCGGTGATGTTCTTGCCCTTGTACTGGACGTCGAGCGTTTCGCGGTTGTAGCGCTTGCCCTGGCAGACGTCGCAGGGCACGTAGACGTCGGGCAGAAAGTGCATCTCCACCTTCAGCACGCCGTCGCCTTGGCAGGCCTCGCAGCGGCCGCCCGCGACGTTGAAGCTGAAACGGCCGGGGCCGTAGCCGCGCTCCTTGGCGGTGTTCATCTCGGCGAAGAGTTCGCGGATGGGCGTGAACAGGCCGGTGTAGGTGGCCGGGTTGCTGCGCGGCGTCCGGCCGATGGGGCTCTGGTCCACGTTGATGACCTTGTCGAAGGCCTCGATGCCGTCGATGCCGTCGTGCGGCTGGGCTTCGGCGTGGCTGTTGTACAGCTTGCGGGCCACCGCGGCGTACAACGTGTCGTTGACCAGCGTGCTCTTGCCCGAGCCGGACACGCCGGTCACGCAGGTCAGCAGGCCGACCGGGATCTGCACGTCGACGCCACGCAGGTTGTGGCCACGCGCGCGGTGGATGGTCAGCATCGCCTGCGGGTCGGGCTGGCGGCGCGCCGTGGGCACGGCAATGCGCAGCGCGCGGCCGAGGTATCGGCCGGTCAGCGAGTCGGGGTTGGCCGCCACCTCGGCGGGCGTGCCCTGGGCCATCACGCGGCCGCCGTGCACGCCCGCGCCCGGGCCCATGTCGATCACGTGGTCGGCGGCCCAGATGGCGTCTTCGTCGTGCTCCACCACCAGCACACTGTTGCCCAGGTCGCGCAGGTGGCGCAGCGTGGCAATCAGGCGGTCGTTGTCGCGCTGATGCAGGCCGATGCTGGGCTCGTCCAGCACGTACATCACGCCGGTCAGGCCGCTGCCGATCTGGCTGGCCAGGCGGATGCGCTGGGCTTCGCCCCCGCTGAGTGTGTCCGCGCTGCGGTCGAGGCTGAGGTAGTTCAGGCCGACGTCGTTCAGGAAGCGCAGGCGTGAGCGGATCTCGCGCACCACCTTGTCGGCGATCTCGGCCTTGGCGCCTTTCAAGCTCAGGCCTTCGAAGTAGGCCAGGCAGTCGCGCAGGGTGAAGTGCTCAACCCGGAAGATCGGTTCGCCCTGCGTCTTGTCCGCGATGTTCTGCTGCGACTGCAGGAACACATGCCGGGCCTCGCGGCGCAGCCGGGTGCCTTCGCAATCGGGGCAGGGCTTGGCGCTTTGGTAGCGGGCCAGGTCCTCGCGCACGGCGGCGGAATCGGTTTCCTTGAAGCGCCGCGACAGGTTGGGCAGGATGCCCTCGAAGGCGTGATGGCGCTTGACGCTGCGCGTCTTGCCCTTGGCGCCTTCGGCTTCGTAGGTGAACTCGATCAGTTCCTCGCCCGACCCGTGCAGCAGCACCTTCTGGGCGCGCTCGGGCAGTTCGTTGAACGGCGCGTCGATGTCGAATTGGTAGTGGCGGGCCACGCTCTCCAGCAACGAGAACGTGTAGGCGTTGCGGCGGTCCCAGCCCTTCACCGCGCCGCTGGCCAGGCTCAGCGTGGGAAAGCCCACCACCCGCTCGGGATCGAACACCGTCACCGCGCCCAGCCCGTCGCAGCTGGTGCAAGCGCCCACCGGCGAGTTGAACGAGAACAAGCGCGGTTCGAGCTCGCTCAGCGAGTAGCTGCAGATCGGGCAGGCGAACTTGCTGCTGAACAGGTGCTCGCGGCCACTGTCCATTTCCAGCGCGAGCGCGCGGCCGTCGGCAATGCGCAGCGCGCTCTCGAAGCTTTCGGCCAGCCGCTGGCTCAGGCCGGTGGCGGCGTCGGCGCTGGTCTTCACCCGGTCGATGACGACGTCAATGTCGTGCTTTTCGCTCTTCTTCAGCTTGGGCAGCTCGCTGGCCTCGACGGTCTGGCCGTCCACGCGGAAGCGCACGTAGCCCTGGCCCTGCATCTCGGCGAAGAGGTCGGTGAATTCGCCCTTGCGGTCGCGCACCACCGGGGCCAGCACCATCAGCCGCGTGCCTTCGGGCAGCGCCAGCACGGCGTCCACCATCTGGCCGACGCTTTGGGCCTCCAGCGCCACCGTGTGGTCGGGACAGAAGGGCGTGCCGGCGCGGGCATAAAGCAGGCGCAGGTAGTCGTGGATCTCGGTGACCGTGCCCACCGTCGAGCGTGGGTTGTGGCTGGTGGCCTTCTGCTCGATGCTGATGGCCGGGCTCAGGCCCTCGATCACGTCGACTTCGGGCTTGTCCATCAGCTGCAGGAACTGACGGGCGTAGGCCGACAGGCTTTCCACATAGCGCCGCTGGCCCTCGGCGTACAGCGTGTCGAAGGCGAGGCTCGACTTGCCCGAGCCGCTCAAACCGGTGATCACCACCAGCTGGTTGCGCGGGATGTCGAGGTCGATGTTCTTCAGGTTGTGGGTGCGCGCGCCGCGGATGCGGATCGCCAGCGCCTCGATGGAGGGGTCGCGGTCGGCAGGGGACGGTCGATCGGGCATGGGGTCTCGCGAGGTAAACCGACCATGATAGCGAGGCGGGCGTTCGGCGCTCTGGGTGGGGGCCCTGCCCTGGGCTCGGGCGACTGGGGCCCTTGCCCGTTCAGCGGTCGCGTGGCGGGGGGGTGGGGTCCACCCGCGGGTGCAAGGCGTCCGTGGCCAAGGGCAGGGACCAGGTTCGGCGGTCCGGCCCCAGCGTGTCCCAGCGCCATTGCGCGCCGTCCTCGCGCAGGCGGTGGCGCGGTTGGCCGTCCTGCAGCCAGAGGGTCACGGTGCTGCCCGGTGCCGGCCCCGGCGCCGCGGTGGCGGAGCCGGCCAGGGACGCGGGCAACACCGGCCCGGTGGACCAGCCGGGGCGGGCGGCGCTGGCGCGTTGCGCCAGGGTGTCGAGCCAGCGCAGGTCGGCCTCGCTGAGGGGGCGAGGGGCTTGATCGCCCTGTTGCAGCGTCCAGCGTTCGGGCTCGGCGCGCAGGGACCTCAGCAGCGTGGCGATCGGAGGGCCGCTGGTGGGTGGGCGCCACGCCATGGCCGTCTGCGGTGCCACGCGGGTTGGCGCTGGGCCATCGGCCAGCGTGGTGTCGTTGGCGCGCTGTGCCATCGATGACGCCTCGACGGTCGGTGGCGACGCCGCCTTTGCCGACGACGTGGTGGCCGCGGTCAGGGCTTCGCTGGGCGCCGACATCACGGCAGGCGCGGGCACGGGCCCAGGCAACGGGACTGGTGAGGGTTCGCGTGCCGGCACGGGGCTTTGCTCGGGTGCGGGTGCCATGACCGGCGCCATCGCCCGCTTCGTGGCCGCCCGCGTGGGCGTGGCCGGCGTGAGGGACGTGGCAGACGCAGCGGGCGCGGTCGACGCGGTGGGCGCCGCGCGCTCGTTGGCCAGGGGGCGCTCCGCCGCGGCGGCCTCGCGGCGGTCCGGCACCCGCTCGGGGTCCAGCGCGCCTTGCTGCCACCACAGTCCCAGCGTGACAGCGACCATCACCGCGGCCACGGCGGCACCCACCTGAGGCTGTGCCCATCCTGCCCAGATCGCTGCAAGGCGGGCCCGCCAGGGCGACCACCATGGTGAGCGCCGCGCCTCGACGGCATCCTTGGGTTGGACCGTGTCGGCGGGTCGTGGCGCGAGGGTGGTCTGGGCGTCGACTGACAGGGCCCCCGAGGCCGCCCGCGCCGCCGCCGCGGCCGCTTCTCGAAGGATGTGGTCAGTGAGGGCCAACGGCGGCGCCACGTCGGCGTCTGGCGCGTGCCGCAGCGCCGCACGCAGGTGCAGGTCGTCGGGCTCCCCCGGCCGCTTGGACGAGGCGCCGTGCTGGTGCCGCTCGTCGCTCATGCCCAGCCCCCTTCGCCCGGCGCCAAGTGGGCGCCCATGCACCCGCGCAGCTTGGCCATGGCGTAACGCAGGCGCGTCTTCGCGGTCTCGAAACCGACGCCCACGGCCTGGGCCACGTCGGCCAGCGGCAGGCCGTCGTCGTGGTGCAGCAAGAAGGTGCTGCGCTGGGGCAGCGGCAATTCCTCCAGACAGTGCAACAGGCGCTCGCCGGCGCGGCGCCAGAACATCAACTCGTCGGCCGACGGGGCCGGGTCGGCTGGCGCGGGCCAGTGGCGCCAGGCGGGACCGTCGGCCTCCCACGGCGCGGCACCGTCGTCGGCGTCGAGCGACACCTCCCGGCCGCTGCGCCGCCACAGGTCGATCACGCGGTGGTGGGCCAGCGTGTACAGCCAGGTGCGGAACTGGGCCGGTCCGCGCCCGCCGGGCGCCGGCGGTGAGGCGGCCGCGTGGTCGGCCGGCGCGGTCTCGCGGTCGATGGTCGTGTCGGCCGCCCGCTCGCCGTCGGCGGGGACCGCGCGATGGGCCCCGGGTGGCGACCCCGGCCCGCGTGCCTGCACCACCTTCATCCACGTGTCCTGGAACACCTCGTCGGCCTGCGCCGCCAGCGCCTGGCCCAGCAAGCGTCGGATGAACCGGTACAGGCCGGCCTGGTGCCGCGCGTACAGGCGCTCGAAGGCCTGGGCGTCGCCACGCGCATAGGCCTGCAGCAGGTCGTCGTCGCTCGGGGTGTCCATGGGGTCAGTCTGCCTCAGGCGGGTGAACGTCACGGCGTGACACGCGCCGGGCCAGCACTTGGGGTGAATCGCAGGGGCGGCGGCCGCGCGGGCGCGGCGGTTCTATGATGATCAGATGCCTTGGTTGACACCGTCCGACCGCGATGGCGGTGCGGCGCCATCTGCGCCTCGCCACGCTCCCCAGCGTCCTGCTCGCCGCTGGTCGCGCCATGCCATGGCTCTGGCCATCGCCGCCGCGACGGGGCTGGTCGCGGGGTGCGGGGGTGGCATCTCCATCGGCTTTGGCTTTCGCGGCGACACCGACACCTCGCCGCCGTCGATCAGCCTGGCCGCTTCCGTGGGCTCGGCCGCGCCGGGCGCCGTGATCACGCTGGTGGCGGCCGCCGCCGATGAAGGCGGCATCGACAACGTCACCTTCTACCGGGTCGATGGCGTGGCCAACAGCCCGTCGCTGGGCAGCGCGGTGCGCCCGCCGTACGAACTTCGCGTGACCGTGCCCAGCGACGGCCGCAGCACGTTCTCGGTCTTCGCGCGGGCCACCGACTTTGCCGGGAACCGCGGCGATTCAGCGCGCGTGGACATCGCGGTGACCCGTTGACCGGCTGAGCCGCTGGCGGCGCCGGCGCCTCAGCCTTCCTCCTGCGCCAGCACCCGCAGGATGTCGCGGCCGTAGGCGTCCAGCTTCTTCGCGCCCACCCCGCTGATGCCACCGAGCTCGCCCAGGTCGCGCGGGTGTTGGCGTGCCATCTCCGCCAGCGTGGCGTCGTGGAAGATGATGTAGGCGGGCAGCTTGTGCTCGCTGGCCACCGCCGCGCGCCAGGCTTTCAGCGCGGTGAAGCGATGCGTGGCCTCGGCGTCCAGGTCGATGGGCGGCTTGCTTTCGCTGCGCCGGCCTTCGCCGGCCCCACCCACCCCGCGCGCGCCTCGGCCGCGCTTCGGCGCTTCGGTGGGCACGCGCAACAGCAGCGGCACCTCGCCGCGCAGCACGTCGCGGGCGGTGGGGCTCAGCACCAGGGTGTTGTACTCGCCTTCGCTGTGCACGTGGCCCAGCGCGATCAGCTGGCGCAGCACGCTGCGCCACTGCACCTCGCTCAGGTCGGCGCCGATGCCGAAGGTGGACAGCAACTGGTGCTGGTGCTGCGTCACCTTGTCGGTCACCTTGCCGCGCAGCACGTCGATCAGGTGCCCGGCGCCGAAGCGCTGGCCGCCTTGCTGGTGAAAGCGGTAGATGCAGCTCAGGGCCTTGCGCGAGGCCTCGGTGGCGTCCCAGGTGGCCGGCGGGTTCAGGCAGTTGTCGCAGTTGCCGCAGGGGTCGCTGGCCTCGCCGAAGTAGGCCAGCAGGCGCACGCGGCGGCAGTCGTGGGCTTCGGCCAGCGCCAGCAGGGCGTCGAGCTTGCCGCGTTGGGCGCGCTTGAATTCCTCGCCGGCCGGGCTGTCGTCGATCATGCGGCGCTGGTTGACCACGTCGGCGAGGCCGTAGGCCATCCAGGCGTCGGCGCTCAGGCCGTCGCGGCCGGCGCGGCCGGTTTCCTGGTAGTAGCCCTCGATGTTCTTGGGCAGGTCGAGGTGGGCCACGAAGCGCACGTCGGGCTTGTCGATGCCCATGCCGAAGGCGACCGTGGCCACCATCACCAGGCCGTCCTCGCGCAGGAAGCGGTCTTGGTGTCGGCGGCGCACGTCGCTGTCCAGGCCGGCATGGTAGGGCAGGGCGTTGATGCCCTCGCCGCACAGCCAGGCGGCGGTTTCTTCCACCTTCTTGCGCGATTGGCAGTAGACGATGCCGGCGTCGCCGTCGTGTTCGTCGTGGATGAACCGCAGCAGCTGGGTGCGGGCGTTGTCTTTTTCGACGATGCCGTAGCGGATGTTCGGGCGGTCAAAGCTGCTGATGAAGAGCCGGGCGTCTTGCAGTTGCAGCCGCTCGACGATGTCGGCGCGGGTCAGCGTGTCCGCGGTGGCGGTCAGCGCGATGCGCGGCACGTCCGCGTAGCGCTCGTGCAGCACGTTGAGCTGCAGGTAGTCCTCGCGGAAGTCGTGGCCCCACTGGCTGACGCAATGCGCCTCGTCGATGGCGAACAGGCTGAGCAGGCCGCGCTCGTGCAGCGAGTCGAGCTGGGCCAGAAAGCGGGGCGTGGTCACGCGCTCGGGCGCGGCGTAGACCAGCACCAGCCGGCCGCTCATCATCTCGCGCTCGACGTGCTGGGCTTCCTCGCTGCTCAAGGTGGAGTTCAGGAAAGCCGCGTGCACGCCGGCTTCTTCCAGCGCGCCCACCTGGTCGTGCATCAGCGCGATCAGCGGGCTGACCACCACGCACAGGCCCTGCTCGCGGCGGTGCCGGGCGATGGCGGGCACCTGGTAGCACAGGCTCTTGCCGCCGCCGGTGGGCATCAGCACCAGGGCGTCGGCGCCGGCGGTCACGTGGTCGATGATGGCCTGCTGCGCGCCACGGAAGGTCGGGTAGCCGAAGACCTCCTGGAGGATGGCCTGGCACAGCGGGTCGTGCGGCGTGGCGGCAGCGTGGCCGGCGGGCGCCGGGGCAAGGGGAAGGTCGTGGTGGGGCATGGGAGCTTGGCGGGCGGCCGATGGTAAGCGAGGCCCTGCGATGGTCATCCCCGACCCGGGGTGGCGGTGACCCCCGCTGGGGGGGTCAGAATGCCGCATGCGTTGGTTCGAGGTGTTCACGGGGGGGCTGGCCGCCGGCTTGACGTCGCTGGCCGTGGCCGGTGGGGCCGACGCACCACCCGCGCCAGCGCGCGGCGCGGTGGACACCATGTACGGCGTGCGGGTGGACGACCCCTACCGCGGGCTCGAGCGCCTTCGCGACCCGGCGGTGCGGGCGTGGATGCAGGCCCAATCGGCCCAGGCCCATGCCGTGCTCCAGCGCATCCCGGGGCGCGAGGCCCTGCTGCAGCACATGCGGCTCGCCGACGCCGCGGCACCGCCACCCGTCGAACAGGTCAGCCGCACCGCCGGCGGGCGGGTGTTTGCCCTGCGCCGCGACAACGACGACCAGGCCTGGCGGCTCACCGTGCGCGAGGGCCTCGCCGGCGTCGACCGTGTGCTGGTCGACCCGGCCCGGCTCGAGCGCCGCAGCGGGCGGGCGCTGCTGCTGGCCTGGTACCGCGCCTCGCCCGACGGCCGCCGCGTGGCTTATGGGCTGGCCCGGGCGGGGGCGGACGCCGTCGCGCTGCGGGTGCTGGACGTCGACACCGGTCAGCACCTGGGCCCGGCCATCGACCGGGCCGACCTGGGCCTGGTCGATTGGTCGCCCGACGGGCAGTGGCTGCTGTTCAACCGCCTGCGGCGCCCGCACCCCGGCATGCTGCCCACCGAGCGGGACCAACGCAGCGTGGTCTTGGCCTGGCGGCCGGGCACGCCGCTGGCCGACGCGATCGCGGTGTTCGCCAGCGGCGCGCCAGGGGCGGGCGTGTGGCCGGCGGACATCCCGTCGGTCAGTCTGAGCGCGGACGGCCGTTGGGCCGTGGGTGTCACGGCCCGCGCCGGGCGCGACGAGATCGGCCTGTTCCTGGCCGACCAGCAGGCAATGCTGCAAGGGCGCGCGGTGTGGCATCGCGTGTTGGACCCGACCGATGGCGTCACCGCCTTCGCCCTGCATGGCGGGCGGCTCAGCCTGCTGCGCCACCGCAGCGGCGAGCGCGGCGAGGTGGTCGAACTGGCATTGGACGCCCCGGGGGGCGGCGCCGGCCCCAGCGCGGCCGGCGACCCCGTCTCCCTCGGGCGCCGCGCGCCGTCCCTTCGCGAGGCGCGCACCGTGCTGCCGCCGTCGACCCGGGTGCTCACCGGCCTGGTGGCTGCCGCCGACGCGCTGTACGTGGCGCAGCGCGACGGCAACCTCAAGCGGCTGCTTCGCCGCGCCCATTCGGCGCCGCCGGACGCGCCCTTCGAGCGGGTGCCCTTGCCCCACGATGGCAGCCTCGAGCTGACCGGCGCCGCCGGCGAGCCGCCCGCTGGCGTGCCGGATTTGCCAGGCCTGCTCTTGAGCCTTCAAGGCTGGACCCAAGCCCGGCGCCTGTGGCTGGTGCCGGCCGACGGGCCAGTGGTCGACAGCGGCCTGCAGGCCGTGCCGCCGCCCGCCGCCCTGCCCACGGTGGGCGAGCTCACCGCGACCGAGCTGACCGTGCGCAGCCACGACGGCGCCGAGGTGCCGATGTCGGTCATCCACCGGCGCGACCTGCCGCTGGACGGCAACCGTCCCACGCTGCTGTACGGCTACGGCAGCTACGGCATGACCGACGAACCCTACTTCAGCGTGAGCCGCCTGGCCTGGCTGGCCGCCGGCGGTGTGTACGCTGTGATCAACCCGCGCGGCAGTGGCGTGCTGGGCGACGGCTGGCACCTGGCGGGCTTTCAGGGCAGCAAGCCGAACACCTGGCTGGACGCGATCGCCGCGGCCGAGGCCTTGGTTCAGCGCGGCTACACGCGCCCGGCGCGGCTGGGCCTGGTGGCCGGCAGCGCTGGCGCCATCCTCGCGGGCCGGGCGGTGACGGCCCGGCCGGACCTCTTCGCGGCCGCCGTGATCGCCGCCGGCAGCCTGGACATGCTGCGCCAGGAAACCACGCCCAATGGGGTGGTGAACATCGCCGAATTCGGCAGCGTGCGCACCGAGGCCGGGTTTCGGGCCTTGCTGGCCATGAGCACCTACGCCGCCGTGCGCCCCGGCACGGCCTACCCCGGGCTGCTCTTCAGCCACGGCGAGGCCGACGCCCTGGTTCCGGTGTGGCAAAGCAGCAAGACCGCGGCCCGCTTCCAGGCCGCCACCACCAGCGGGCGGCCGGTGCTGTTGCGCCTCGACCCCCAGGCCGGGCACGGCGCGGCGCGCACCCGCGACCAGGTGTTTCAGGAGCGCGCCGACTGGTTCAGCTTCCTGCTGTGGCAGATGGGCGAGCCCGACTTCCAGCCCTTGTGGGCCGCCGGGTCCCGCTGAAGCGGGGGCCGTCCGGCGGGCCGCCGCCGCATAATTCCTGCTTCGCGCAGCGCCCCGGCCACCGGCCCGGCGCGGCCGCTGCCCACCGACTCTTCCTGCCTCGCCACCTTCTGGAGCCGCCCATGGCCTCGATCAACAAAGTCATCCTCATCGGCAACCTGGGCCGCGACCCCGAGGTCCGCTACACGCCCAACGGCAACGCGGTGTGCAACATCAGCGTGGCCACCACCCGCAACTGGAAGGACAAGAACAGCGGTGAAAAGGTCGAGGAAACCGAATGGCACCGCGTCGTTTTCTACGACCGCTTGGCCGAGATCGCCGGCGAGTACCTGAAGAAGGGCCGCTCGGTCTACGTCGAAGGCCGCCTGAAGACCCGCAAATGGGCGGACAAGGACGGGAAGGACAACTACACCACCGAAGTCATCGCCGACAACATGCAGCTGCTGGGCGGCCGCGACGGCATGGGCGGTGGTGAAGAAGGCGGCGGCGGTGGCGGTTATGCCCGCAGCGGTGGTGGCGGTGGTCGCTCGTCGATGGGTGGCGGCGACGACCGCGGCGAGCCCGCCCCGCGCAGCGCCCCGGCCCCGCGCGCCCCGGCCAGCCGGCCGCCAGCGAAGTCGTCCACGGGGTTTGACGACATGGACGACGACATCCCGTTCTAGGATCTACCTGTCGGTAGGCGGTCAAGAAAGAGCCCTGAGTGCTTGTCGCTTGTGGTTTTTTCTTGTTGACGCTGTTCTTCACCTCTTTGGCCATCTCTGCGTCGGTGACCCCCTTTCAAGGCTTGTCAATTCCGGGGAGACGCAAACTCAAAACTCGGGTCTGGTTGGCTGCGATTTGACCGACCGATGCCGATCGACCCGGCGCCGACATCCGCCCAGCCAGACGCCACGCCCTTGCGGTGGCAGCCGTCGGTTTGCGACCGCCCAGGCTCCTCAGGAAATTGAGCCGTCGAGGCTGACGGCAACCGGCTCGGCAACGGGCACGCTCACTGTCTTGCGGCCATCTGCGGCATGGCCTCGTCGACGACGGGTGCAGCAACGGGGCGTGCGCTGCCACCTGCTCAAGGTCTGGATGCAATGGTTGTGGCGACCTCTCGCTTTGTCCGGGCGCGAGCGTCATGTTCCACTCGAATTCCTGGGACCGCCTGCGCCCGCCAGACCACCCAGGCACGCCCGAACCCTGAGGCCACCAAGGCGCGCCTGGCCCGAGCCCCAGGCTGACGTTCACGCCGCCGCAGTTCAGGGCCGTTGGCCGCGCCAGCGCTGCACAGCCAGCGGCGACACGGGCTTGCCCTGGTTGCCCCAGCTGGTGCGCACATAGGTCAGCACCGCCGCCATGTCGTTCTGGCTGAATTCCAGGGCGTAGGGGGGCATGCCGTAGGGGCGCGGATTGCCAGGCGTGCTCGGGGCGTAGCCGCCGTGCACCAGCATTTGCACCAGGTTGACCGGCGGGTTCATCAGCACGGCGCGGTTGCCGGCCAGCGGCGGGTAGGCGCCCGGCGTGCCTTCGCCCGCCTCGCCGTGGCAGTCGGCGCAGTGGTCGAAGTACAGGCCCTTGCCGACACTGCGCTGGGCGTCCAGGTTGCGGGCCTCGTCGTCGTCGACATCGCGCCGGGGCGGCGGTGCGCGCTCGGGCAGGGTCGTCAGGAAGCGCGCCATCGCGCGGGCGTCGGCCGGGCTGAGGTGGCTGGTGCTGCCATGCACCACTTCGGCCATCGGCCCCTGCACCGCGCCGCGCGAGGTGGTGCCCACGGTCAGCAAGGCCACCACCTCGTCGACCGGCCAGTCGCGCACCGCGCCTTCACCGGCCGCATGCAGAGACGGCGCGTACCAGCCTTGGGCTGTCATCAGGCCGCCGTCCATCTGCAGCGCGTCCGCGGGCGCGGCGCCCAGCGCGTTGCGCTGGGCGTGACAGGCGCTGCAGTGGGCGAGGCCGCGCACCAGGTAGGCCCCGCGCTGCCACTCGGCGAGGTCCGCGGCGGCGCTGAGTTGCGGCGGCGCCGCGGGCGCGGCGTCCTGGGGCGAAGCGGGGCGGAAGTACAGCAGCCGCCAGGCGGCCAGCGCCAAAGGGCTGCGGGCCATCAGGCTCAGGTCGTGTTCGCGGTTGGCTTGGCTCACCGGTGGCAGGCTGCGCAGGTAGGCGAACAGCGCGTCGCTGTCTTCGCGCCGGACATGGGTCGTGTTGGTGTAAGGAAAGGCCGGGTAAAGCAGCCGCCCGTCCGCGGACCGCCCCTCGTGCAGCGCCCGCCAGAAGGCGTCGGCCGTCCAGCGGCCCAGGCCGGTTTGCGGATCGGGCGTGAGGTTGCTGCCGTAGACCGTGCCAAAGGGCGTGTCGATGGCCTGACCGCCGGCGTAGGGGGCGCCGCCCGGCGCGGTGTGGCAGCCGGCGCAGTTGCCCACGCGGGCCAGGTAGGCCCCGCGCTGGACCAAGGCCGCGTCGGCCGACGCCGGCGTTGCCGCGGCGCCACCCGTGGGCGGCAACGCGCGCAGGTCCCCGCCGCCGAGCAGGGCGTGCATCAGCAGCGCGCCCACGCAAAGCAGCGCGGCCCCGGCCAGCGCCAGTGCAATGCGGGTCGCACCCCAGCGGGTCGGTCGCGGGCTCATCGCGTCAGGCCCTCGGCCACGGCGGCTTCGACGCCACCACAGCGCTGCGGCAGCGGTGCCGGCAGGCGCGCCGCGCTGTCCAGCGGCTTGGCCGACACGGGCACCGGCTGGGCCGACAGCCACTGCGCCACCGCGGCCACGTCCTGCGGCTGCAGCCGGCGGGCGATGTCGGCCATGCAGTCGGGCGAGTGGGCGCGCCGGGTGCCGGTTCGCCAGGCGCCGAGCTGACCGTTGAGGTAGTCGCGTGGCAGGCCCAACAGGCCAGGGATGGCCGGGGCCACGCCCGTCAGGCGCTCGCCATGGCAGGCGGCGCAGGCCGGCACCTGCCGGCCCGGGTCGCCTTGCATGGCCAGTTGGCGGCCGCGCGCCAGAACGTCTGGGGCCGCGGTGGGCACGGCCGGGGCCGGGTAGGGCAGGCTCAGCGCCGAGAAGTGCTCGGCGATCTGCATCAGGTAGGCGTCGTCCAGCGGGGCCAACAGGCGGGTCATCGGCGCGTAGTGGCGCCGCCCGGCGCGGAAGTTTTGCAGCTGATGAAAGAGGTAACCCGCCGGCTTGCCCGCGATGCGGGGGTGGTAACCGTCGGCCGCGCTGCGGCCTTCAGGCCCGTGACAGCCGGTGCAGGCCAGCACGCGCTGGGCCATCGTGTCCTCGTAGGGCGCGGCCTGCGCCACCAGGCAGCCCGGTGCCAGCAGGGCGGTGGCCAGCGCTCGCCACCAGGCAGGTCGGACAACGCGGGCGATGCGGGCAATGCGGGCGAAGCGGGTCATGGGGTACTGCCTGGCAAGTCGATTCGGTGGCGTGCAGCGCTGGGCGCGCCGAGGGGACGGGTTCGATCAGTGGAGCACGGCCTGTTCCGTGGGGCGGGGGGTGGACCCGGGACGTTGCCGCCCCAGCCAAGACTCGGTCCAGCGGCCGAAGTCGGCGGCGGGCATCGGCTTGCCCATGTGGTAGCCCTGGGCGTGGTCGCAGTTCAGCTCGCGCAGCAGGTCCCAGATCTTGGCGTTCTCGACGCCCTCCGCCACCACGGTCAGGCCCAGGTTGTGGGCGAGGTCGATGGTCGAGCGCACGATCTTGCGGTCGTCGACGTCGGTTTCCATGCTCATCACGAAAGATTTGTCGATCTTCAGTTCGTCGACCGGCAGCCGCTTCAGGTAGGCCAGCGACGAGTAGCCCGTGCCGAAGTCGTCGATCGACAGCAGGAAGCCCTGCTCGCTCAATCGCTCCAGCGTCACCAGCGCGCGCTGGGGGTCGTCCATGATCGCGCTCTCGGTGATTTCCAGGCAGAACGCCGAGGTGGGCACGCCATGGCGGGCCAGCAGCGTGGCGAATTTCTGCGGCAGGTCCTGGTCCAGCAGGTCGCGGGTGGACAGGTTGATCGACAGCGTCAGCGCCAGGCCCTCGGCCTGCAGGGCGATCCAGTGGCGCGCCGCCTCCTCGAAGATCCACATCGTCAGGTTGCGGATGAAGCCGGTTTGCTCGGCAAACGGGATGAACTGCATGGGCGGCACCATGCCGCGCGTCGGGTGCATCCAGCGCACCAGGGTTTCCGCGCCCACCACGTCGCCTTTGCCAAGGCCCAACTTGGGCTGCAGGAACAGCCGCAGCTCGCCGTGGTCGACCGCGTGGCGCAGCTCACTGAGCAGGCTCAGGGTCTGCGCGCTGGAGGCGTCGATGGACGCGTCGTACAGCAATGGCCCGCTGGCCCGGCGCTTGGCGGTGTACATCGCCACCTCGGCGCGGCTGAGCAATTGCTCGGTGTCGCTGGCGTGCTCGGGCCAGCAGGCCATGCCGACGCCCGCGCCCATGTCGACGGTGTGTTCTTCGAGCTCCAGCGGCTCGTCGAAGGCCCGCACGATGCGCGTGGCCACCGACTGCGCCAGGGCCGCGTCGCCGCGGCGCAGCAGGATCGCAAATTCGTCGCCGCTCAGGCGCGCCACCATGTCGTCGCCGCGCACGATCTGGCCCTTCAGCCGGTCGGCCAGGCAGGTCAGCAGCATGTCGCCCAGCCGGTAGCCGAGCACGTCGTTGACGTGCTTGAAGCGGTCCAGGTCGAGCATGATCACCGCCACCGTGTGGCCCTGGGCCTGGGCCAGCGTGATCGCCTCGGCCACCGCATTGCGGAACTGCACGCGGTTGGGCAGGCCGGTCAAGGGGTCCCAGTAGGCCAGCTTCTGCACCTCGGCCTGCTTGTCGGCCACGTTGATGCGCATGCGCTCGAAGGCGGTGGCGAGCTCGCCGATTTCATCGCTGCGCTTGAGCCGGCGCATCGGCGTGGTGAAGTCGCCCGCGCCCAGCCGCTCCGCCGCGGTGGCGAGGTCGCGCAGCGGCGTGGTGACGCGGCGCGCGGTCAGCACGCTGGCGAAGCCGAACGCGACGAAACCCACCAGGGTGATCATCAGCAGCCCGTACTGCAGGTCGTCGGAAATGCGCACCGCGTCGTCGATCGACGCCGTCACCAACGCCAGCACGGTCGCGCCCTCGACGGCCCCGGGCGGGCGGCCCTCCTGGGCGAACCAGTGGGTGCGAACGGCCAGGTTCTCTGACGCCGCCTCGACCTCGAGCACCTCGTCCGAGACCCGCGCCTCGGGCAGCCAGCGCAGCTCCGACAAGGCCCGCGACTTGGCCGCGGGCAGGCTGCTCAGCGCCACGGTCCAGCGCTGGGCGGGCAGCTGGCGGACCATCAGGGTGAGGTGCTTGTCCGACAGCTGGCGCATTTCGCTGACCAGGCGCTGCTGCACCGGAAAGGCCATGACCATCCAGCCCCGCGGCACGGTGCGCGGGGCGGAAATCGGCACGCTGAGCACCTGCATGACTTCGTTCCCCACCAGCGCCAGCGGCCGGGGGGCGCCGTCTTGGCCCTGCAATCGGCGCAGGCCGTCGATCAGTGGCGCGGCGGCGACTTCGAGCGGGCGGTTTGGGTGGCCGCTGTAGGCCTGCGGCTTGTAGTCCAGCCCGACGATCATCACCTCGGCCGCCGAGATTCGCTTGGCCAGGTTGTCCAGCGTGTCCACGATGGTGGGCACCTCGCCGATCTGCAGCGCCTCGTCCAGGCCCGGGTCGAAGGCCAGCACCCGCATCTTTTCGCTCAGGGTGCTGCCTTGCTGGTCCAGCAAGCTCTTCATCACGCGGTCGGCGGTGGCCAGTTCTCGCGGCATCTTCGCCCGGGTCGAGGCCTGCAGGCTCGCGCGGATGGCCCCGAAACTGGCCACCTGCAGCACCAGCAACAGGCTGAGCACCAAGGTGATGATGCGAGCGCCAAGGGACCCGTAGACCCAGGACCTCAGGCGCTCCAGCGTGAGTGTCATGGCCCGGCGCTCACCGTCAGTTTGGTCGAATGGTTGAGCTCGGCCGCGGTCACCTTCACCGTGGCGACCGGGGCCTCGGTGTTGACCGGCAGGGCCGGGTGCCAAACGCGCAGGCGGTAGTCGCCGGGCGGGACGTTGTCCACCTTGATGCGGCCGTCGGCGCCCGACTGGCCATGCCACGGCGTTTCGGCCACGACGATCCACGCCGCCATCAGGTCGTGGATGTTGCAGCCCATGATGGCCACGCCCGGCTTGTCGAAGACGATGGGCTTTTCAGGCCGGCCGACGTACAACTTGATGTCGAACTTCACCGGCGCGAAGGAATAGACGTGGTGCCGCACGGTGTCGAAATTCGGAAAGTTCACCGGCGTGCCCACCGTCACCACCGTCACCCGCGGGATGAACGTGCGCTTTTCCTGCTTCACGTCGACCGGCGCACCGGGTTTGACGGGCGCTTTGCCCGTCAGTGGCTCCAGCAGCACCACCGCGTCGGCCGCCGGCCGACCGTTCGCGTCCTGCACGCTGACGTTCACCGTCCCGGCCCAGCAGCCTGCGGCGCTCAGCAGGGCCAGGGCGACGGCGGGAATCGAACAAAAGCGCTTGATCATCTGGAGGGCCTCGACGCGTGGGCTGTCCCAACGCCGGGCAGGCCACCAATGCTGCGGTTATATCGGCCCGGTGCCCCGCGACTTGAACGGGCGCCGGCGGCGGCGGTCCGTTCGGCGTGGCAATGCGGCCGGGGTGCGGGCGTTCACAAGCCGTTGATGATGCCCCCGCCCAGGCAGACCTCGCCGTCGTATACCACCGCGGACTGTCCGGGCGTCACCGCCCACTGGGCCTGATCGAAGCCCAGCGAAAATCCGTCGGCTGCCGCGTCGACCGTCAACCGGCAGGGCGCGTCGGCTTGACGGTAGCGGGATTTAGCGGTGTACGCCCCCGGGGGCGGGCAGCGGCCGGCCACCCAGCTGGCGTCGGCGGCCGCCAGGTGGTCGGACAGCAACCAGGGGTGGTCGTGCCCTTGCACCACGTAAAGGCGGTTGCGCGCCATGTCCTTGCGCGCCACGAACCATGGCGCGTGGTCGTTGCCGCCACGCGCGGCACCGGCGTCCTTCACGCCGCCGATGCCGATGCCCTTGCGCTGGCCGAGCGTGTAGAAACTCAGGCCGACGTGGTCGCCCAGCCGGCGGCCCTGGTCGTCCAGGATGGGCCCGGGTTGGTTGGCCAGGTAGCGGTTGAGGAACTCGCGGAAGGGACGCTCGCCGATGAAGCAGATGCCGGTGGAGTCCTTCTTTTTCGCGTTCGGCAGGCCGATCTCGTCGGCGATGCGCCGCACCTCGGTCTTGGCCAACTCGCCCACCGGAAACAGGGTGCGCGCCAGCTGCGCCTGCGTCAGCCGGTGCAAGAAATAGCTCTGGTCCTTGAGCGGATCCAGGCCCTTGAGGAGTTCAAAGCGACCGGCCACCTCGCGCACGCGGGCGTAATGCCCGGTTGCGATCTTGTCGGCGCCCACGTGCATGGCGTGGTCCAGGAAGGCCTTGAACTTGATCTCCGCGTTGCACAACACGTCCGGGTTGGGCGTGCGGCCGGCCGCGTACTCGCGCAGGAAGTCGGCAAACACCCGATCGCGGTAGTCGGCCGCGAAGTTGACGTGCTCGATCTCGATGCCCAGCACGTCGGCCACGGCCGCCGCGTCGACGAAGTCGACGTTCGACGCGCAGTAGGCGCTGTCGTCGTCGTCTTCCCAGTTCTTCATGAAGATGCCGACCACCTCGTGGCCTTGCCGCTTGAGCAGCCACGCGCTCACGGCGGAGTCCACGCCGCCGCTCAGCCCGACGACGATGCGTTGCTTTTGCCCCATGCCGCGATTATCGCGAGCCCGGCGCGACCCCGCGCCCGGTGACCGTCATCGCCCCAGCTTGATCTCGGGCTCGTACAGCGACGGGTCGGCGTGGACCGCGTCCAGCGGCAGCTTCACGCCGGCAGCGTGGTGCTCGATGCAGGTCAGCACCAGATCACTGCGCAGCCGCGTGCCTTGCTGCCGGATTTCGGGCAGCGTCATCCACAGGGTGCGCACGATGCCGCGGTCGAGGGTCAGCGCCGGGTTGGCGTCGCCGACGGTGCCGGAATAGGCGAAGCGCAGGTAAGTGACGTCTTCGTGGCGGGCGGGCCGCTGAAAGCGCGACAGGTAGATGCCCACCAGACCGTCGGGCGTGAAGACGCGGGTGGTTTCTTCCAGGGTTTCGCGGATGGCGGCTTCAACCAGGCTCTCCGCCGGATCGAGGTGGCCCGCAGGGTTGTTCAGCTTCAGGCCCTCGGGGGTGTGCTCCTCGACCAGCAGGTAGCGGCGCTGGCCGTCCACCTCCTGGCCGATGATGGCCGCGACGGTGACATTGGGGCCCCAGCGACGAGAACTCATTCGGCGATGCTAGCAGCGCGTCTCGCCGACTCCATGGGGAAACCACCCTGCTTCGGGATGATGACGACGCCGATTCTTTAAGGTTTGTGTAAGCTCCGGCCCCAATCAGCGGGCGCCCAAGGTGGCGGCCACGCCCAAGAACCATCGCGCTCACCGCAGGAGGAGTTCATGCAGATAGGAGTTCCGCTGGAAACAGCGGCCGGGGAAACGCGCGTGGCCGTCACGCCCGAAACCGCCAAGAAGCTGAAGGCGCAGGGCCACACCATCCGCGTTCAAAGTGGCGCCGGCATGGCCGCCAGCGTCACCGACGAGGCCTATCTGGCCGCGGGCGCCGAAATCACCGACCGCGCGGGCGCCTTGGGCGCTGAACTGGTGCTGAAGGTGCGCAGCCCGTCGCTTGACGAGCTGACCCTCATGAAAAGCGGCGCGGCCCTCATCGGCATGCTGAACCCCTTCGACCGCGAGGGCCTCGACCGCCTGGCCGCCGCCGGCCTGACCAGCTTCGCGCTGGAGGCCGCGCCGCGCACCACCCGCGCGCAGAGCATGGACGTCTTGTCCAGCCAGGCCAACATCGCCGGCTACAAGGCCGTGATGATGGCCGCCGACAAGTACCAGCGCTTCCTGCCGATGCTGATGACGGCTGCCGGCACCGTGAAGGCGGCGCGCGTGGTCATCCTTGGTGTCGGCGTCGCCGGCCTGCAGGCCATTGCCACCGCCAAGCGCCTGGGCGCGGTCATCGAGGCGAGCGACGTGCGCCCGAGCGTGAAGGAGCAGGTCGAATCGCTGGGCGCCAAGTTCATCGACGTGCCTTACGAGACCGCCGAGGAAAAGGAAGCCGCCGAGGGCGTGGGCGGCTACGCGCGCCCGATGCCGCAAAGCTGGCTGGACCGCCAGAAGGCCGAGGTCGCCAAGCGCGTGGCCGCGGCGGACATCGTCATCAGCACCGCGCTGATCCCGGGCCGCGCCGCGCCGGTGCTGGTCACCGAGGACATGGTCAAGGCCATGAAGCCCGGCTCGGTCATCGTCGACATCGCCGCCGGCAAGGGCGCGGGCGGCGTGGGCGGCAACTGCCCGCTCAGCGAAGCCGACGCGACGGTGGTCAAGCACGGCGTGACCATCGTCGGCGAGACCAACCTGCCAGCGCTGGTCGCGGCCGACGCCAGCGCGCTGTATGCGCGCAACGTGCTCGATTTCCTGAAGCTGGTCGTCACCAAGGACGGCGGCTTCCAGGTGCCGATGGACGACGACATCGTCGCGGCCTGCCTGATGACCCAGTCCGGCGAAGTGAAGAGGAAGTAATCATGGAATTCGTGTCCCCCACCATCACCAACCTCATCATCTTCGTGCTGGCCATCTACGTGGGCTATCACGTGGTGTGGACGGTCACGCCCGCGCTGCACACGCCGCTCATGGCGGTGACCAATGCGATCTCGGCCATCGTCATCGTGGGCGCCATGCTCGCGGCCGCGCTGACGGAAACCACCCTCGGCAAGACCATGGGCACGCTGGCCGTGGCGCTGGCGGCCGTCAACGTGTTCGGCGGCTTCCTCGTGACGAGGCGCATGCTGGAAATGTTCAAGAAGAAAGACAAGAAGGCGCCAGCCGCCGCGGCCGGGGAGAAGAAGTAAATGAGCCTCAACCTCGTCACGCTGCTCTACCTGGTGGCCAGCGTCTGCTTCATCCAGGCGCTGAAGGGCCTGAGCCACCCGACCACGTCGATCCGCGGCAACGTGTTCGGCATGGTCGGCATGACCATCGCGGTGCTGACCACCGCCGCGTTGATCGTCAAGCTGGCCGGACAGGCCGGGCAGGCGGGCGCCAGCGGCATGGTCTACGTGTTCGTGGGCCTGCTGCTGGGCGGCTCGGCCGGTGCCGTCATGGCCAACCGGGTCGAGATGACCAAGATGCCCGAACTGGTCGCCTTCATGCACAGCATGATCGGCCTGGCGGCGGTGTTCATCGGCGTGGCCGCGGTGGCCGAGCCGCACGCCTTCGGCATTGCCGCCAAGGGCGACCCGATCCCGGCCGGCAACCGCCTGGAACTGTTCCTGGGCGCAGCGATCGGCGCAATCACCTTCAGTGGCTCGGTGATCGCCTTCGGCAAGCTCAGTGGCAAGTACAAGTTCCGCCTGTTCCAGGGCGCGCCGGTGCAGTTTGCCGGCCAGCACATGCTCAACCTGGTGCTGGGCCTGCTGACCATCGGCCTCGGGCTGGTGTTCATGGCCACCGAGAACTGGACCGCTTTCTTTGCGATGCTGGCGCTGGCCTTCGTCATGGGCGTGCTGATCATCATCCCCATCGGCGGGGCCGACATGCCGGTGGTGGTGTCGATGCTCAACAGCTACTCGGGCTGGGCGGCGGCAGGCATCGGCTTCTCGCTGAACAACTCGATGCTGATCATCGCGGGCAGCCTGGTGGGCAGTTCAGGCGCGATCCTGAGCTACATCATGTGCAAGGCGATGAACCGGTCGTTCTTCAACGTGATCCTGGGCGGTTTTGGTGGTGAGGCCACCTCGGCGGCCGCTGGCAGCGCGGTTCAGCGCAGCGTCAAGAGCGGCAGCGCCGACGACGCGGCCTTCGTGCTGGGCAATGCCGAAACCGTGGTCATCGTGCCCGGCTACGGTCTGGCCGTGGCGCGCGCCCAGCACGCGGTGAAGGAACTGGCGGCCAAGCTCACCGAGAAGGGCATCACCGTCAAGTACGCCATCCACCCGGTGGCGGGCCGCATGCCCGGCCACATGAACGTGCTGCTGGCCGAGGCCGAAGTGCCGTACGACCAGGTCTTCGAGATGGAAGACATCAACGGTGAATTCGGCCAGGCCGATGTGGCCATCATCCTGGGCGCCAACGACGTGGTGAACCCGGCCGCGCACATCAAGGGCAGCCCGATCTACGGCATGCCGATCCTGGAGGCTTACAAGGCCAAGACGATCATCGTCAACAAGCGCTCGATGGCCGCCGGCTACGCCGGCCTGGACAATGAGTTGTTCTACATGGACAAGACGATGATGGTCTTCGGCGACGCCAAGAAGGTGGTGGAGGACATGGTCAAGGCGGTCGAGTGATCGCCTGAGCGGGCGGCGCCACTGGGCGCCCCCAACGTCTGGCCCCTTCAAGCAGCGCGGCGCCCACCAGCAGCCACAGCACGCTGGGCGCCCACAGCAAGGCCACGCGGGCGCTGTCATCGGCGGGCCATTGCGCCGCGCCCACGGCGGTGGCCGCCATGCGCAACAGCGCTGCCAGGGCCAGCGTCGACGACAAGGCGCCGCTGACCTGCCCCTCGCGGCCGGTGTGGCCGAACGCCAGTGCCGCAGCGAACGCCGCCATCAGCACGCCGGCCCAGGCGGCCCCCGCCAGCGCCTGCGCCGCCACCAGCATGGCGAGGCCGCCCGACGCGACGGCCAGAGCCGAGCCGCATCCTGCCACCAGCCCTGCCGTGCCCATCACCTTGAGCGCGCCCCAGCGCCGCGTGGCCAGCGAGGCCGGCCACAGCGCGAGGTTGAAACCCACCCAGAAGACCGGCGCCAGGTGCTGCAGGTTCGCCGCGCCGCCGTGCTTCAGGTACAGGCCGCCGCTGTTGAAGAACACGTGCAGTTGGAAGGCGAGCGTGGCCAGCGCTGCCGCGGCCAGCCACGGGCCCCACGGCGCGCCGCCGAGACCGGGCGGGGTGGGTGGGGCGGGGGCGATGGTGGCTTGGGCGGTGGCCGTGGCACAGGCATCGGCATCGGCATCGGCATCGGCATGCGCCTTGGCATCGACTGCGCGCGCATCGGCATGGCCTGAACGGCCCGCCTGCAAGGCCCGTTCGGCGGCCACGATGCCGAGTGTGGCCAGGCTCAGCGCCACGGCCGACAGCAGGAAAGGCACGCGCGGATCGATGTCGCGCAGCGCGGCACCCAGGTAGGGCGCCACGGCCGACGCCAGGCCCAGGCCCAGCATCGACATCGCCAGCAGCGCCGGCTGGCGGGGCTTGGGCGCGTAGCGTCCGATCAGGTTCATCGGCGGCGCCCGCAGCGCCGATGAGCCGATGGCCCACACCACGGTGAGGCCGATGAACACGGGTGCCGTCGCCATGGGCGCCACCACCGGGAGCAGCACGAAGGCGCACGCCGACGCGACGGTCATCGCCAGCACCGCCGGGCCGATGCGGCCATGGAGTCGGGCCATGCGGTCCGAGGCCACCCCGCAGGCGTAGTCGGCCAGCACAAAGACCAGCTGGTCGAGCATCAGCAGCTGGATGACGGCGGACTTGGGCAGGCCGACCTGCGCGGCCAGTTGCGGCAGGTAGGCCACGTAGACCGTCCACGTGAGTGCAAAGAACAATTGCACCATCCCCACGAAGAGGCCGACGCGACGAGGAACCTGGGTGCTCATGGGGAGTCTGGCCGGTGGTTGCCGTGCGGGGTTGGTCGCGCAGCGCGGGGCCTGCGGCGCCATCAGCATACGGGGCGCGCTGCCTGGCGTCCACGCCCGTCGTCCGCTATCGAATCTCCCTATGGGTCGGTCCCGCCCCATCGGCCAGAATCGCGATCCCCTTTGGAGGCTTCAATGGAAAAGACCTGGCTCAAGCACTACCCGGCTGGTGTGCCCGCCAACATCGATGTCGACCAGTACCCCTCGCTCGTCGCGCTGCTCGAGGAAAGCTTCAAGAAGTACCGCGACCTGCCGGCGTACAAGTTCATGGGCAAGGCGGTTTCCTTTCGGGAGGTCGACGAGGCCTCGCGCGCCTTGGCCGCGTGGCTGCAGGCCCAGGGCCTGGCCAAGGGCGACCGCGTCGCCCTGATGATGCCCAACGTGCCGCAGTACCCGGTGGCGGTGGCGGCGGTGCTGCGCGCGGGTTGCGTGGTGGTCAACGTCAACCCGCTGTACACCCCGCGCGAGCTGGAGCACCAGCTCAAGGACTCGGGCGCGAAGCTGATCATCATGGTCGAGAACTTCGCCACCACGCTGCAAGCGGTGATGGCGGCGGTGCCCACGAAGAAGGTGGTGCTGACCGCGCTGGGCGACATGCTTGGTTTCCCGAAGAGCCTGATCGTCAACTACGTGGTTCGCAAGGTGAAGAAGATGGTCCCGGCCTATGACCTGCCGGGCGCCATTCGATTCAACGACGCGGTGTCCCAGGGCGCCGGCAAGACCTACACCCCGCCGAGTGTCGGCCCCGACGACATCGCGGTGCTGCAGTACACGGGGGGCACCACCGGCGTCAGCAAGGGCGCGGTGCTGTTGAACCGCAACCTGGTCGCCAACGTGCTGCAAGCCGAGGCCTGGTACCAGCCGGCGCTCAAGAAGATTCCGGCCGGTGAGCAGATCGTGACCATTTGCGCGCTGCCGATCTATCACATCTTCGGCTTCAACACGAACATGATGCTGGGCATGCGCATGGGCGGCTGCAACATCCTGATCCCGAACCCGCGCGACCTGCCCGCCGTCTTCAAGGAACTGGCCAAGGAGCGTTTCCACAGCTTCCCGGCCGTCAACACCCTGTTCCAGGCGATGGCCCACCACCCGCTGTTCGGCACCGTCGACTGGAGCCACCTGAAGATCTCGGTGGGCGGCGGCATGGCCGTGCAAAGCGCCACCGCCAAGCTGTGGCTGGAAAAAACCGGCTGCCCGATCGTCGAAGGCTACGGCCTGTCGGAGACCTCGCCTTCTGCCACCTGCAACCCGGTGGACAGCACCGCCTACAGCGGCAACATCGGCCTGCCGATGCCCAACACCGAGCTGACGCTGCTGGACGACGACGGCAACGAGGTGCCGCTGGGCACGCCGGGGGAGATCGCCATCCGCGGCCCGCAGGTGATGGCCGGCTACTGGCAGCGCCCGGACGAGACCGCCAAGGTGATGACGCCCGACAACTTCTTCCGCACCGGCGACATTGGCGTGGTGGACGAGCGCGGCTATTTCAAGATCGTCGACCGCAAGAAGGACATGATCCTCGTCAGCGGCTTCAACGTCTACCCGAACGAGGTCGAGGACGTGGTCACGCAGATGCCGGGCATCCTGGAGTGCGCGGCGGTGGGCGTGCCAGACGCCAAGGCCGGCGAGGCCGTCAAGCTGGTGATGGTCAAGAGCGACCCCAACGTCACCGAGGCCGATGTGCGAGCCTATTGCGAGGCCAACCTGACCGGCTACAAGCGGCCCAAGGTGGTCGAGTTCCGCACCGAGTTGCCGAAGACGCCGGTGGGCAAGATCCTTCGCCGCGAACTGCGCGACAAGGCCTGAGCCCGCGGCGCGGCTGGCGAGGCCGGCACCTGGCCGATGCGGCGTCATCCCAAGGCGGCTCACTTGGCCGCCTAAACTGCGCGCATGACCTGGCGCGCGTGGATCGGCAAGCTCGGCCGCGGGCTGCGTGCGCCGGCGCTGGTGCTGGTTGCCCTGTTGCTCGCCTTCGAGGAATGGGGCTGGCGGCCGCTGGTGGCCTGGGCCGCCCGTGCCGCGGCCTGGGCGCCGTTGGCGGCGCTGGAACAGCGCCTGCGCGCCCTGCCGCCACGCTGGGCTTTCGCCGCCTTCGCGTTGCCTGCGTTGCTGTTGTTCCCGGTCAAGCTGCTGGCGCTGTGGGCCATCCACCGCGGTCACGCGGTGCTGGGCGTGCTGGTGATCGTGCTGGCCAAGTTGCTGGGCACGGCGCTGCTGGGCCGAATCTTCGTGGTGACCGAGGCGCAGTTGCTGGAGATCGCCTGGTTTGCCCGGGCCCTGGCCTGGTGGCGCGACCTCAAGCAGCGCCTGGGCGCGGCCTTGGCGCGCCAGCCCGCGTGGCGTGCCGCGCAGGCATGGCGGCACGGCATGCGCCGCGCGTGGCGGCGGTGGTCGCGCGCACCGCGGTGACGCGGCCGCGTTTCGCGTGGGTCACGTCCGCACCCACACTTCCCCTGTCCTGACCGCGTCGACGACGAACCGCCATGCCCTCTCGTTTCCATGTGCCCCTGCCCCTGCACACCGACCAGGTGCTCGACCTGCCCGAGGGCGCGGCCCGCCACGTGCAGGTGCTCAGGCTGCAACCCGGGGCGCCGCTGTGCCTGTTCAATGGCGACGGCGGCGAGTGGGCCGCGGCGGTGCTGGCGATGGGCCGCAAGTCGGTGTCGGTGCGCGTGGGCGCGCACCAACCGGGCGACCGCGAAGCCCGCCGCGCCGTGACGCTGGCGGTCGGCATGCCCGCGAACGAGCGCATGGACTTTCTGGTTGAAAAGGCCACCGAGCTCGGCGTGGCCGCCATTCAACCGTTGGTGTGCGAGCGTTCGGTGCTGCGGCTGTCGGGCGAGCGGGCCGAACGCAAGCAGGCGCATTGGCAGGCCGTGGCGGTGGCCGCCTGCGAGCAGTCCGGCCGCACGCGCGTGCCCCGCGTGGCCCCCGTGGCCGCGCTGTTGAACTGGCTCGACAGCGCCGACGCCGTGGCCGCGCCCGAGCGTTGCGTGCTGAGTCTGCGCCCTGGCAGCCAGCCGCTGGCCACGACCGTCGGCGTTGCCGCCGCCCAGGCGACCCCACTGTGCTTTCTCAGCGGGCCGGAAGGCGGCCTCAGCGAGGCCGAAGAACGCGCCGCCGCGGCGCGGGGGTTCCAGCCCGTGACCCTGGGCCCGCGCACCCTGCGCGCCGACACCGCGCCGCTGGCCGCCCTGTCCTGGATCGGCCTGTCGACCTGATCGACGGATCGGTCACCGTCCCGTCGGCTGGGCCAAGGTTGCCGTGTGGCCCGGCGCTGACCACAATCGACGCCACACGGATTCACAACAACGGAGTGCGCGATGGGCTTGTTCGATGCGGTGGCGGGTGCCTTGGGCGGAGCCCAGGGCGGTGGCGGGGCGGGGGGCGGTCAGGCCGCTCTGGTACAGGCCTTGATGGCCTTGTTGAGCCAGGGCGGTGGCGCCTCTGGCGGGTTGGGGGCACTGGTGCAGCAGTTTCAGCGCGGCGGGCTGGGCGATGTGGTGGCGTCGTGGGTGTCGACCGGTCAGAACCTGCCGATCTCGGCCGAGCAATTGCAGCAGGTGCTGGGCTCCGACCTGGTCGGCCAGATTGCCGGGCGCTTCGGCCTGGACCCGCAGCAGGCCGGTCAGCACCTGGCGCAGGTGTTGCCGCAGGTGGTGGACCAGCTCACGCCGAATGGCGAATTGCCCGCCGCTGGTCAGGCCGGCGCCGGCGGCCTGGACCTGGGCGACATCGGGTCGCTGTTGGGGCGCTTCCGCTGAGGCCTCAGGCGCCCGACCCGCCCGACCCGCCCGGCCGCATCGACCCCGCGACCAAGTCAAATCGGTACAGCCGACACTCGATCGGACCGTTCCACATCGGCATGCGGCGCGCCTCCTTCAGCCTCATTGCCGACGCCAGCTTCATGTCGGGGCTGAGCACGTAGGCGGTCCAGCCGGCGGCGTGGCGGGTGTAGGCCTGCTTCCAGTGGCTGGCCAGCCGGGCGTAGAAGTCGTCGGGCAGGGCCCGGTTGTCGGTGTCGTCGACGGCCCGGTCATCGGCCGGACGCCGTGATGCGCCCGCTTTGCCAGCCACGTCGATGCGCTCGCCATACGGCGGGTTCAGCACCAGCGTGCCGGGCAGGCTGTCCGGCAGGCTCGGGGCCGGGCGTTCCAGCGCGTCGCCGCCGTTGAACTGGATGCTCGCCTCCACCCCGGCGCGCTGGGCATTGCGCCGGGCGAAGTCGACCATCCGGAAGGACACGTCGCTGGCGTGGATGGGCACCGCGGCCGGGTGGATGCGCGACTGCGCATGGCTTTTCATGCGCTGCCAGTCGGCGCGCCCTTCGGCGTCGTTGAAGGGCAGCAGCCGCTCGAAGGCGAATCGCCGGTGCAGTCCGGGGGCGATGCCGCAGGCGATCTGCGCGGCCTCGATGGCGATCGTCCCGGAGCCGCAGCAGGGGTCGTGCAAGGCTCCGCCCTCGCCGGGCGTGCCGCGCCAGCCCGCGGCGGCCAGCATCGCGGCGGCCAGGGTTTCCTTCAGCGGGGCGTCGCCCTTGTCCTCGCGCCAGCCGCGCTTGAACAGCGGCTCGCCTGAGCTGTCCACATAGAGTGCCGCGCGCTCCGGGCCCAGGTGCAGCATCAAGGGGCAGTCCGGGTGGCGGGTGTCGACGCTGGGCCGTTCGCCGGTGGCCTCGCGCAGCGCGTCGCACACCGCGTCCTTGACGCGCAGGGCGACGAACTTCAGGCTCTTCAGCGGGCTGCGGGTGGCGGTGGTGTCGACGCGGATCGTGTGCTGCGGGGTGATCCACTGCAGCCAGTCCACGCTGCGCGCCAGTTCGTAGACGCTGTCCTCGGCAAAGTACGGGCCCTCGGCCACCTCGATCAGCACGCGCTGCGCCAGCCGGCATTCCAGGTTCAGGCGCATCACCTCGTCGGGGCCGCCGTCCAGGCCCACGCCGCCGCGGGCCACGCGCAGCGTCGCCTCGGGCAGCAGCGCGGCGATCTCGCGGGCCAGCAGGTCTTCGACGCCGGCGGCGCAGGGCAGGAACAGGGGCAGGGCCATGGGGGGTGGACGCTCAGGGGCGGGTGTTCAAGGACGGGGGCACATGGCCGCTGGGCGTCGGGGGCGGGTCCGGAAACCGGCGGGACGGCCGCGACGGGCTCACATGGCCCGGCGCAGGTTGGCCGGCGCGATCTTCAAGGCTTCGCGGTACTTGGCCACGGTGCGGCGGGCGACCTGGATGCCTTGCTCCTCCAGCATGGTCGACAGCTGGCTGTCCGACAGCGGCCGGCCCGGGTCCTCGGCGGCCACCAGCTGCTTGATCAGCGCGCGCACCGCGGTGCTGGACGCGTTGCCGCCCGCATCGGTGTTCAAGGAGGAGCCGAAAAAGTACTTCAGCTCGAAGGTGCCGAAGGGCGTGGTCATGTACTTGGCCGTCGTCACCCGCGAGATGGTCGACTCGTGCAGGCCCAGTTCGTCGGCGATTTCGCGCAGCACCAGCGGCTTCATCGCGATCTCGCCATGGGTGAAGAAGCTCTTTTGGCGCTCGACGATGGCTTGCGACACGCGCTGAATGGTGTCGAAGCGCTGCTGGATGTTCTTCATGAACCAGCGCGCCTCCTGCAGTCGAGAGCTCAGGCCGGCGTGGCTGCCGTTGACCGCCGCGCCCTTGGCACCGCGCTGCTGGCGGATGGCCTGCGCGTACAGGTCGTTGATGCGCAGCTTGGGCATCACGTCCGGGTTCAGCACCACTTTCCAGTTGCGGCCGGACTTCTGCACGATCACGTCCGGCACGATGATGTTGGCCTCGGCGCGCGTGAAGGGCCGCCCGGGCTTCGGCTCCAGCGCGGTGATCAGCGCCTGCGCCTCGCGCAGCAGGTCTTCGTCGGCGCCGGTGGCAGCCATCAGCCGCTTCATGTCGCGGCGCGCGAGCAGTTCGAGGTGCTGCTTGCAAACGATGATGGCCAGCGCCTGGGCCTCGCAGCGCGCCTGGGTGCGCAGCTGCAAACACAGGCATTCGGCCAGGTTGCGGGCGCCCACCCCGGTGGGTTCCATGCTTTGCAGCCACTTCAGCGCGCAGCTCAGCCGCTCCAGCAGCTCTTCTCGGGCGCTGTCGCTGTCCACCAGCTCGTGGGCGATGGCTTCCAGGGTGTCGTCCAGGTAGCCGTCTTCGTTCAGCGACTCGATCAGCACGTGCACGGCCGCGGCGTCTTCGGCGGACAGGCGCATGCCCAGCAGTTGCTCGCGCAGGTGCTCCTGCAGGCTGACGCCGGGGCCACCGCGGTCGATGGTCTCGAAGTCGCCGTCGTCGCCGCTGCCGCTGCCGCTCGCGCTGCCGGGCGTTTCGCGGATGCCGTCGAAGTCGTCGTGCTCGGTGCCGTTTTCCCAGTCCTCGCGCTCGGTGGCGCCGTACTCGGCGGCGTCGGCGGCGGGGGCGTCGTCGGTGGCCTCGTGGGTGCTGTCGGCGGCGCGCTCGGTCTCGCGTTCGCCGGCGCGCTCGGCCGGGCTCAGGCGTTCGGTCAGCGGCTCGAACGGCGCGGCGTTGTCTTCCTCGGCCTCGAGGAATGGGTTCTGTTCGAGCATTTGCTCGACTTCCTGGTGCAGCTCCAGCGTCGACAGCTGCAGCAGCCGGATCGATTGCTGCAGCTGGGGCGTCAACGCCAGGTGCTGCGACAGCCGGACTTGCAGGGACGGTTTCATCGCGTGGGGATCACCGTCAAATCACATGCGGAAGTGTTCGCCGAGGTAGACCTTGCGAACGTCCGGGTTCTCGACGATCTCGGCGGGCGTGCCTTCGGCCAGCACCCGACCTTCGCTGATGATGTAGGCGCGGTCGCAAATGCCCAAGGTCTCGCGCACGTTGTGGTCGGTGATCAGCACACCGATGCCGCGGTGTTTCAGGAACACGATGATCCGCTGGATCTCGATCACGGCGATCGGGTCGACGCCGGCAAACGGCTCGTCCAGCAGGATGAAGCGGGGCTGAGTCGCCAGGGCGCGCGCGATTTCGACGCGCCGGCGCTCGCCGCCGGACAGCGCCGGGGCGGGCGTCGTCGCCAATTTCTCAAGGCCCAGGTCGTGCAACAGGCCGACGAGCATCTGATCAATGAGCGCGGGCTTCAGCGGCTTGCCGTCGTCGCCGTACTGGAGTTCCAGCACCGCGCGGATGTTCTCCTCGACGGTGAGCTTGCGAAAGATCGACGCTTCTTGGGGCAGGTAAGACAAGCCCATGCGCGAGCGGCGGTGAATGGGCAGTCGCTCCACGCGCTGGCCCTCGATGGTGATCGCGCCGGCGTCGGCGCGCACCAGGCCGACGATCATGTAAAAGCTGGTGGTCTTGCCCGCGCCGTTGGGGCCGAGCAGGCCCACCACCTCGCCACCGCGCACAGCGAGGTGCACGTCCTTGACGACCTGACGCGCGCCGTAGCTTTTCTGCAGGCCGCTGGCTTCCAGTCGCTGCACCGCCTGCCCGGATTGCACGGCCGCGCCGGCCGCGCCATCGATGCGCTCGCTCAACGCGGCGCCCCGGTGGTGGCGGGAGCGCTGCTCGCCGCGCCCTGTTGGGCCGCGGCCGCGGCTTCGGTGCCCTCGCGCGGCACCAGCACGGCGCGCACGCGCTCACCCTGCGCGGGTGCCGGCGATCCCGATGGGCGCGGCGCGCCACCCGAGACCGTGAACAGCTCGCTCGTGCCGTCGTAGGTGACCAAATTGCCGGTGATTTCGTCGCCCACCGTGCTGCCGCGCAGGCGCCGCACCGTGGCGTTGTTGACGAAGCGGATCAGCTCACGGCGCTCTTCGTACTCCAGGCGTTCGGCCTGGCCATCGATGTACTCGTCCACGCCGTCGCGCTTTTGGCGGAAGGTCGCGGCGCGCCCGGCGCCGGTGGCCACCGCTGTGCGGAACCCGTCGGCCCCTTCGCGCACCTCGACCCGGTCGGCCTTGATGGTCAGGGTGCCCTTGGTGATCACGACATTGCCGGTGAACACGATGACGCGCTTGAGCATGTCGATCGTGCCCTGCTGGTCGGCCATGATGTCCAGCGGCTTGCTGCGGTCGGCCCGTTCGGCGTGAGCGGGCCCGCCGACCATCAGCAAGGCCAGCAGACCGCTGGCGATCAAAAGGGAAGTGGGGCGCGGGGGAGTCATGAAGGGCATGGAACTTGCAGGCTATTCTAGCCAGACTTCCAGCCCGCGCTCGCGCACCGCGTGCGCCGCGTGGGCTCAGCCCTTGCGGATCTGCTGGATCAGGAAATCAGTGACTTGCAGCGCGCGGTCGGTGGTGCCAGCCAGCGTGCCCGAGGTGTAGAAGCGGCCGTGAACGCCCAGGGCCGGCACGCCGTCGATGCGGTAGGCCTCCGCCAGCTTGCGGGCCTGCGTGGCCTTGGTCTGGATCGAGAACGAATCGAAGAGTTGCATGAACTTGGTGGCGTCGACCCCGTTCTTCGCGACGAAGGCCGAGATGTCGGCGGGCTTGTCCAGACGGGCCCGCTCGGAGTGGATGGCGTAGAACACCTTGCGGTGCACCGCCTCCAGTTGGCCCATGGCCTCCAGCGTGTAGAACAGCTTCTGGTGCGCCACGAAGGTTTCCTCGCGGAAGGCCACCGGCACGCGGCGGAAGGCCACGTCGGCAGGCAGCTTCTTCACCCAGGCTTCCAGCGACGGCTCGAAGGCATTGCAATGCGGGCAGCCGTACCAGAAGAACTCGATGACTTCGATCTTGCCCGGCGGCACCGCCTGGGGCTGGCTCAGGCGCACGTAATCCTTGCCTTCGACGGGTCCGCCTTGGGCCAGGGCGGGCAAGGCGATGCCGGTGGCGCTCAGGCCGATCAGCGTGGTCGAAAAGTCGCGGCGGTTCATGGTGTTCTTTCCTTGGAGAGGCCCAGCGGCCAGTTCACATTCACTCACAGACTCGGTGCCGTTGCCAAAAGTTCATCAGCGGGCGGCGTGCCGGTCCTCACTTCTGGACCCGCACCAGCTGCGCCTCGATGGCGGCGCTTTCCAACCGCTCCTTGGCGGAATCGGCCAGCTCGCGCCGCTCGAACGGCCCCATGCGGACCCGGTACACCGTGCGCCCCGCCTGCTCGCGTTCGGTCACCCTTGATTCGATGCCCAGCATGGCCAGCTTGGCCCGTTGCTGTTCAGCGTCTTCCGGGCGACCGTAGGCGCCAGCCTGCACGAAGTAGGTGAACGGGTCGTCGCGGGGTTTGGTGGACAAGGCCGTGTCCGCAGGCGCCGGTGGCACGGCGGTCGGTCGGTCGGCGAGGATGGCGGCCGGGTCGCGCGCCGAGTTCGGCCGCGCGCTCGCGCTGCCAGCCGCCGCCGCGGGCGCACGCGACGCGGCGGGTGAGGGCGCCGTCGCCGTGGCGGGTGGGGTGGTGGCGTCGCCGCCTGCCGCGTCGGGCGTGCTCACGCTGCCGCCGCCCGTGGTGACCGGGTTGGTGGCGGGGTTCGTGGCCGGTGCCGCCGGCTTGGCCGGGTTGCCGCCGTACAGCGGGCTGTTCGGGTCCCAGTTGCGGTTGCGTTCGCGTTCTTCGGCGTCGCGGTCACCGCTGCGCTGCGGCACCTTGTTGACAAAGGGGATCGGCACCTTGGTCACGTACAGCGCCACGCCCAAGGCCAGGGCGAGGCCGACCAACAGGCCGACGATCAGGCCCAGCACGAAGCCGCCACCCTGCGCCTGGCGGGGCCGGCGGGGCTGGGGGTCGCGCTGGCGGCGTTCGGCGGTGCTCATGGGCGGGTCTCCATCCCGTTGGGACTGCGAAGGGGGCTGCCAAGCGGTGCGCCGAGGCGCGTGCCGGGCTGGTGCGGGCCGTGGGCGGCACAGTGCGCCGCGGTTTGCTGGCTCACGCCGGCTCCGCCGCGGCGGCCTCGCGGTGCATCTGCTGGGGCGCGCTGACGCCCAGCACGCCCAGGGCGTTGGCCAGCACCTGTCGCGTGGCGCGCAGCAGCGCGAGACGGGCACGGGTCAGCATTGCGTCGTCGGTCAGCACCCGCTCGGCGGCGTAGAAGCTGTGGAAAGCGCCGGCCAGATCGCGCAGGTAGAAGGCCACGTCGTGCGGCGCCAGGCCAGCAGCGGCGGCGCTCAGCATGTCGGGGTAGTCCGCGAGCTTGCGCATCAAGGCCAGCTCGCTGGGGGCGGTCAGGCGCGCCAGCATGTCGGCATCGGGCAAGGCCGTCTGGCCGTCGGCGTCGGCCGCGTCACCGCCGCGCGCGACGTGCTGTTGCAGGATCGAGCAGATGCGCGCATGGGCGTACTGCACGTAGAAGACCGGGTTCTCGTCGTTCTGCTTCAGCGCGAGGTCGATGTCGAACACGAACTCGGTGTCCGCCTTGCGGCTGATCAGGAAAAAGCGCACGGCGTCGCGGCTGGTCCAGTCGATCAGGTCGCGCAGCGTCACGTAGCTGCCAGCGCGCTTGGAGATCTTCACCTCCTGCCCGCCCTTCATCACCGTGATCATCTTGTGCAGCAGGTAGCGCGGCCAGCCCGGCGGGATGCCCACGCCCGCGGCCTGCAGCCCGGCGCGCACCCGGGCAATGGTGCCGTGGTGGTCGCTGCCCTGCACGTTGATGGCCTCGTGGAAGCCGCGCTCCCACTTGGCGATGTGGTAGGCCACGTCGGGCAGGAAGTAGGTGTAGGTGCCGTCGGACTTGCGCATCACGCGGTCCTTGTCGTCACCGTAGTCGGTGCTGCGCAGCCACAGGGCGCCGCCGTCCTCGTAGGTCTTGCCGGCGGCCTTCAGGCGCTCCACCGTGTGCTCAACGCGGCCGCTGCTGTACAGGCTGGATTCGAGGAAGTAGTTGTCGAAGCGCACGCCGAAGGCCTGCAGGTCCAGGTCCTGTTCGTGGCGCAGGTAGGCCACGGCGAACTGGCGGATGCCGTCCAGGTCGTTGGCGTCGCCCGACGCGGTGAAGGCGCGGTCGTCGGCGGTGACGGTGGCGCGGGCCATGAAGTCCCGGGCGATGTCGGCGATGTAGTCGCCGTTGTAGGCGTTCTCGGGCCACTGCGGGTCGCCCGGCTGGTGGCCGTCGATGCGGGCCTTGGTGGACGCGGCCAGCGTCGCAATCTGCACGCCAGCGTCGTTGTAATAGAACTCGCGCGTGACCTCGTGGCCCTGCGCACTCAGCAGGTTGCACACGGTGTCGCCCAGCGCCGCCTGGCTGGCGTGGCCCAGGTGCAACGGACCGGTCGGGTTGGCCGACACGAATTCGACCATCACGCGCGAGCCCTGCGGCGCACGGTGGCCGAACGCCGCGCCCGCCTGCAACACCTCCGCCACCACGGCCTGCTTGGCGGCCGCTTTCAGGCGCAGGTTGATGAAGCCCGGGCCGGCGATTTCCAGCGATTCGACCCAGTCGGCCACCGCCGGCTGCGCGCGCAGCGCCTCGACCAGCGCCTGCGCCAGTTCGCGCGGGTTCTTCTTGAGCGGTTTGGCCAGCGCCATGGCGGCGGTGATGGCGTAGTCGCCGTGGGCGGCCTGCTTGGGGGATTCGAAGGCGGCCGCCGGGGTGGCGTCGGGAACGAGCGTGCGCATGGCGTCGCCCAGGGCGGTCAACAGCGCCTGTTTCACTTGGATCATGGGCCGATTCTACGGTTGGCCCCCCGGCCGGACCGGGCCCCGCCACGGTGACGATCTTGCGCAAGAATGCGGCATTCCCAGGTGCCGCACCCATGACCACCCTGCCCATGCCCGACCCGGACGACGATGGTCGCGGCCCGCTCGACGGCCTGCCTGCCATGATCGGCAAGTACCGCGTGCTGCGCCGCCTGGGTGACGGCGCCACCAGCGAAGTCTTCCTGTGCCACGACGACTTCAATCGGCGCGAGGTGGCGATCAAGCGCGTCAAGCAGCTCGCCCAGGGCGACCCGATGGGTGGCCGCTTCAGCGAGCGCTTCTTCGCGGCGGAAGCCGCCTTGGTCGGCCGCCTGCAGCACCCGAACGTGGTGCAGATCGTCGACGCCATCCCAGACCCGGTGATGCCCTACCTGGTGATGGAGTACGTGCCTGGCGGCACGCTTCGGTCGTTCTGCCGCCCGGACCACCTGCTGCCGTTGGAACAGGTCATCGAACTGGGTTTCAAGTGCGCGATGGCGCTGGGTTATGTGTTCCGCCAGGGCCTGATCCACCGCGACGTCAAGCCCGCCAACCTGCTGACCTTGCTGGACGCGCAGGGTCAGGTGATGGACGTCAAGGTGTCGGACTTCGGCAGCGTGCTGAACATGGCGTCCGACGTGACACAGGTCCACCGCGTGGGATCGCTCGCCTACATGTCGCCCGAGCAGCTGGATGGCAGCACGCTCGACGCGCGGGCCGACATGTACTCGCTGGGCGCGGTGCTGTACCACCTGATCGCCGGCCGGCCGCCGTTTGACGCGCCGTCGCAGTCGACGCTGATGCACCAGATCTACCACATGGACCCGCCGCCGCTGGTGGCCATGCGTTCGGGGCTGGCGCCCGAGGTCGACACCGTGGTGCAGCGCGCCTTGAGCAAGGAGCCAAAGGACCGCTACGCGGACTGGGACACCTTTGCGCAAGCCCTGTCCGCCCTGATCGCCGACCGCCACGTGCCGCGGGGCCAGTGGCAGGGTGTGCTCGACTCCGAGCGCTTCAACCTGCTGCGCAGCCTCGACTTTTTCACCAGCTTCGGCGACGTCGAACTGTGGGAGGTGGTGCGCCGCGCGAGCTGGGGACGCCACGGCTTCGGGCATGCGCTTTACCGCAAGGGCGACCTGGGCAACACCTTCCACATCATTGCCGCAGGCGGGGTGGACGTGTTTCGCAACGGCGACAAAGTGACGCACCTGGGCGCGGGCACGTCGGTTGGTGAGATGGCCTACCTGGCACCCAGCCCCGACCTGCGCCGCCACAGCGCCGACCTGGTCGTCACCGAGGCCACGACCACGGTGTCCTTCACGCCCGACTCGATGGCGCAGCTGAGCCCGAACTGCCGGCACCTGTTCGACGAGGCCTTCATCCGCGTGCTGGTGCGCCGGCTGCATGCCGCCCACGAAGCGCTGGCGCACCCGCGCCGCATCTTGTGACGGCCGCGCGCTTGCCCTGCGCCGCTCGGCCTCCGGTGCGGCGGCGCGGGCTTGCCCGGGGGACGCAGGGCGTCTGTCAGCGCCCGGGCCTCCGAGCGCGTTGATCCCTTGCCCTGGTCCTCACGACCATGGTTCAATGACCCCGGCAACAGGCAATACCGCCGCCGCCCACGCGAGGAGAAACAATGAAGACCTGGATCACCACCCTGGCTTTCGCCAGTGTCGCCCTGTTCGCCACCGCCAGCCAGGCGGCCAGCCACGCCGGTGCGGCGCCGATGGCCGCCGCGTCGGGGGCCGCGGGCAGCTGCGACGCCAAGGCCGCGGAAAAGAAGCTGGCGGGCGCTGCCAAGACCAGCTTCCTGAAGAAATGCAACAAGGACACCATGGCCGCCAACCCGGCCGCCGCGTCGTGCGACGCCAAGGCCGCCGAAAAGAAACTGGCCGGCGCTGCGAAGAACAGCTTCGTCAAGAAGTGCGTGGCGGACGCGAAGGCCTGAGCGCCTGAGCGCCTGTCAGGCGCGCCCCACCCCCACAGGCCGGCCGGGGCAACCTGCCGGCCTGTGGTGCATGGACAGGTCGACGTCGCGGCTCGCCGTGGTTTGGGGCGTTCGCCTGGGTGCAGGCGTCAGCGTCCCCAGTACCCCGGGTCGCCGTAGCTGTGCTTCAGGAAGTCGATCCACAGCCGCACGCGCAGCGGCAGGTGTTTGCGTTGCGGGAACACGGCGTAGATGCCGTTCGGCGGCGCGGCGTGCTCCTCCAGCACCGTCACCAACTCGCCGCGCGCGACCTGGCCTTCCACTTCCCAGGTCGAGCGCCACGCGATGCCCAGCCCGGCCAGGCACCAGTCGTGCAGCACCTGGCCGTCGCTGCAGTCCACGCGGCCGCTGGGCCGCAGGTGCGTCACCGCGCCGTCGACTGTGAAGGCCCATCCGCGCGTTTGGCTGGCGTCGCTCGACAAGGTCAGGCACTGGTGGCGCGACAACTCGCCGGGGTGGCGGGGCACGCCGGCCCGGGCCAGGTAGGCGGGCGTGGCCACGCACAGGCGCCGGTTGTCGGCCAGGCGCACGCTGACCAGGCTGGAGTCGGGCAGGTCGCCCACCCGCACCGCGCAGTCGTAGGACTCGTTGACGATGTCGACCACCCGGTCGCTCAGGTTCAGCGAGACGTTGACGTCCGGGTGCTGCGCCAGGAAGCGGGGCACCAGCGGTGCAACGTGTCGGCGGCCAAAGCCCGCAGGCGCGGTCACCCGCAGGTAGCCGCTGGCCTTGACGCCGCCGGCGCTGACGCTGGCTTCGGCGTTGGTCAGGTCGGCCAGCAAGCGCTGGCAGTCCTCCAGGAAGGCGCTGCCCTCGTGGGTCAGCGTGATGCGCCGCGTGGTGCGCAGCAGCAGCTTCACACCGAGGCGCTCTTCGAGGGCGTCCAGGCGCCGGCCGATGACCGCGGGTGCCACGCCCTCGGCCTGGGCGGCGGCGGTCAGGCTGCCGCGCGCCGACACCGACACGAAGGATTCAATCTGCTTGAGCTTGTCCATGCCCGCGTTCCATTGTTGGGCGGGATTATGCTGTTCAAGTCACGAATCCTCGACAAAATCGGTGGTTAATGCCCGTTGAATCGTGCAATACAGTGACGGCATGGATGCAAACCCTCCTCGGAGCAAAGGCGCGCCCGCTCCCACGGCGGTGTTGTTCGACGCCTACGGCACGTTGTTCGACGTGTACAGCGTGGGTCTGCTGGCCGAGCAGTTGTTCCCAGGCCACGGCGAGCGACTGGCCGTGCTGTGGCGCGACCGTCAGATCGATTACACCCGTCTCGTCAGCATGAGCAGCCCCCATGGCGAGCACTACCGGCCCTTCTGGGACCTCACGCGCGACGCGCTGGGCCACGCCGCCGAACGCCTGGGCTTGGGCCTGAGTGACGAGGCCGAAGCGCAGCTGATGAACCAGTACCGCCACCTGTCGGCCTTCCCGGAAAACCTGGACGTGCTGCGCGCCCTGAAAGACCGCGGCATTCCCACCGGCATCTTGTCCAACGGCGATCCCGACATGCTCGCCGTGGCGGTGCGCAGCGCCGGCTTTGCCGACTTGATCGACCCGGTGCTCAGCGTGCATTCGACGCGCCGGTTCAAAACCGACCCGGCCGCCTATGCCCTGGGGCCGAAGGCCCTGGCCCGGCCGGCGCGAGACATCCTGTTTGTGTCCAGCAACGGCTGGGACGCCATCGGCGCGACCTGGTTCGGCTTCACCACCCTGTGGGTGAACCGCGCCGGGCTCCCGCTGGAGCGCCTGGGCACCCGGCCCACCGCCACCGGCACCAGCCTGCGCGACGTGCTGAGCTTCTTTCCCGCGCCCTGATTTTTCCGACCTGTCCACCACTTCGTCCGACCATGACCGCAACCCCGACCCCGACCCCGCGCACCACCGTTCACGGCCTGCAGGTGGCCACCGAGCTGCACCAGTTCATCAACGACCAGGTGCTGCCCGGCACCGGCGTCGACCCGGCGGCGTTTTGGGCCGGCTTCGACCGCATCGTTCACGACCTGGCACCGAAGAACGCCGCACTGCTGGCCGAGCGCGACCGCCTTCAACGCGAGTTGGACGCCTGGCACCAGGCCCACCCCGGCCCGATCACCGACATGCCGGCCTACCGCGCCTTCCTGGCGCAGATCGGCTACCTGGTGCCGTCCCCGGCCGGCGCCAAGGCCACCACCCAGAACGTGGACGCGGAGCTGGCGCTGCAGGCGGGCCCTCAATTGGTGGTGCCCATCCTGAACGCCCGCTACGCGCTGAATGCTGCCAACGCCCGCTGGGGCAGCCTGTACGATGCACTGTACGGCACCGATGCCATCCCTGAGTCCGACGGCGCCGACAAGGGCCGCGGCTACAACCCGGTGCGCGGCGCCAAGGTCATCGCCTATGCCCGCCAGGTGCTGGACCAGGCCGCGCCGCTGGCCACCGGTTCGCACCGCGATGCCACGGCCTACGCCGTGGTCGGTGGCGCGCTGCAGGTGACGCTGGCCAAGGGCGGCGTGACCGGCCTGGCCGAGCCCGCCCAATGGGTGGGCTACCAGGGCGACGCCGCCAGCCCGAGCTCGGTGCTGCTGGTGCACCACGGCATTCACCTGGACATCCAGATCGACCGCAGCACCGCCATCGGCAAGACCGACGCCGCCGGCATCAGCGACGTGGTGCTGGAGTCGGCGCTGTCGACCATCCTCGACTTGGAGGACTCGGTGGCGGTGGTCGACGCCGAAGACAAGGTGGTGGCCTACAGCAACTGGCTGGGCATCCAGCGCGGCACGCTGACCGAGGAAGTGTCCAAGGGCGGCAAGACTTTCACGCGTTCGCTGAACAAGGACCGCGTCTACACCGCGCCGAACGGCGGCACGGTGACGCTGCACGGCCGCTCGCTGATGTTCGTGCGCAACGTGGGCCACCTGATGACCAACCCGGCCATCCTGTGGGGCAGCGATGGCCAGGAGATTCCGGAGGGCATCCTGGACGCGGTCGTCACCGTGACCATCGCGCTGCACGACCTCAAGCGCCTGGGCGAGCCCAGCATCCGCAATTCGCGCCAGGGCTCGGTCTACATCGTGAAGCCGAAGATGCACGGCCCGGCCGAAGTGGCCTTCGCCGCCGAGCTGTTCACCCGCGTCGAACAGCTGATCGGCCTGCCGGCCGACACCGTCAAGCTGGGCATCATGGACGAGGAGCGCCGCACCAGCGTCAACCTGAAGGCCTGCATCGCGGCCGCCGCCAGCCGCGTGGCCTTCATCAACACCGGCTTCCTCGACCGCACCGGCGACGAAATGCACACCGCCATGCTGGCCGGCCCGATGTTCCGCAAGGGCGACATGAAGACCAGCGCCTGGATCGGCGCCTACGAGCGCAACAACGTGCTCGTCGGCCTGAGCTGTGGCCTGCGCGGCCGCGCGCAGATCGGCAAGGGCATGTGGGCCATGCCCGACCTGATGGCGGCCATGCTGGAGCAAAAGATCGCCCATCCCAAGGCGGGTGCCAACACCGCCTGGGTGCCATCGCCCACCGCCGCCACGCTGCACGCGCTGCATTACCACCAGGTCGACGTGGCCGCCGTCCAGCGCGCGCTGGAGCAGACCGACGCCGACGCCGAGCGCAACGACATCCTGAACAAGCTCCTGCAGATCCCGGTGGTCAGCGAGGCCACCTGGGGCGCGGCCGAGCTGCAACAGGAGCTGGACAACAACGCGCAGGGCATCCTCGGCTACGTGGTGCGATGGATCGACCAGGGCGTGGGTTGCTCGAAGGTGCCCGACATCCACAACGTGGGCCTGATGGAAGACCGCGCCACGCTGCGCATCAGCAGCCAGCACATCGCCAACTGGCTGCGCCACGGCGTGGTCAGCGAAGCCCAGGTGCGCGCCACCTTCGAGCGCATGGCGGCCGTGGTCGACGGGCAGAACGCCGGCGACCCGCTGTACCGCCCGATGGCCGGCCATTTCGAGACCTCCTTTGCTTACCGCGCGGCCTGCGATCTGGTCTTCAAGGGCCTGGAGCAACCCAGCGGCTACACCGAGCCCCTGCTGCACGCCTGGCGCCTGAGCGTCAAGGCACAGCCGCAGCCAACGCCGTCGGTCGCCTGAGCGCCGGGCGCCCCGGGGCGCCCGGCGTGTTCTGTCTTTTTGTTCGGTCCTGCATCTGAACCGGCTCGCAGACCGTAGTGAGGGCATGGCAGCAGGTGGTGTGCGCTTCGGCGCCGCCCCGCTGCTTCCCCTTTCCACGGTCTCGACAGGAGAAATGCATGTTGAACAAGACGATGCTGGCAGCAGCAGTGACGGTCATGCTGGCGGCTTGCGGCGGCGGCGGTGACGACCCGGTGGCCTCCACCCCGACCACCCCGGCCACCCCCACCACGGTCGCCGTGGGCGACACCGTTGCGCTGACCGGCAGCGGCAAGCTGGTGTCCTTCAACCGCGCCACGCCTGGCACCCTGGTCGGGGCGATCCCGGTCAGCGGTCTGGCCAGCGGTGAGTCGCTGGTGGGCATCGACTCGCGTCCCGCCGATGCGGCGTTGTACGGCATTTCCAGCGCCGGCCGCATCTACACCTTGAACCCGGCCACCGGCGTGGCCACGCTGAAATCCACCCTGAAGGCGGCCGCCGGCGACGACAACCCCTACACCGCCCTGACCGGCGCCGAGTTCGCGGTTGACTTCAACCCCGTGGCCGACCGCCTGCGCGTGGTCAGCAACACCGGGCTGAACCTGCGCATCAACGTCGACACCGGCGACACCATCACCGACGGCACCATCACGCCGCCGGCCGGCACCACGGCCGCCGTCACGGCCGGCGCCTACACGAACTCGTTTGCCGGTGCCACCGGCACGGTGCTCTACGACATCGACGCCGCCGCCGGCCTGCTGTACGTTCAGGACCCGCCGAACAACGGCGGCCTGGCCACCCCGGTGCCGCTGGGCGTGACCGGCACGGCCGTCAATGGCTTTGACATCGACGCGCGCAACAACACCGGTTACGCCGTCATCACCACCGGCAGCACCACCGCGCTGTACACGGTCAACCTGGGCGCCACCACGGCCGCCGCCACCCGCGTGGGCGAGATCAACGCCGCCGAACCGTTGCGCGGCCTGGCCTTGGTGCAGCCGTCCTCGCCCACCGTGGTCGGCCTGACCGACAACAACCGCATTGTCAGCTTTGACCCCAAGGCGCCGAACACGCTGACCGCCAACACCGCGCTGAGCGGCATGCCGGAAGGCGAGATCGTCATTGGCATCGACGTGCGGCCGGCCGACCGCACGATGTACGCGCTGACCAACACCGGCAAGCTGTTCACCGTCAACGTCGACACCGGCGCCACCACGCTGAAGTCGACGCTGGTCGCCGACGCGGCCGACACCACCGCGCCGTACACCGCGCTGGTGGGCAACAGCTTCAGCGTTGACTTCAACCCGGTGGCCGACCGCCTGCGCGTGATCAGCGACCTGGGCCAAAGCCTGCGCATCAACGTCGACACGGGCGCCACCACCACCGACGGCGAGATCAACCGCGCCGGCGTCGCGCCGCGCGTGCTGGGCGCCGCCTACACGAACAGCTTTGCCGGCACGACCAGCACGGTGCTGTTCGACCTGGACGGCAACAGCGACGTCCTGGCCCGCCAGGACCCGCCGAACAACGGCACGCTGGTGAACATCGGCAACCTGGGCCTGGACATCAACACCCAAGTGGCGTTTGACATCGCCGGCGGTGCCAACGGCCTGCCGCTGGTGGCGCTGCGCACTGGCGCAACCGGCCCGTTCTCGCTGTACACCGTGTCGCTGACCACCGGCGCGCTCAGCCTGTACCGCAACACCGGTGACGCGGCCCTGTCGCGCATTGGCGGCGCCAACGGCCCGACGCTGCGCGACATCGCGATCCGTTTCTGATCGCGATGGCCTGATGACCCGGGGGGTGATCGTGCTGCATGCATGGTCATTCCCCGGGGTCAAGAAGGCGCTTTTCATGGGGCGGCGGGTCGCAGGCCGACCCCTAGAATCGGTCGGCCAAACGCCGCCCGAGCCGCCCGATGAGTGCCTCCCCCCCCGATTTCGACTACGAGCACGCGCTGGAGGCTTGCGCCCGCGGCGACGCGGCGGCCTTGCGTGCGCTGTACGAGCGCGAGGCGCGCTGGTTGATGGGCGTGGCCGACCGCATCCTGCGCGACCGCGAACTGGCCACCGAGGTGCTGCAGGACGCTTTCCTGCAGGTGTGGCAAAAAGCCGGCACCTACCAACGCGGCCTGGGTTCGGCACGCGGCTGGATCTACACGGTGGTGCGTCACCGTGCACTCGATGAAGCCCGCCGTGGTGGCCGCGAATTGGCCGTCGGCGACGACCTCGAAGCCCTGGCCGACGCGGCCACCGTGCACGACAGCCACGACAGCCCCGCCGGCGACGCCGAGGCCTTGGAACGCTGCCTGCAAGGGCTCGAGCCCAAGCGCCGTCAATGCATCATTTACGCCTTCGTTGAGGGCTACACGCACGAGCAGATCGCGACCACCTTGGCCACCCCGGTGGGCACGGTCAAGTCGTGGATACGCCGCGGATTGCTGGCGCTGAAGGAGTGCCTGTCGTGACCCTCCCACTTTCTGAAGACGCCAAGGCCAGCGCGGGCGAGTACGTGCTGGGCACGCTGGTGGGCGACGAACGCCGCCAGTTCGAGGCGCGGCTCGCCACCGACCCGGCGCTGCAGGCCGAGGTCTACGCCTGGCAGGACCAGCTGTTGACGCTGGCGCTGCGGGTGGGCCCGGTCGAGCCCGATCCGAAGGCCTGGACCGCCATCGAGCGGGGCCTGGTCGGGCCCGGCGCGGCGGAACGCCCGGCCCTGACCACCGCGGTGCCTTCCGCGGCAGGGTCGGCGATTCGTCCAGCGGCTCGCCCAACCGAAGCCGCGAACGATCCGTTCTGGCAGCGCCTGGGTTTCTGGCGCGCGCTCAGCGGGGTGTCCATCGCCGCCAGCGTCGTGTTGGCGAGCCTGCTCGTGGTGCGCGGCCCGGTCGCGCCCAACGGCGACCCGGCGCGCTACCTGACCCTGCTGGAGGCGCCCGACCGGTCGACCGGCTGGCTTGTGGAAGTGACGGCTGGCCGTCAACTGCGCCTGGTGCCGGTGAAGCCCGGGCAATCCTTGCCGGCGGGCAAGGCCCTGCAGTTCTGGACCAAGCTCGACGGCGCGGCGGGGCCGACCTCGTTGGGCCTGATCCGCCCGGGTGAGGTCACCGAAGTGGCCCTGGACCGCTTGCCCGGCGTGGCGGAAAAGCAGCTGTTCGAGCTCACGCTGGAACCCGAAACCGGCTCGCCCATCGGCAAGCCCACCGGGCCCATCCTCTACGTGGGGCGCTCGCTGCGCCTGTGAGCGGGTGCCGTTGCCGCGGCAGCGTGTGGTGGCACGATGTGGTGGCATTCCGCCTTGGCGACGGTATGCTTCCGGGTTTTTGCCACGCACGACCGGCTTCGGTCAGACCATGAGCCTTTCCGACCCTGTCAACGCAGCGACCGCGCCTCGCCTTCCCGACCCGGTGGCCACGCCCGAGGCGGCCATGCTGGCCGCAAGCGCCCTGGCCGCGATGAACCGGCCGATCGACGCGCTGCCCGAGCGTTGCGATGTGCTGATCGTGGGCGCAGGCCCCGCCGGCAGCGCCGCGGCCACGGTGCTGGCCCGCGCCGGTCTTCGCGTGGTCCTGATCGACCAACAGGCCTTTCCACGCGACAAAGTCTGCGGTGACGGCCTCATCCCCGATGCCCACCATGCGCTGCGCAAGCTGGGTGTACTCGACGAGGTGCTGGCCCTGGCCGGGCGAGCCGGCCACGTCGGCGTCATCGGCCCCAGCGGCCGCCGCATCGACGTGCCGGGCACGCTGGCGGTGCTGCCACGCAAGCAGCTCGACCTGATCGTCTGCCGCAACGCGGTGGCCGCTGGCGCGTCGATGCACGCGCCCGTGCGGTTTGTGGCGCCCCTGCTCGGCGACGCCCCGCCCGACGGCGGGCCGGCGCCGGTGGTCGGCGCGCGCCTGAAGTCGCGCGGCGTCGAGCGCGAAGTGCGCGCCGACTGGGTGGTCATCGCCAGCGGCGCGGTGCCGCAGGCCCTGCAGGCGGTCGACCTGTGCCGCCGCCGCACGCCATCGGCCGTGGCGCTGCGTGGCTACATCCACCACCCGCCGATGGCCGACCGGCTCAAGGCGCTGGACGTGGTCTGGCACCCCAAGTTGCGCCAGGGTTACGGTTGGATCTTTCCGTGCGGCAACGGGCTGTTCAACATCGGCGTGGGCATCGAGCACAGCCACGCGCACGCCGACGCCGGGGACGACGACAAGTCCATGGCGCAGGTCAACCTGCGCGAGATGCTGCGCACCTTCGGCCGCATCCACCCGATGGCGGGCGAGCTGATGGCTCAGGGCGAATGGCGTGGCGAGGTCAAGGGGGCGCCGCTGCGCTGTTCGCTGGCCGGCGCCGACTACTCGCGGCCTGGACTCCTGGTCACAGGCGAAGCCGCCGGCAGCACTTATGCCTTCACGGGCGAGGGCATCGGCAAGGCGCTGGAAACCGGCATGCTGGCCGCCGACACGCTGATCGAAGGCCGCCGGCAGGCCTGGGCCGATGCCGCTTTGCGCAGCACCTACCAGCAGCGCTTGCTGGCCTTGCGTCCGCGCTACGACGTCTACGAGCGGGCCAACGCGGTCAACCGCCGCCCTTGGCTGGTCGACCTCGTGATCTGGAGCGCCCGGCGCAGCCCGTCGCGCCTGAAGCGCATGAGCGGCATCCTGGAAGAAACGCACCTGCCGCGCACCGTGCTGAGCGTGCGTGGCGTGTTGCGCTTGCTGTTCGAGCGGTGAGCGCCTCGCCGCCGGACATCGCCTGCGCACGTCGACCATGGGCTTGAACCTCGCCCCTGACCAGCTGCCCAGCCGTTGCGACGTGCTGGTGGTGGGCTGCGGGCCCGCCGGCAGCGCCGCGGCCCACCAGTTGGCGCGCGCGGGCCTGGACGTGGTGATGGTGGACCAACACGCCTTCCCGCGCGACAAGGTGTGCGGCGACGCGCTGATCCCCGACGCCCACCGGGCACTGGCCCAACTGGGCGTGCTCGAGCGGGTGCTGGCGGAGGCCGCCATCGTGCCGCACGCCGCGGTCACTGGGCCGCGCGGCGGTCGGCTCGGGGTGCCCGGGCGCTTGGCCGTGCTGCCCCGCCGCCGCCTCGATCACCTGCTGGCCGAGGCCGCGGTGCAGGCCGGCGCGCGCATGGTGGCGCCGCTGCGGTTCGTCGGTCCCGTCGAAGAGGCCGCCGATGGGGCGACCCGCGTGGTCGGGGCCGAGTTCAGCGCCGGCCCACGCCGCTTCGCGCTGCGGGCCCGCTGGGTGCTGCTGGCCACCGGCGCGCAGCCCCAGGCCCTGCAGGCCGCCGGCCTGGCGCACCGGCGCGGGCCCAGCGGCATGTCGATGCGCGCCTACCTGCGCAACGACTCGATGCGTGAGCGCCTGACCGACCTGGAGATGGTCTGGCACCCCGCGTTGAAGTCCGGCTACGGCTGGGTGTTTCCCGGGCCGGGCGGCGTCTTCAATGTCGGGGTCTACGTGACCGACAGCCACCAGGCCGGCACCGACGGCCGCAGCACGATGAAAGACGTCAACCTGCGCCAGTCCTTTGAGCGCTTCACCGCTGTCAGCCCCCTGCTGCGCGAGCTGATGCAGGGCGGCGAATGGCTGGGCGATTTCAAGGGCGCGCCGGTGCGGTGCTCGCTGCAGGGCACCCAGCCCGGGCGCCCGGGCCTGCTGGCCATTGGCGAGGCCGTGGGCACCACCTACCTGCTGTCGGGCGAGGGCATTGGCAAGGCGCTCGAAACCGGCCTGATCGCCGCCCGCGCGCTGACCGAGGCGGCCGACGACGCGGTGCTCGCCACCTACGAGCGCGGCCTGGCCGCCCTGCGCCCGCACTACCACGCCTACGAGCGCGGCAACCGCGCCAACCACCACCCCTGGCTGGTCGACCTGCTGGTGTGGGCCGCCCGGGGCAGCCCGCGGCGCATCGACAAGCTGGCCGCCGTGCTCGATGAGCGCCACACCCCGCGCGATGTGATGAGCCCGGCGAGCTGGTGGCGGTTGCTGACCTCGCGGCGCTGACCCACCTCACGGAGCCGACCATGTGCCAACTGCTGGGCCTGAACGCCAGTCGACCCACCGACATTGTGTTCAGTTTCACCGGCTTCGCCTGCCGGGCCGAAGAACACCGCGACGGCTTTGGCATCGCCTTCTTCGAGCAGCGCGGGGTGCGCCTGTTCGTCGACCAGCACAGCGCCATCGACTCGCCGGTGGCCGACATGGTGCGCCGCTACCCGATCCGCTCGGGCAGCATCATCAGCCACATCCGCAAGGCCACGCAGGGCCGGGTGGCGCTGGAGAACACCCACCCCTTTGTGCGCGAGCTGTGGGGCCGCTACTGGGTGTTCGCCCACAACGGCGACCTGAAGGACCATGCGCCACGGCTGCACGGCGCCTTCCGACCGGTCGGTGACACCGACAGCGAGCGCGCGTTCTGCTGGCTGATGCAGGAGCTGGCCAAGGCCCACGCCAGCGTGCCGCCCATCGAGGAGCTGACCGCCACCCTGCGCGAGCTGGTGCCCCAGGTGGCCAAGCACGGCACTTTCAATTTCATGCTGAGCAACGGCGAGGCGCTGTGGGCGCACGGGTCGACCAAGCTGTGTTACCTGGTCCGCCAGGAGCCCTTCGGCCGGGCCCAATTGCGCGACGACGACCTCAGCGTCGACTTCGCCAACCACACGCAGCCCGGCGACCGGGTGGCCGTGGTGGTGACCGAGCCGCTGACCGCCGACGAAGCCTGGGTGAGCTTTCAGCCCGGCGAGTTGAAAGTATTTGTGAACGGCTTGCCCCGCCCCGATTGAGCCAGCCCCGCGCCAATGCTGGCGATGCCGCGGTTTGACGGGCCAACGCACGGCGCCGGCAACTTGTTACAACGACCGCGCCGGTGCCAGAATGACCCGCGATGACCTCCGGATCCAACATTTCTGTGGTGAAGGCCCTTGTGGCCGATGACGACGCGCAGGTGCGCCGTGAACTGACACGCTCGCTGACGGCGGTTTGGCCAGGCCTGCGGCTGGTGCAGGCGGTCAATGGCGTCGAGGCCTGGGACAGCTTTCTGGAGCACGAGCCCGACGTCTGCTTCCTCGACATGCGCATGCCCGGGCTGACCGGCGTGGAAGTGGCTCAGCGCATCGGCGACCGGGCCCGCAGCGTGTTCCTGATGGCGCCGAACGACCGCGCGCTGCGCAGCTTCGACGAGGGCGGCGCCTGGCACCTGGTCAAGCCGCTGGACCCGCTGCAACTCGCCACGGTCGTGTCCCAGGTGCAGCAGGCGATGGCCGCCCAGGCGCCGGACGCGGTGCCCAGCCTCGCCGCGCTGCTGAACCGCCTGGCCGGCCAGCTGCGCCGCAGCACCCCGCTGGAGGTGGTCGAAGCCGGCGAGGGCGCGAACCTGCACCTCTTGAAGGTCGACGACATCATCTATTTCGAGGCCGATGCGAGCGGCACGCGCGTCGTGTCGGCCGATGGCGTCGAGTCGCGGGTGCGCCGGCCCTTGAAAGAGCTGGCGGTTCAGCTCGACCCCGGCCGCTTCTGGCAGATCCACCGCTTCGTGGTGGTCAACCAGCGTCACATCCTCGGCACGCGCCGCATGGACGACGAAACCTTGATGCTGTCGCTGCGCGAGCGGCCCACGATGCTGCCGGTGGCGCGGCATTTCCAGGGCCGCTTCCAGGCGCGCGTCGGCGAGGACGCGGCCGCACCGCTCGTCGACCACTGACCCCCGGCCCGCCCGGTGGGCGGGCCTGCACCTTCCGTCCCACGATGCCCCTGAACGACCACGCCAGCGCCGACGCGCCGCCAGCGACGCCGCATCCGGCCGACCTGCCCGAACCCCGCTTTGACACCTTCTACCGACACGACGCGCTGACCGCCTTGCTGCACGCCTTCGCGGCGGCGCGGCCGGGCCTGGCCAGCGTGGCGTCGATCGGCAAAAGCCACGAAGGACGCGACATCTGGGTCGTGACCGTGACCAACCGGGCCACCGGCGAGCCGGGCGACAAGCCCGCGTTCTGGGCCGACGGCAACATCCACGCCGCCGAGCTCACCGCCAGCACGGCGGTGCTGTATTACCTGCACCACCTGCTGCGCCTTCACGGCCAGGACAGCGACGAGGGCCGCCGCGTCACCCACCTGCTGGACTCGCGCACGGTCTACCTGTGCCCGCGCCTGAACCCCGACGGCGCCGAGCTGGCGTTGGCCGACCGGCCGCGCCACATCCGCTCGGGCACGCGCCACTATCCGTTCGACGAGGCGCCGGTCGATGGCCTGACGGTGGAAGACGTGGACGGCGACGGCCGGGTGTTGTTCATGCGCCTGCCCGACCCGCACGGCAGCCACAAGAAGTGCGCCGCAGACCCGCGGCTGATGGTGCCCCGCGAGCCGGGCGAGTTCGGCGGCGAGTACTACCGCGTGATCCCGGAAGGCACGCTGCGCTCGCACGATGGCGTCACCATCCGCGTCAACCCCGACCGAGAAGGCCTGGACCTGAACCGCAACTTTCCCGCCGGCTGGCGGCAGGAGTTCGAGCAGTCCGGGGCCGGCCCTTACCCGGCCAGCGAGCCCGAGGTCCGCGCGATGGTGGACTTCTTCGTTGCCCACCCCAACATCGGCGCGGCCATCAGTTACCACACCCACAGCGGCGTGATCCTGCGGCCCATGGGCACGCAAAGCGACGACGACATGGTCCCCGAGGACCTGTGGACCTTCAAGCGGTTCAGCGAGATCGGCACGCGGCTGACTGGCTACCCGGCGGTGAGCATCTGGCACGAGTTCAAGTACCACCCGAAGGAGGTCATCTCCGGCACGCAGGACTGGGTGTACGAGCACCTGGGCGCGCTGTTCTGGGTGGTCGAGCTGTGGTCGCCCAACCGCGAGGCGGGCATCACGAACTACCCGTGGATCCATTGGTACCGCGATCACCCGGTCGAGGACGACCTGAAGCTGCTGAGGTGGAGCGACGAACAATGCGGCGGCCAGGCCCACGTCGACTGGCGGCCGTTCCAGCACCCGCAACTCGGGCCGGTGGAGATCGGCGGCTGGGACAAGATGAACTTCTGGCGCAATCCGCCGCCGGCGCTGCGCGAGCGCGAGGTCGAGCGCTTTCCAGCCTGGATGACGCAGATCGCGCTGAGCCTGCCCAAGCTCGAACTGATCAGCGCCGAGGCAACGGCCCTGGGCCCGGACACTTGGCGCGTGCGAATCGTCGTGGCCAACACCGGCTACCTGCCCGCGTACGTGAGCCGGCGCGCGCTGGCCCGCAAGGTGGTGCGGGGGGTGATGTTCGAGATCGACGCGCCGCCAGGCGTGCCCGTCGAGTGGCTGCAGGGCAAGCGGCGGGTGGAAGGCCCGCAGCTCGAGGGCCATGGGGGCAAGCCCAGCCTGCAGGCGTTTTTGCCGAACCGGGACGTCACCGCCGACCGCGCGCTGTGCGAATGGACGGTGCGGGCGCCGTCAGGCACCGAGTTGGCGCTGACGGCCCGCGCAGAACGCGCCGGCACGGTGCATTGCACAGTGCGGCTGCGGTGAATCGATCAGAAATTGTGGCGAATGCCGACAGCGAAGGTGTTGCCTGACTTCAGGTTCGTGAACTTGTCGCTGACGTACACGGCGTAGACGTCGGTGCGCTTGGACAGGTTGTAGTCGTAGCCCAGGCTGATCGTCTTGGACGTGCCAACGCGGCCCCCAGAGTACTTGAGGTTGCCGTACGCGCCCAGGACCTTGCCGCCGGCCAGCGGCGCGCTGACGCCGATTTGCGTCAGCTTGCCCTTGACGTCCGCGGTGGCGTCGGTGTCGGTCTTGCCGTACTGGCCGAAGAGCTTGGCCACGCCGAGGTCGTAGCTGGCACCGAACTGGTAGGCGATCTGCTCGACGAAGCCGGCCGGCAGGGTGGTCGAGAAGCGCAGGTCGTAGTCGCTTTGCACCTTCTGGTAAGCGACGGTGGCGGCGAATGGGCCGCTGAAGTACAGCGCGTTGAAGCCGACGTTGCGGCCCACCGACTTGGCGGCGCCTTCGCCCAGGCTGCCCTGCACGGTGGCGGTCAGGCCGTTCATGTTCGGCGTGGTGTAGCTGATGGCGTTGCTCCAGCCGCTGTCGCCCACCAGGGCCGAGGTGTAGTACTGGCGGATGGTCGGCGAGAAGCCGAAGGAGTCGCCGAAGGGGTTGAAGATCAGCGACGAAATGAACATCGTCGTGGTCTGGCGGCCGAGCTTGACGCTGCCGAAGCCGCCGCCCAGCGTGACGTTGGCGGCGCGCGCCCAGAACACGTCGGCGCGCGGCGACACGTCCACCGCGACGCGGCCGCTGCGGCCGGTGTCCGGGCGGAAGAAGCTTTCCAGCGCGAAGCTGGCAGACAAGCCGCCGCCCAGGTCTTCCTTGCCGCCAAAGCCGATGAAGCTGGTGGAAAAGTCGCCGTTGCTGACGTTCCAGACTTTGTTGGCGCCCGCGGCCTGAAACTGGCCGACGTTCAGGTCGATCAGGCCATACAGCTTGACGCTGCTCTGGGCCTGGGCGGCGCCGGCGGCGCACATCAGCAGCGCGGCGATGGAAAGGGAGATCGGCTTCACGGTGAGGGACATGCGACGTTCCTGGTTGTTGTGGTGAAAGTTCAGGCTTGGCCTGCGCACGATGTTTGCAAGAAACGGGCCCTGGCCGTTCGGCTCACGCAGAATCCAGGGTGAGCCTGGCGCCAACCGCCGAGGCAAGACGGCAAGGACGCACGATGGAGTTTCTGGTCAATGGCCGCGCGCAGGCGGTGCCCGACGAGGCGGTCGACCCGTCGATGCCCCTGTTGTGGGCCCTGCGGGACGTGATGAACCTGACGGGCACGAAGTACGGCTGCGGTGTGGGCGCCTGCGGGGCCTGCAGCGTGCACCTGGGCGATGAGGTGGTGCGCAGCTGCGTCACGCCGGTGTCGGCCGTGCGCGGGCGCCCGATCGCCACCATCGAAGGTCTGGGCAGCGCCGAGCGCCCGCACCCCTTGCAGCAGGCCTGGGTGCTGCACCAGGTGCCGCAATGCGGCTACTGCCAAAGCGGCATGCTGATGGCGGCGGCGGCGCTGCTCAAGCGCAACCGGCGGCCCACGCCGGCCGACGTGGACGCCGCGATCACCAACCTGTGCCGCTGCGGCACCTACCCGCGCATCCGCGCCGGCATCCTGACGGCCGCGGCCCTGCTGCGCGGCGAGGCCGTGCCAGGTGCTCCGGCGCAGCAGCCCACGGCCAAGGCGGCTCGGCCATGAGGCGGCGCACCTGGCTGCTGAGCGCCGCCGGCGCCGGCGGGGCGCTGTTGGTGGGCTGGTCGTTGCTGCCGCCGCGCGGCCGCTTGGGCCCGGCGGACCTGACGCCGGGCACCGGCAGCATCGCGCTGAACGGCTGGATCCGCATCGCCGACACCGGCGAGGTGATGGTCACCATGAACCGCAGCGAAATGGGCCAGGGGGTGCACACCGCCCTGGCCATGCTGGTGGCCGAGGAGCTGGACGTGCCACTGGACACCGTGCGCCTGGTGCCCGCCGGGCCGGAGGCGATCTACGGCAATGTGGCCGCCTTCGTCGGCAGCTTGTTGCCACTGCACCCGCGCGACACGGAGCCCGGGGCGGAAACCCTGGGCGTCAAGGCCGGCCAGTGGATGGTGGCCAAGGTCGCCCGCGAGCTGGGCATCAACATGACCGGGGGCTCTTCCAGCATCGCCGACGCCTGGACGCCGCTGCGCCTTGCCGCGGCCACGGCGCGCGCGCAGCTGCTCGGCGCGGCCTCGCTGGAATGGAAGCTGCCGGTGGCGGAATTCACCGTGGTCGCCGGCGTCATCGCGCACCCGTCCGGGCCCACCGGCCGCTACAAGGACTTCGTCAAGCGCGCGGCCATCACGCCGCCCGGCGACGTGGTGCTCAAGCCCCGGTCGGCGTGGACGCTGCTGGGCACGGCCGCGCCGCGCACCGATGTGGTGGCCAAGGCCAATGGCTCGGCGGTCTTCGGCATCGACGTGCGCTTGCCGGACCAATGGTTTGCGGTGGTGCGCCACGCCCCGATGCTAGGCGGTGAGCCGGTGCGCTTTGATGCCAACGCGGCGTTGCGCACGCCGGGCGTGGTGCGCGTGGTGCAGCTGCGTCCGCTGGGGGGCGCCCCGGCCGCGGTGGCGGTGGTGGGGCGCAGCCATTGGCATGCGCGCCGGGGCGCCGACGCCTTGCGGCTCGAATGGCGGCCGCCGCCGGCCGGCACCGTCGATTCGCAAGCCATCTTGCGCGACCTGCTGGCCCGGGCACAGGACGCGTCCCAACACCGTGGGGGCGTGGCCTTCCACGCCCGCGGCGACGTGGACAGCGACGCCGCGCAGGGCGTGAGACGCATCGAGTCCACCTACCAGGCGCCCTACCTGGCGCACGCGGCGATGGAACCGGTCAACGCCACCGCCCGGGTGCGCGATGGCCGCGTCGAGGTGTGGGTGCCCACGCAGGTGCCGGGCCTGGCGCAGGACCTGGCGGCGCGCGTGGCCGGCGTCGCGCCATCCGCCGTCAGCGTCAACGTGACCTACCTCGGCGGCGGCTTCGGCCGGCGGCTGGACGTCGATGTGGTTGGGCAGGTGGTGCGCATCGCGATGGAATGCGGCGGGCGGCCGGTTCAACTGGTCTGGACGCGCGAGGAAGACCTGCAGCATGACCACTACCGTCCCGCCGGCGCGGCCGTCATGCAGGCGCGGCTGGACGAGCGTGGCCAGCCGGTGGCGGTGCGCTTCACCAGCGCCGGCGACGCCGTGTCCCCGCGCTGGATGGAGCGCAACCTGCCGCACCTGGCCGGCCCGGTGGATGCCCCCGACAAGACCACCAGCGAGGGCCTGTTCGACAGCCCCTACGCCTTCGCGCACCAGCGCATCGCGCACGTGGCCACGCGGCACGCCGTGCCGGTGGGCTTTTGGCGCTCGGTCGGGCATTCGCACAATGCCTTTTTCAAGGAATGCTTCATCGACGAGCTGGCCGCCGAAGCGCGGCAAGACCCGGTGAGCTTTCGCCTCGCCTGGCTGCGCGACCTGCCGCGCCATGCGGCCGTGCTCAAGCGCGCCGCCGACGAGGCCGGCTGGCCAGGCTTCCAGGGCGGCAACAAGCCGCTGCCCGCGGGCCGGGCACGGGGCGTGGCCCTGCACGAAAGCTTCGGCAGCATCGTGGCCCAGGTGGTCGAGGTGTCGCTGGAGGCCGGCCAGCCGCGGGTGCACCGCGTGGTGGTGGTGGCCGACGTCGGCACGGTGGTCAACCCGGGCATCGTGGCGCAGCAGATGGAAGGGGGGGTCATCTTCGGCCTGAGCGCGGCCCTGTACGGCCGCATCGACATCGTGGGCGGCGTGGTGCAGCAGACCAACTACCCGGCCTACCCGCTGCTGACGCTCGCGCAGACCCCGCAGATCGAGGTGCACCTGATGCCCAGCGAGCGTCCCCCGAGCGGCGTTGGCGAGCCCGGCACGCCGCCGATCGCGCCAGCCGTCGCCAACGCGCTGTTCGGCTTGACGGGCAAACGCAGCCGCAGCCTGCCGCTGCTGCCCTTGTCGGCCTGACGGGACCCCGGGCGGCCCGCCAGATCGCACCGTGTGGGTCGTGGGTGGGCGGCCCGTTCGACGCGAGGACCGGCGCGGCCGGCCCCGCGGCTCAGCGCCGCGCCGCGTTCAGCTGGTCGCGCGTGGCGAGGGCGGCGGCCCGGGCGGCCGAGGCGAATTCGCTGCTGCGGCTCGCGTACAGCACCGCGCGCGAGGAGTTGACGATGATCGGCGCCGTCGTGCGGCCGTGGGCGCCCCGCCAGCCGGCGCGCACGGTGGCTTCGGCATCACCGCCTTGCGCGCCCACGCCGGGGATCAGCAACGGCAGCGTCGGCGCGAGCGTGCGCACCCGTTCGATCTCGGCCGGGTAGGTGGCGCCCACCACCAGGCCGAGCTGGCCGTTGCGGTTCCAGTCGGTGGCCGCCAGGCGGGCGATGCGCTCGTACAGCCGCTCGGCGGGCTCGCCTTCGCTCGCGGCCAGCGTGCGGGCTTGCAGGTCGTCCCCGCCGGGGTTGGAGGTGCGGCACAACAGGATGGCGCCCTTGCCCTCGCGGCGCAGGTAGGGTTCGATGGAATCGAAGCCGAGGAAGGGCGACAGCGTGACCGCGTCCGCGTCGTAGCGGTCGAAGGCCTCGGCCGCGTACTGTTCGGCGGTGCTGCCGATGTCGCCGCGCTTGGCGTCCAGGATCACCGGCACCTCGGGCGCGGCGCGGCGGATGTGGTGGATCAACCGCTCCAGCTGGTCTTCGGCACGGTGCGCCGCGAAATGGGCGATCTGCGGCTTGAAGGCGATCACCAGGTCGCGCGTGCTGTCGACGATGGTGGCGCAGAAGTCGAAGATGCGCGTCGGATCGTGCTGCCAGGCGCCGGGGAACTTGGCCGGCTCCGGGTCCAGACCGACGCACAGCAGGGACTGGTTCAATGCCTCGGCGCGCGCGAGTTGGGCGATGAATGACATGCCCTGATTCTAGGGATCAGCGGCGGCCGCCTCCGCGGGTGGCGCGACGCCTCACCGGTCTTCGCCTGGCGCGATCACCGCGTGCTTCACGCTGCCCGGGTCGACCTTGCCCAACGACACCGTCGAACTGCTGGAGTCGGTGCACACCAGCGCATCAACGCCACCTCGGGTCACGACGTTGTCCAGGCTGACGTCCACAGCAAAGTGGGTGCCGCCATTCTGGCGCACCAGCTTGCCAAAGTTCTCGGCATAGAAGCCGTCGATGGACAGTGATCCCGCCGCGTTGATCTGGAACACCTTGTCGTTGGCGTTGAAAGCGCCGCCACCCTCCACGGTGACGTGCCCGGGCGCCTTCAACGTGAATGCGTCCTCGCCGACGTCGCGCCACCACACGTCTTTCAAGTGGGCGTCGCCATAGGCGTGCACGCCGTCTGCGCCTTCCACCTGCGCGTTCTTCAAGGTGGCGCCCTTCTCAAGGATGAACACGGGCAGCTGGTCCTCGCTGTCGCCACCGTCGCCCAGCGCGCGGCCAGCCTTGTACAGCTTGCCCCCGCCATCGAAGGTCTCGCCTGCCTTCACGACAATCGGCTCGTTCACGACGGTGGTGCCCGTGGGCGGTGGGATCTTGTCGGACGGGGGCGTCTTGGGCAGCTCGCGCTCGTCCGCACCGCGGGGGCTGTGGCAACCATCGGACGGACGAGGCCGGTCGTTGGCCTCGTCGGTCTTCTTGCGCTCCGAGCGGTGGTTCGACGGTTCATTCGAAGGCCGTTCAGAGCGCTCTTGTGACGGGGTGTGCCGCGGGTTTCCGGACGACCCGTTCGATGGGTCATCTGCTGAATCCTCTCCCAGGCGGCCCAGGCGGTCCAGCAGGTCTTGCAACGGATTGCCTGTCGCGTCGGGCGCACCTGGGGCGCTTGGACCACCGGGTGCGCCCGGACCGCCCGGGCCGGGCGACGGCGCGTCCGAGGGGGATGACAGGCCCTGGAACAGGCTCGACAACACCATCATCACCAGCATCATGCCCGTCATGGGGTCCATGCGGGGCGGGCGGGTGTCGCTGGGGGCGCTTGGGTCGGGGGCCTCGACGGGCGGCGCCGACCAAGGCAAGGCGATGGAAATGTTGCTCACGGGCTGCATGCGTGACCTCCTGCTGGCGTGCCGCAATGCGGCTCGGACCCGTGATGCTGCCGCGCCGCCTTGGCGCAGCCGGCCGCGCGCGAACCGGCGCCGTGGCAAACGAAGCCGGCGCCAGACGCTCAGCGCCTCAGCGCCCAGGCACCCCGGTTCAATCGGTGACGCGCGCCGCCAGGTCGCGGGCCAGCCCGGTGTAGCTGGCCGGCGTCATCGCCAGCAGGCGGGACTTTTCGGCCTCGGGCAAGTCCAGTCGCGCGACGAAGCCCTGCATCAGCTCGCGGGTCATCGGCTGGCCGCGGGTGAAGGCCTTGAGTTGCTCGTAGGGCTCGGGCAGGCCGTAGCGGCGCATCACGGTTTGGATGGGCTCGGCCAGCACCTCCCAGGCGCGGTCCAGGTCGGCGGCCAGCGCGGCGTCGTTGAGCTCCAGTTTGTCCAGGCCGCGCGCCAGGCTGTCGTAGCCCAGCAGCGCATACCCCAGCGCCACGCCCATGTTGCGCAGCACGGTCGAGTCGGTCAGGTCGCGCTGCCAGCGGCTGATGGGCAGCTTCTGGCTCAAGTGGGTCAGCAGCGCGTTGGCCAGGCCGAAGTTGCCTTCGGCGTTCTCGAAGTCGATCGGGTTCACCTTGTGCGGCATCGTCGATGACCCGACCTCGCCCGCTTTGGTGCGCTGCTTGAAGAAGCCCAGGCTGATGTAGCCCCAGACGTCGCGCGACCAGTCGATCAGGATGGTGTTGGTGCGGGTGACCGCATCGAACAACTCGGCCATGTAGTCGTGCGGCTCGATCTGAATGGTGTAAGGGTTGAAGCTCAGGCCCAGCCGCTGCTCGATCACCGCGCGGCTGAAGGCCTCCCAGTCGTGCGCCGGGTAGGCCGACAGGTGGGCGTTGTAGTTGCCCACCGCGCCGTTCATCTTGGCCAGCAGGCGCACGCTGGCGATGCGCTCGCGGGCGGTGGCCAGGCGGGCCACCACGTTGGCGATTTCCTTGCCCACGGTGGTCGGGCTCGCGGTCTGGCCGTGGGTGCGGCTCAACATGGGCACCGCGGCCATTGCGCGGGCCATCTGCCCAAGGCGCTGGCGCAGGCCGTCGATGGCCGGCAGCAGCACGTCCTCGCGCGCGGCCTTCAGCATCAGCGCGTGGCTGGTGTTGTTGATGTCCTCGCTGGTGCAGGCGAAGTGCACGAACTCGGCGGCGGCCAACAGTTCCGGCTGGCCGTCGAACTGGCGCTTGATCCAGTACTCGACCGCCTTCACGTCGTGGTTGGTGGTCTTCTCGATGTCCTTGATCGCCTGGGCGTCGGCTTCGCTGAAATTCGCCACCTTGCCGCGCAGCAGGCCGCGCGCGGCCTCGCCAAGCGGCTGGAACTCGGCAAAACCGGCGTCCGACAGCGCGATGAACCACTCGACTTCCACCTGCACGCGGCGGTGCATCAGCCCGAATTCGGACAACAGCGGCCGCAGCGCGGCCACCTTGCCGGCGTAGCGGCCATCGAGCGGGCTGAGCGCGGTCAGCGCGGACAAGGAAATGGAGGACATGGCGATGCGGCGGGGCCGGTCATGGGTCAGGACGGAGGCCGGATTTTAGGTGCGGACCCTGGCGGCACTGCCCCGCGGTGGCGCCGGCGGCGATGGTGGCAAGCCTTTTGCTCAGACCCGGGCAGCCGCTAAAGTGTCTGGCTGGCGCCGCCTGCCGCCCCCTAAGCCCACCCCTCGTTGCCCTTCCTCGTCTGCACCAGGAGCCTTCATGACCTCTTCCCGCCGCACCACCTTGCTCAGCCTGGCCGCCGTGGCCGCCGTCGCGATGGCGCCCGCCGCGCACGCCCAAGCCAAGCTGAAGGTCGCTGCGATCTACACCGTGCCGGTGGAACAGCAGTGGGTCAGCCGCATCGACAAGGCCCTGAAGGCGGCCGTCGCCCGTGGCGAGGTCGAGTACGTCTTCAGCGAGAACGTCAGCAACGCCGACTATGAGCGCGTGATGCGCGGCTACGCCGAAGCCGGCCACACGCTGATCGTGGGCGAGTCCTTCGCGGTCGAGGCCGCCGCCCGCAAGGTGGCCAAGGACTACCCGAAGGTGAGCTTTCTGATGGGCAGCTCCGGCAAGCCGCAGGCGCCCAACTTCAGCGTCTTCGACAACTACATCCAGGAGCCGGCCTACCTCACCGGCATGATCGCCGGCGGCATGAGCAAGACCGGCAAGATCGGCCTGGTGGGCGGCTACCCGATCCCGGAGGTCAACCGCCTGATGAACGCCTTCATCGCCGGCGCGAAGGAAATCAACCCGAAGGCCGAATTCACCATCAGCTTCATCAACAGCTGGTTCGACCCGCCCAAGGCCAAGGAAGCCGCGTTCGCGATGATCGACAAGGGCGCCGACGTGTTGTACGCCGAGCGCTTCGGCGTCAGCGACGCCGCCAAGGAGAAGGGCAAGCTCGCCATCGGCAACGTCATCAACACCCAGGACAAGTACCCCGACACCGTGGTCGCGTCCGCACTTTGGAACATGGAGCCCACCATCGACCTGGCGCTCAAGACCGTCAAGGCCGGCCAGTTCAAGGCCGAGGACTACGGCAAATACTCGATGATGAAGTTCAAGGGCAGCGAATTGGCGCCGCTGGGCACCTTTGCCAGCAAGGTGCCGGCCGACCTGGCCGCCAAGGTGAAGGCGCGCGAGAAGGACATCCTCGACGGCAAGTTCACCGTGAAGGTCGACGACGCCCAGCCCAAGGGGAAGTAAGCCGGCGCGATGACGGTGACCCCGCCCGCGCTGCGGCTGCGCCACATCACCAAGCGCTTCGGCGCGCTGGTGGCCAACGACGACATCAGCCTGGACCTGGCGCCCGGCGAGGTGCTGGCCCTGCTCGGCGAAAACGGCGCGGGCAAGAGCACGCTGGTGTCGATCCTGTTCGGTCACTACCGGGCCGACACCGGCGACATCGAGGTGCACGGCCAGCGCCTGCCGCCGGGCAATGCCCGGGCCGCCCTGGCCGCTGGCATCGGCATGGTGCACCAGCACTTCACGCTGGCCGACAACCTCAGCGTCCTCGACAACGTGATGCTGGGCAGCGAGCCACTGTGGCAACCGTTCTCGCGCCGCCGTGCGGCCCGCGAGCGCTTGCTGCAGACCGCGCAGCGCTTTGGCCTGCAGGTCGACCCCGAAGCGCGCGTGGGCGCGCTGTCGGTGGGCGAGCGGCAACGCGTGGAGATCCTCAAGGCGCTGGTCACGGGCCGGGACGGCACGCGCATCCTGATCCTCGACGAGCCCACGGCCGTGCTGACGCCGGCCGAGGCCGAGTCGCTGTTCAACACGCTGCAGCGGCTGGTCGAACAGGGCCTGAGCCTGATCTTCATCAGCCACAAGCTCGACGAGGTGCTGCGCGTGTCGCACCGCATCGCCGTGCTGCGTGGCGGGCGGCTGGTGGCCACGCTGCCCGCCGCGCAGGCCAGCAAGGCGCAGCTGGCCGACCTGATGGTGGGCCGCAGTGTGCCGCCCGTGCAGCGCGGCGCGCGCGCGGCTGGCGCGCCGGTGTGCGAGTTGCGTGGTGTCGGCGTGAACGGCCCCGGCGCCCGCCCGCTGCTGGACGACGTCCACCTCAGCGTGCACGCCGGCGAGGTGCTGGCCATCGCCGGGGTGTCGGGCAACGGGCAGCAGGCCCTGGCCGAGCTGCTGTTTGGCCAGCGCGCCGCCGACCGCGGCGCGCTGCGGCTGAATGGTCGCGCCCTGCCGGCCCGCCCGCGCGCCTGGGTCGACGCCGGCGTGGCGCGCATCCCGGAAGACCGCCACGCCACCGGCGTGGTTGGCGACCTCCCGCTGTGGGAGAACGCGGTGATGGAGCGCTTGCACCAGCCCGCGGTGTCGCGGCTGGGCTGGGTGCGGCGCGGCGCGGCGCAAGCCCATGCGCGGCGCATCGTGGCCGATTTCGACGTGCGCGGCACCGAGGCCCACGGCGTGGCCACGCCCACGCGCGCACTGTCCGGCGGCAACATGCAAAAGCTCATCCTCGGCCGCGCGTTGATGCCGCCCGGTGACGCCGGCACCGCCGTGCCACCGCTGATCGTGGCCGACCAACCGACCTGGGGCTTGGACATCGGCGCGGTCGCTGATGTTCATCAGCGGCTGCTCGATGCCTGTGCCGCTGGGGCGGCGGTGTTGCTGATCTGCGAAGACCTCGACGAGATCCTGGCCATTGCCGACCGCGTGGCCGTGATTCACCAGGGCCGACTCACCCCCGCCCGCCCGGTGGCCGACTGGAGCCTGGCGGCCATCGGCTTGGCCATGTCCGGCGGATCAATGGAGTCCCCCCATGCACCTTGAACGCCGGGCCACGCGGTCCCGGGCCGCCCAGTTCGCCGCGCCGGTGATCGCCCTCGCGTTCACGCTGCTGGTCAGCGCGGGCCTTGTGGCCTGGGCTGGCGCGCCGGTGGGCCGAGCCTATGCGCTGCTGCTGGAAGGCGGCTTCGGCTCGCGCTTTGCCTGGGCCGAAACCTTGACCCGCGCCACGCCGCTGATCCTCACCGGGCTGGCCGCGGCGGTGGCCTTCCGGGCGCGGCTGTTCAACATCGGTGGCGAGGGGCAGCTGTACGCCGGCGCGCTCGCGGCCGTGGCGGTGGGCGGCCTGCACGCCGGGGTGAATGACGGTGCGGGCTTCGCGCTGCCCAGTGCGCTGCTGTTCCCCGTGATGATGGCGGCCGCCGCCGGGGCCGGTGCGGTGCTGCTGCTGGGCCCGGCGCTGCTCAAGCGCCACCTCGGCGTGGACGAGGTGGTGACCACGCTGCTGCTGAATTTCGTCGTGCTGCTGGCGGTGTCGATGCTGATTGACGGGCCGATGAAGGACCCCGGTGCGATGGGTTGGCCGCAGAGCGTCGCCCTGCAGGACGCCTTGCAGCTGGACAAGCTGATCGAGCGCAGCCGCCTGCACACCGGCCTGTTGTGGGCGCTGGTGCTGGCTGGCGGCCTGTGGCTGGTGCTCGGCCGCAGCACGCTGGGCCTCGCGGTGCGCGCGGTGGGCGCCAACCCGCAGGCCGCGGCGTTCGCCGGGCTGCCGGTGGGCCGCACCACCGTGGCGGTGGCCTTGCTGTCCGGCGCGCTCGCGGGGCTGGCGGGCGCCATCGAGGTGGCCGGGCGCACCGGCTACGTCACGCTGGACATGTCGCCGGGCTACGGCTACAGCGGCATCGTCATCGCGATGCTGGCGGCGCTGAACCCGCTGGGCGTGGTTGCCGCCGCGGTGTTCGTGGCCGGCATCCTCGTGGGCGCCGACGGCATGAGCCGGGCCGTGAACGTGCCGACGTACATCGCCGACGTGATCGTCGCGGTGGCCTTGCTGTCGATGCTGGTGGCGTCCATGTTCGCCCAGTACCGGCTGGTGCTGCGCGGGCCGGCCGGTGGGGGGCACCATGCTGGCTGAGGTGGCCGACCTGCTGACGGGCCTGCCGTTCTGGGTGGCCGTGCTGCGCATCGCCACGCCGCTGATCCTGGGCACGCTGGGCGTGCTGCTGTGCGAGCGGGCCGGCGTGTTGAACCTTGGCATCGAGGGCATCATGGTGGCTGGCGCCTTCACCGGCTGGCTGACCGTCTACCTGGGCGGCGGCCTCTGGCTGGGCGTGGCGGCCGCGGCGGCCACCGGCCTGGCGCTGGGCCTGCTGCACGGGCTGCTGACCGTGGGCTTGGCGTTGTCGCAGCACGTGGCGGGCCTGGGCATCACCTTGCTGGCCACCAGCGTGGCGAGCTACGCCTACCGCGTGAGCTTTCCCAAGGTCGACAGCCCACCCACCATCACGCCCTTCGCCGACATGGCCTGGCTGCCGGTGCCGGTGCTCAACGCCCAGACGCCGCTGACCTTGCTCGCACTCCTGCTGGTGCCCGCGCTGGCGTGGCTGCTGAACCGCACGCCGTTGGGCCTGGCGATCCGCATGGTCGGCGAAAACCCGGCGGCGGCCGAAGGCCAGGGCATCAACGTGGTGGCGGTGCGCGTGGGGGCGATCGCGGCAGGCAGCGCCTTGATGGGCGTGGCCGGGGCCTTCCTGACGCTTGCGGCCTTCAACGCCTTCTACTTCAACATGGTCAATGGCCGCGGCTGGGTGTGCGTGGCGCTGGTGGTGTTTGCCTCGTGGCGGCCAGCCAAGGCTTTGGTGGGCGCGCTGCTGTTTGCCTTTTTCGACGCGCTGCAGTTGCGATTGCAGCAGGCGGACGGCGCCGCAGGGGCACTGGGGGTCGAGTTGCCTTACCAGGTTTACCTGATGCTGCCCTACCTGCTGAGCATCGTTGCGCTGGTGCTGGTGGCGCGCCGGGCGGCCTACCCGCAGGCGTTGATGAAGCCCTACCGCAAGGGGGAGCGTTGAGCGCGACGTTGGCGCGTGGCGAGGGCGGGTTCTGCGCGGTTTCAGCGCTCCACCGGCTTCAGTAGGTGCCGGGGGCAGCGGCCGGGCCGCTGGTGGTGCCCGACAGCACCGCCTCGATGTCGTTGAGCAGCCCGCTGGCGCCGATGCGAAAGCGGGCCGGCGTCACTTCACCCAAGCTTTGAGCGGTCAGGCCCATGTACAGCGCGGCGTCGGCCACGGTGCGGATGCCACCGGCCGGCTTGAAGCCCACCGAGGTGTGCCCGCCGTCGGCAATGGCCTGCAGCAGCCACTGCGCCGCGGTCGGCGTGGCGCTGACGGGCGTCTTGCCGGTGCTCGTCTTCAGAAAGTCCGCACCAGCGTCCAGCGCGATGGCGCAAGCCCGCCGCACCACCGCCTCGCTCCGCACCTCGCCGGTTTCGAGGATCACCTTCAGCGTGAGCCCGGTGCAGGCAGTGCGCACGGCGGCCAGCAGGGCCGGGGCGGCGTCCAGGTGCCGGTAGGGCATGACGACGTCCACTTCCTGCGCGCCGGCATCGACGATGGCCCGGGTGTCGCCGACGGCGCGGGCGATGTCGCTGCCCCCGTCCGGAAAGTTCGCCACCGCCGCGACCTTGACCGCCTCAGGAAGCTGCGCCCGCGCGAAGGCCGCAAAGCGCGGCCAGACGCACACCGCGGCGGTCAGGCCGTGCGGACCCTGGGCCCGTTCGCACAGGCGGGCGATGTCGGCTTCGGTGTCTTGATCGTTCAGGCTGGTCAGGTCCAGGCAGGCCAGGGCCAGGCGGGCGGTCTGCTGGGGCGTGGGCGGGATCGTGGGGGTCATGGGAACAGGGTCTGGGTGGTCGGCGTCGTCTTCACAGCGCGATCGTGGCCACGACCGCTTCCAGCAGGTCGACCGCGCGCGCGCTGGCGGCCTGGGCCGTGGCCAGTGTGTGGGCGTGGCTCAAGGTTTCGTCGGCCATGCCGGCGGCCATGTTGGTCAGCATCGACAGGGCCAGCACGCGCATCCGGGCGTGCCGGGCGAGGATGGTCTCGGGCACCGTGCTCATGCCCACGGCCTGCGCGCCGGTGCTGCGCAGCCAGCGGATTTCGGCCGGCGTCTCGAACTGCGGGCCCATGACCCAGGCGTAGACGCCCTCGTGCAAGGTGATGCCGCGCGCCCGGGCCACGGCCAGGGCCTGGCGGCCGAGCGCCGGGTCGTAGGCGGCCGACATGTCGACGAAGCGGCCATCGCCGGGCTCGTTGAACAGCGGCGAGCGCTGCACCACGTTCAGGTGGTCGGTGATCAGCATCAGCTCGCCGGGGCGCATCGCCGGGTCCATGCTGCCGGCGGCGTTGGTCTGCACCAGCACCTCCACGCCCAGCGCGGCCAGCGCGCGCACCGCGCCTTTCATGCCGTCGGCCTCGCCGGTTTCATAGGCGTGCTTGCGGCCGGCCAGCACCGCCACGGGCTTGCCGCCCAACTGACCCAGCCGCACCTTGCCGGCGTGGCCGCCCACGGCCAGCGCCGGAAAGGCCGGCAGCTCCGCATAGGGCACGTCGATGGCGCCCTGAACGCGCTCGGCCACCGGGCCCCAGCCGGAGCCGAGCAGCACCGCGATGCGCGGGTGAACGCCGGTGGCACGCAGGCGGTCGGCGCTGGTGTGAATGGGGTCGGTCATGGTGGGGTCCGGTCAGAAGAGGGCGGGCAGGGTGCGGCCAGGCGGCGACGGGCTCAGCGTTCCTTGACGTACGGGCGGCCCAGCGCGGCCGGCGCCCGGGCGTGGCCGATGAAGCCGGCCAGCAGCACCACGGTCAGCAGGTAGGGCAGGGCCTGGATCGCCTGCACCGGCACCTCGCCGATCACCGGCAGCACCACGCCTTGCAAGCGGATCGACACCGCGTCCAGGAAGCCGAACAGCAGGCAGGCCCACAGCGCGCCCACCGGATGCCACTTGCCGAAGATCATCGCGGCCAGCGCCATGTAGCCGCGGCCGGCCGTCATGTTGGGAATGAAACTGGGGTTCTGTGTCAGCACCAGCGAGGCGCCGGCCAGCGAGCACAGCACACCGTTGAGCGCCAGCGCCTGGTAGCGCAGCCCCAGCACCGACACGCCAGCGGCGTCGACCATGGCCGGGTTTTCCCCCGCGGCGCGCAGCCGCAGGCCGAAGCGCGTGCGAAACAGCAGCCACCACACGCCGCCGACCAGCGCCAACGACACATAGACCAGCAGCGTGTGACCGAAGAAGGCGATCGACAGCGCCTGGCCCACCAGCGGAATGCCCGCCACCACCTCGCCCGCGCCAACGAACCATCGCCCCAGTCGAACGTCGTCTGGCAGGGGCGGCGTCTGCCCGCCCTGGGCGAACCAGGCGATGCCCAGCACCACGGTGAGCCCGACCGCCGTCATCGTGATGGCCATGCCCAGCACGACCTGATCGCCGCGGTGGCTGACGCAGGCATAGGCGTGCACCATCGACAAGGCCACGCCCACCGCCAGCGCCGCGCCGAGTGCCAGCGGCAGTGAGCCGGTGACCGACCCCACCGCTGCCGCGGCGAAGGCCGTCAACAGCATCTTGCCTTCGAGCCCCAGGTCGATCACCCCGGCGCGCTCGCACAGCACCCCGGCCAGCGCGCACAGGATCAAGGGCACCGACACCCGCAGGGTGCTGGCCACCAGCGTGCCGATCAACACCTCATCCATGGCGCGGCCCCAGCTTGGCCCACAGGCGCGCCATCGTGGGCGCGGCCACCTGCGACATCGCCCCGGCAAACAGCACGATCAAGCCCTGCAGCATGTAGACCATGTCTCGGCTGAAGCCATTGATCTCGAAGGCCAGCTCCGACCCGCCCTGGTACAGCGCGCCAAACAACAGTGCCGCCAGTAGGATGCCCACCGGGTGGCTCCGCCCGATCAGGCTCACCGCGATGCCGGCAAAGCCGGCGCCCGCCACAAAGTCGGGCAGCAGGCGCCCGTGCACCCCGGCGATTTCGTTGATGCCCACCATGCCGGCCAGCGCGCCAGAGGCGGCCATCGACAGCATCACCAGCCGCTGGGGGCGCATGCCCGCGTAGCGCGCGGCCTCGGGCGCAAAGCCCACGGTGCGCACCGCGTAGCCCGAATGCGACTTCCACAGCCCGAGGTACACCGCCACCACCGCCAGCAGCGCCAGCAGCACGCTCAGGTTCAGCGGGGTCTTGGGCCAGTCGATGCCCAGCCAGCCCAGCGCCTCGTGCACGCCCGGCATGCGGGCCGAGTCGGCGAAGGCGCGGCTTTCGGGGGTCATCTCGCCCGGGGCCTTCAGCGTGTTGACCAGCAGGTAGCTCAGCAGCGCCGCGGCGATAAAGTTGAACATGATGGTGGTGATGACCACGTGGCTGCCGCGGTAGGCCTGCAGCGCCGCCGGCACCGCGGCCCACGCCATGCCGAACAGCGCCGCCGCAAGCACCATCAGGGGCAGCATCAGCCACGCGGGCAGGCTGGCCGACCAGGCCAGTGCCACCAGACCGGCGCCCAGGCCGCCCATCATGGCCTGGCCCTCGGCACCGATGTTGAACAGGCCGCCGTGAAAGGCCACCGCCACCGCCAGGCCGGTGAAGGTGAAAGTGGTGGCGTAGTAGGCGGTGTAGCTCAGGCCGGCCTGGCTGCCGAACGCGCCCTTGATCAGCAGCGCCAACACCTGGCCCGGGTCGAAGCCGACGAGCTTGACGACCAGGCCGGCCACCACCAGCGCGCAGGCCAGGTTGAACGCGGGCAGCACGCCGACGTCGATCCAGCGCGGCAACTCAATTGGTTGGTTCATGTCAGGCCCCGCCCATCAGGCGGCCGATGGCGGCTTCGCTGCATTCGTCGATGGGCAACTCGCCCGTGATGCGCCCGGCATTCATCACGACCACGCGGTCGGCCAGGGCGAGAATTTCGTCCAGCTCGCTGGACACCACCAGCACCGCACCGCCGGCATCGCGCATGGCGCGCAACCGGCCGTGGATGAACTCGATGGCGCCGATGTCCACGCCGCGCGTGGGCTGGCCCACCAGCAGCACCTTCGGTTGGGGCAGGGCTTCGCGCGCTAGCACCAGCTTTTGCTGGTTGCCGCCGCTGAATTTCGACGAGCGCAGGCCCGGGTCGCGCGGGCGCACGTCGTAGCGTTCCATCATGTCGGCGCAGTCCTCGCGCATGGCGCGCTGGCGCATCCAGCCGCGCAGGCTGTAGCGGCGCTGGTAGCCGAGCGCGGCGGTTTCCCAGGCGGCAAAGGGCAGCACCATGCCACGGCGGTGGCGGTCTTCTGGCACGTGGGCCAAGCCCAGGTCGCGCGCGGTGGCGGTGGTCAGCCAGCCCTGGCGCCGGGTGGCGTCGAAGCGCTGGCCGCCAAAGGTCAGCTCGCCTTCGGCCGGCGCCAGCATGCCGGACAGCACGTCCAGCAACTCGCTCTGGCCATTGCCCGAGACGCCCGCGATGCCGACGATTTCGCCCGCGTGCAGCGTGATCGACACCTTGTCGAGCCGCGCCACGCCCAGTTCGTCCCGCCAGCCCAGCCGCTGCGCCGACAGCAGCACCGCGCCCGGTGTGGCGGCCTGCGCGCCGCCGTCCCGGCCCAGCTGCACCCGTCGACCCACCATGGCCTCGGCCAGCCCGTCGACGCTGGTGTTCGCGATGGCGCAGTCCATCACCACGGCGCCGGCGCGCATCACGGTCACCGCGTCGCACAGCGACATGATTTCCTTCAACTTGTGCGTGATCAGCAGGATGGTGGTCCCGCGCTCGCGCAACTGGCGCAGCGTGACGAACAGGGCCTCGGTTTCCTGCGGGGTGAGCACCGCCGTGGGCTCGTCGAGGATCAGGATGCGCGCACCGCGGTACAGCGCCTTCAGGATTTCCAGCCGCTGGCGCTCGCCCACCGGCAGGTCGCCCACCAGCGTGTCCAGCGCCACTTGCAGTCCTGTGTCGCGCATCAGCGCCTGCAGCTCGCCGCGCACCTTGGCGCGCGCGGCGTTCAGCCGCCACTGTGGCTCGGCGCCGAGCATGATGTTGTCCAGGGCGCTCAAGGTGTCGACCAGCATGAAGTGCTGGTGGACCATGCCGATGCCCAGGCGAATCGCCTCGCGCGAGCCCTCGATGCGGGCGGCACGGCCTTCGATTTCGATGCTGCCGCTGTCGGCCTGGTAGAAGCCGTACAGGATCGACATCAGCGTGCTCTTGCCCGCGCCGTTCTCGCCGACGATGCCGTGCACGGTGCCGGCACGCACGGTGAGGTTCACGTCGCGGTTGGCGTGCACGGCGCCAAAGCGCTTCTCGATGTGGCGCATCGCCACGGCGGCTGCGACGCTGCCCGCGGCCGGGGCTGGGGTCGCCATCACTTGCAGGCGTTGTTGGCCATGTAGTCCAGCACCGTGATCTTGCCGGCGATGATGTCCGCCTTGGCGGCGTCGACCTTCTTTTTCATGTCGGCCGTGACCAGCTTGGCGTTGTGCTCGTCCAGCGCGTAGTCCACGCCGCCTTCCTTCAGGCCCAGCGTGGCCACGCCCGGGGTCACGCCCTTGAATGCGTTGTACACCGCCACGTCGACCTTCTTGACCATCGAGGTCAGCATCGTGCCGGGCTGCACATGGTTCTGGTTGCTGTCGACGCCGATGGCGAGCTTGCCGCTGTCCTTGGCGGCCTGGTACACGCCCACGCCGGTGCCGCCGGCCGCGGCAAACACCACGTCGACGCCGCTGGCGAACTGGGCCTTCGCCAGCTCGGTGCCGCGGGCCGGGTCGTTCCACGCGCTGGGGGTGGTGCCGGTCATGTTCGCGAAGGTTTCCACCTTCGGGTTGGCGTACTTCGCGCCTTGCTCATAGCCGCACTGGAAGCGTCGGATCAGCGGAATGTCCATGCCCCCGACGAAGCCCACCTTGCCGGTCTTGCTGGCCAGCGCCGCCATCATGCCCACCAGGAAGCTGCCTTCGTGTTCCTTGAACAGAATGGACTGCACATTGGGCAGCTTGACCACCGCGTCGATGATGGCGAACTGGACCTTCGGAAAGTCCTTGGCCACCTTTTCCATGCTGCTGCCTTGCGAAAACCCGATGCCGATGATCGGGTTGGCGCCCCGCTCGGCCATGCGGCGCTGCGCCTGTTCGCGCTGGGTCGGGTTGGAAATCTCGAACTCGAGGTAGGACTTGCCCGTTTCCTTCTTCCAGCGCTCGGCGCCGGCGAAGCCGGCTTGATTGAAGGATTTGTCGAATTTGCCGCCCATGTCGTAGATGACCGCAGGGTCGGCCCAGGCGGCGGTGCCGGCCAGGGCGGTGAGGGCTGCTGCTGCGACAACGGCGACGCGGCCGGTGATTCGTGGGGTCATGGTCTGCCAAAAGTGGGCTGTCTTCGGGGGTGCGGCAGGATAGCAAGAGTCAAGCCGCGTGCGCCGCGCGAAATCCCCTGGCTGCGCAACATCGGGGCGTCGCGCGCACCGCCGGCATGCGCTTTGCATCGCGGGGGTGGTTAGCATGGCGTGCCGCCCCCGCGTTGCGCCGTCGCCCCGCCGGGGCGACATGTCACGACCGACCCACTCTCAACGCCAGCCGTGCCCGCCATCCCGACCGATCACTTTCCCCACCCGGGCGCTTTTGCGCGCGACGCCGACGCCGCGTCCCTGGCCCGCGACCTGCCCAAAGTGCTGCTGCACGAGCACCTGGATGGCGGTTTGCGGGTGGCGAGCCTGTTCGAGCTGCTGCGCGCCCGCGGGCTGCCGCTGCCGGCCGACACCGTCGAAGACCTGGCCGCCTGGTTTGACGCCAATGCGCACGCGGGCAGCCTGGTCAAGTACCTCGAAGGCTTCGCGTTGACCGTGGCGGCCATGGGCACCCCCGAGGCCTTGGCGCGTGTGGCCTTCGAAGCCGCCGAAGACGCGCTGGCCGATGGCGCCGTGCTGGCCGAATTCCGCATCGCCCCGCTGCTGTTCGAGCCTCACGGCCTGTCGGGCGACGACGTCGTCGAGGCCTTGCTGGTCGGGTTGCGCCGCAGCCGGTTGCCCAGCGGGCTGATCGTCTGCGCCATGCGCCAGCTGCCGGCGTCCGAGACCGTGCGCGCCGTGGAACTGGCGCGACGCTTTCAGTCGCGCGGCGTGGTGGGCTTTGACTTGGCCGGACCGGAGCACGGCTTTCCGCCGAGCGACCACCATGTCGCGCTCGCCATGGCCCGCGAGGCCGGCCTGCCGCTGACCCTGCATGCCGGTGAAGCCGACGAGGCTGAGCGCGTCATTCAGGCCGGCCGGCTGGGCGCGCGGCGCATTGGCCACGGGGTTCGCCTCGTCGATGCGTTGCGCGACCCGCAACGGGCCCACCTGGTGGACGAGGCCAAAGCGCTCGGGCTGCACCTGGAGGTCTGCCCGACCAGCAATGTGCACACCGGCGCGGCCCGCTCGATCGCCGACCACCCGATCACCGCGCTGTGGGGCGCGGGCGTGTCCCTGAGCTACCACACCGACAACCGGCTGATGTCCTGCGTCAGCCACACCGCCGAAGCGGCGGCGCTGCTGCGCGACACCCCGCTCACGGCCGCCGACCTGCTGGCGATGGCCGTGCAAGCGGCGCGCGCGTCCTTCCTGCCCGACGCCGAGCGCCGTCAGGCCGAGGCGGCCGTGCGCGCCGCTGCGGTGCCGCTGGGCGTGGACCTTCCCTTGACTTGATGCGCCCGGCACCCGTCACCTTCGTCGATGCCCATGCCGATGCTCAGCCCTGACCAAATCCAGTCCTACCATCGCGACGGCCACCTGGTGCTGCCGGCGTTCAAGTCACCGGCCGAGTTGCGCGCGGTGCGCGACCGGGCGCAGGCGCTGGTCGATGCCTTCGAGCCCGACGCGGGCGCCGGGGTGTTTTCCACCCGCAACCAGGCGCTGACCGCCGATGCGGCCTTGATTGCCTCGGCCCACGCGGTTCACTGCTTCTTCGAGGAGGAGGCGCTGGACGCCGAAGGCCGCTTGACGGTCGACAAGTCGCGGTCGATCAACAAGATCGGCCACGCACTGCACGACCTGGACCCGGTCTTTGACGCTTTTTCGCACGGGCCGGCGCTGGCCGCACTGGGCACCGATCTGGGTCTGCAGGACCCGCAGGTCTGGCAGTCGCAAGTGATCTTCAAGCAGCCGGGCATCGGCGGCGAGGTGCGCTGGCACCAGGACGCCACCTTCTTCGTCACCACCCCGGGCAGCGTGGTGACCTTCTGGTTCGCCCTGGAAGACGCCGACCTCGACAACGGATGTTTGTGGGTCGAGCCCGGCGGGCACCGCGGCCCGCTGCGTGAGCAGTTTCTGCGCGAGCCCGACCCCGCCCGCGCCGGCGATCGCCTGCGGCTGGCGGTGCTGGACCCTGCGCCCTGGCCGGGACGCGACCGGGCCGTGCCCTTGCCGGTGGCCGCGGGCACGCTGGTGGTGTTCCACGGCCTGCTGCCGCATTACAGCGCGGCCAATCGGTCGCCGCGCTCCCGCATGGCGTACACCTTGCACGTGACCGACGGGCGCTGCGCCTACGCCGCGGCCAACTGGTTGCAGCGCGGCGGGGTTCGCGGCTTGGCCTAGGCGGCGTATCGTTGGCGCTTCGCCGTCGTGTCCGTCCTTTCCCGGCGATTTCCACTTCAGAGCACCCCGCACCCATGGACAGCGCACCCGCCTCCGGCCACATCCGACTGACGTCCCATCCTGGCCAAGGCGCGGCCGGCGCGCCGCCTTTGGTGTGGGGCGCGGCCGACCCCCAGCAGCGCGGACCGGTGGTCGGCACCACGGCCAACCGCAGCCAGCGCAACGTGATCGGCACCCACAGTGGCAGCTACGGGGTCTACCGCGCTTTGGCGGTGGCCGCCGGCAACCTGGTGCGCGGTCACCGCGCCGACCTCACCAACACGGCGCCCACCGACTTGATCGGCCCCTATCCCCAGTGGGGCGACGCGGACAAGATGGTGTCCATCGATCCCTGGGGCGCCTCGGTGCAGCAGGTGTTTGCCGAGCAACTCGCTGCCGGCTACGACATCCGGCCCACCATCGCCGTCACCAAGGCGCACATCCACCTGCCCGAAATCCGCCAGGCCCTGGCCTTCCAGCGCCTTGAGGTCGACGGCCGCGTGCTGCTGGAAGACGGCTCCGCCGCCGTGACCAAGGTGGCGGTCGAGCCCGTGTGGTGGCTGCCCGGCGTCGCGCAGCGCTTCAAGGTCAGCGAGGTCGACCTGCGGCGCGCGCTGTTCGAGGAAACCGGCGGCATGTACCCGGAGCTGGTCACGCGCAGCGACCTGGAAGTCTTCCTGCCGCCGATCGGCGGGCAGACGCTTTACCTGTTCGGCAATCCGCGCGACCTGGCCGACCCGAGCGTCACCCTGACGGCCCGCGTGCACGACGAATGCAACGGCTCCGACGTCTTCGGCAGCGACATCTGCACCTGCCGGCCCTACCTGACCCACGCCATTGAGGAATGCATCCGCGGCGCCCAGGCCGGTGGCGTGGGCCTGATCGCCTACAGCCGCAAGGAGGGCCGCGCGCTGGGCGAAGTGACGAAATTCCTGGTCTACAACGCCCGCAAGCGGCAGGTGGGCGGCGACAGCGCCGACAAGTATTTCCTGCGCACCGAATGCGTGGCCGGCGTGCAGGACATGCGCTTCCAGGAGCTGATGCCCGACGTTCTTCACTGGCTGGGCATCCGCAAGATCCACCGCCTGGTCAGCATGAGCAACGACAAGTACGACGCCATCACCGGCAGCGGCATCGAAGTGGGCGAGCGCATCAAGATTCCCGATGAGCTGGTGCCCGCCGACGCCAAGGTGGAAATTGAAGCCAAGATCGCCGCCGGCTATTTCACCGACGGCGCCATCCCGACCGAGGCCGACCTGGCCAGCACCAAGGGGCGCGGACTTGAATGATTCCCAGGGCGACACGCCCACCGTCGCGACGCGCCACGGCCCCAGCGCCGTCAGCGTGCTGCGCGACCCGGCCACCATCCGCAGCCGCTGTGCGGCCATCACCCGGGCGGTGACCGAAGGCCGCTCATCGCATTTCCGCATCGACCGCGGCGCCCTCGCGGCCGTGGCCGACCGCGTCGAGCAGGTCACCCGGGCCGCTTACCCGGACCTGAAGATCCCGTTTCACAGCCGCTGGCGGCACTTCGAGGCCGGCGGGGTCGACCGCCGCGCGGCGATGGACGCCCACCTGAGCGGGCGTGGCACCGACGCCAGCCTGCGCGCCCGCATCGACCTGACCGTGGTCAGCGTGCTGCTGGACGCTGGCGCCGGCCCCGGATGGCGTTTTGAAGAACCCGGCACCGGCCAGGCCTTCAGCCGCTCCGAGGGCCTGGGCGTGGCCAGCTGGCACGCCTTCCAGCAGGGGCTGTTTTCCGACCGGGGCGACGACCCCCTGCGCGTGGACGCCGCCGCCCTGCAGCGGCTCGACCTGGCCAGCCTGCGCCGTGCCTTTCAAGTCACCGCCGCCAACCCTTTGGTTGGGCTGGAGGGCCGCACCAGCCTGCTGAACCGGCTGGGCGACGCCCTGACCGCGGACGCTGCGACGCTGGGCTTTCCCGCCCGCCCGAGCGCCTTGGTTGACCGGCTGGGCCTGATGGGCCTCGACGCCCCCGCCGCCGTGCCTCGCCGCGTCGAGGCGGCGCAGGTGCTGCGCGCGGTGCTCGACGCCTTCTCGGCCATCTGGCTGACCGGCAGCGTGCTGCACGGCGTGCCGCTGGGCGACGTCTGGCCCCACCCTTGGGCCGGGGGCGAGTCGGCGCGCGCCGGCAGCCACGGCACCACCGCCGGCTGGGTGCCCTTCCACAAGCTCAGCCAGTGGCTGAGCTATTCGCTGCTTGAGCCGCTGGCCTGGGCCGGCGTGACCCCGGTCGGGCTGGACGCGCTGACCGGCCTGCCCGAGTACCGCAACGGCGGCCTGCTGCTCGATGGTGGGGTGATCGTGCCACGCGACCCGGCCGCCCTGACCCGGCATTGGGCTCCGCGCGACGAATTCATCATCGAATGGCGCGCGCTCACCGTGAGCCTGATCGATGAGCTGGCGCCGCTGGTGCGCGCGCGGCTGGGCCGTTCGGCCGACGAATTGCCGCTGGCCTGCATCCTCGAAGGTGGCACCTGGGCGGCCGGCCGTCAGATCGCGCAGGAACGCCGGGGCGGGCCGCCACCGTTGCTGATCGACAGCGACGGCACGGTGTTTTGAGCCTCTGGCCGCGCCGACACCGTGTGCCCTGAAGCGCGTCCCCACGCCGGCCACTGGCGGCCTTGGCGCCCAGCGCACGCCGTTGGCTTGCGGGCCGGCGAGGCGTTTCAGCACCGATCCCGCTTCCGCCACCGTCCCAGCCTCAGTCCCTGTCTTCGCCTCAGCCCCCACCACCGACCATGACCGCTTCGTCCGTCGTTCACATCACCCACCCGCTGATCCAACACAAGCTCACGCTGATGCGCCAGAAGGACCGCAGCACCAACAGCTTTCGCCGCCTGCTCGGGGAGATCAGCATGCTGATGGCCTACGAGGTCACGCGCGACATGCCGACCCAACTGATCGACATCGAGACGCCGCTGGAGCCGATGCAGGCGCCGGTGATCGACGGCAAGAAGACGGTGTTTGTCAGCATCATGCGGGCCGGCGCCGGCTTTCTCGACGGCATGCTCAACGTGGTGCCGGGCGCGCGCATCGGCCACATCGGCCTGTACCGCGACCCGAAATCGCTGGTGGCGGTGGAGTACTACTTCAAGATGCCGGCGAACATGCACGAGCGCGATGCCATCGTGCTGGACCCGATGCTGGCCACCGGCAATTCCGCCGTGGCCGCGGTCGAGCGCCTGAAGGAAACGCGTCCGAAATCGATCCGCTTCGTGTGCCTGCTGGCGGCGCCCGAGGGCCTGGCCAATTTCACCCAGGCGCACCCGGACGTGCCGGTGTACACCGCGGCCATCGACCGCGGGCTCAACGACCACGGCTACATCGTGCCCGGCCTTGGCGACGCCGGCGACCGCTTGTTCGGCACCAAGTAGCCGACCGGGCGGGGTGCTGCGGCGACGCGGCGATTGCGCAAGTGCGAGGCGCGTCGCCGGGTTGCTTCAGGCGGCGGCCGGCACGGCCGCGAGGCAGGCGTTGCACTTGCCCAGGCCGCGCAGGCGCGGGTCGGGCTTGCCGTCGCCGGTCTTGAAGTTCGCCTGGCAGCGCCGGCAAACGTACATCTTCGAGCTGGACAGCATCGGCTTGATGCCCGGCTCGCCCATGGGGCGTGCCGCCGAATACTCCGCCTGGGTCTGGCGCAGCTTCTGGGTCGGTTCTGCGGGGGTAGAGGTGGGTGGTGTGCGGGTGGCCATGGCGCTCTAGGTGGGTACTTCGTGCGAATTGACAAGCAAGGTGCTTGCCGCGCGCGACCCGCATTGTGCGCCCGCTGGCGGGGCGTCCGACGCCCGGGGGGCATTCGATCCGGTGCATCGACGGTCGACCAGGGCCGTCGGCGCGCGACAATCGGGGCATGAACACCGACCTCCGCCCCTCCTCCGCGCCCTCGTGGCAGGCCCTGTGGCGCCCCATCCTGGCGATGATGATCGTCGTGGTGGCGTCCAACTACCTTGTGCAATTCCCGATCAACGACTGGTTGACGCTGGGCGCCTTCACCTATCCCGTGGCCTTCCTCGTCACCGACCTGACGAACCGCGCGGTGGGGGCGGCCAGCGCCCGCAAGGTGGCCTGGATCGGCTTCGCCATCGCCGTTCTGGTGTCGCTGGCCCTGGCACCGTGGCGCATCGCGGTCGCCTCTGGCGCTGCCTTCATCGTGTCGCAGCTGCTGGACATCTCGGTGTTCAACCGGTGGCGTCAGCAGTCCTGGTGGAAGGCCCCGTTGATCGGCTCGGCCCTCGCCTCGGTGATCGACACCGTGATCTTCTTCAGCCTGGCCTTTGGCGGCACCGACATGGACTGGACGCTGCTGGCCGCCGGCGACCTCGGCGTCAAGTGGTTGATGGCCGTGGTGCTGCTGGCCCCTTACCGCGCCATGCTGCCGCGCCTTCAGCGCTGGGTGCCGAGCGCGGCCTCGGCCTGATCACGGGCGCACGGCCGGCGTTTCCAGCGGCATGCCGGCCGCCCGCTGCTTGAGGTACAGCTCCAGCTCGGTCCATTCGACCGCGCCGTCGGCGAACGGCTCAGCGCGCACGCCCACCAGGCAGTTGCGCAGGCGCCGTTGCAGCGACCCCAGCGCCTGCCACTCCAGGCGGTATTGTGGGTAACCGGTTGGGTGGCCCTGCGGGATGAGCGCGCCGCCCAGCCGCCCCCCAGCCCGCTCGTCGTGGCAGTGCGCGCACGACAGATCCAGTTGGCCCACCCGCTGCCTGAAGCGCGCCTCACCACGCGCCACCCACGCGGCCAACCGCGGGTCGCTGGGCGACTGGATTGGCTGCCCCCGGCTGCGCCGGGCGAGCCAGGTTTCCAGGCCGAGCAGCTCGTCGCTGTCGGTGCGCAGCGCGGGCAGTCCCTGGTGGCGTTCGCGGCAGGCGTTCACGCGCTGACCCAGCGTCAGCGGGCGGCCCAGCAGCGTGTCGAAGGCGGGGTAGCGCGTGGCCACGTCGGCGAGATTCGGCGCGGCCGTGGACGCGGGCGCGTGGCAGTCTGCGCAACTGCGGCCGGTGCCAGTTTGTGCACCCGTGTCCGCACTCGTGCCCGTGCCCGTCCCGCCGATCGGTCGAGGCCGCAGGCGCCACTGGGACTCGCCGATCGGCAGCCACAACACGGCCGGGTTTTGCGCGTCGTCGTCCTGAATGGCGCGTGTGGCAGCGCCCATGTCGTCGCGGCCGGAGCGGCGTGCGTCGGCGGCCACCGCACTGCCGGCGGCGATGGCGGTCAGCACAGCGGCCAAGCACCACCGGCGCCACCACCGGCGCCACCACCGCGGCGACCATCCCCATCGGAGCGGCGTCATGAATGTCCGCGCCCCGTCACGCCACAGTCAGGGTGGCGCTGTCGGTGTGCACGAAGCCTTGGTCGCCCTCCCAGCGCAGCTGCAGGGTGCCCGCCTGCCGCACCCGCAGCTGGAAGGCGAGGTACGGGTTGGCGGCAATGGCCGGGTGCAGGTCGGCACTGAACAGCAGCTCGGGCGCTTGCCCGGCCGCCTCGAAGTGCACGGTGCAGCGCCGCAGGATGTTGCGCGCTTGCGCCTTGCCCTCGGCGTCGACGCGGTAGCCGGTTTCCATCGGGTGCGCGATCAAGGCGCTGACCTCGATCACCTCGCCCACCTTGGCACCCGCCGGCACACGGACCAGGGTTCGAACATCGGCCATGGGTCAGCCCTCCAGGCACGCGGCGAGCGTGACCACCACATCCACCGACGCCGACCAATGGCTGCCATCGCTCATGCGCGCCACCGCCACGAGCCGCTGCGAGGTGGCCAGCCGCACCCGGGTCGACACCCGGGCCACGCCGAGCGCCGGGCCCAGCGTGAAGCCGATGACGTCGCGCTGCGGATTGCGTTCGTTGAAGACCGCCAGGGCGGCGCAGTGGTCGCTTGCGCTCATGGGGCTGTCGACGGCGATGGTCAGGGGCACGGCATTGCCGTTGTCCACCAGCGGGGCGATGTCCAGCGTGACGCGGCCTGGTGTGGGCTCGCGGCCCCCGCACCAGGCGCGCACGGCGGCGTCCAGCGCAGCGGCCTCGCTGATGGCCTGCGCACCGGCGGTGGGCAGCCAGCTGACGGCCCCCATCCCAATGCCGATGGCGCCACCGATGCGCAGCCAGTGGCGGCGTGTGGCACGCAGGGGAGGTGATGCGGTTGGGCTCATGGCGTCAAGGGGGGGGTGGGTCAGCAGGACATCAGGACAGCAGGACATCGAACCATCGCCTCAAGGCGGGCTGCGCAGCGTTTGCAGGAACGCGACCACGTCCTCCACCTGCTGGGCGGTGAACAGGGGCTTGCCACGCAGACCGGCCGCGACTTGGTTCAAGCCGTCCACCCGGTGGTAGGACGGCATCACCGTCGCCGGGTTCCCCCGCGACGGATCCACCAGGCGCAAACGCAGCTGCCCGGCGCTCCAGCGGGCACCAGCGCCGGCCAGGCTGGGGGCCAGGTTGCCCTGGAAGCGCTCCTCCGGAAAGGGCCCGCTGTGGCAGAGCAGGCACAGGCCCTCCCGGCGATTCACCACCACCGCGCGGCCGCGTTCGGCATCGCCGACAAGACCCGCCAGTGGCTGGTCGATGGCGTCGCCAGCGATGACGTGAGGGGTCACGGCAGGGGCAGGTGCCGAAGCCACCGACGTCGACATCGACTTTTGCGACGGCAAGGCCGTTGGGTCTGCCTGGCCCTGGCCCGCGCAGGCGACCCCGGCCCAAGCCAGGCCATGGACCAAGGCCCAGGCGACTGCCTGGCCCATCGCCTTTGCCCTGGTGCCAGTCCCGACCACGGGGCCAGCCGGCCTCATGCCTTGCGGATGTCCTGGTCCTTCAGCGGCAGGGTGCGGATGCGCTTGCCGGTGGCGGCGAAGACCGCGTTCAACACCGCGGGTGCGGCCACCGCAATCGTCGGTTCGCCCACACCGCCCCAGAAGCCGCCGCTGGCGACGATCACCGTTTCGACCGGCGGCATGTGCTCCATCTTCACCACCGGGTAGGTGTTGAAGTTTTCCTGCTCAATGCGGCCGTCCTTCACCGTGCACTCGCCGAACAGCGCCGCCGACAAGCCGTAGGCAAAGCTGCCCTCGACCTGCGCCTCGATCTGTTGCGGGTTCAAGGCGTGACCCGGGTCGGTGGCCGCCACGATGCGGTGGATCTTGAGCTTGCCCTCGGCGCTGACCGACACCTCGGCCGCCGCCGCGACGTAGCTGCCAAAGCCCATGGTCTGCGCGATGCCGCGGAACACGCCGGCCGGTGCGGGCTTGTCCCAGCCAATGCGCTCGGCCGCGGCGTTCAGCACCGCGAGGTGCTTGGGGTGCTGCGCCATCAGCTTGCGGCGCAGGGCCAGCGGGTCCTGGCGTGTGGCGTGGGCGACTTCGTCGAGGAAGCATTCCAGGTAGATCGCGTTCTGGTTCAGGTTGACCCCGCGCCAAAAGCCCGGTGGCACCGCCGGGTTGCGCATGGCGTGGTCGACCAGCAGCGTCGGGAAGGTGTAGCCGATCGACGCCTCCGGCCCGGGCGGGTTCAGGCCCTGGAACACCACCGGGTCCTTGCCGTCCTTGACCATCTGCGGAAACACCCCGGCCAGGATGGACTGGCCGGAGATGCGCATGTGCAGCCCGGTGAGCTCGCCCTTGGCGTCCAACCCGGCGACCAGCTTGCACTGGGTGACTGGGTGGTACCGGCCGTGCAGCATGTCTTCTTCGCGCGACCAGATCAGCTTGACCGGCACGCCCGGCATTTCCTTGGCGATGACCACCGCCTGGCGCACCCAGTCGTGCACCGCGCCGCGCCGCCCGAAGCCGCCGCCCAGGTGGATCTTGTAGACCTCGCACTTCGCCGGCGGCAGGCCCGAGGCCTCGGCCGCCGCGGCCAGCGCCGCCTCGCCGTTCTGCGTGGGCGTCCACACCTCGCAGCGCTCGGCCGTGTAGCGCGCGGTGGCGTTCATCGGCTCCATCGTGGCGTGGTTTTGGAAGGGGTAGCCGTAGACCGCCTCGATCTTTCGCGTCGATGCCGCGATCGCCGCTGGCGCGTCGCCCACCTGGTTGCCCACGACCGCGTCCTTGGCGTCCAGGCCGGCTTTCAGCATCTCGGCGATGCTGGCGCTGGACATGCTGGCGTTCGGGCCCAGGTCGTAGTCGATCTTCATCGACTCGACCGCGGTCTTGGCGCGCCACCAGGTGTCGGCAATCACCGCCACCGCGCTGTCGCCCACGCGCACCACCTTCTTGACGCCAGGGCGCTTCAGCACCGCGGCCTCGTCGTAGCCCTTGACCTTGCCGCCAAACACGGGGCAGTCCTTGATGGCCGCGTTCAGCATGCCGGGCAGCTTCAGGTCGGTGCCGTAGACCTGGACGCCGGTCAGCTTCTCGACGGTGTCCAGCCGCTTCAGCGACTTGCCGGCGATCTTCCAGTCCTTCGGGTCCTTCAGCGCCACCTCGGTGGGCACCGGCAGCGCGCTGGCCGCCGCCACCAGTTGCCCATAGCGCAGGCTGCGGCCGGAGGCGCCGTGGGTGACCACGCCGGCCGTGGCGCGGCATTCCGTCACGGGCACCTTCCACTCGTTGGCGGCGGCCTGCACCAGCATCATCCGGGCCGCGGCGCCGCCCTTGCGCACGTAGTCGTGCGACTCGCGGATGCCCCGGCTGCCGCCGGTGCTGAAGTTGCCCCAGGCGCGGTTGCGCGCCAGGTTCTGGCCGGGCGTCGGGTATTCGGTGGTGACCTTGCGCCAATCGCAGTCCAGTTCCTCGGCGACCAGCTGCGCCAGGCCCGTCAGCGAGCCCTGGCCCATCTCCGAGCGGGCAATGCGGATGATCACCGTGTCGTCGGGCTTGACCACCACCCAGGCGTTCAGCTCCGGCGTGGCGGCCGTGCCCTGGGCCTGCGCTTCGCCGGCCAGAAAGGGCACGTGAAAGCCGATGCTCAGCGCGCCGGCCGTGGCCACGGTGCTGCCGAGAAAGCGGCGGCGCGAGGGGTTCACCGCGCCGGCGGTGTCTTGCACGGCGGCGCTCATGCGAGCCTCCCGTCGGTGGTGGCGCTCTCGGCCTTGGCGCGCAGTGCATCGCCGCCCTTGGCGACCAGCTTGATCGCCGCGCGCACCCGGTTGTACGTGCCGCAGCGGCAGATGTTGGTGATGGCCTCGTTGATGTCGGCGTCGGTGGGGTTGGGCTTGGCCTTCAGCAGCGCCGTGGCCGCCATCACCATGCCGCATTGGCAATACCCGCATTGGGGCACGTCCAGCGCGGCCCAGGCCTTTTGCACCGGGTGCGAGCCATCGGGCGACAGGCCCTCGATGGTCACCACTTTCTCGGTTGCCCCCACGGTCGACGCTGGCCGTACGCAGCTGCGGGTGGGCACGCCGTCGATGTGCACCGTGCAGGCGCCACACTGGGCCACGCCGCAGCCATACTTGGTGCCGGTCAATCCGAGTTGTTCACGCAGCACCCACAACAAAGGGGTGTCGGCTTCGGCGTCGTACTCGCGTACCACGCCGTTCACATTGAGCTGGGCCATCGTCGTGCTCCTGATGTTGTCGGTGAACTGCAAGCAATGATGCTAGGGACTTGGCCCACGGCTGCCCAGGCCGGACCGGCAAGCCCGACCCACGCGACAGGGTATGGACAGCGCACCCACCGTCACGCGTCGGCGCTGAGCAGCAATTCAAAGTGCTCGACGCTGGGAGGCCCGGCGAAGAACGGCCCGACGATGGCGCGCCACTGCGCGAACAACGGCCCGCCGCGGAACCTCACCGTGTGGTCCTCCAGCGTGGCCCAGTGCACGAACAACAGGTAGCGCTCTGGCGACTCCACGCCTTTTTGCACGCGGTGGCCAAGGTAGCCCTCGGCCTTGGCAATCACCGTGGAGGTGCCCAGGGCGATGGCCGCCTCGAATTCGGCCTGGCGGCCTGGGGTGATGCGGATGTCGGCAACTTCAAGAATCATGGCGAGGGTCCTTCGGGCCTGGGTGTTGGGTCACCGTAGTTTGACCCAGCCTTCGTGCACGGTGCGCCGGCTTCAAGCATCATTCCGCCATGAAATACCTGCACACCATGGTGAGAGTCACCGACCTCGAAGCTTCCATCCGCTTCTACAGCGACGCGCTGGGCCTGGAGGTTCTGAACATCCGCGAGGTGCCGCAAGGCCGTTTCACGCTGGCCTTCCTGGCTGCGCCAGGCGACAGCCAGGCCCAGGTGGAACTGACCTTCAACTGGGACCCCGAGACCTACACCGGCGGCCGCAACTTCGGGCACCTGGCCTACGCGGTCGACGACATCTATGCCGCGTGCCAGCGCCTCATGGACCACGGCGTCACCATCAACCGGCCGCCGCGCGATGGCCGCATGGCCTTCGTTCGCTCGCCGGACAACATTTCGGTGGAACTGCTGCAGGCCGGGCAGCCGCTGCCACCGGCCGAGCCGTGGGTGTCGATGCCCAACATCGGCGCGTGGTGACCTCGGTTGACGTCGATTGACGCCCTCACGCAACAGCCTTTGTGCCGAGGTTCCGCTAAGCTCAACGTCGTGAATGCATTTCTCTTGACCACCACCGCCCGGGCCTGCGTCCGACGAGCCTCTCGACGTCGATGTTGAGCGGTTTCGTCCTGCCCGAGCGCTGAGGCCAGCGTTCACTGTTGAAGGCCACGAGACCCCTCGTGGCATTTTTCGTTGGGGGTGGTGGGCCGAGGCCATGCCCCCCTGGCGCAACGGTTCAGAGGTGTTCTCGCCGGTCTTCGTTTTCCAACACCCCATGAAGGGAACGACGCCATGACCGCCACTGCCACCGCAGCCACCACGCCCTCAGGCCCCGACCCGGCGGTGCCCGCCGCTGCACCGCCACGCGCCATCGCGCGCTACCCCGTGGACGCGCTGATGAACGTTGCCGTGCGCCCGCCCACCGTCTTCACCCACGGCGAGGGCAGCTGGCTGTGGGACGCCGACGGCCGCCGCTGCCTGGACCTCGTGCAGGGCTGGGCCGTCAACACGCTGGGCCACGCGCCCGCGGTGCTGACGCAAGCGCTGGTGCGCCAGTCCGGGCGGCTGCTGCAGGCGGGTCCGGGCTATTACAACGACCAGGCCATCGCGTTGGCGCATCGGTTGGGGCAACTCAGCGGCCTGTCACGCAGCTTCATCACCAGCAGCGGCGCCGAAGCCAACGAGGGCGCCATCAAAATGGCCCGCAAGTTCGGCCAAGTGCACCGCGGTGGCGCCTTCGAGGTCATCACCTTCGCCCATGCCTTTCACGGCCGCAGCCTGGCCACCATGAGCGCCAGCGGCAAGCCGGGCTTCGACACGCTGTTCGCGCCCCAGGTGCCCGGCTTCCCGAAGGCCCGCCTCAACGACATCGACAGCGTGCGGGCGTTGGTGGGCCCGAGCACGGTGGCAGTGCTGGTGGAGCCGATTCAAGGCGAGGCGGGCGTGATCGAGGCCGAGGACGCCTTCCTGCACGAGTTGCGCGCGCTGTGCAACGCGCACGGCCTGTTGTTGATGTTCGACGAGGTGCAGACCGGCGTGGCCCGCACCGGGCGCTTGTGGGCCTGGCAGCACAGCGGCGTGCGGCCGGACGTGATGACGCTGGGCAAGGGGCTGGGCGGCGGCGTGCCCGTGGGCGCGGTGCTCGCGAGCGACGCCGTGTGCTGCTTCGCGCCCGGCGACCAGGGTGGCACCTACAACGGCAACGCGCTGACCAGCGCTGCGGCGCTGGCGGTGCTCAACGTGGCGGCGGCGCCGGGCTTCTGCCAGCAGGTCGAACGGCGCGGCGAACAGCTGCGCCGCGGGCTGGCGCGGCTCGCGTCGCGGCTGGGGGTTGGGCCGGTGCATGGGCGCGGCCTGCTGCTGGCAATGGACCTGCCCGCCGACCGCAATGCCGCCGCGCTGGCCGAGGCCCTGCGCCAGCAGGCCAGCACCGACGGCGCCCGACCGGGTCTGCTGATCAACCCGGTGCGGCCGCACCGCCTGCGGCTGATGCCGGCGCTGACCCTCAGTGCGGACGAGGCGGACCAGGCCGTGTCGATGCTGGAGGCGGCCTTGCTGGGGTGAAGGGACTGAGCCCGCGGCTGGACCGATGCCGGTGCCGGTGCCTGAACGCTCTGGGCGCGTTGGCTGGTGCGTCAAGCGAGGCCACTGTGCCCCATGACGACCCTGAGTGGGATGGGTCGCTCGACACCCGGGCGTCCCCCAACCCCTCAGCGGGCGGCCAAGGCCCTGGCCGCCCGCCGCACCGCCGCCAGGCGGTCCGGGCGCAAGTGGTGCAAGCGCGCCTGGGCCGCGGCCACCGCGGCCGGCCCGGCGGTCTCCGGCCGGCCCGCGTCGAAGGGGGGCGCGGGCGCGTATTCGATGCCCAGTTGCACGGCCCGCGCCGTCGCCTCGCCGCACACTTCGGCCACCACCGCAAGCGCCAGGTCGATGCCCGCGGTGACGCCCCCGCCCGTGATCACGTGGCCGTCCCGAACCACACGGGCCGGGTCGGGCGTCACGCCCTCGTACTCGGCCAGCAGGTCGCGCCAGGCCCAATGGCATGCGGCGCGGTGACCTTTCAACAGGCCGGCCGCGCCCAGCAACAAGGAGCCGGTGCACACCGACGTCACATGCCGCGCGCCCCTGCCGAGCCTTGCCAGCTCGCGCAGCATGGCCGTGTCGCCCAGCGCGTCGATGACACCGTAGCCCCCGGGCACGCACAGCAGGTCGCAGTGGGTCACCTGGTGCAAGGGCACGGTGTCGAAGGCCAGGCCGCCGTCGGCGCTCACGCGCCCGCCCTGGCTGGACGCCAGCACGCACTGCGCGCCGGGCAGGCGCCACAGCACCTCGTGCGGCCCCGTGAAGTCCAGTTGGGTGATGCGGGGGAACAGGGCGAACACCACGTGGATGGGGGCCGGTGCCGGCGCTGGTGCATCGGCGGCCTCGGTGTGTTGCGCAAACTCTTGTGGGGGGCGGGTCATGGTCATGGTGGTGAAGGGGCTGGTGAGAGAGGCCGTGAAGGGCAGCGGTGACGGCGCCCGCCAGCTTGGGCCTGCGGCCCTTTGGCGGCAATGACCAAGATCCCACGTTTTCTGCCATCCTGCCGCCATGCCGCACCGCATCGTCTTCGTCGTGTTCCCCGACTTCCAGCAGCTGGACGTGGCGGGCCCGCTGGCCGCCTTCGAGGTGGCCGCCGCGTTGTGCCCCGGCCACTACCGCTGGCGGCTGGTGGCCACCCAACCGGGCGCGGTGCGCAGCTCAGCGGGCGTGGCCTGGCCTGCGGCAGGCCTGCCGCGGCGGGGCAGCTTCGACACCGTGGTCGTGTCCGGGGGCGATGGGGTGAACGCGCTGCTGGACGGTGGGCCGCTGCAGGACTGGTTGCGGCGCGTGGCGGGCAGGGGCCCGCGCGCCAGGCCGCAGGCCGCCATGAACGCGCTGCGATCCATGGCCTCCACCTCGGCCGCGCTCGCGCCGGCCCGGCGGGCCACGGCAGCGTCGGCAGTGCCAAGCGCGCCGACCGTTCGCATGGCCAGTGTCTGCAGCGGCAGCCTGGTGCTGGCCGCCGCGGGCCTGCTGGACGGCCGAGCGGCCACCACGCACTGGTCGCGCACGGAGGAATTTCGCCAACGCTTCCCGCAGGTGCGCCTGGACGCCGACCGCATCTTCACGCGCGACGGCCCGGTGTGGACCTCGGCCGGCATCACCGCCGGCATCGACCTCGCCCTTGCGTTGATCGCCGACGACCTGGGCGACGCGCTGGCGCGCCGCGTGGCGCAGCAACTGGTCGTGCTGCAGCGCCGCGCGGGCGGGCAGTCTCAGTTTTCAGAGCTGTTGGCATTGCAGGCGCCCGACGGCCGCTTCACCGCCTTGCTGGACGCCGTGCGCGCCCGGTTGGACGCGCCGCACCGCGTGGCCGACCTTGCCGAGCAGGCCTGCATGAGCCCGCGGCACTTCGCTCGCGCCTTCGCCGCCGAGACCGGCAGCACCCCGGCCCGCGCGGTGGAACGCCTGCGGGTCGAGGCCGCGCGCGCCGCGCTGGACAGCGGCGCCGTCTCCATCCAAAGGGTCGCCCGCGACTGCGGCTTTGGCCAGCCCGAACGCATGCGGCGCAGCTTCATCCGCCTGTACGGCGCGCCACCAGCGGCCCTGAAACGCCAGCGTTCACGTTGACCGCCCGGCGCTCGGCTTGACGTGCCACGGCGCCTGCCGTGCGGCTGCCGTGCGTTGGGCGGTGTGGTTGCCGGTGCGGTTGCCATGGCGCTTGCCAGTGCGATGTTCATCGGGATGGTGCCGAAAAGCGGTTGCATTCCTCATGGGACGACGAGCACCGTTGACGTGAGGCTCGGTGTGCCGCGTTGGACGCTGGCGAGCAATGCCTTCAGAACGCCCTGGCGGTGCACGAACACTTTGGGGTTCGGCGCGGCAACGCCGTACAAGAAGACGTGCACCGCATGCACGGCAACTTTCCCCAATGCATCGCTGGCTCTTGACCCTCTTTTGGGGGTGTCGTTGGTTGCCGTGTCGGTGAGCTTTCGCCGGATTGCGAAGTTTTAATCGTCGTCTCCCCCTGATGGGGATGGCCGAAGAAGCGCAGATGAGCAAACTGAGCCGCAGCTTCCTTCATTCGGAATGGGGCGCTCTTGTCGGCGCGTCACCCTGTCATCCCAACCCTGTCATTCCAACCCTGGCGTCGCTGTTTTGTCCACCGTGCTCACGAGTCGTCCTGTCCCTTTGGTTCGCGATCCAGACATGGCGGCCGCTGAGCCGCTGCCCAGCCCGGCCGAGCGTTCAGGCTTGCTGGCGCTGTGCCTGCTCGCCCGCCTGCACCACGTGCAGGCCGATGCCGAGCAATTGCGCCACCAGTTGGGCAAGCCGGCCAGTGAAGCCGTGGCGCCCGACGATCTGCTGCTTGCTGCCAAAGGGCTTGGCTTGAAAGCCAAGCGAGTGAAGGCGTCGGTTGACCGCCTTCCGCAGACGCCGTTGCCAGCCTTGGCCCTGCTGAGCGATGGCAGCGTGGCCGTGCTGGCCCAGTGCGATGGTCAGCGAGTGCTGCTGCAAGAGTTCACCGGCAGCGAGCAGAGCCGTCCGAAGATCGAGCCGGTCGAGGTGTTTGCGCGTGCCTGGACTGGTGAGTTGATCCTGGTGACCAGCCGGGCCTCTGTGGCGGGGGATCTCGCGCGCTTCGACTTCAGCTGGTTCATCCCCGCGATCATCAAGTACCGCCGCCTGCTGGGCGAGGTCTTCGTCGTCTCCTTGTTCCTTCAGCTCTTTGCGCTGGTGTCGCCCCTGTTCTTTCAGGTGGTCATGGACAAAGTGCTGGTTCACCGCGGCGTCAGCACCCTGGACGTTCTTGTCATTGGTCTGGTGGTCGTGGTCGTGTTTGAAAGCACGCTGACGGTGTTGCGCAGTTACATGTTCAGCCACACCACCAGCCGCATTGATGTGGAACTGGGTTCACGCCTGTTCCGGCACCTGTTGAATCTGCCCTTGAACTACTTTCAGGCTCGGCGCGTCGGCGACTCGGTCGCCCGGGTGCGTGAGCTGGAACACATCCGCAGCTTCCTGACCGGCCATGCCTTGACGCTCGTGCTGGACCTGCTGTTCTCGGTGGTCTTTGTCGGGGTGATGCTCTTGTACAGCGTGCCCTTGACTTTGATCGTGCTGAGCAGCCTGCCGCTTTACGTGGGCCTCAGCCTGCTGGTCGTTCCCGTGCTGCGCGGGCGCTTGAACGAAAAGTTCGCACGCGGCGCCGAAAACCAGGCGCTGCTGGTGGAGACGATCACCGGCATCCAAACCGTCAAGGCGGCCGCGCTGGAGCCGCAAATGGCCAAACGCTGGGACCAGCAGCTGGCGGCCTACGTGTCCGCCAGCTTCCGCACCGGCGTGCTGTCCAGCGGCGCGAACGAAGGCGTCAATCTGATCGGCAAGCTCGTCAACGCGGCCACGCTGTGGTACGGCGCACACCTTGTGATGGATGGCGCGCTGACGGTCGGCATGTTCGTCGCGTTCAACATGTTCGCCGGGCGGGCGGCCCAGCCCATCATGCGCATGGCCCAGCTGTGGACCGACTTCCAGCAGACCGGCATCTCGATGGCGCGGCTCGGCGACATCCTGAACACCCGCACCGAATTGCCGCCATCGAATGCGGCACAACTCCCACCTTTGAAAGGCCGCATCCAGTTCGATGCGGTGAACTTCCGTTACCGGCCCGAGGCCCAGCCGGTGCTTCAGCAACTCAGCCTCGACGTGAAGGCTGGCGAGGTCATCGGCATCGTTGGCCGTTCGGGCTCCGGCAAGAGCACGCTGACCAAGCTGATGCAGCGGCTGTACTCGCCCGAACAAGGACGGGTGCTGGTGGACGGCCTCGATATCAGCTTGATCGACGCGGCGCTGCTGCGCCGCCAGATCGGCGTGGTGCTGCAGGAAAACCTGCTGTTCAACCGCAGCGTGCGCGAGAACATTGCCATCGTGGACCCCGCTGCGCCGATCGAGGCCGTGATGCATGCGGCGCAGCTGGCCGGCGCGCACGACTTCATCAGTGAGCTGGCCGAGGGCTACGACACCGTGGTGGGTGAACAGGGCGCAAGCCTCTCCGGCGGCCAGCGACAACGCATTGCGATTGCCCGGGCGCTGTTCACCGACCCCCGCGTGCTGATCCTCGACGAGGCCACCAGCGCGCTCGACTACGAGAGCGAGGCCATCCTGCAGCGCAACATGCAGGCGATCTGCAAGGGGCGCACCGTCATCATCATCGCCCATCGACTCAGCTCGGTGCGCCAGGCGCACCGCATCATCGTGATGGACAAGGGCCGAATCGTGGAGGTCGGGTCGCACCACCAATTGCTGGAGGTGCCGAGCGGCCTGTACGCGCACCTGTGGAGCATGCAAAGCGGGGTGGTGTCGTGATGGGCAAGGCTGAAACACAACGCCCGCCTCTGGCCGACTTGTTGGCCCGTTACCGCGCGATTTTCAGTGCCGCATGGGCTGCACGAAACGAACTCGCGGGCCCGCGACGCCTGGCCGACGAGACAGCCTTCCTGCCGGCGGCACTGAGCCTGCAGGAAACGCCGGTACACCCCGCACCGCGGCGTGTGGCACTGGCCCTGTGCGCGATGTTCGTGATCGCCGTGGCGTGGGCCGTGTTCGGCCAGATCGACATCGTGGCCGTGGCACCAGGCCGCATCGTCGTGAGCGACAACACCAAGACCCTGCAACCCCTCGAAGCCGGCGTGGTGCGGCGCGTGCTGGTGAAGAATGGCGATGTGGTGAAGGCCGGGCAACTCCTGGTGGAGCTGGATGGCACCAACGCGGCAGCCGACGGCGCAAGCGTTCAGGAGCAACTTAATGCGGCCATGTCCGAAGAGCGGCGTACAGCGGCCTTGGCGCTGGCGATCGAGAAGGGTCGCGCGCCAGTGTTGCCCGCCTCGGTACACGAGGGCGCATCGAACGACCAAGATCAACTGCAAGCCGAGTGGGCCGACATCGGGGCGAAATTGGCCAAGCTCGGTGCGGAATCAGCACGACGTGAGGCGGAGATTGCCACGGTTCGGCAACTGATCAAGAAACTCGAAGCGACGCTGCCAATCGTCAGGCAACGGGAAGCGGATTTCGACAGCCTGACCCGGCAGGGTTTCATGTCGGGCCACCTGGGACAGGACCGGCAGCGCGAGCGCATCGAAATGGAGAGTGACCTGGCAACCCAGCGCGCGCGATTGAAAGAGGCCCAGGCAGCTGTTCACGAAGCGGCCCAGGCGCGCACGGCTTATTTGGCGGAAACGCGACGAGCCTTGAGCGAGCGGCATACCCAGGCGACGTTGAAGCGGGAGCAACTGACCCAGGAGCGCAGCAAGACCGAACAGCGCTCACGTTTGGCGCAATTGACGGCACCGGTGGATGGCGTCGTGCAACAGGTGGTTGTTCACACCGAAGGCGGGGTGGTAACGCCGGCACAGGTGCTGATGATCATCGTGCCGACGGATGCGCAGATGAGCGCGGAGGTCACCGTCGACAACAAGGACATCGGCTTCGTGCATGAGGGGCAGATCTCCAGCATCAAGCTGGAAACCTTTCCGTTCACGCGCTATGGAACGGTTCCCGCCACCGTCAAGCGCGTGACGGCCGATGCGGTCAATGACGACAAGCGCGGCGCGATCTTCCCGGCGACGCTCACGTTGAACGCGTCGACGATCGATATCGACGGCAAGACGATCAAACTGAGTCCGGGAATGAACGTGACGGCTGAAATCAGGACGGGGTCTCGTCGGGTGATCGATTACCTGCTGAGCCCAGTTCAGCGCAGCGTCAATGAAAGCATGGGGGAACGCTGATGCGGCTGCTCGTTGTTCATCAAAACTTCCCCGGCCAGTTCGGGCATCTGGTGAAGGCGTGGGTCCAGCGCCCAGGATGGGACGTGCGTGGGCTGGGGCGCGTTACCGCGCCGGGGCTGCCCGGTTTCGACAAACTCATCCGCTACAAGCCCGCTCGCAAAGGGCGCAACGATCAGCATCCTTACTTGCGGCAGATGGAGGTAGCGACCTTGCACGGCCAGGCGGCGGCACGGGCGATGCTCGAGCTGCGCAGGAGCGCGTTCACGCCGGACGTGATCCTGGCTCATCCGGGCTGGGGCGAGACGCTGTATGCAAAGGACGTCTTTCCCGATGCCCGCCTCGTCCACTTCTGCGAATGGTTCTACAGCGCTGAGGGTGCCGACCTGGGCTTCGACCCCGAATTCCCGCTGAGCTTCGACGACCGCGCACGCATACGCACCTGGAACGCACTGCACACGCTAAACCTCACGAACTGCGACGCGGCGGTCACACCCACGCGTTGGCAGTGGAGCCGCCATCCAGAAATCTTCCGACCCAAGATCACCGTCCAGCACGAAGGCATCGCGACGCACGAGTTGGGGCCGGACCCGAATGCCGAGATCGTCACGCCCAACGGCACGCGGTTGATGGCCGGCGACTCGGTCGTCACCTATGTGGCGCGCAACTTGGAGCCGTACCGCGGTTTCCACGTCTTCATGCGCGCGCTGGAGCGCATCCAGCGGGCGAATCCGCGTTGCCACGCATTGATCATCGGAGGCGATGAGGTCAGCTACGGGCGTAAGCCCGCCAATGCTGCGAACTGGCGCGAGCACATGTTGCACGAGGTGAAGATCGACCCGCAGCGAACCCACTTTCTCGGGCGCGTGCCGCGGGCCCACTACATCAAGGTGATGCAGGTGTCGGCGGTGCACGTGTACCTGACCTACCCGTTTGTGCTGAGCTGGTCGCTGCTGGAGGCGATGGCATGCGGTGCGCCGATCGTGGGCTCGGACACGGCGCCGGTGCGGGAGGTCATTCGAGATGGTGTCAACGGGAAACTGGTGGAGTTCTTCGATCCGGAGAGCATCGCGCAAGCGGTGCAGCAAACGCTCGGCGATCAAGTCGGCGCGATGCTTCGGGCCACAAGATCCAGAGGTGAAGTTCACAGGCTCAATCACGCTGAAGGCATAGCAGGCTACGACAGGTTGATTGGGCACCGCACAGTGCCGTTAGCCAAAGAGCAATCGAACATCAACCAGCAAGTCGAAGGGGTTCACGATTGAACGTCAAGCCATCAGTATTGCTCTTGGCCGCGTTGCTCAGTGCAACAAGTTGCGGCCCATCGGAGCAACAAAAGGCGAAGTTGATAGAAGAGAAGCGCCAGTATTGCCTGGATCATTTCCTGGCTTGGACGCCGTAACAATGAAAGGCGTTATCGGCCCGCGGGGTGGCCGCATTAATCACGTGACGTACTACGTTGCCACCGAGTTCATGGGCACCGACGGATTGCCGCCGGTCTCGACCTGCGAGACCAACGACCCACGAAACAGCGAAGGCACAGGCTTTATGTAGAAACATGGCATCTGGGTAGGCACCGGCATGAATTGATTGGCCCGAGCTATATGTAGAAATAGTTCGTGTTCTTCAACTCCTCAGGAAAGTATGACTAGCCCGGGATCTACACCGAGATCGGCCGCTGATCATCCGGGTCCTTAGCCTTCTCAAGAAAGCCTATCGCAGCGAATATAAATATGAGGGATCTGAGTCATGCGTAGCCTATTGCTTTTCATAAGTTTGACAGCCTGCTTGGTTCTGTCTGGATGCGATGAGCCGATCAATCGCAACGACTTGCTGGTAAGCCATTGGGCCGATCCCAAGACCATTGGGGCCGATGGCTTTGGGTATGCCGACAGTTGTTCGGTTGCCAGTGCCCAAGCGATTGTTAAGTCCGGACTGCCGTTCCCAAACTACGGCACCAAAGAAGAAGTCTCCGCTGATGGCAAGACCATCAACAAGCGTATCACTACGGTGGACTTTTGGTTAGGTGGAGTGCGATTTGTATTCCCGGCTGAAATTGCATCAAGCGGAAGTTACCCGGCGCACAACCCCAATCGCTATAACGGGCTGCAAGGCACCCTGCCGCATTTCTACCCCAAGGGGAACCCGGCGCCGGTCAAGGATGGCATGGGTGCCATGGTGGATGTGAAGTTTGTTTGCTCAATGGATCCTAAGTTTGCGGCCAGTCGAGGCTATCAGTCCAACGCAGATGGGATGCAAAAGGTTAAAGCAGCATACGAAGTCAGAGCGAGAAATAAAGACTACCCTGGGTCGGTGACTGTCAGTGCGCGACAGGATCTTGGAATGACAGAAATGTTGCTTGATTTTGCAGCGGAAGCCCATGGACAACGCGGTTGGGAGGCCACCTATTGGCCCTTGAAGCGAGAGTTGAAAGACATGCAAGGCGATGTAAGTAGCATTGCCTGTCAAATTCGCAATGACCCAGAGCAACAAAAGCGCTACGGCAACAGGGGCTGGCGATGTACTTCTTCCATGCGGATAACGCCATATGTTTACGCCACTATTGCCATCTACGTATCTCATCTTGAACAGATGCCTAGTATCTACGACCAAGTTCAGCAAGTAATCATCAACGCCAGAAAGGCAGGGGGATAAACATGCCAACCGCATTTCAATTCAACAGTACACAGCTTCTAGAAATAGCGCGCTTGCGAGAAATTGCGGGCCGAGTTGAAAACAAGCAACTCGCAGGCGGTGGCGTCGCCCTGTATTCCTATATTTTCAAATGCGTCACCGGCATAGATCTGGCAGGGAGCACTTTGAGTTCCCCTATCGACACGGTTTGGCAGGCCAACCCCAACGCGCTCATGCCTGATGAGAATCGCAGAGCTCTGACATGGCTTTATGGCGCTTTGCAAGTCAATCAGAACGTTGGCGCTTTTTCAGAGGTCATCCGCCAATACAACATCCGCCAGGGCGAGCTGCGAGGCATAGGCTCATTCAGCAAGGCAAAACTTGACGAAGCCTCAAATGCCGTTGCAATGCTGTTTGCCGACAGCATTTTGAATCGGACAATAAACGGCCAGGATAACCTCAGCTACCAGAAGCTTCCCACCATTCAAGAAATCGGCAACACCGATCTCAACGGTGTGCGCGACACCTTGTATCCCGGGAATGAAACGCCCGACAAGGAGCTTTACCTAAGGAAGGTCTGAACAATGAACCGATGGCTGGCTCTGTTTCAGCCTGCTGATCAGGTTCAGCCTTGGTGATGGATCCGAGTTCGATTCGATTTCGTTGGGAGGGTCAAATCGGGGTTCCAACCCTGATTTCAGGCCGCTTTCGCGTTCATCGGACACACCTGTGCCTGCAGCGCCATCAACTGCCTGCGGGGCATCCACAGGTTCGACAGCGCGAACAAGGTGTGGAGCTGGGCAGTGTTCTTCGCCAACCCCCGGTAGCGAACCTTCACGTGTCCGAACTGCCGTTTGATCACACGGAACGGATGCTCCACCTTGGCCCGCACGCTGGCCTTGAGGTGTTCGATCTTGTCGACCAGGGCGCCAACCT